>NZ_NFHZ01000039.1 GCF_002161555.1 Barnesiella sp. An55 | reverse complement strand
CTACCCGTATAGTAGAGGTAGCCGTCGGCTATGTGGGCGTCGAGTATGCGGGTGTCGCCCGAGGGTGTACCCAAGTAGGCTCCTTCGGGAATTTCGGGCAGGGCAATGGAGTCGCTATGCCCGGCGGCAATCATGCCGGTGGCCATCTTTTCGCCCGGCCATTCTCCCTTGTCAATGGTAATGTCAAACGGGGTTTGCCCATAATACCATTTGCCGTTTTTACTCAACAAGGTAGACATGACATGGTATGGCCCGGCATCGACCGGCAGGCCATAGGCGAACGGCTCGATGGTGTCCGTACGGTAGGCATAAACCGCACAAAGGCTGTCGGGAATACCTTCTGCCGTAAAGTCGATACCAGCCTCTATCGGGGCTTGGTCATACGCCGGGTTTCCGGGCGTAATGTCCAGCGCAATATCCGTCCCGTTCGTATTCCGTTTGTACACACCATAGGGGAAGCCCTCGCGATACCCGGTCACACCTTCGCCCACCGGTATGGCTATGGCCTCTGCCGTCAAATAGTCTGCGACCGTCGGTTCCACGAAGAAGCCGCCTTCAACGACGTTGTAATTGCCCCATACCTGGGGGATCTCCAACCTGCCCATATATCCCCCCTCAATGGATAATTGAGTACCATCTTGTCGGTTGATAAAGATGTCTTTGTCAGTATATTTGTCGTTCACGGCCGAGTTGTTGATGATAACACCGCCTGTGATGGAGATAGTGTCCACCCAGTTAGTCGAAACGCCGGCTCCGTAATAACCGATATTACCGGAAATGAGACCACCGTTGATAACGAGGGATCTCGCTTGATTCATGTAAATTCCTCCACCCGAGTTGAAACCCTCGCAAACATTGTCAATAATCAGACCGTCATTGAGCGTGAACTGGGAGTAGAGATATCCGTAAATCGCTCCGGCATCTTTTATCCCGTTGTTGCCCGATATTTCTCCACCGTTCATCACGAAGTGTGCGCTCGATCCTGAGATATAGACACCACCGCCTTTGTCAGCTCTGTTGCCCCATATCTTGCCCCCGTTCAGGGTCAAAGCCTCATAGGCAAATATACCTCCACCTCCCGAAACCGAGGTGTTACCGGCCACTTGACCGCCGTTGATGACAACCCTTCTTTCCATCTCACCCGGCTCATCACTACTATCCCAGATAGCGATACCGCCACCCCCGATAGGGCCTAAATTAGTGCGAGTAGATCGATTGCCGGCTATCGCACCGCTTTCGAGCGTGAAGCAAGCACCTTCTCCATCGACAAAAACACCTCCAAGGGTAAGGCCACCGGTAATTACACCGCCATCAATCACGCCGGTGGTTTCGGCTGACTCATACAGAGTGTTCCACATGTACGACCCGTCGTCGAACACGAACAGTCCTTCCCCATCTCTATAATACCGGTGCCGGTGCTCCGGAGCTTCGCTCCCCTCTTGACAGTCGCACACCGTGAGTTTGGAAGCATCGACACTGATAACCGGGTTGGTGCCCCGACCGGTCAACTGGTAACCATTCAGACACAGGGTAACCACCGCTCCGTCGGCAATGACAAGATCGGAACTCAGCTCGGTGTCGCCGGTGAGATAATACATGGCCGGCTGCTCGTCGGTAGAGCCGGCTCCTATCGTGCCCCCGCTTGCCGGTAACGGAATCCACCCCTCGCTGTGGTCGTGGGCACTCAACTGTG
>NZ_NFHZ01000038.1 GCF_002161555.1 Barnesiella sp. An55 | reverse complement strand
TTACCAAGGCTCATAGAATGAAACTTATTGACGAATATATATCAAGACATTATTGAGGATTATCCTGAATTTTGTCGACTAGGAAGTTTTTCAACTGGTTTCATCCTGAATTTTGTCGATTAGGCCACAATCACTTATTACAGCTGGAAGCCATGAGGTGTCACCTCGCACTCGATGCGCTCCGTGTCACCCCGCACTTGATGCGGGGTCCAGCCTCGGGAGACAACGGTATGCGCGAAGCCCGTCCGGCCTATGGGAGAAAGCAGGAAAAGGAACAAACTAAAGATAGAGGAGCAAAGGAAACCCCGCCTTTATCGGGCAGGGAGCGGGCAAGATGGAGGAGGGAACGGGGCTAGGATTGTCTGAGCCCACGGCGAGTTCCGCAGCCCCCGACGATGGCGCCGCCCGCGACCGACTCGGCCCGATAACAGCGGCGGCGCTTCTTGGTTCGTTCTTCTCGCTGCTGAGAAGAATGAACGTATCACTTCACTATGTTCGTTTCCTTGTGGGTATTCCTGGATCCCGCGTCGAGGCGCGGGATGACTTGTCAGGTCTCCAGGCACTGGAGGCTATGGTATTTATCCTTGCGGATATTTCCTGGATCCCGCGTCAAGGCGCGGGATGACCTATCATGTCACCTCGCACTCGATGCACTCCGTGTCACCCCGCACTTGATGCGGGGTCCAGCCCGGAGAAGATAGAGCTCACACCCCGAACATAATGGTAAGCGGAACCCCGCCTTTATCGGGCAGGGAGCGGGCAAGTCGGAGGAGGGAACGGGGCGAGGAGTGTTTGAGCTCATAGCGAGTTCCACAGCCCCCGACGATGGCGCTGCCCGCGACCGACTCGGCCCGATAACAGCGGCGGCGCTTCTTGGTTCGTTCTTCTCGCTGTTGAGAAGAATGAACGTACCGTATCACTATGTTCGTTTCCTTGCGGGTATTCCTGGATCCCGCGTCGAAGCGCGGGATGACCTATCATGTCACCTCGCACTCGATGCGCTCCGTGTCACCCCGCACTGTGATGCGGGGTCCAGCTATGGGAAAGACAACGGTATGCACGAAGCCCGGCCTATGGGAGAAAGCAGGAAAAGGAACAAACTAAAGATAGAGGAGCAAAGGGAAACCCCGCCTTTATCGGGCAGGGAGCGGGCAAGTCGGAGGAGGGAACGGGGCGAGGAGTGTCTGAGCTTATAGCGAGTTCCGCAGCCCCCGACGATGGCGCCGCCCCGCGACCGACTCGGCCCGATATCAGCGGCGGCGCTTCTTGGTTCGTTCTTCTCGCTGCTGAGAAGAATGAACGTATCGTATTACTATGTTCGTTCCCTTGCGGGTATTCCTGGATCCCGCGTCGAAGCGCGGGATGACCTATCATGTCACCTTGCACTCAATGCGCACCGTGTCACCCCGCACTGTGATGCGGGGTCCAGCCTCGGGAGACAACGGTATGCATGAAGCCCGTCCGGCCTATGGGAGAAAGCAGGAAAAGGAACAAACTAAAGATAGAGGAGCAAAGGGAAACCCCGCCTTTATCGGGCAGGGAGAGGGCAAGTCGGAGGAGGGAACGGGGCGAGGAGTGTCTGAGCTCACAGCGAGTTCCGCAGCCCCCGACGATGGCGCCGCCCCACGACCGACTCGGCCCGATAACAGCGGCGGCGCTTCTTGGTTCGTTCTTCTCGCTGTTGAGAAGAATGAACAACTATGTTCGT
>NZ_NFHZ01000037.1 GCF_002161555.1 Barnesiella sp. An55 | reverse complement strand
GAGGACTAACAAAATTCTGTTTAACGGCTATGAAAAAGTGTATGATTTATGTGTTGCTGTCACTGATAGGTGTACCAACCATACAGGCCCAAATGCTGACCTATGAAGAGATAGTGAAAAAAATCACGGTCTATATGCCCGAAATGAATATAAAAGACTCGGTCTTTTTACAAGAGATAGACTCCAAGATTTTCAATTCGGGTTGCGCTTGCTTGGACTACGAAGGTGCCGATGTATTTAATGTTAAATCGAAAAGGCAAGACGATGGAAGCTATTATCTCATATTCTCGATATCTGCCTCTCCAAGAGCCAGGGAGGGGACGGGATATTTCGAATACAACGATTTCCTTTTTGTTTGGCATGGTGATCTTCCTCCATATCTATATGAACGAACGGGGGAAAAAAGAAAATTCACTTATCAACAATATGTCCCCATTATAAGACATGATTGGGGAGATTTCTATTTCAAATACTCTCGTGGAAAGATGGAGATAACCGGGCTGGGGTGCTGGTGATAACTTATGAGCCGTAACCGGTTTTTGTATGATAATCAGGAGAAACTCAGGAATACCGGCAGACGAATACCTGCAGGAGGCATTCCCCACTCATTCATCTCCTGGACCTCGCATCGTTGTGCGGGGTGACAAGACGCCCCCATCGAGTGCGGGGTGACACGCTGCTTCATTTTCGTCTCTATTCTCTTGGATATGTGCAGGAAAATACATATCTTGACGCATGAAAACAGGATGTTGAATTTCGGTATGTATTAAACCTATGCTAAAATTTATGAATAATAAGAAATTGCATAAGATATTACAGTACGTATTTATACTGTTTTCTTTGATAGTAATTGTTTATAGTGTTTTATTTATTATCAGCCAGGAAGTTAATATAAAGTATTATTTCGAAAATTCCTTACCCAACGGCAGTAATGACTCAATTCCTATTTGTCAAAAAGACTTTTTCTTAGAGGTGATATTATATGCTAAAGTTCTTCTTTTTTATGCTATATACGGACTGTTTTTATCAATCTCTTGTATAAAGCAATATCGAGCTCCACAAAAGAAAAGAATAGTATAGCCTTAAAATGATACATTATGAAAAGATATATAGCCTTGCTTTTTTTATTTTGTTCGTTACTTGCCTTTTCTCAAATAATGATATGCGAAAAAGCCGACAGTATAAAGATTAAACATTTCTCTTTTGATGTTTATACGGCAGTTAACACCCCAAGGCGATTGTTTGACAATCATTTTGAAAAAGGGAAAGGTTCTTATCCCTATTTCCTTAAAAAATTATCCTATTCAGAAATCCAACAACTCTGCCAGAATCTACTGCAACTAAATGCTCTTCCCGATTCTCTGATAAAAATAAGACCGTATGATTGTATGAAAAAGACCGTAACAACAAAACAAGGGAATACCGTAGAATTAGATATAGATCCTCTTGATGTAAGGGGAAAAATTGAGATTTACTCGCAGGGTAACCTTTCAGTAATTTGGTATGACGAAAGATTTGTGGATATGGGAAATAACAGATACTATATGTCAGATAATTTGAAGAGAATGTTAAACTGTTGGTTCGATTAATTGGAAAAGTTATGATGCAATATAAAATAAGAGGTGACGGAAATGCGACAGCTTTATTTACATATTCCGACCTACAAAATATATCTTGTAGAAGTTAATGAAAAACCAGATGATTTCCAGTGTGTTATATATTAAGTCCAATGCTATGAAATCTAAGTATGCAATTTTGATGGGTGTAATCTTCATCCTATTATCGGCACCGTTATGGGGGCAGGTATCTAATGACGAGTCAAAGAGAGAAAGAGGGTACCTGCAGGTGCCGGAGCTTGTCTT
>NZ_NFHZ01000036.1 GCF_002161555.1 Barnesiella sp. An55 | reverse complement strand
CTGCCATTGCTCAAACCACTGTGAAGAGCCAATAATCTCGGGCAGCACCTTGGTAAAGCGCTCCCAGTGATTGGCCAACTTCCCGGCCGACTCGGTGCCCCGTTTGGATAAATCTTTGTTAAACTTGGTCGCTATGACAAACAAAGGCGAAATATTGTCCAATATCTTGAGGTTCTTTGTTCGTATCTTGGGGGTCAATCCCACGGTTTTCTCAATCCAATCTTTAATCGTATTTCCCAAATTGGCTTTCTTCTGACTATGATGATGACAGAACATGATAGAGCTAATCCTGCGGGTGCGCACATACTTGTTGAAGAGGTATGCCACCTTTCCACGACGCAGCATTTCGGGCATGTCGTTTTTATAATCTATATCATCCTCGATCTTATCCAACCGATTTCTCGCTCCGGGAAAATCGAGCAAATCGACATGCGCCAGGAACGGACGTTCTTTCAAGACATCCCCAGGGAGGACAATAACGACCTCTGCCGCAAATGCCGACAAATAAGTCTTGGGAAAATCCGAAGCTATCAACTTCTCATTCTCATCATAAATATCGGTGTTTAAGACAGGAAAATCGATATCCTGAACTTCTTTTCCACAAACCAAATCGAGCCATTGCACTTGCAACAAGGTACCCTTCTCCCTCAAGATAGCATCAAACGGCACATAAACCTCGGTGCGGAATCCTATTTTCTGATACTCTTTAATCAGTGTCGTAAATATCTTACAAAAGTGTTCGTTCTTATTCCACAATAACTCAAACACATCTACCCAATGGTCCATCGACACATATTTGATATTATCGGCTACCACATCAAAGAAATCGGAGTTGAGCACACTGCTCGCTCCCACACCGATAACCTCAACCATATACTCTTGTATATCCCGAATATCATCCTCACCGATAATATCTTGTTTTTGATATTTCGATTTCCACAACTCCTGCAAAGAGTGCAGATTATCGTTTATACTATTGGGCGACAAACTCTGCTTGGCATTGATTTTTACATCGCTGTAATACGAATCTACAATCAGCATTAGCAGATCGGGAACCGACAGATTCTGTATCCTTATATAATCGGCCATCTTCTTATTCTTATCGGCCGTTGTAAAGCGGGTAATCAAGCCCGTAGATTCTATCTCGGTACTATTTCTACCACTTGGATTTATTTCATTTACAAAAGAGTACTCCCTGTCTTTATTCTTAACTACGAACTGTGCATTAGACGAAGACAACAAACTGCTCATCAAATAAGACTTTCCTACCTGGCTCTCTCCATAAGCAGCCACAGAGCATCGGTCTTGCAACGAATATTCTATCTTTTTTGCCAAACGTCGATACTCTTTAAATTTCTTCCTCGGGAAAGTATCTTTATGATAATCTTCGCTCCATTGCAACGAAGTCTCAATATACGACTTCAAATCGCCTGTCTCTTTAACTATATCTGATTCTTTCATACTAACCAATCTTTATTTATTATTAAAATGCAAAGGCTCCAGTGTCCAGCCAATGTTTCTCCCCGGCGCCCAGGCTCTGTATTTGAATCTCTATCACACTCACAAAACAATCGGCAACACCTGCCATATTGAGGAGCATCCTGGTCCGCACCCGGTTAACTGTGTCCGCTTCAATTTATCCTCATCGGAGTCTGGCTCATAATACCCATTCAACGTGTCCTGTATCTCTTTTTTAATAGTTCTTAGTTCTTCCAGATACATCAAAACCCTAAGCTCGCTGAGATGGGTCGAGATTCTATCTATATCATTGATTATGGGTTCTGAGCCGTCTTTATTTATCTCCATGACATCTTTCCACGTTTGCTCGGGATCGGCAAAATGCCTCTGGACAAACGGCAAATTGATAAACGAATCATGCAAATCCTGGAAATAATTGGGATAGCCCTCCTGTTCATGCAACTTGGTTTCTCCCGATTTAGGAGTTTGCGAGCCGTCGCTATACCCCTCAAAAAGGGCACTTCGCTCTGGCCCTATCCCCGACCAGTAAAAGTCGCGAAGCGGATATATGCTCTGGAAGGGCACAAATTTGTTATCCCTCTCCTGCCATTGCTCAAACCACTGTGAAGAGCCAATAATCTCGGGCAGCACCTTGGTAAAGCGCTCCCAGTGATTGGCCAACTTCCCGGCCGACTCGGTGCCCCGTTTGGATAAATCTTTGT
>NZ_NFHZ01000035.1 GCF_002161555.1 Barnesiella sp. An55 | reverse complement strand
CTTGATGGCTACCGCAAAGTTACTGATGTTCTAATCGAAAAATTTTCTAATGCTTATAACTTATTGATGTTTAATAATTAAACCCTTGTCGGAGAATTTTTCTCCGGACACTAGTGTATCTAAAATTGATTTGATATGACTATTACGAAGATATTCCTATTGCTGGTGTGCGCATTTGTTCTGGTATTGCTGCTTTCTACTATCTTTAATAAGCACCATAGGATAATCATGTGGTCTGCTGCAATAGTATTTTTTATAGGAACTCTGCTCCTTATAGGACTTGGGATAATTGATCCGGTAAAGGACAATCATCCTGATCCTGTAGTAATAACAGGTATCTTCACCGCCCTTATCTTATCGGGGCTATTTGCATACGGAGCGGAAAAGTTACACATCAAACTTAGGGAAAAGAACCAGCAAACCGTTCAAGCCATAGATAATCAGTCAGAATGTCCGGATTCCCCAAAAGGGGTTGTATTGTCGGGAAGACTTGATACTTCACTTGCCCGTACAATCTTTGCAAAAGCAATAGAAGCCGGATATATTGAAGAGGTCGGGTCACATTATAGCTGGAAAGGGACAAAGGCTCTTCTTGCCTATATGTGTGGTCGAATATATTGCGGCGATTATCCTGAATATTCCAAATACGAACAGAAGACTTTTTGGGAATTCGGCAACGGACTCTTTCCCGATGTCGAGCTTAACGCACTATTTGAACAGACCGGTATCGGACAGTCCCGGCAGAACAGGAGGGATATGCCCGTCCCTAACAATGCCGGAGAAATTGACAAGTTTTTTCAGAAGTGACAAAAAACGAAGAGTATTATCTTCGTTCTTGGCAAGTCTTAGCTTCTGGCTTGTTATGCATTTTGTTTTGCTTCATCTGGCAATCTTCGATTTTTTCAATTTTATTTTCCTCTTTTTTATTACTGGTAATCAACTGGTTACATGCAAAGTTGTGACAGAATCATAACTTTCCATAACACCTGTCCTAACATTGGATAATTTATTGTAACTTATTAGTCCTCAGCTATTTCATACATTCGTGCCGTGATTCTGGTGCGATGTGCACAATCGTACCATATCGTATAACCAGGCTGAAGGTCTGAGTGTGCATCAGGGCAATCGGCCATAATTGTTTTAAGTATGGCTAAAGAAACGAATGTAGAGAAGCTATGCGACCGGGAATTGCTTGAAAAGATTCTCAGCATAGTGGAGAGACAAGAGAAACTGCCGCCTCCAGTCCATGAAGGCGGACACCGTCTATATGACAACAAGTCTTTGATGGAGAAATTGAACATCAAAGAAAAGTATCTGAAAAAGTTGCGAGACAACGGCTATCTCGGCTACTCGCGTGAAGGTGATAAATACTGGTACACGCAGGAAGACGTAGACCGCTTTCTGCGTCGTTTCCATTATGAAGCTTTCGCTATTGGTGATGAACTTCCCAAACAGGAAGGAGGTGGCTATGTTTGACACCGTTCATTTGACCAACATGCTTCGTTCGGAAGTGGAAGGCATTCCGGAAACAGGTCTTCCGTTGGATGACTTCCCGGATAAGATACAGGAGATTATCCTCAATCTTGCCAGATACGAAAATTTCAATGTGGAATATACTGCGTCTATTGTTCTTTCTGCTGTCGCTACTGCAATAGGCAACTCTTGTCATATCCGTATAAAGGGCGAGTGGAAAACTTGCCCATCCCTTTATATGATGCTGGTCGGTCGTCCCGGGCTCGGAAAGACTCCTCCCCTCGGTTTTATCTATAAGCCGATTAATGAGTATGATGACCGGCTGCATGAGAAATATAACGAGGAATATGACGAATATGAAAGAGCCATGTCAGCAGGCAAGCACGGAAGTGAGGGGGAAGAACAACTGCTCAAGAAACCGAATTTTGTAACGACGGTCATTTATGATTCCACCCCGGAGGCGATGATGAATATTCATCAGCATAATCAGCGTGGGATAACATTGGTCGTCGATGAAATCCTGGCTTTGTTCAATTCCGTCAAAAGGTACAACAGCAAGAACAACCTCATTGAAGATCTGCTGACAGCTTATAGCGGACAGCCGTTAAAGATTATCCGCAAATCAGAATCACGTCCTGTTCTAATCAAGAATCCATGTATAAATGTCATCGGTTCAGTACAGACAAATATGCTGCAGGAAGTCTTCCGTGCAGAGTTCCTTGCCAACGGATTGCTTGACCGTTTTCTGTTTGTCTATCCCCAAAACAGGAAGATATCCGGATGGAGACGGGAAGAGTGGAATACAGCCCGTCCTGACATCATGAATCAATGGAGGATAATAATCAACAGAATCCTAAGTATCCCCTGTATCCTTGATGACAAGGGTACAACGGTCAATCCCCGTATCCTTACAATGTCTGACGATGCGGAAGAATACTTTTATGAATGGTACAATGGAATTATCGATGCTGTAAATGCCATTGAGGATGATGCGGATGTTGAAAGCCGCAAGATGAAACTCAACGGCCATGTAGCACGTCTTGCCCTGTTGTTTCAGGTAATGAAATGGGCTACTGATAGTGGAGATATGCAATATATTGAGCGGGACTCCGTAGAATCGGCAATCCGTATGATTGATTATTATGAGGAAACATACAGGAGGATTCAGGAAACCATTGTCATAAACAGTATCGGCGAAACTAAGGAAGCGTGGCTTTCTCTGTTGGAAGATCAGTTCACTTCCGGGGATGCTGTTATTGCCGGTAGAAAAGTTGATATGTCCCGACGTACCGTCTATTATGCGCTTGACCAATTATGCCGGCTTAAGCACCCTCTTATAGAAAAGCTCCAGCATGGAGTCTATCGTAAACTTATGACAGAAAACACTGCTGTCCGGAGAAATTTTACCATAAAGTAGGTTGCTCGACAGAACCCGCCTCCGGAACACTAACTGGAGTTGTCGGCTGATTATAAATTTCACGGATATTCGCCCTCTGGAA
>NZ_NFHZ01000034.1 GCF_002161555.1 Barnesiella sp. An55 | reverse complement strand
AGAGACACCCGCCAGGGCATGATTTGAGACAGTCCTATAGCTCAGTTGGTTAGAGCGCTACACTGATAATGTAGAGGTCGGCAGTTCAAATCTGCCTGGGACTACAGGGCTCCGGGATATTGAGAGCCGTGGAAGCGGGGGGATTAGCTCAGCTGGCTAGAGCACCTGCTTTGCAAGCAGGGGGTCAACGGTTCGAATCCGTTATTCTCCACAGAAGATCCTTGACATGTTGGAAGAAAGAAGAACAAGAGCACGAAGCAAAAACCATATCAACCCAAAACGACGGCACTTCAGCAATGGAGAGCAGCCGCAAGAAAGTAAGAAAGGGCGCATGGGGGATGCCTAGGCTCTCGGAGGCGAAGAAGGACGTGATAAGCTGCGAAAAGTTACGGAGAGGCGCAAATAGCCTGTGACCCGTAAATATCCGAATGGGGCAACCCGGTCCGCAAGGACCATACCGCTAGGCGGTAGGCCAACGCGGGGAACTGAAACATCTAAGTACCCGCAGGAAAAGAAAATAATAATGATTCCGCAAGTAGTGGCGAGCGAACGCGGAAGAGCCCAAACCGACGGTGTTACGGCATCGTCGGGGTAGAAGGATCCACAAAGAAGGCAAGAAAGAAGCTAGCAGAATACGATGGAAATCGTAGCCAGAGCGGGTGACAGCCCCGTAAGCGAAAGCGGAAATAAGCCGAGTGGACACCTGAGTAACCCAGGACACGAGAAATCCGGGGCGAATCGGCGGGGACCATCCCGTAAGGCTAAATACTCCCGAGAGACCGATAGCGAACCAGTACTGTGAAGGAAAGGTGAAAAGAACCTCGAACAGAGGAGTGAAAAAGACCCTGAAACCATGCGCCTACAAGCGGTCGGAGCGCGCAAGCGTGACGGCGTGCCTTTTGCATAATGAACCTACGAGTTACTGTCTTTGGCAAGGTTAAGCGATTCAGTCGCGGAGCCGAAGCGAAAGCAAGTCCGAAGAAGGCGTATAGTCAGAGGCAGTAGACGCGAAACCAAGTGATCTACCCTTGGTCAGGTTGAAGGTTGGGTAACACCAACTGGAGGACCGCACCGATAAGCGTTGAAAAGCTTACGGATGAACTGAGGGTAGGAGTGAAAGGCCAATCAAACTTGGAGATAGCTCGTACTCCCCGAAATGCATTTAGGTGCAGCCTCGGGCAAGAATGGCAGAGGTAGAGCGACTGATAAGATGCGAGGGCTTCACCGCCTATCAAGTCTTGACAAACTCCGAATACTGCCATTTGTTACCCGGGAGTGAGGGCATGGGTGCTAAGGTCCATGTCCGAAAGAGGAACAACTCAGACCACCAGCTAAGGTCCCGAAATAAGGGCTAAGTTGAACAAACGAAGTAAAACTGCAGAGACAGCTAGGATGTTGGCTTGGAAGCAGCCATTCATTTAAAGAGTGCGTAACAGCTCACTAGTCGAGGAGTTTTGCATGGATAATAATCGGGCATAAGCCCTTTACCGAAGCTGTGGATGTCGAAAGACATGGTAGGGGAGCATTCCGTTTGCGGCGAAGGTCGGTCTCGAGACACGGCTGGAGCGGACGGAAAAGCAAATGTAGGTATAAGTAACGATAAAGGGGGCGAGAAACCCCCTCGCCATAAGACTAAGGATTCCTGATCAACGCTAATCGGATCAGGGTAAGTCGGGACCTAAGGCGTAGCCGAACGGCGGAGCCGATGGAAGAAACGGTCAAGATTCCGTTACTGATATAAGGAGCGACGTGGAGACGGAGAAGTGACACACCCGCCTGCTGACGGAATAGCAGGTTAAAGGATGTAGGTAAACGTGGCCCAGGCAAATCCGGGTCGAGTGCCGAAACTGACAGTATCGAGAGCCCTCGGGCAATCGAATAGCGGTGGTAAACAGGCTCCCGAGAAAATCCGCTAAGCATATTCTTATATCACCCGTACTCCAAACGGACACACGTAGTCGGGTAGAATATACCAAGGCGCTCGAAAGATTCACGGTTAAGGAACTAGGCAAATTGACCCTGTAACTTCGGGAAAAAGGGTCCCCAGTAAGATGGGGCGCAGAGAATAGGTCCAGGCAACTGTTTAACAAAAACACAGGGCTGTGCGAAATTGGAAGATGAAGTATACAGCCTGACACCTGCCCGGTGCCGGAAGGTTAAGAGGAGATGTCATCGCAAGAGAAGCATTGAATTGAAGCCCCGGTAAACGGCGGCCGTAACTATAACGGTCCTAAGGTAGCGAAATTCCTTGTCGGGTAAGTTCCGACCTGCACGAATGGTGTAATGATCCGGACACTGTCTCAACCGTGACTTCGGTGAAATTGTAGTATCGGTGAAGATGCCGATTACCCGCAACGGGACGAAAAGACCCCGTGAACCTTTACTGCAACTTAACATTGCGTTTGGGCATTCGATGTGTAGGATAGTCCGGAGGCTAAGAAGCGGCGACGCCAGTCGTCGTGGAGCCGCTGTTGAAATACGGACCTTTGAATGTTTGAACGCTAACTCGCAGGAGCGAGGACACTGTTTGGTGGGTAGTTTGACTGGGGTGGTCGCCTCCAAAAGCGTAACGGAGGCTTCTAAAGGTACCCTCAGGTCGATTGGTAACCGACCGCAGAGTGTAATGGCACAAGGGTGCTTGACTGAGAGACAGACAAGTCGACCAGGTAGGAAACTAGAGCATAGTGATCCGGTGGTTCCGCATGGAAGGGCCATCGCTCAAAGGATAAAAGGTACTCCGGGGATAACAGGCTGATCCCTCCCAAGAGCTCATATCGACGGAGTGGTTTGGCACCTCGATGTCGGCTCGTCACATCCTGGGGCTGGAGAAGGTCCCAAGGGTTGGGCTGTTCGCCCATTAAAGTGGCACGCGAGCTGGGTTCAGAACGTCGTGAGACAGTTCGGTCTCTATCTGTTGTGGGCGTAGGAAATTTGCGGGGGTCCGACACTAGTACGAGAGGACCGTGTTGGACAGACCCCTGGTGCATCGGTTGTTCCGCCAGGAGCACAGCCGAGTAGCTAAGTCTGGAAGGGATAAGCGCTGAAAGCATCTAAGTGCGAAGCCCGCCCCAAGATAAGATTTCCACGAGGGACGTCAAAGACGATGACGTAGATAGGTCGCAGGTGTAAAGGCAGCAATGCCAAAGCCGAGCGAAACTAATCTCCCGAAACTTTGCAGCGGCGCGAGTCGGGAAGGGCCGATAGGG
>NZ_NFHZ01000033.1 GCF_002161555.1 Barnesiella sp. An55 | reverse complement strand
TTCCAGAGGGCGGATATCCGTGAAATTTATAATCAGCCGACAACTCCCGTTTGTGTTCCGGAGGCGGGTTCTGTCGAGCAACCTACTTTATGGTAAAATTTCTCCGGACAGCAGTGATATAATATTATAATTTAAAATTAGGAATTAAAATGGGAACTCTAATTTTTATTTGTTTAGTAGGTGTATTCTCATATAACTGCATTACTATTTTAGAGGTTCTTCTATGGTGGCAAAATCTTTTATGTCAATTATTGGCTCATTGGGATATGTAGTATATTTAACCACAATTATATGGAGTTTTTGGTTGTTCCAATGGTGGCAGCCTATTGTTACATTTATTTGTTCTATATTTGTTGGTGCTACTACTGCATTTATATTTCAAAAAAATTTATTGGGAATACTGATATCTCCCATAGCTCTTATTGTCTTCTCTGTCCTTAGTATAATTCATTTAATTGGCTAATTATGAGAAATATATTACGATGGATAGGCCTTGTTCCATTCTCTTTTTTATGCTCTATTGCCGGTTATTGGGTTGGCATTTTTGCTTATTCTAATATATTAAATACTGTTAGTTCTGGCTTTGATTGGTCTTCTTTTAATTCAAACGAGATTTCCATAACTAATATAATTGCTTGGATATTTGCTAATATAATATCCGGATTAGCCTTTTCTTATTCATCTGCTTGGATAGCACCAAAGAGAAAGAAAAAATTAGCAATTGGTATAATGATTTTTTTTCTAATTAGTTCTATTTTAGTTTTATATATTATACCAGAATCGAGAAAATTTATAGATATAAACTATGTGATTAGTGTTATCACAATATTGATTACAAGTATTGTAGTATTTGTTAAATACAATGAAGAACACGATGTATAATATTAACAAAAGAATATGTTTAATCAAAAATATTTGAACTGAAAAGAGCCTAATCCATACCAATACACATTACCTAAAATACAATTATTCCGTTGTGAAAACATTTGAGAGGGGGAGCATCTTGCTCCTCGTCTTTTTTATATCCCCCCCTTTTATTTACCAGAAGAGATCTTATCTATCGCTATCCCAGAATTGCCTATAGCGTAGAAAGGCGTCGGCCACATCGGGCTGCATCTCGTCCCTGAAGAAAGAGGGCTCCCTCGTGGGGTGCCAGTTACCCACCACCTGCCCATCGTGAAGAATCACCGGATAGAACAAGCCGTTACTACTATGTATCCGATGGCGGAACTCCTCTTCAAAAGCATGGTGCCGACTTTTGTAACCAATCAGATATTCATCATACGACGGTAACAGAATTGTCTGCCGCCGATATCCCCTCGTCCGACAATCGCAATGAATAAAATAGGTTGTCCCCGCCACTGGCTCGGCAACCAGCTCGTCACGAATAGCCTCTACGGCATCGCGACACTCACCCACTCCCAGATTGGACCACCACACAAAATCCTCGAGCGTAGCCGGCGAATGGCTCTGGAAATATCTACGGGCCAACTCGACAATCGCTTCGTTACGCCACAGCTTACGCAATCGGGGTATCCGCTCCTCGACCAAGGCATACGTGTTCTGCCGACTATCCAGCTCACCGCTACAAATAATGCCATCCGCTTCGGCTCTGCGCAGATAAATCGACATCGTGTGAGCATCATCTTCAAGACCACACTCGGCTAACCGGGCCAAAAGAATATCCTTCCGCACCGATTTCTCCCCAGCCAGCGCATCACAAATAAGCCTGTTGGCACGCTCATACTCTCGCTCTTCAATCCGCCTTTCGTGATAAGCCAAGTAACCCCGAATCGACACCTTGTTCCTCTCGGCACACAAAGGCAACATCCAGCCCAAATCCTCGGCCGCCACCAGTTGCCAGGTACACCGAAACAGGTGAGTGCGCACAATCCGGCCCGCATCATACGCCTCACAAAAAGCACGCATCGAAGGCTCACGCAATCTCATACCCACCGCCCAGCGCATCATCTTATACTCCTGCGCCTGCACCATACCCATCCACGCAATCAAGTCGTGAACATCGGTAAACCGAGAACTTACCAACTGCTGGTTAAGAAGTCGCAAATGGGGAATATTCATATTCACAGCTACATTATTCTGCTGTAAAGATAACCGAAATTACTGAAACAAAATACGAAGAGAAATAAGGAAAGATGGGGCCGCCCCTATCTCGTCAACGACATAAAAAAGAACACTGGGAGCGACGGTTAGGACTCAATTGCCAGGTTGCCTTTCCCCCAATGCTTAAATATCTTGAAACGGCCGTCATACCCGAAGCCTGCACTCTTGTGAGCCGACATGTGAGTACCCCGTCGTTCCTAACTGCAAATATATAACAAAGTTTCAAAATCGATTCATTTTGAGTCGATCTTTCATCGTATGGACTTGATACCACACACATTCCCCACCCGGGTATTCCTACATCGGAGTGCAGGATGACTTGTCGGGTCTCCAAGCACTGGAGGCTATGGTATTTATCCTGCGGATATTTTCTGGATCCCGCGTCGGGGTGCGGGATGACCTATCATGTCACCTCACACTCGATGCGCTCCGTGTCACCCCGCACGTGATGCGGGGTCCAGCTATGGGGAAGATGGAGCTCACACCCCGAACATAATGGTAAGCGGAAACCCCGCCTTTATCGGGCAGGGAGAGGGCAAGTCGGAGGAGGGAACGAGGGCGAGAAGTGTCTGAGCTCACGGCGAGTTCCGCAGCCCCCGACGATGGCGCTGCCCCGCGACCGACTCGGCCCGATAACAGCGGCGGCGCTTCTTGGTTCGTTCTTCTCGCTGCTGAGAAGAATGAACGTATCGTATCACTATGTTCGTTTCCTTGCGGGTATTCCTGGATCCCGCGTCGGGGTGCGGGATGACCTATCATGTCACCTCGCACTCGATGCGCTCCGTGTCACCCCGCACTGTGATGCGGGGTCCAGACTCGGGAGACAACGGTATGCGCGAAGCCCATCCGGCCTATGGGAGAAAGCAGGAAAAGGAACAAACTAAAGATAGAGGAGCAAAGGGAAACCCCGCCTTTATCGGGCAGGAAGAGGGCAAGCCGGAGGAGGGAACGGGGCGAGGAGTGTCTGAGCTCACAGCGAGTTCCGCAGCCCCCGACGATGGCGCCGCCCGCAACCGACTCGGCCCGATAACAGCGGCGGCGCTTCTTGGTTCGTTCTTCTCGCTGTTGAGAAGAATGAACGTATCGTATTACTATGTTCGTTTCGGCCTAGTCGACAAAATTCAGGATGAAACCAGTTGAAAAACTTCCTAGTCGACAAAATTCAGGATAATCCTCAATAATGTCTTGATATATATTCGTCAATAAGTTTCATTCTATGA
>NZ_NFHZ01000032.1 GCF_002161555.1 Barnesiella sp. An55 | reverse complement strand
ACCTGTTGGGTGCAATTGCTGCATATTGTTGCTTTCCCAAGAAGCCGTGTATCAATGTTACAAGAACTATTGACACACAGCTCGCTTTGTTTTGAATTCGTCGAACTCACGTTATTTAAGAATAGGAACTTTAGTTGGCTTCCCAGCCCAGTGCGCTGGCTCCCAATACGGCAGCATCGCTCTCTTTCAGTTCCGAGAGTACGATTTTCACTTTGCCTTTGTAGATGGGGAGCAGGTTACGCTCCATGGCTTCGCGGATAGGACGCATGATGAGTTCGCCCGATTTGGCCAAACCTCCAAAGAGAACAATCATACGGGGGCTCGAGAAGGCTACGAAATCGGCAAATGCCTCACCCAGGATTTTACCGGTATATTCAAAAATTTCTTGTGAGAGTTTATCTCCCGATACGGCAGCATCGTAAACATCTTTTGATGTGATGTCTTGGATGGGCAGTTGTCTCAAGGAAGACTCATCATTACGAATCTCGAGAAATTCGCGGGCCGTACGGGCTACTCCTGTGGCCGATGCATAGGCTTCGAGGCAACCGGTGCGGCCACAACCGCAAAGACGGCCGTTGCCCCGGCGAACGATGACGTGTCCCAACTCCCCGGCAAATCCGTCATGGCCATAAACCATTTGGCCGTTGATGACAATACCGCTACCTACACCAGTACCGAGTGTGATCATGATGAAATCTTTCACCCCGCGAGCTGCACCGTAGGTCATTTCGCCAATAGCGGCAGCGTTGGCATCGTTGGTGATGGTTACGGGGATGTTGAATCTTTCACGAACCATTTGGGCCAGAGGAATTACACCTTTCCACGGCAGGTTGGGTGCGAATTCGATATTCCCGGTGAAATAGTTGCCGTTGGGAGCTCCAATACCAATACCGGCAATCTGATCGGTTACGTTTTCTTGAGCCAAAAGGCGAGATAACTCTTCGTAAAGAGCGGTTACATAATCGTTGATTTCGGTATATTTTTGAGTTTTGATAGACCCTGTGGCTAAGATAGAACCGCGGGCATCGACAATTCCGAACACTGTATTGGTACCGCCTATATCGATACCTACAACATATGGTTTACTCATGGTTTTGTAATAAAAAAATTATTATTTAGTTGATTTTACGACACAAATATAATGATAAATTTCTGATACTGCCGGTTTTTTTTGTTTGAAAAATAATGTAAAAAAATAAATGTATTTTTTAGGACTTTTCTGGTTGTCTTTAATCAGGCTTCGTATTCTTTGGGAATATAGATGTAGAGGCCTTAGTGGCGCAAATTGTAATCTCGGCATAACAAAATTGGCTCTTTTTGTTTCCCATTTTGGAAAAGTGTCTTATCTTTGCAGCCGCAAAACGGCACAATATTGTACGAATCGTGCAATATGTGGCTAAAAATAGAATGTATGAGTTATAATTTATTGAAAGGAAAAAGAGGCGTTATCTTTGGCGCATTGAACGAGATGTCTATTGCGTGGAAAGTCGCCGAGAAAGCGGTAGAAGAGGGAGCCGTAATTACACTCTCGAATACGCCTATGGCTGTGCGTATGGGCGAGATCACCGCTTTGGGGGAAAAATTAAACGCCGAAATTATTCCGGCCGATGCCACCAGCGTAGAAGATCTTGAAAAGGTATTTGCCCGCTCGATGGAGGTTTTGGGTGGTAAAATCGACTTTGTGTTGCACTCGATAGGCATGTCGCCCAATGTGCGGAAAAAGCGTCCGTATGACGATTTGGACTATGATATGCTCTCCAAGACTTTGGATATCTCGGCCATCTCATTTCACAAGATGATACAGGTAGCTAAAAAAATGGATGCCATTAACGAGTATGGTTCTATTGTGGCATTGTCGTATGTAGCCGCCCAGCGTACGCTGTTTGGGTATAACGATATGGCCGATGCAAAGGCTCTGTTGGAGTCGATCGCCCGTAGCTTCGGTTATATTTATGGCCGCGAGAAGAATGTGCGTATCAATACGATTTCGCAATCGCCTACGATGACGACGGCCGGTAGCGGTGTAAAAGGAATGGAGTCGTTGATGGATTTTGCCAATCGGATGTCTCCCTTGGGTAATGCTAATGCCGATGAGTGCGCCGATTACTGTATTGTAATGTTCTCCGATTTGACTCGCAAGGTGACCATGCAGAACCTCTATCATGATGGAGGTTTCTCGAGTATGGGTATGAGTTTGCGTGCCATGACTCAGTATAACAAGAGTTTTGATGAATATCGCAATGAAAAAGGAGAGATTTGCTACGGATAAAGTATGGTAAATTTGGTTTAATAATGTAGGCCCCACTTGAAATCCTGTTCAAGCGGGGCCTATTTTTTAAAGTCAGCAATTATTTGTCTGAATCAGTTGGGGTGGAGGAACTACGCTTGTTCTCGGGGTCGCCATAGACCTCATCGTAGAAACGTTTGTATCGTTGCCACTGGGGATCATTCTCCCATAAGAGTCTATAAGTTTCTTTCTCGGTCTCGGAAAGTGGCTTCCCTAATTCTTCGTAATATTCGTCTCCCATTTGTTCTCTAATTCTTTGATTCATTTCGGAAATAGAGTAGTCTTCTTTCAGAGCATTACGTGAAAGACTTATAATATCTGCCAACTCGTCGTTGGAAAATCTTAATCCAGGCATGAATATTCTGAGCATACCTCTCAAGTCTGCGCAGATTTGCCTCCAGGCTGGAGTATGTCTTCCCGTGGCTGCCAGGTCGGCTAAATATTCTTCGGCGTCATTTGTACGAGCGTTCCATGAATTACCACTCAATTTCCAGAGAGAAGGAATTGAGTCGTATATTCTCATAAGAAATTCGTCTTTAAAGTAGGTGCTACCAAAAAGAGCATTGAGTCCACGATGTCCTACGGCTTCATGCAGTAGGACATGTTGTAACATTTCATAAGAAGGAAGGTTTTCAAGTACGATTCCTATAGAGCCATTATGTCTATAGAAACCTCCTATTCGTGCTCCATCTAATTTGATTCTCAGAATTGGCTTTGGAATATCCGCTTCTCTCTCATAAATAAATACGTTATCTACTCCCATGCGATCGACGAGATCTTTAGTCAAAAGATATTTGCCGCGTAGAGACATCTCCTGCCAGGCTTGGTCTTTGGCAGGATCTCGCAGAACGGTACTCAGAGGGTCGGGTTCATTGATCTCTTTTTCAATTTGGATATCTCGACGAGTTTCACTGGTCGAAAGAGACCGTATCATGTCGGGATCGACGTCGTAGATGGTGACGGGTTTTCTACGATCGGGACTGATGACAGTCGCACTCCTGCTTTCGGGGTCGTAGTCGAGAACCTCCCAAGTAGATCCATCTTGATTGAGTATGGCAGTAGCCTCTTGTTGGTTGCGTCGGATATTTTTCTTATGCAAATTGGAAACTCGGCCTATACCTCCGGCAACAGCACCTCCAGCTCCTCCCGTGGCCATTCCCATAGCCGCATTTTGAAGTATCGAGTTGAGGGTTGGGTAGTCTTCGGGATTGGCATATACCATTTGTCCCATGTCATGAGCTACCGAATTGAGTCCCTCAGATACACTCCCAGCAGCGGCATCTTTTGCCGTTCCGAGCAGTACTCCCGATTTATCGGAGTATGAGAGGTTGCGCAATAATTGTTTCGCTTCCTTTTGGGCGGCTTTGTTTTTAAGAAGTTCCTTTTTGAAGTAGTTTGAAGCTTGTCTTTTGATTCCCGATTTCAAATTACCCAAGTAGCGACTTTGCAGAATGGTGTCGAAAAGGAAGTCGGCTCCCATACAGATGGCCGTGTAGGCCGTACGTTGGAAGGAGGATAAAGGTTGTCCGATCTCCTCTTCGTAATTGTCGAGTTCCATTTGGGCTTGGGCATGACTCTGGAGAACCGATGTCCCTACATTGAGGGCGCCTGCGGCAATACCGGCAGGTGCCGACGCTGCCCCTATGGCAACGGGGATTCCTGTTCGAGATACGTCGGCTAGGAATGAACCTGCCGTAGCCCATCCCTCGGTTTCAGGGAAAGCATTTTCGGTAGCTCGGGCTTCTTCCATAATACGTTTCCCTTCAGTTCCCCATCTAGCCGTTTCAGAGAGTTGTCGGGCTATTTCTCCTTGAGGCAGTCCATCTTCTCGAAGGCGTTGATACTCTTTGAGCCCTTCCAATTCGATGCGAGGTTGGTCCACGGGTTTTTGTTTAGGTACATTTTCAAGAGAGTCTGCTTTATGTTGCAGTTGGGCATCGGTACTGTTTTCATACTCGGGAAGATGTTCCAGGGCGCTTTTGGCAGCATCCGATTTATCCTCGGAGAGGAGATCCTGTATGTATCCTCGTGAATATTTCAGATCGTTCCAGATGCGTTTACCCGACAGATCAAGTCCTTCGGTAAGGCTTCTCAATTTGCGAGGTTCTGGTTTTTTAGTTGGCCTGTTGGGGTCGGGGTTGACAGGATAATCGGGTTTTAACGGGATTGTGGGTTCATACGTCCGAGGTTCAAACGGAACGTTCGTTTGAGCTTTGGGCAGTGGAACGGTGTATTGGGGTATTTTGTCGTTGTCGCTTTCTTCTTCGTTTTGGTAAAGATCTTGTAAATAGGGATTGATAAGGTCCCAGCCATACATCCCGTTACCCTCGTTAGTGGAAATTTCTTGTAAACTTTTCATAATTGTCGATCAATGGGTTTGGTTTGAAACTCGGCTTCCCAGATATTTGGCCAATATGCAGGCTTGTTTCTTGGGGAATCCTGTGGATATCAACAGATTGAATATGTGGTGCTTGCTCTCGAATTCATTACGCCCGGCATAAATAGCCTTTAGCAGGGCCTTTTCGTTTAAAGCCGGGCAGCGATATTCTCGATCGTATTGTCCGGATGAGAATGCCGACCACAACAGGTAGTTACGATAACGTTGCTCTTTCTCGGGGTAGGAGTGTGGAAGCCATATCTCGGCCAGAGTCGGATCGATATCGCGTTCGGGCTGGTGTAGCAGTTCGAGTAACTCTTTCAGTGTATCTAACTCTTGATAGAAGAGGTGGGAATCATTGTGCTTGTTATCCCTTCTTTTTAGAGCATCGAGATAGGCTCGACAGGATTCCAGAAAGCACTTCCCCTCGTTCATGTAATCGGTAAGTCGGAGAGTGGACTCGGGACTTAAGTTTTCGGTAGAAGTTGTGTGATTGCTCATTGTGTGGATAGGTTTTAGTTAAACATAGATCTCAGTGTGTTGAGAGTAGAGGAAAATGAATTACCGAGTATGTGGTTCATGTAATTCGATTTTGCAGGCTGGTAGTACTCTTCCAACGCATTGCGAGCCGTGAGGTAATTTCTCAGCGTATTCTCTTTCCAATTTGTGGCATAGCTGGCTACTTGGCTCACCGCTTTGCCGTAGGCTTGGTTTTGAGCTTTTTGGGTGGCAGTAATGGTCTCGGGGGTTGCTCCGGTAATACTGGCCTGATTTTTCAGATCTTGAGTCGATTGGGTCATTTGTTCGCGCATATCGCTGAGCAACCCTCTCACGTCTGATCGATCGAGCATATTGCTGTAATAGTTTCGGTTAAAGAGACCATTCAACTTCAGCAATTCTTTTTCATACTGTTGCTGTTGCTCCTGCATGATTTGTTGTGCCTGGTTTCTTTCGTTTCGAGAAATCAGGAAACTCCCCACCAAGGGGATTGCGGTTGAGATTAGATTAAACATATTTTCCTGTTTTTACGGGTTGGTGATATTTGTCGCAAATATCTGTATCTCAAGGTCGGTAATTGTGGCAGGATTGAAAAATGCGATATTTGCCAGGCTGAGTAGTTGCGTTTAGGCCTTCGAACGGGGGAGGTATAGGAATTAAGAGTTGGTATAATTTGAAATAGTATCGGCCCCCTTTTTTTGTGTTAATATATATTGAATCTGGAAGAAATGGTAGATAAATTGTTGAAGAATACAACTTTTTATGCGGGTTTGTTCGTGGATCTAAACAAAAAATTTCAAATTGTCATTAAGATGGCATAATTGAGAATAGGAAATCATTTTTTACCAAATGTGAAATCGGGAATTAAAATATCTTTTTATTTTTGCGAAAAACGCTTACAGTATGATACTGTTTGTTTTGGGTATAGAATGTAACCTCAACTATATTCATCATTAATTTTATTCTAGGAAAGTGTTATGAAGAAACACTGCTGTCCGGAGAAATTTTACCATAAAGTAGGTTGCTCGACAGAACCCGCCTCCGGAACACTAACTGGAGTTGTCGGCTGATTATAAATTTCACGGATATTCGCCCTCTGGAA
>NZ_NFHZ01000031.1 GCF_002161555.1 Barnesiella sp. An55 | reverse complement strand
CTCATAGAATGAAACTTATTGACGAATATATATCAAGACATTATTGAGGATTATCCTGAATTTTGTCGACTAGGAAGTTTTTCAACTGGTTTCATCCTGAATTTTGTCGACTAGGCCTATATTTTAAATCCTAATTTCTCATCAAGACCTAGATAATACTTTTCCATAGATGTAGTAACCAATGCCTTCTTCTTTTTATATCTGAATATCTGATCAAAATAAGCAATGTCGTTAATCGCACTCAATATACCATCAACAGATTTGGTATAACCTGAAACATAAGAAGCTCCAGTATCAGATTTAAAATTTTCTATCTCCCTACTACTGCCCAGTAAAGTTCTACAACTACTGAAATGAACAAATTTATTGGTAAACAGTCCTTTTGCCATTATAGATAAATCCTTTAGAGTTACAATCTTATCATCTCTTTTCTCTCCCTCTAATGATATAGAATGTGTATCTCCATGAAATGACAAATAGAATATTGAATAATCTCCATATTCTACGTTTCTAAATCTATCTAAATAATACTGAAGCTCAGCCTTTGTAGCGACTCTCCGATAGATTACATTACAATTCCAGGATTTCTCAAGAAATGATAAAAGAGACTCGGTATGTAATGCTATTCTATTCCCCTTTACCGTATGCTCCCACTCTGTTTCTATACAAATTATTCCATCTTTCATTTTCTTCTCTTTTTCAAAAATACTACTTCACATTCTTGAAGGCTCGCAGAATCATATCCACGGCACCATCGATACCCGTGCGTTCGGTATTGATTACCAAATCGTAACCGGCAATATCGGTCCATTGGTGGCCGGTGTAGTGCCAGTAGTGATTGGCCTTACCGGTATTCACCCGCTCGATTTTGCGGGCAGCCTCGTCGGCATCCATATGAAGTTTATCGACCAGTTGTTTCACGGCAAAGTCGCGCCCCGAGGTGATGAAAACCCGCAGCACATGGGGGTCGTCGCGGAGTATCCAGTTGCCCAACCGACCGATGATGACACACTCGCCCTTGTGAGCCAGCTCACGGATGGTGCGGCTCTGGTTCACATAGATGGCATCGTCTTTCGAGGGGTTCATCGAGGCAGGGATACCACTGTCGGCAAATATCAGTTCCCACAGCCGACTGGTGGGAAGATTCTGTTCGTTCTTGGCCACGAAGTCGGTCGAGTAGCCCATCTCCCGGGCAGTCTGGTCGATAATCTGACGGTTATAGCAGGGGCAACCCAACCGACGGGCTACCTCCTCGCCCACGGCATTACCGCCACTGCCATACATGCGGGCGATGGTGATGATGCGGTTGCCGCTCCATTCGTCGGCAGCCACAGCGGCAGCGGCCTGTCGCTCGGCCTTGGGAATAAAGATGCGGTCGAGCCAGGCGATATGCGGGGCAAATACCCGCACCATAAAGCCTACATAAAACATCGATACGAGTGTTCCCACGCCTACCATCTCCCAGCTCCACCGGCCAAAGAAGATAAACATGAACACCGTGCCGATGATCACCAGCGAGGTGTCGGAACAGATTTTCACCTTGCCGAAGTCTTTTTTCAAGAACTTCGATATGGCCAACGGCAGACCTTCACCGGCCAGCATCAGCGAGTCGCATCGCACTTCGCAGGCAATGCCGAATGCCAGCACGGCTCCACCAATAAGTAGCTCGATAAATCGCAGCGGATAACCTATCATGGGGTTGATGTCGAACGGGATTTGCAGAAAACCGGTCATCCACATGGTAAGATCGGTATAAAAGCCAAACAGGAAAGAGACCAGAATCTGGGTGTATTGCCGGGCTTCGAAATTCTTGCGCAGCAACAAAATCTGAATGGTGATGAAAAACACGTGCATGCAGATGGTGAGTTGCCCCATCGTGAGATTGACACCCGGGACCAATGACAAGATATAGGGGGGAGCCGAAATAGGAGACGAGCCCAGATTGGCCCGTATAGACAAGGAGGTACCGAAAGCGATTACAAAAAGAGTAACTATAAAACTGGCATAGCGCCGCAGCCACTCTGCCTTACTCCTCTTCTCGTTCATGATTAGCAAATATTTCAAATCGACCATGAAATTACACAAATTTTAGCCTATATAGCGGGCAGGCACGATGGCTTTAAACTTATTTAAACTTGAATTCACAGGGCTGCCCAAGAAGGTTCCTCCGATACATGACAAGAAAAAGGGAGCTTTTCTTTATCCACACCTCCCCTCAAAGGTATCACTCATTGTTGGTCAAACCAGCCTCTTCGACGGCTTTTATCCAGGAAGTCCGAGCATCGGTAGAAATGGTATATCTATCTGTAATTCATATACAAAAAGAAGATAAACAGGAATATATATTTGTCGGACAACCTGAATCAATGGCCCGGCGTAACGGGGGTTGTCCCCTTTCCCCCGATTACGCACACAGCCCGCTTGAGGCGGGCTGTGTTTTTTCGGAACGATCCGACAAGACTACCTTTCGGCTTCCTCCAAACGCTCGCGCGAGAGGTTGATGGCAAAAAGTCGGCCCACAACCGGAACCCTGAAGAGCTTGACTCGATGAGTGATGCGGGCATAGCGGGTAAAGAGTATCAGGATGAGGAACAAAATGCCCAGCAAAACGGCATAGCCAAATACTTGCTTGATCGAGACCAGCATTGCCTGACGCTGCAACTCGCCGAAGTAGGCCGAGAAGGGGACCTCCCCGGTGAGCGGATTCACCGCGTCGAGCACACCGCCCAACGTGTAGTAGTTGCTCTGCATGGTCAGCTTGAATACTCGCCCTACCGCAGCCGAAGCAATGGGCCCGCCAATGCCCTCGCGCACAAACCCCACGGCACAGAGAGCCTGGAAGAAGTGTTTGAAAGGCACGATTTGCGACAGATAGGTGGTGAGCACCACATATATCATCACGTTGCCTGCATTTTTCAGGAAGAGCGGCAGATAGAGCCGTTCGATATTCATGTCGGGCGAGATGATGAAATACATGACCAACTGATAGGCCACCATCAACACAAACCCGATGAAAGTCACCATCTTGTAACTCATCTGCCAGCGGGCCAGGAGCAGCAGCGACAAGAGTGCCCCGGCTACGACACCCAGCAGACCGGGCATGTTGAGCGAGATGGCATTGAGCGAATCGTAGTGGAGGATGCCTCCCGTAAAAGCTCCTTGCAGCACCGTCGAGGTAGCCGACAGGCAATTGAGGGCGAAGAAGAGGAGCACCACCGTACCAAAATTCCGGTACTTGAAGGTCTCGGGTTCGATATAGGGGTGACGTATGTGCCACATGCGTTGCAGGCTCAAGAAGAGAAACAGAGCCGCACACACCAGCGCCAACCGTATGTAGGGCGAGTCGAACCAGTCGTAATAGTCGCCGTAGTTAAAGGCAAAGGCGATGAGCAGCAACACCACGCTCCAGAGCACGGCTCCCAACCAGTCGATGCCGAAGAGAGGCAGCGGCGGACGCAGATAGAACTTGCGCAACAGCCACTGCGAGAGGACAATCACCACCAGCAACAGCCCTACAGCCAGGTAGTGCATGTAGTGCCAGCTGTAAAAGTAGGTGAGGTAGGTGGTGACCAACCCCGAGAATTGTATGCAGCCAAATACCGTGAGGTAGATGACCGGGAAGAATACGGCAAAATTTCGCGTCGGGGTGATGCGCAGCTGTATCGACGAGAAGCACTCGAAGGTTCCCCACATGCGCAGGGCTCCCGTGAAGAAGCAGGTCACCGCCAACACCGGCAGACTGCGGGTGCTCATGGTGATGATATTGCCCACGATGAGCCCGATGGCCACTACCGGCAGAATGGTACGCGAGGGGAAGCGGAACTTCAGGCGGAACAGGATGGGGAATATCATCGTCATGCCTATGAACGAGGCATACCCGGCCATGAGGATATCCTCCTGTATGAGTGCCGTGGCTCCCACCATCTCGCTCACCGAGGCCAGATAAATGCCCCCCGAGCACTGAAATACCAGGATGCAGAAAAGAAACGAAAGCACCCGCGCCCACATGGGCACCCACTCCTTGAAGGCGGGTACCCGGCGCATGAGATCATCGAGCGGAGTCATGGTCGCGATAGTTTACCTCACACTCTACATTCAGTCCGGCCCGCAACTTGTTCATGCTCTCGGGCGTGTTCTCCTCGGTGAAAACGATACGCACCGGGATGCGCTGCTCGACCTTTACGAAATTGCCGGCCGAATTGTCTTGGGGTACCAGCGAATACTGGGCTCCCGTAGCCTTCGAAATCGACTGCACACGACCTTTATACACCACCCCGGGAATGGCATCGATGGTCATATCGACCGGCATCCCGTCGGCAATATGGGCCGTCTGGGTCTCTTTGTAATTGGCCACCACCCACTTCTCGGTCTCATCGACAATCGACACCAGAGTCTGACCCGGCTGGATGAGCTGCCCCTCCTGAATGGTCTTTCGCGAAGTCACCCCGTCACAGGGAGCCAGCACCACCGTGTACGACAAGTTCAGGTTGGCCAAGTCGAGAGCCGCCTCGGCCACAGCCACGGCAGCTTCGTTCTGGTTGAGACGTTGCGACTGCTCATCCTTCACCAGCGAGGCCGAACGTCTCTGCCGCACCAGCATCTCATACTTGGCCTTCAAGGCCTCATAGTTGGTCTTCACCCCGTCGTACTGTTGTTGAGTGACTGCCTCTTCGGAGAGTAACTTCTTGTAACGTTCATAATCCTTCTCGGCATTTTTCAGCAGCACCTCGGCCTCCTCGATACCGGCATCCGACACGGCCAGATTGTTGTGGGCCGTCGATACGGCCGTACCCATGGCACTGCGGCCGGCCAGCGCATTCTGGTAGTCGGCCTCGGCCTGAGCTACCCGCAGGCGGAACTCGGCATCCTCAATAAGCAACAGCGTGTCGCCCTTGTGCACCGGCTCATACTCCTCGAAATAAATCTTTTTGATAAAGCCCTGCAACCGGCTGTTCACCGGCACGATGTGTTGGCGCACCTGCGCATTGTCGGTATATTCGACACGCCCCAGATGGACGAAGTGCGAACAAACCCACACGAAACCTATCACCAACAACGTGATGGCGATGACGTTGAATACTATTCTGCGAGATCTCTTATTCATGACTGTAAACGATTTATAATGTACCTGTTAAATAAAGAAGTTTGTAATAATTGAAAGCGATGTCTATCTGCGCATTGGCCAGTTGCACCTCGGCCGAGAGTTTGGAGTTGCTCGCATCGAGCATATCGGTGATGAGCGCAAGCTCGTTTTTGTAGCGGTTGGCGATGACGGCGTAGTTCTGGCCGGCCAGCTCTACGTTTTTCTTGCGGGTAACCAGCTGTTCGTATGCCTCGATATAGCGCACATAGGCCGCCTGCACGGCCAGGCCGGTCTGCTCACTCGCGTCGTCATATCGCTCCTGCGTGCGGCGCAGGGTCAGCTTGCTGCGGCTGGCCGCCTTGTTGGTCTTGTAGAGCGAGGCCAGGTTGTAGCTCACCCCCACGCCCACATACCAGTAGTTGAAGTTCTTGTTGATGGGAGGCACCTCGATGGTGATGGGGCCGTCGAAGTGGTTGCCGGCCATGAGGGCAATCTTGGGCAGGCGGTCGGACTTCACGATTTTATCCTGATGCCTGTTCATCTGCACGGCCAGAGCCAACTGCTTCAGCTCGGGCGAGTTTTCCATCGCCTCGTTTTGCCAGTAGGCCGCATCGCCCATGGGCAGGGTGCGCGACAGCAGGGTAGTGTCGGGCTCGATCCATACCGACTCGTCGAGCCCCAGGTTGGTAACCAGGTTGCGGTTGAGAATACCCAGCGTGTTCTTGATCTGCACGACAGTAAACTCGAGGTCCGAGAGCAGCAACTCGTAGCGGGTAATGTCGTTTTTCAACGCCAGACCCTCGCCCTGTTTGGCCCGTATATCCTTGAGCAACTGTTTGGTCTGCTCGATATTCTGCTCATAAACCTTAATCAGATTGAGCTGCTTGAACAGGTCGAAGTAGTAACCCGCCAGCAGGAAACGCACCTTGTTGCGGTCTTTGGCCCAGTCGAGCCGGGCATTCTGCTCCTGCAACTGCGCTATGGCGATACCGTTCGAAACGGCTCCACCCGAATAGATGATTTGCGAAACCTCCAGCGCAAAATTATTCCCCAGGTGAGGCATCGGCGCCCGTTCGACCTGCGTGAAATCACGCTCCATCAGGGTTCCGTCGCCCAAATAACTGAAAGAAAGCGAGGCATCTATGTCGGGCAAGCGGTCGTTTTTGGCGACTCTCACCGCCTCGTGGGCCTCATCGATTGCTGTAAACGAGGGGCGCAGTGTCTTGCTGTTGCGATCGGCCAGGTCGAAAATCTCGTCCAGTGTAAACACCCGACGGACCGGCTCCTGAGCACATGCGCCACCTGCACATAACGATGCGCACAGCACCGCTATGGACAAATAGAATTTGTTCATTCGTAAAAAGAATTTATGAATTAAAAATTTGGCCTAGTCGACAAAATTCAGGATGAAACCAGTTGAAAAACTTCCTAGTCGACAAAATTCAGGATAATCCTCAATAATGTCTTGATATATATTCGTCAATAAGTTTCATTCTATGA
>NZ_NFHZ01000030.1 GCF_002161555.1 Barnesiella sp. An55 | reverse complement strand
ATGGCTTGCGGATAACCTCTTGATGGCTACCGCAAAGTTACTGATGTTCTAATCGAAAAATTTTCTAATGCTTATAACTTATTGATGTTTAATAATTAAACCCTTGTCGGAGAATTTTTTTCCGGACACTAGTGGTAGCAATAAAATAAATACCATTTACGAAGACCGCTTCGGCAACATCTGGATAGATTCACAAGACAACGGCATCAGCGTCTTGAATATGGACAATCATACCATCGATAACTACGCCCACAATCCAAGCGATAAAAACACACTGTCGAGCAACAAAATATTTTCCATTATAGAAGACCCCTCAGGCAAAATACTGGTAGCCACAATCGATGGAACTATCGACGCCTTTGATTATAACACTCGATCTTTCCAACGGAACTATATTCCTTCAGTCGAGATGGCCTACACTTTATATACCGACAGTAAAAAAATCTATGGATAGGAACCGATGGCAAAGGACTGAAATGTTACAATTTCTATGATAAAACAATCTCTACCTATGAGTCGGAACTAATCAATCTCGATATGAGGGATGCAAAAGTTCACAGCATTTTTGAGGATAAGCAACACAACATCTGGGTTGCCCTCTATCAAAAGGGTGTACTGATGATTCCGCTCAAAGACAAGATATTCAACAATATTGGTTTCAATCCATTCTACTCCAACAAAAATATTGGCAATGAATGTTGTCTTACTATCCTGGAAGACCACAATCACGAAATATGGATAGGAACCGACGGGGATGGTATCTACAAACTGGATACTGCCCGCAAAGTCAAAGCGCATTATAACGCACCTCAATTCACCCCCAATGTTGTCTTATCCATCTTTGAAGATTCTCGGAACCGAATATGGATTGGCACCTACTTATATGGTCTCTATCTGTATGACGAAGCGACCAATCGATTTATTAAAAAGAATCTGTATTGCAACAATACCGAGGTAAAACATGTCAATACCATCACCGAAGATTCCAATGGGAACCTTTGGATAGGGACCAATGAAAATGGGGTCTGCAAATATAATCCAACCACTGGGGAAACCCAATTCCTACTCTATGACATGATGAAATCCAAAAATCAGATTCTCAGCGACTCGGTCAATGCCATAGACATAGATGGACATTACCTATGGATTGGAACAAGCATAGCCGGAGTAAGCCGGTATGACATGACGACTGGGTCTTTTGAAGATTATACCGTAGAGAATGGGAAATTAAGCAACAACAATATCCTTACCCTGAAGACCGACCATAGAGGTGGAGTGTGGATTGGGACCAGTTGGGGACTTAACTATATCAACTCAGCCACCGAAGAGACCCGGCAATATACCGAGGAAGATGGGTTATCCAATGCGGCCATTAGCGGAATTGTCATAGACTCGAACAAACACTTGTGGATAAGTACTTATTATGGTCTATCTCATTATAACCCTCAGACCGGGAAGTTTACCAATTACTACACTTCCGACGGACTCATCAATAACGAATTTCGCCGGGGAGCCTATTTCCAATCAAAAAGCGGAGAAATCTTTTTTGGGGGAATCAATGGAATCACCTTCTTTTTCCCTTTTGAAAATCAGCCGGGTTACGGCTTATCCAATCTTGTATTTACCGACTTATTCATCTACAATAAACCGGTCATTCCCAATAAAGCAAAATCGATTCTAAAAGAATCTATCGATTACGCCCACAAAATTGAATTGTCGCACGACATCAAGAATTTCTCTATCAGTTTCTCGGCTCTCGAATACAACAATCCAAACAATGTAATCTACCAAGCCCGGCTCAATGGGTTTGAGAAAGAGTGGACAACCCTGCCGCAAGGAAGTAACACGGTTACTTATACCAATCTGAAACCGGGCAAATATACTTTGCAAATAAAAGCCAATCTTCCCAATACTCCAGAGTTATATCGAGAAATCGATATCATCATTACTCCCCCGATATGGTTGTCTTGGTGGGCTAAAATACTCTACCTCCTCATTCTGATAGTAGGCTCTTATTGCACTTATATCAGTATAAAAAACCGAATTGCCCAGAAAAAAGAGAATCAGAGGAAGCAGAATGAAAACAACATTATGCAATCGCAACTGCAATTCTTTACCGATATTTCGCATGAAATTCGCACTCCTCTTACCCTTATATTGACTCCCATAGAAGAACTTATCAAAGAAACGAAAGATTCTGAATTAAAAGCCACCTATAAAATTATCGATCAGAACGGCCATCGTATCTTGCGCCTGGTCAATCAAGTCATGGAAATGCGCAAACTGGATAAAGGACAGGTGAAACTATGTGCCGAACAGACCAATATCAAGGAGTTCATTCTCGAGATCATTGTCTCTTTCAAACACTTCGCCCAGGAAAAAAGCATTGCATTTAATCTCCACATCGCACCCGACCTACCGGTCGTATGGATTGATCAGGAGAAACTGGATAAGGTCATATTCAACGTGCTATCAAATGCCTTTAAATACACACCGGTAAACGGGAAAATAGATATGACGGTCGATACTATCGACTCATACTTCAGAATACGTATTGCCGACACAGGATGCGGCATACCCAAAGATTTAAGGGAGACGGTATTTAACCGCTTCTACCAGGTTCCCAACGAAAACAACAAGACAAAAATGGGTACAGGTATAGGACTGCATCTATCGCGTAAACTCATGGAAATACACCATGGTAAAATATTCGTCGAAGACAACGATCTTCCCGGTACAACCTTTGTTATTCTTCTTCCTCTTGACGATAGTTATTTAAAGAAAGAAGAAAGAAAATTGGAACATTCCGATAGAAACCTGGCGACCCTTGTACAAACCTCGATATCGCCAGTCGAATCGGCCGTTGATACGCCATCTGCAAATTCGGGCAAAAGCAAACGTAAACCCAAGCTTCTCATCGTAGAAGATAATCAAGAGATAAAAGACTATATTCACAAAGTTTTATCGGCAGATTATCAGATTTTTGAAGCGAAAAATGGGAAAGAGGGCCTGGAAATGACCCTTAAAGAATTACCCGATTGCATCATCTCAGACATTATGATGCCCGAAATGGATGGTATAGAAATGTGTGACAAAATCAAAAAGAACGAACAGACCTGCCATATCCCGGTTATTATGCTCACAGCCAAAACAGCAATAGAACAACGTATTGAAGGTCTCAAGGTGGGAGCCGATTCATACATTCCCAAACCCTTCAACATCGAACATTTGAAAATAAGGATACAGAAACTGATTGAGGTCCGCCGTGTCATGAAAAACAAATATGAAGGGAAAAGCAACACAATCAAGGAAGAGATCAGTTCTCTCAAGTCAACCGACGAAAAATTTTTAGAGAAACTCGAGCTCATTGTGAAAAGCAAGATGGCCGAAACCGATTTATCGGTTGAGACAATCAGCCAGGAGATAGGACTTAGCCGTTCTCAATTACAACGCAAGCTCAAGCAACTTACACAACAAAATCCCAGCGATTATATCAGAATAACTCGTTTACGTCATGCAGCATGGCTACTCTCGAGCAAAAACCTCAGTATTTCCGAGATATCTTATGTAACCGGATTCTCCTCCTTATCTCACTTTTCAAATTGCTTTAAAGAGTTTTATGGCATGTCTCCCAGCCACTACATGGAGATACACCGAAACTCTAAAAAAACAAAAGACGCCGAAAACGAAGATCAACAACCATGATAAATCCTTGTCTGACTTGATACAAAAAAAGCGCCACACCGTCGAGCAGTGTGGCGCTTTTCTATGCGGTTATATCTCGCAACGATTACTCCTCGTTCAGGGTAACACGTTTGAAAGCAACGACCGTAAGGTCTTTGTTGCTGGTTTGGAGATATTGTTGAATGTTGTGCTTCGAATCTTTTACGAAAGCCTGCTCGAGCAGACAAACTTCTTGGTAGAACTTGTTCAGACGGCCTTGGGCAATCTTATCGAGCATCTCTTCTTTCTTACCCTCTTGACGAGCTTTATCCTTGGCGATTTCGAGCTCTTTAGCTACCACGTCGGCAGGAACATCTTCGCGGCGAACAGCGAGGGGACTCATGGCAGCAGCCTGCATGGCTACGTCGTGAGCCACTTGATAGTCGGTATCGGGCAAGTTGAAACCTACGATGGTAGCCAGTTTGTTACCCGGGTGAACATAAGCCGTGGTATAGGGAGCCGCGATAGCCTCGTAGTAGCCGAGTTCCATCTTCTCACCGGTTTTACCAATTTCGTCAACAATCAGGTTGGCAACGGGAGTACCGTTGATTTCCAAAGCCTTCACAGCATCCATGTTGGGAGCTTTGGCCTCGATAGCAGCGTTGAGGATATTCTTGGTCAACTCAACAAACGACTCGTTCTTAGCCACAAAGTCGGTCTCGCATTTCAAAGCTACGATAGCAGCGAAATCGCCTTTGGCAGCAGCCAGTACACAACCTTCGGAGGCTTCGCGATCTTCGCGTTTTGCAGCGACAGCCTGACCTTTTTTACGAATAATTTCCTTTGCAGCTTCCACATCGCCGTTTGTCTCGTTCAATGCGTTTTTGCAATCCATCATGCCGGCACCCGTAAGTTTACGCAACTTGATGATTTCAGCCATTGTAACAGCCATATACTTAATCTCCTATTTTTTAAATTAGAAACAAACAAAGAGTGAAGTCAAAGATTAGGCTCCACTCTTTGTCTTTGATTATTTTTATTCTTCTACTTCTTTCTCTTCGGCTTCGGGAGCAGCATCCTCGGCAGCTTCGGCAACCTCGGCATCATCAGCTTTCTTGCGCGAGATGCGAGCCTTGCGTTCTTTCTTCACGGGAGCGTCCTCGCCTTCGGCAGGAGCATCAACCTTTTCGGCTTTACGTTCTTCCAGACCTTCGGCAATAGCGCCGCACACGGCGTCGAGAATTACTTCGATCGATTTCGAAGCATCGTCGTTGGCAGGAATTACGAAATCTACGTCGTTGGGGTTGGAGTTGGTATCGACCATGGCAAATACGGGAATACCCAGACGGTTGGCCTCGCGTACGGCGATGTGCTCTTTGAGAACATCGACAACAAACAGGGCCGACGGCAGACGGTTCAGGTCGGCAATGCTACCCAGCGTCTTTTCCAATTTGGCACGTTGACGCGAGATTTGCAGTTTCTCACGTTTCGACAGATTGTCAAACGTACCGTCTTTCTCCATCTTGTCGATCGTTGACATCTTCTTCACAGCCTTGCGGATTGTGGGGAAGTTGGTCAACATACCACCCGGCCAACGCTCGATAACGTACGGCATATTTACGGCAGAAGCCTTGTCGGCAACCACTTGTTTAGCTTGTTTCTTCGTAGCAACGAACAAGATTTTCTTGCCCGATTTGGCAATCGATTTCAATGCGGCAGCAGCCTCGTCGATTTTGGCTACGGTTTTGTACAAGTCGATGATGTGGATACCGTTACGCTCCATGAAGATGTAAGGAGCCATAGCGGGATTCCATTTTCTTTTCAAGTGTCCGAAGTGAACACCGGCTTCCAATAATTGGTCAAAAGTTGTAATAGACATTTGTTTAATTTTAATTTGTTTACATTCTACTTATACAACCTCAAGGTAGCTTACCCCACACAGAGTAAAGTCCTTGCGGTTTGGATACTAAACACAAATATATCTCCGGCCCAGGGCCGTCGCATATTAACGTTTACTGAACTGGAATCTCTTACGAGCTTTGGGACGTCCTGGTTTCTTACGCTCAACAGCACGCGGGTCGCGAGTCATGAAGCCTTCCGACTTCAAAGCCGGTTTGTCTTCGGGGTTGATCTTTACCAAAGCACGGGCGATAGCCAAGCGCAGAGCCTCGGCCTGACCTTTGAAACCACCACCGTTCAAGTTTACTTTGATATCATATTTCTCGGCAACGCCCAACTTTTCGAGCGGTTGCTTTACAATGTATTGAAGTATCGAAGAGGGGAAATAAACAGCCAACTCTCTTTTGTTTATGGTTACTACACCCGTACCTTCGCTCACAAATACTCGTGCTACTGCGGCTTTACGTCTGCCTAATGCATTAACTACTTCCATATTACTTATTTAAGGGTGTTAATATCAATTGTTTTGGGGGTTTGTGCAGCATGGGGATGCTCGCTACCTGCATAGATATATACATTTCTCAGCAGTTGAGCGCCCAGTTTGTTTTTGGGGAGCATACCTTTCAGCACACGTTTGAATAATTTCGACTCACCTTTCTTCATCAAGAAGGCGGGAGACAATTCTCTTTGGCCACCGGGATAACCCGTAAAATTCAGATAAACCCGATCTGTCCATTTTTTACCCGTCAATTGCACTTTATCGGCATTGATGATAATCACGTTATCACCGCAATCTACATGAGGAGTATAGCACGGTTTGTATTTACCACGCAATATCTTAGCAACTTTTGCACACAGGCGACCCAAAACTTGGTCGGTTGCGTCAACCACAACCCACTCTTTTTTAGCGGTCTCTTTGTTTGCAGAAATGGTCTTATAACTTAAAGTATCCACCGTTTATTGTTTTAATAATTAAACACTTAAATAATAGCAGCTCATACATTCCCGGCCAAAGGAATCACGACTGCCATTCAAATTTTCTCAAATTTGGGTAATAATCGGACTGCAAAGGTACACGCTTTTTATTTGAAAAACAAAAGATTTTGATTTTTTTCTTCATTTTCACCACCAGTCCAAATAGATACGCATGGCACGTAAGCCGGTAGAGCAATCGAGAAGGCGACAGTATCCCCAGCCGGTATTCCTGGATTCCGCGTCAAGGCGCGGGATGACCTATCATGTCACCTCGCACCCGATGCGCTCCGTGTCACCCCGCACTGTGATGCGGGGTCCAGCCCGGAGAAGATAGAGCTCACACCCCGAACATAATGGTAAGCGGAACCCCGCCTTTATCGGGCAGGGAGCGGGCAAGATGGAGGAGGGAACGGGGCGAGGAGTGTCTGAGCTTATTGCGAGTTCCGCAGCCCCCGACGATGGCGCTGCCCCGCAACCGACTCGGCCCAATAACAGCGGTGGCGCTTCTTGGTTCGTTCTTCTCGCTGCTGAGAAGAATGAACAACTATGTTCGTTCCCTTGCGGGTATTCCTGGATCCCGCATCACGGCGCGGGATGACCCTGACGGGTATTCCGGGATACGGTGTCACGGTGGCGCGGGATGACCC
>NZ_NFHZ01000003.1 GCF_002161555.1 Barnesiella sp. An55 | reverse complement strand
TACTTTTTTATGCTGTAAAACATACTTTTTCTCCAACTCCCCCATTTTCACCCTATTATACACCAATATTTTTTTATAAAATTTTCGTCCCTGCCTCGTTTCTTCGCGACAGGGACGATGAGGGGGGAATCATACTAGGGTTTTATAGCCATACTGGGCTACGCAACCCAGCTCTTCTTCGATGCGCAGCAATTGGTTGTACTTGGCCATGCGATCGGAACGGCTGAGCGAACCGGTTTTAATTTGCCCGGCATTGGTGGCTACGGCAATATCGGCTATGGTGGCATCTTCGGTCTCACCCGAACGGTGAGAGATGACGGCGGTGTAGCCGTTGCGTTGCGCCAGCTGGACAGCTCGAAGGGTTTCGGTGAGGGTACCTATCTGGTTAAGTTTTACCAGGATGGAGTTGGCACAATGCTTGCGAATCCCTTTCGCCAGATACTCAACGTTGGTAACGAAGAGGTCGTCGCCCACGAGTTGGCATTTATCGCCAATCAGGTCGGTCAAGAGGCGCCAGCCCTCCCAGTCGTCCTCGCTCATGCCATCTTCGATCGAGTCTATGGGATAACGCATAATGAGGTCTTGCAGATACTCGGCCTGTTGCTGCGTGGTGCGTTTGACACCACCGGGGCCTTCGAAGCGGGTGTAATCGTAGAGTCCGTCGGTATAGAACTCGGAGGAGGCACAATCGAGCGCAATGCGTATGTCGCGCCCGGGCATATAGCCGGCTTGTTTCACGGCATCGAGAATGGTCTCTATGGCGGCTTCGGTACCGGGTAGTGCGGGAGCAAATCCACCCTCGTCGCCCACGGCGGTACTCAGGCCTTTGTCATGAAGAACCTTTTTCAAGGCATGGAAGACCTCGGCACCCATGCGCAACCCCTCTTTGAAGGAGGATGCTCCTACGGGCCGTATCATGAACTCTTGGAAGGCAATGGGGGCATCGGAGTGTGAACCTCCGTTGATGATATTCATCATGGGCACGGGCATGACATAGGTGTCGGCACCGCCTATGTAGCGATAGAGGGGTATGCCCAGTTGTGCCGCAGCGGCTTTGGCTACCGCCAGGGAGACGCCCAGGATGGCATTGGCTCCCAGTTTCGACTTCGTGGGGGTACCGTCGAGATCGATCAGTTGCCGGTCTATGCGGCTCTGCTCGAAGGGGTCGGCCCCAACAAGGGCCTTAGCAATGACTTCGTTGACATGGCGAACGGCCTTCTCGACCCCTTTCCCGCCGTAGCGCGACTTATCGCCATCGCGCAATTCGAGGGCTTCGTGCGCTCCGGTGGAGGCTCCCGAGGGAACGGCTGCGCGCCCCATGATACCCGAGTCGAGTACAACATCGACTTCGACCGTGGGATTTCCCCGTGAGTCGAGTATCTCGCGGGCTTGAATTTTTGCTATTTTCTCCATACTCATAAAAATTTAATGGGTGATTCATTCAAAACAGATTCTGCCGTATTTTTCCCTATCGGAGATTTGGCTTTAATTATTTTTAACCTGCTCTCGGACATATAGCTTACCTCCTCTTGAGCGGTCCATAGGCGACTCTCCTGCCTTGAAGGGTAATAGCCGTGAGTTGTATTCAAGAGGAGTGCAAACGGTATGGAAAAATAAAAAGCCCTCTGATTACTCAGAGAGCTTTTTACTATATAGCAATAAATCAATCTATTATTCTGCGGCTTTCTCTTCGGCAGCGGGAGCCTCGGGAGTTGCAGGAGCTTCAGCAGCGGGAGCCTCGGCGGCAGGAGCAGCAGCTTCGGCAACAGGAGCGGCGCTCTTTCTCGAACGACGGGTACGAGTTGCTTTCTTAGCGGCTTTTTCCTTCAGCATGTTCTCGTTGTAGTCAACGAGTTCGATGAAGCAGGTTGCTGCATTGTCGCCCAGACGGTTGCCCGTTTTCAAGATACGGGTGTATCCTCCGGGACGATCGGCGATTTTCACCGAAATCTCTTTGAACAATTCGGTAACGGCCTCTTTGCTCTGCAAATAGCGGAATACTACACGACGCGAAGCGGTAGTATCTTCTTTGGCGCGATTGATCAGGGGCTCAACATACATTCTCAGCGCTTTGGCTTTGGCCAACGTGGTGAAGATTCTCTTGTGCAGAATCAAAGATGTAGCCATATTGGACAACATAGCGTCGCGGTGAGCTTTGGTACGACCCAGGTGGTTGAATTTTTTATTATGTCTCATCGTTTTACTCTTTATCTAATTTATATTTCGAGATATCCATTCCAAACGAAAGGCCCAGGTTGGCCAAAAGCTCATCGAGCTCGGTGAGCGATTTCTTACCGAAGTTGCGGAACTTCAACAAATCGGTTTTGTTGAATACCACGAGTTCGCCAAGGGTCTCGACATCGGCCGATTTCAAGCAGTTGAGGGCGCGTACCGACAAGTCCATATCGACCAGTTTGGTTTTGAGCAACTGGCGCATGTGCAATACTTCTTCGTCGAACTCTTCGTTACCATCGGCATCGTTGGTCTCGAGCGTAATCTTCTCGTCGGAGAACAACATGAAGTGGTAAATCAAGATTTTGGCGGCCTCTTTCAACGCCTCTTTGGGGTGAATGGAACCATCGGTTGTAATCTCAAGAATCAGTTTTTCGTAGTCCGTTTTCTGTTCTACGCGGAAATTTTCAACAGAATATTTCACATTCCGAATCGGGGTATAAATCGAATCGATAGGAATTACATTCACATCGTCGGCGGGGTTGCGGTTCTCATCGGCGGGAACGTAGCCACGGCCTTTGTTGATGGTGATATCTATTTGAAAACTTGCGCTTGAATCCAAATGGCAAATAACCAAGTCGGGGTTCAACACTTCGAAACCGGTAAGCGATTTACCGATATCTCCTGCCTTGAACACTTCCGTACCCGAAACAGTAATGGTTACTTTTTCATTCTCGATTTCTTCAACGACTTGTTTGAAACGTACCTTCTTGAGGTTCAGAATCACGTTTGTCACGTCCTCGATAACACCGGGAATCGTAGAAAACTCATGCTTTACGCCATCGATACGAATCGACGTAATCGCAAAACCTTCGAGCGAGGAGAGGAGGATACGGCGCAGGGCGTTACCCACGGTAACACCGTAGCCGGGCTCCAACGGACGGAATTCGAATTTACCGAAAAAATTGTCCGCCTCCAGCATTAATACTTTATCGGGTTTTTGAAATGCTAATATCGCCATGGAATCAATTATTGTTTAGAATACAACTCAACGATCAACTGTTCTTTAATGTTTTCAGGGATATCGGCTCTTTCGGGCAAATGCAACAATTTACCGCTCTTCAAGCTCTCGTCCCACTCTAACCAAGGATATTTGCTGTGATTGAATCCAGCAAGTGCATCGGCTATTACCTCGAGCGATTTGGCTTTCTCACGAACGCCAACTACCTGGCCGGGTTTAACCGAATACGACGGGATATTCACCACCTTGCCATCGACAACGATGTGACGGTGCAGCACGAGCTGACGGGCTGCGGCACGCGTGGGAGCGATACCCAAACGGAATACGACATTGTCGAGACGGGCTTCGAGCAGTTGAAGGAGCACTTCACCTTTCACACCTTTGGTGCGCGAAGCTTTCTCAAACAGGTTTCTAAATTGTCTTTCCAATACACCGTAAGTGTATTTGGCTTTTTGCTTTTCACGAAGCTGAACGCCATACTCGGAAGTTTTTCTTCTCTTGTTGATGCCGTGTTGTCCCGGGGGATAGTTCTTCTTCGTAAGAACTTTATCGGGGCCAAAAATAGCTTCGCCAAATTTACGAGCGATTTTGGTTCTAGGTCCGGTATATCTTGCCATTTCTAAAGTTTTTTAATAATTAATATTGCGAACCGAGAAGAGTGCAGCCGCGATTGCAGAGAGGATTAATATGCAATCTTATTCACTGTTCGGGATTCTCTGTTTACAAATAAAGAAAATTTAAACTCTTCTTCTCTTAGGAGGACGACAACCATTGTGCGGCAGCGGAGTTACGTCGATAATCTCGGTTACCTCGATACCGGCACCATGAATAGTTCTCACAGCCGATTCACGGCCGTTTCCGGGGCCTTTTACATAGGCTTTAACTTTCCTCAAGCCCAGGTCATAAGCCACTTTTGCACAATCTTGTGCGGCCATTTGAGCGGCATAAGGAGTATTTTTCTTAGAGCCTCTGAAGCCCATTTTACCTGCCGACGACCACGAGATCACCTGACCCTCGCTGTTGGCAAGCGTTACAATGATGTTGTTGAACGAAGAATGGATATGGGCCTGGCCAACGGCATCAACCTTTACAATCCTCTTCTTTGCTGCGACTGTTTTTTTTGCCATACTTACTTATTATTTAGTAGCTTTTTTCTTATTTGCAACGGTTTTCTTTTTACCTTTACGTGTACGAGCGTTGTTCTTGGTGCTCTGGCCTCTCACAGGCAAACCGATACGGTGACGGATACCACGGTAGCAACCGATATCCATAAGACGTTTGATGTTCAGCTGTATTTCGGTACGAAGGTCACCCTCCACCTTATACTCGGTACTGATGATTTCACGTACTTTTGCCGACTGGTCGTCGGTCCAATCTTTCACTTTGATGTCTTTGTCAATGCCGGCTTTACTCAAAATGGAATTAGCCGCGCTACGACCGATACCATAGATATAGGTCAAGGCGATTTCTCCTCTTTTATTTTGCGGCAGGTCTACACCAACAATTCTTATTGCCATATATTAGAATCTTTTAATTTGCAAAATTAATAATAAAATTATCCTTGACGTTGTTTATACTTAGGATTTTTCTTGTTAATTACGTACAAACGGCCGTGTCTTCTCACGATCTTGCTATCGGGCGTACGTTTTTTCAATGATGCTCTTACTTTCATATTGTCGTTTTTTATTTATATCTAAAAGCAATTCTTCCTTTGGTCAAATCGTAGGGTGACATTTCGATGCGCACTTTATCGCCGGGAAGGATCTTGATGAAATGCATACGCATCTTTCCCGAAATATGGGCGGTTATCTCATGCCCGTTTTCCAACTCTACGCGGAACATGGCATTCGACAATGCCTCCACGATTACACCATCTTGTTCTATTGCAGCTTGCTTCGCCATAAATTATAGTTAAATTGATTTGTCTCCTAAAACTTGCTCTATGTACTCAAATGAGGAAAGTATATCGGCTTTCCCTCCCTTAATGGCAACCGTGTGCTCGAAGTGCGCAGACGGTTTACGATCTCTCGTGCGGGTGGTCCATCCGTCGCGCTCGATGACGATATTGCGTGCGCCCAGGTTGATCATGGGCTCGATGGCAATACACATCCCGTTTTTCAGCAGCGGACCCGTTCCCGGGCGGCCATAATTGGGGACATTGGGCTCTTCGTGAAGGTTCTTCCCTACGCCGTGTCCGCACAATTCCCGTACTACAGAATAACCACGAGCCTCGCAATAGGTTTGAATGGCATGGCCAATATCGCCTATGCGTTTCCCTTCGACAGCATGTTCAATGCCCAGATAGAGCGACTCTTTGGTGGTCTTGAGCAGCTGTTTCACTTCGGGAGCGACCTCTCCTACACAGAAGGTATAGGCCGAATCGCCATTGAAGCCGTTTTTCACTACACCGCAGTCGATCGATACGATATCGCCTTCGCGCAGGGCATAGCTGTTGGGAATGCCGTGTACAATCACCTCGTTGACCGAGATGCAAAGAGAGTTGGGATAGCCGGCATATCCCAGGAAACCGGGTTCGGCCCCGTGGTCCCGGATAAACTCTTCGGCTATCTTGTCGAGTTTGAGGGTGGTAATCCCCGGAGCTACCCACTTGGCCATTTCGCCCAGCGTCATGCCCACCAAGAGATTACTCTCCCGCATCAACTCTATCTCTTCGTCTGTTTTAAGATAAATCATTATCTATACTCCTTGTTTTAATAAGCCCCGCTACGACCTTTTATTCTGCCCGATTTCATCAGACCGTCGTAGTGACGCATCATTAAATGGCTTTCAATCTGTTGCAAAGTATCCAGTACTACACCTACCAAGATGAGCAGCGAGGTTCCGCCAAAGAACTGAGCGAACTCGGCGCTTACACCGCAAATCTGGGCAAAGGCCGGCAGGATGGCCACGATAGCCAGGAAAATAGATCCGGGCAAGGTGATTCTCGACATGATCGAGTCGAGATAGTCGGCCGTCTTCTTACCGGGTTTCACACCGGGGATAAAACCGTTGTTGCGTTTCATATCCTCGGCCATTTGCGTGGGTTGCACGGTGATTGCCGTATAGAAGTAGGTAAATACTATGATAAGGAATGCGAACACAAAGTTGTACCAGAATCCCGTCATCGACATGAACGATTGCCAGAACGAGCTTGCGTTGGTAACGCTGAACCCGGCAATGGTGATGGGGATAAACATGATGGCCTGTGCAAAGATGATAGGCATTACACCGGCCGTGTTTACCTTCAAGGGGATATACTGGCGAGCGCCGCCATACTGTTTGTTACCTACAATACGCTTGGCATATTGTACGGGGACTTTCCGGGTGCCTTGTACGAGCAGAATTGCTGCGGCGATAACGGCCAGCAGGAAGACAATCTCGATCAGGAACATCACCAAACCACCTTGTTTCGAAGCCAGACGGCTGGTAAACTCGGCGGCGAAAGCCAGCGGCAAACGAGCGATGATACCGACCAGGATGATAAACGAGATACCGTTACCGATACCTTTGTCGGTGATACGTTCGCCCAGCCACATGATAAACATACTGCCGGCAGCAAGCACGATTGTAGAAGAAACTATAAACAACCAACCGGAAGGAAATACTGGCCCCATTTGCACGCGCAGGTTCACCAGGTAGGCAGGACCTTGCATGAGCAGAATGATAACGGTCAAATAGCGGGTGTATTGGTTAAGTTTCGTACGACCGCTCTCGCCTTCGCGTTGCAGCTTCTGGAACGAGGGCATCACCATACCCAACAATTGTATCACAATCGAGGCGGTGATATAAGGCATGATTCCCAATGCAAAAATCGAGGCGTTGGAGAATGCACCTCCCGAAAACATATCGAGCAACTGCATCAGACCCTTGCTCGTCTGGTTGCGCAAGGCGTCCAGATTGGCAGGATCGATACCCGGAAGCACGACGTATGACCCCACGCGATATACCAGCACCAACAGAATGGTGGTGATGATACGCTTGCGGAGGTCTTCGATTTTCCAAATGTTTTTTATAGTTTCTATTGCTCTCATTGTATTAGAGTTTGACTACTGTTCCACCTGCGGCAACGATGGCAGCTTCGGCAGTTTTGGAGAATGCGTGAGCAGATACCTCCAATTTGGCCGTAAGAGCACCTTTACCAAGAATTTTCACTAACTGATTTGAAGAGATATACCCGGCAGCCACAAGTGTTTCAATGTCGATTTTCTCCAATTTCTGGCTATCGGCCAGAGCTTGCAAAGCCTCGAGGTTGATGCCTTTGTACTCTACACGGTTGATATTCTTGAAGCCAAATTTAGGAACACGGCGTTGGAGAGGCATCTGACCACCCTCGAAACCGATTTTGCGTTTGTAACCCGAACGCGACTTTGCTCCTTTATGACCTCTGGTAGAAGTTCCACCCAAACCCGAACCCGGTCCGCGACCGATTCTCTTTCTTGTTTTGGTTGACCCTTCGGCGGGTTTTAAATTACTCAAGTCCATATTTGTTACTTTTTTTAATCGATGGATAAAATTACTCAACTACTTTCACCAGGTGTTTTACCTTCTCTACCATGCCCAGGATTTGGGGGGTAGCGTCGTGTTCTACGACATGGTTGAGTTTTCTCAGGCCCAGTGCATCAAGTGTCTTCTTTTGTACAGCAGGGCAATTGATGCGGCTCTTTACTTGTTTGATTTTTATCTTTTCCATTGCTTGTCCTCCGTATTAACCTTTAAAGACTTTTTCTACAGAGATGCCTCTGTTTTTGGCGACGGTAGCCGCATCTCTCAGTTCGCACAAAGCAGCAATCGTGGCTTTCACCAGGTTGTGGGGGTTGGACGAACCTTTCGATTTGGCGAGCACGTCGGTGATACCTACGCTCTCGAGAACGGCACGCATGGCACCACCGGCCTTTACTCCGGTACCCGGAGAAGCAGGTTTGATATACACGAGGGCACCGCCGAATTTGGCCAACTGATCGTGGGGAATTGTGCCTTTAAGCACCGGTACTTTTACCAGGTTCTTCTTGGCGGCTTCCACGCCTTTGGCGATAGCGGTGGTTACTTCGCTCGCTTTTCCCAGGCCCCAGCCTACGATACCGGCTTCGTTGCCTACTACAACAATTGCCGAAAAGCTGAACGTACGACCACCTTTGGTTACTTTCGTTACACGGTTGATGGCAACCAGACGGTCTTTCAACTCGATGTCGTTTGTTGATTTTACTCTATTTATTTTTCCTGTCATGACGATTAAAATTTAAGGCCACCATTGCGGGCAGCATCAGCTAATTCTTTTACTCTCCCATGATACAGGTAACCGTTGCGGTCAAATACAACCGTGGTAATTCCGGCTTCCTGTGCTTTCTTGGCGATTGCTTCACCTACTTTGGCTGCCATCTCTTTTTTGGGAGCGGCTTCCATTCCTCTGGAGGAGGCGGCGGCAAGAGTTCTGCCGGTGAGGTCATCGACCAATTGCACATATATTTGCTTATTGCTTCTAAACACCGTCATACGGGGACGCTCGGCCGTACCGGAAACTTTGCCGCGTATGCGGGTTTTGATTTTGAGTCTTCTTTCTATCTTCGTTGTCATGATAATACCTGTTTAATGATTATTTGGCACCTGCCGATTTACCCGATTTTCTGCGGATTACCTCACCAACGAACTTGATACCTTTACCCTTGTAAGGCTCGGGCTTGCGCAGCGAACGGATTTTGGCGCATACCTGGCCAATCAGTTGCTTGTCGCACGATTCGAGAATAATCAACGGGTTTTTGTTTCTCTCCGATTTGGCTTCTACCTTGATTTCGGCAGGAAGTCTCAAGAAGATGGCGTGTGAGTAGCCGAGCGAAAGCTCGAGTACCTGGCCTTGGCTTTGGGCACGATAACCTACGCCCACCAGTTCCATCTCTTTCTTGTAACCCTCCGAAACACCTACCACCATGTTGTGGATCAAGGCACGGTAGAGACCGTGAAGGGCACGTGTCTGTTTCTCATCATTAGGCCGGGTCACATGAATTGCCCCGTCAACCATTTCAACTTTAATTTCGGGCGATACGGTCTGTGACAGCTCCCCTTTGGGTCCTTTTACCTTTACCTCATTTCCGGAGATAGTAACGGTAACTCCGGCGGGTACTACTATGGGCAATTTTCCTATTCTTGACATAATATATACCTCCTTTTAATTAGTAAATGTAACATAATACCTCACCGCCAATCTTCAGGTCGCTGGCCTCTTTGTTGGTCATCACGCCTTTCGAGGTGGAGAGAATTGCAATACCCAAACCATTCAATACACGCGGCATGTCTTTATAGCCGGTATAACGGCGCAAACCCGGGCTCGATATACGGATCAGCTTTTGGATTGCGCTCACTTTGTTTACGGGGTCGTACTTCAAGGCAATCTTGATGGTGCCTCGGGGACCGTCTTCTACAAACTTGTAATTGAGAATGTAGCCTTTTTCAAAAAGGATTTTCGTGATTTCTTTTTTCAATCTCGAGGAAGGCACTTCAACAACTCTGTGGTGAGCTTTGATGGCGTTTCTCAATCTTGTCAGATAATCTGCTATTGGATCTGTCATATAAAAATTTGTTTAAATTGATCCGGAGTCTCCGGACAATATTTAACACTAAAAATAATTACCAGCTTGCTTTCTTTACGCCCGGGATAAGTCCTGCCGAAGCCATTTCGCGGAACTGAATACGAGAAATCCCAAACTGACGGATGTATCCTTTGGGACGACCGGTGATTTTGCAACGGTTGTGTAAACGTACACGCGAGGCGTTTTTCGGCAACAGTTGAAGGGCTTCGTAATTGCCTTCTGCCTTGAGTTGTTTTTTCTTTTCGGCATATTTGGCAACCAGTTTGGCTCTCTTCACTTCACGAGCTTTCATCGATTCTTTTGCCATATCTTAGTCTTTTTTTGCGTTTTTAAAAGGTAAGCCAAATGCTTTGAGAAGAGCATACCCTTCCTCGTCGGTTTTGGCTGAGGTTACAAAGGTAATATTCATTCCCATAATTTTGGTAATACTATCGATATTTATTTCAGGGAAAATGATTTGTTCCTGAATTCCGAGGGTGTAGTTGCCTCGTCCATCGAGTTTGCTTTCGATACCTTTGAAGTCGCGGATACGGGGAAGAGATACGCGTACCAGACGCTCCAGGAACTCGTACATGCGCTCGTGACGGAGGGTTACCATTACACCGATGGGCATTTTCTTACGCAGCTTGAAATTCGAGATATCTTTGCGCGAGAGGGTTGCCACTGCTTTCTGACCGGTGATGGCCGTCAACTCGTTGATGGCGGTTTCGATGATTTTCTTGTCGGCCGTTGCTTCTCCAAGACCTTGGTTGATGACGATCTTTTTCAAAACGGGCACCTGCATGATCGACGAGTAGTTGAACTCTTTTTGCAGGGCGGGCACGATTTTTTCAAGATATTCTTTCTTCAGATTTGCGGTGTTGTTCATTACTTAATCTCCTCTCCTGATTTTTTGGAATAACGTATTGAAACGCCTGCTTCATTTTTCTTCCGGCCGATGCGGGTAGGTTTCCCGGTTTTCGGATCGAGAAGATTCAAGTTGGAAATATGAATAGGAGCTTCTTTCTTCACTATACCTCCCTGGGGGTTTTTGGCATTGGGTTTGGTACTCTTGGATACCATGTTGATACCTTCTACGAGGGCGCGTTGCTCTTTTACCAACACGCTCAGCACACGACCGGTCTTGCCTTTGTCTTCGCCGGCGTTTACATAGACTGTATCTCCCTTTTTGATATGTAACTTGCTCATTTAATCTTTCACTTTATTCGATTAAAGTACTTCGGGTGCCAACGACACGATTTTCATGTTTACGGCACGCAACTCTCTGGCTACCGGGCCGAAGATACGGCTACCGCGCAACTCACCCGCATTGTTCAACAATACACAGGCATTGTCGTCGAAGCGAATGTAGGAACCGTCCTGACGACGGATTTCTTTTTTCGTGCGCACGATAATGGCTTTCGATACGGCGCCTTTTTTCACATCGCTCGAGGGGATAGCGCTTTTGATCGCTACGACGATTACATCGCCTACCGATGCATAACGGCGACCGGTACCGCCCAACACGCGAATACAAAGAGCTTCCTTAGCTCCGCTGTTATCAGCTACTGTAAGTCTTGATTCTTGTTGTATCATAATTACTTAGCTCTTTCGATGATTTCTACTACTCTCCATCTCTTTGTTTTGCTCAAAGGACGAGTTTCCATCAGCCGCACGGTATCACCGATGTTGCATTCGTTCTTCTCGTCATGAGCATGGTATTTCTTCGTCTTGTTCACGAATTTACCATAGATCGGGTGTTTCTCTTTCCATTTCACGGTTACCGTGATGGTCTTCTCCATTTTGTTGCTGGAAACCACGCCGACTCTCTCTTTTCTTAAATTTCTACTTTCCATCTTAGATATGTGGCTGATTATTTTTTATTAAGTTCACGTTTGCGCAACTCGGTTTTCATGCGCGCAATCATCCTGCGTTCGTGAGTTATTTTAGCAGGACTGTCCAACGGCGAGATGCTGTGATTGATCTCCATTTGGTTGAGGGCAGCTACGGCTGCGTCCAATCTCTCTTGCAACTCTTTGGAGCCTAATTCTTTTACTTCTGCTTTTTTCATAACTTACACATTTTGACTGGCGTCGTAGTCACGACGTACAACGAACTTAGTAGTAATGGGAAGTTTCTGTGCTCCCAGGCGCAGGGCTTCCTTGGCGATCTCATAGGGTACACCTTCTACCTCGATAATAACACGACCCGGTGTGATGGGGAATACGAATCCTTCGGGATTACCTTTACCTTTACCCATACGTACATCGGCCGGTTTCTTAGTAATAGGTTTATCGGGAAATATACGGATCCAAATCTGACCCTGACGTTGCATATAACGTGTTACAGCAACACGAGCGGCCTCGATTTGACGACCTGTAATCCATTTCGTATCTAACGACTTAATGCCGAAAGAGCCGAAAGCCAGCTGGTTGCCTCGTTGGGCATTGCCCTTTTGGCGACCTTTTTGCTGTCTTCTGAATTTAGTTTTTTTCGGTTGTAACATAGTTCAATTTTCGTTTAGCGGTTAGTTTTGGGTTTTCTGAAGCCCTTTTTCGGTCCTCCGTTACCACGGCCTTCTTTGGCGTTGTTGGTGTAGGCAGGAGCCAGGTCTTTCTTTCCGTAGATTTCGCCACGGCAGATCCAAACCTTGATACCGATGATTCCTACTTTCGTAAGAGCTTCTACCAAGGCATAGTCAATATCGGCACGCAATGTATGCAGGGGGGTTCTGCCCTCTTTGTACATTTCGGAACGAGCCATTTCGGCGCCGTTCAAACGGCCCGATACTTGTACTTTGATACCTTCGGCACCCATGCGCATCGTCGAGGCGATGGCCATTTTTACGGCGCGACGGTAGGCGATTTTGCCTTCGATTTGGCGAGCGATGTTGCTGGCCACGATTTCGGCGTCAAGTTCGGGGCGTTTTACCTCGTAGATATTGATTTGTACGTCCTTGTCGGTAATTTTCTTCAACTCTTCCTTGAGCTTGTCAACCTCTTGACCGCCTTTACCGATGATCAGGCCCGGACGAGCCGTGCACACGGTAATGGTTATCAACTTCAACGTACGTTCTATAACTATGCGCGAAACGCTGGCTTTTGCAAGACGGGCATTCAAATACTTCCGGATCTTGCTGTCTTCCAACAACCTGTCACCATAGTTTTTACCGCCATACCAATTGGAATCCCAACCTCTGATGATTCCCAAACGGTTACTTATCGGATTTACTTTCTGTCCCATCCAGCAATTAGTTTTTGTTATCGTTTTTATTTATTGTATCAACAAACAGTGTTACGTGATTCGAGCGTTTACGAATACGGTAACCTCTTCCTTGCGGAGCCGGACGAAGACGTTTCAACATCGCAGCGCAATCTACATAGATTGTCGAGATGTACAATTCTCCGCTTTCGGCCTTGCGCTCGTTCTTTTGCTCCCAGTTGGCAATGGCCGAACGCAACAGTTTTTCCAGTCTTTGCGAAGCTTCTTTGTTCGAGAACTTCAATACGCCCAGGGCTTTGAATACTTCCATGCCTCTTACCATGTCTGCGGCCAAGCGCATCTTACGGGGTGAGGTGGGAACGTTGTTCAACTTGGCGAAATATTGAGTTTTCAGAGCTTCCTTCCTTCTATTGGCTGATTCTCTTTTTCTTGCACCCATTTTTCAATTCTTTAATTGTATTAAAACTCGCATTCCCTCAGGCCTTATTTTTTCTTGTTACCTGCATGGCCGCGGAATGTACGCGTAGGAGCAAACTCGCCGAGCTTGTGGCCTACCATGTTTTCGGTAACATATACGGGAATAAATTTATTACCATTGTGTACTGCAAAAGTATGCCCTACGAATTCAGGCGAAATCATAGATGCGCGCGACCAGGTTTTGATCACCGACTTCTTGCCAGATGCCTCCATCGCGGCTACTTTTTTGTCCAGCTTCACACTGATATATGGGCCTTTTTTTAATGAACGACTCATGTTGTTGTCAATTTATCAGATTACTTTTTCCTTCTTTCAATAATATACTTCGAAGAGTGTTTCTTCGGAGCTCTGGTCTTCAAACCTTTTGCATACAAGCCTTTTCTCGATCTGGGGTGTCCACCTGATGCACGTCCTTCACCACCACCCATCGGGTGATCTACAGGGTTCATCACAACACCACGGTTGCGAGGACGACGGCCCAACCAGCGCGAGCGTCCGGCTTTACCCGAGCGTTCGAGGGCGTGATCCGAGTTTCCTACGCTGCCGATCGTGGCTTTACAGGTTGCGAGGATTTTTCTGGTTTCTCCAGAAGGTAATTTGATAATTGCATAATCGCCTTCTCTCGAAGTCAACTGAGCAAACGTTCCGGCCGAGCGTACCAAGAAGGCGCCTTGACCCGGACGCAACTCGATGTTGTGAATAACAGTACCGATAGGTATGTTTTTCAGAGGCAATGCATTTCCTACCTCAGGAGCTGCATTTTCGCCAGACATCAAGGTTGCTCCAACTTCCAAGCCGTTGGGTGCAATAATGTAACGTTTTTCACCGTCTGCATAGAACAACAGAGCGATACGGGCCGAACGGTTCGGGTCGTATTCGATCGTCTTTACAGTAGCGGGTACACCGTCTTTGTTTCTCTTGAAGTCGATCAATCTGTATTTTCTCTTGTGACCGCCGCCAATGTAGCGCATCGTCAAATGCCCTTCATTGTTACGACCACCCGATTTTCTGACACCTCTTACAAGAGATTTTTCTGGCGCGCTAGCAGTGATTGTATCAAATGCACCAATAACTTTGTGTCTTTGCCCCGGTGTTGTGGGCTTTAATTTTCTTACTGCCATTGTTTAATTAGATATTGCTATAAAAATCAATAGTTTCTCCTTCTTTCAATGTAACCAAGGCTTTCTTATAAGCGGCCGTCATACCCGAGATGAGACCGGTCTTGGTGTAGCGGCTTTTGTTTTTGCCACGATAGTTCATCGTGTTTACCGATACGACCGTTACGTTGTACATCTCTTCTACGGCTTTCTTGATTTGCGCCTTATCGGCCTTCGGGTCCACGCGGAAACCATAGCGATTGTATTTCTCGCCCATGGCCGTCATTTTCTCTGTTACGATAGGTTTAATTATTATTCCCATATTTCAAGCCTCCTTACATCAAAAGTTATTGATAGCAGCTACCGTTCCCTCTGTCAAAACCAAGGCGTTGTTGTTCAACACTTTGTAGGTATTGAGTTCCGATACTGTTATCACATTTGTTCCCGTAAGATTACGGGCCGACAAATATACGTTTTTATTTTGTTCCGGTAAAACCAAAAGTGACTTTTTATCAGCAACTTGCAAATTTTTCAGCAAGTTTACGAATTCCTTGGTTTTGGGGGCCTCGAAAGAGAAGTCTTCTACGACCACGATGGCATTGTCCTGAGCCTTGTAAGTCAATGCCGATTTGCGGGCGAGTTCTTTCACTTTCTTGTTCAGTTTGAAACGGTAGTCGCGGGGTTTGGGACCGAATACACGGCCACCACCGATCATTACCGGCGAATTGATATCACCGCTACGAGCGCCGCCCGTTCCTTTTTGTCTTTTCAGTTTGCGGGTACTACCCGATACTTCGCTTCTTTCTTTGGATTTGTGAGTACCTTGACGCAAGTTTGCCAAGTATTGTTTCACATCGAGATATACGGCGTGGTCATTGGGCTCGATTCCAAATACAGAATCGGCTAAAACAACCTTCTTACCGGTGTCCTCACCTTTAATGTTATATACGCTCAGTTCCATTATTTCTCAATTATTACGATTGAACCTTTACTTCCGGGCACCGATCCTTTGATGAGCAAAAGATTGTGTTCGGGTATTACTTTTAACACTTGAAGGTTTTGCACGGTTACACGGCTGTTACCCATCTGGCCGGCCATACGTGTGCCCTTGAATACGCGGGCAGGATATGAACATGCACCGATAGAACCGGGGGCACGCAAGCGGTTGTGCTGACCGTGAGTGGTCTGGCCTACACCGCCGAAACCATGACGCTTAACTACACCTTGGAAACCTTTACCTTTTGATACGCCGATTACATCTACGTAATCCGCACCTTCAAACAAATCGACGGCGATGGTGTCGCCCAATTTGTATTCGGTATCGAATTTGAACTCGGCCAAGTGTCTCTTGGGCGTTACGCCTGCTTTCTTGAAATGTCCGGCTTCGGGCTTCGTGGTGTGTTTATCTTTCTTGTCGATAAAGCCTACCTGTACAGCCTCGTAACCATCTTTTTCAACGGTTTTGATTTGCGTAACCACACAAGGACCAACTTCGATAACAGTGCATGGTACGTTTTTACCCTCGGCACTGAAAACGGATGTCATTCCGATTTTTTTTCCTAATAATCCTGGCATTTCTACTTAATTTTTGTTGAATCACACTTTAATTTCTACATCTACGCCGCTGGGCAATTCCAATTTCATCAAGGCATCTACCGTCTTAGCCGTTGAGCTGTAAATGTCGATGAGACGCTTGAACGAAGACAACTCGAATTGCTCTCTCGATTTTTTGTTTACGAAAGTCGAGCGGTTTACCGTGAAGATACGTTTGTGAGTAGGCAGAGGAATAGGACCGCTCACTACTGCGCCCGTAGCTTTCACCGTCTTTACGATTTTCTCGGCCGACTTGTCAACCAAGTTGTGGTCGTAAGACTTCAATTTAATTCTGATTTTTTGGCTCATATTGATATTTGATGGTTTAATTACAATAAATCTACTCTACCGTTTACTTCGGTCAACACATTCTTGGCAATCGACGGGCTTACCTCGGCATAGTGCGAGAACGACATCGTCGAGGTGGCACGACCCGATGTGATGGTACGCAGGGCAGTTACATAACCGAACATTTCGGCCAGAGGTGCCGTTGCTTTCACAATGCGGGCGCCCGAGCGGCTCGACTCCATACCTTCGATTTGGCCACGACGTTTGTTCAAGTCGGAGATTACATCACCCATGCTCTCTTCGGGGGTTACTACCTCGATCTTCATGATGGGCTCCAGCAATACGGGACCTGCTTTCTCGCAAGCTTTCTTGAAGGCTTGGATGGCACAGAGTTCGAACGACAACTGGTCAGAGTCAACGGGGTGGAACGAACCATCGAGTACGGTAACCTTGAGGCTGTCAACCGGGAAGCCGGCCAATACACCGTTCTTCATTGCGGTAGTGAAACCTTTCTGGATCGAGGGGATAAACTCTTTAGGAATGTTACCACCTTTTACTTCATCGACGAATTCCAGACCGGCCTCTTCGCGGGTCGAGGGTTCTACACGCACGATGATATCGGCGAACTTACCACGACCACCCGTCTGTTTCTTGAATACCTCGCGGAGCTCAACCGGTTTGGTGATAGCCTCTTTGTAGGTAACTTGGGGACGACCTTGGTTACATTCTACCTTGAACTCACGTTTCAGACGGTCGATGATGATTTCCAGGTGGAGCTCACCCATACCGCTGATAACGGTTTGTCCGGTCTCTTCGTTAGTAGCTACGGTGAAGGTAGGATCCTCTTCGGCCAGTTTCTGCAGACCGATACCCAGCTTGTCGAGGTCTTTCTGAGTCTTGGGCTCTACGGCGATACCGATCACAGGTGCGGGGAAGTCCATAGCCTCGAGTACGATGGGAGCGTCTTCGGCACACAAGGTATCACCGGTGCGGATATCTTTGAATCCTACGCCAGCACCTATATCGCCACAGTCGATCGACTCTTTGGGATTTTGTTTGTTGGAGTGCATCTGGAACAGACGCGATACACGCTCTTTCTTACCCGAACGGGAGTTGAGCACGTAAGAACCGGCTACGATTTCGCCCGAATATACACGGAAGAAGCAGAGACGGCCTACATAGGGGTCGGTTGCAATCTTGAAGGCCAGGGCACACATGGGCTCTGAGAAGGAGGGGTGACGTACCACTTCTTTCTCGGGGTCGTTCATGTCGTGACCTACTACAGCCGGCGTATCAACGGGGCTGGGCAAGAATGCGCACACGGCATCGAGCAGCGGTTGTACACCTTTGTTCTTGAACGAAGAACCACAAATCATAGGAACGATTTGCATGGCCAGGGTACCTTTGCGGATGGCGCGAACGATCTCTTCTTCGGTAATCGTCGAGGGATCGGCGAAGTATTTTTCCATCAGCTCGTCGTCGCACTCGGCAATCTTCTCGAGCATTTTGTCTCTCCACTCGTCGCACTCGGCTTTCATATTGTCGGGGATCTCCTCCATGTTATAGTCGGCACCCATTGTTTCGTCGTGCCAGTAGATAGCTTTCATACGAATGAGGTCAACTACGCCTTTGAAGGTCTCCTCAGCACCGATAGGTACTTGGATGGGGCAAGGATTTGCGCCCAGCACGTCTTTCAACTGACGAACCACTTCAAAGAAGTTGGCACCCGAGCGGTCCATTTTGTTTACATAACCGATACGGGGTACATTGTATTTGTCGGCCTGGCGCCATACTGTTTCAGATTGGGGCTCAACACCACCTACTGCACAGAATGTAGCCACAGCACCATCGAGTACACGCAACGAGCGCTCTACCTCTACCGTAAAGTCAACGTGCCCCGGAGTATCGATCAGGTTGATTTTATATTTTTCGCCTTTGTAATTCCAGAAAGCGGTTGTAGCGGCCGACGTAATCGTGATACCGCGCTCTTGCTCCTGTTCCATCCAGTCCATGGTAGCGGCACCGTCGTGTACCTCGCCGATTTTGTGAGTCAACCCGGTGTAGTACAGAATACGTTCCGAAGTCGTTGTCTTACCGGCATCGATGTGTGCCATAATACCAATGTTTCTGGTATATTTCAAATGAGCGTCAGATTTTGCCATTTTCTTTATTCCTTATTTTATTCAATTAAAATCTAAAATGAGCGAATGCACGGTTGGCTTCGGCCATCTTGTGCATATCTTCTTTACGTTTGAATGCACCACCCTGCTCGTTGAAAGCATCGACAATCTCGGCAGCCAATTTGTCGGCCATCGTTTTGCCACCTCTCTTACGAGAATAGATAATAAGATTTTTCATTGAAATAGATTCCTTACGATCGGGGCGGATTTCCGTAGGTACTTGGAAAGTAGCACCACCCACACGGCGAGACTTAACCTCTACTTGAGGTGTAATATTTTCCAGGGCTTTCTTCCAGATCTCGAGGGCCGATTTCTCCTCGTTGGGCAATTTCGATTTCGCAATCTCCAGTGCACTGTAGAAAATAGAGTAGGCAATACTTTTCTTGCCATCATACATCAAGTGGTTTACAAATTTCGAAACCCTTACATCATTGAACACGGGATCGGGTAATACGACCCGTTTCTTTGGTTTTGCTTTTCTCATTTTTTACAATAAATTGTCGTTCTTGTTTTTGGTTGCTGTTCTTTACATCTTCAACGAAATCCGCCGATTTCATTTACTCAACCCAATCAGCCTATCCAATAAACGCGAACCAGTGTTTGACACTAATTCTTTTTAATTCTCTGTGCTGGCTTTTTATAAAAGGTGTCGATTATTTCTTACCTTTTGCGGCAGGTGCAGCTCCTGCTTTAGGTCTCTTGGCGCCATATTTCGAGCGACGTTGTGTGCGGCCACCTACACCGGCAGTATCCAACGTACCACGTACAATGTGATAACGTACACCAGGGAGGTCTTTCACACGACCGCCACGTACAAGCACGATCGAGTGCTCTTGCAGGTTGTGACCTTCACCGGGGATGTAAGAGTTCACCTCTTTTCCGTTGGTTAAACGTACACGAGCAACTTTACGCATGGCAGAGTTAGGTTTCTTAGGAGTCGTCGTGTAAACTCTCACGCATACACCACGTCTTTGGGGACATGAATCCAATGCGGGAGATTTACTCTTGTCTTCCAATACAACCCGTCCTTTTCTTACTAATTGTTGAATCGTAGGCATTTCTTAGAACTTTTTTTAATAAATCTTTTTACTTATAATTTTCCTTCTTATTCTCTCTGTCCAAGACACCAAAACCGGCCATTACTTTCACATAATCAGTCGATTATATAAAGGCATTGACCTTTTAAGGCATCAAAAGTGGTGCAAAGATAATTACTAAATCATTAAAAACCAAACGAATTGGAATTATTTTTCGCCTTTTTATCTTTATGTCACGGGCTTTTGACCATTGCGATTTATCTTCTCTCCCTTTTTACTCAAAGGTCTCGATTTCGTCGAAGCCGAGGCCTTTCATATCTTTGGGCGAAAGCAGCATCTCCTCGGGCTTTATCGGCCACTCGACACCTACCTGCGGATCGTTGTACATGAGCGTGGCCTCGTGTTGCGGGGCATACACGTTATCGACCTTGTAGCAGAACTGGGCGGTCTCGCTCAACACGGCAAAGCCATGGGCAAAACCGCGCGGCACGAAGAGCTGACGTTTGTTCTCGTCCGACAACTCTACTCCTATATACTGACCAAACGTGGGTGAGGAGCGACGCAAATCGACAATTACATCATACACACGGCCTTGGGTCACACGCACCAGCTTGGCTTGTGAGTACTCCCCCTTTTGGAAGTGAAGACCGCGCAACACGCCAAAACTCGACCGTGACTCGTTGTCTTGAATAAAATCGACCGGCCCTACATACTTATCGAACAACTCTTTTTTGTAGCTCTCCATAAAATAGCCCCGACTGTCGCCAAACACTTGCGGCTCAATAACAAAGGCTCCTTTTAACTTTTGCTCTATAAAATTCATCCTGTTTGTTTTTTGTGCCTGCAAAGGTAGTGAAAACCAAGGGAAAAAGTATTACAGAGTTCTACTTATTTTCATCGAGAATCGTTTATTCTCTGTCTCTTACCAACGGCTCAAACCCCATCAAGAGAGTGCTTTCAATTGCAGGCACAGGGAGAGTAGCTTCCACATCTTGGCCGGGTGGGTAAAGGGCTCTTCGTCGCCATGCCGCCAAGCCCGTTCCAAGCGGGTGTGATCGAACCATTCGGCCACTCGGCCATATCGCAGGTCGAGCACCACCTCATCGGCCCAATGTTTCAACTCGTCGGGCAACGACGGCTCTTCGGCCTCATCGTCCGGAGCCAATCTCACCCTTGCCGGCAGCACAGGGGCAACGACCTTTTGGTCAAACCACTGTTTACGGGCCTTGCCCGACGGAACCCCCTCGGCAAAGGCAAAGGCAATCTCTATCAAATTATGGTTCAAGAAGGCGTTGCGTATCTGCACCCCGTAATACATACTCATTTTATCGATACTCCGCAGCAGATGGGGAATACGCTCGTAGCACAAATCGCAGAACTTCAAGTGGGCGTTCTCCGACTCGAACAGACGCCGATACCGGGGCTTCTGTGCCAGTCGTCGAAAATCGGCCGACAGCACCTCCGAAGGAACCAACGACGAATAACTATCGCCCGGCAGCCAAGAGCCTCCCAGAAAATGAACCAGCCCCCACCCACCACTAATCACGGCCAGACCTCGCTTGCGCATGACCCGAAAGAAGGCCGAGTCGGCAACCATTCCCAGCCCATCAATAGGCTCTTCTTGCCAACGGGCCAGGTAATCGAGTTCCTTGAGCATCATCGTTGGGGTAATGGGAACCTGCTCAAGAGGCAAGGCCGTCTCTGAAAGTTGCTCGGCACCCCACAGCACACCGCTACGATGCAGTTTGCCGTGGTAGTGCATGTAGCTTTTCAAATAGCGGGGCGACTCCACTCCCTTCATCAGCGCGATATAGAGGGCCGACTCCAACCCGCCGTCGAGCGAGAGCCCCTTCGACATCTCGCCCATGAGACTATACCCCACACTACGGTGCAATTGGGCGACAAAGGCCTCGGCCATTGCCTCGGGCGACTCGCTTCGCCAGCCTTCGACCCGCTTCTCAAACTCATACCACCGCTTCTCGACCAGCGAATAACCATTGTAGCGCAACAGAAAACCGGCCGGCAACTGATGCACCCCCTCCCAAAATGTTTCGTAGGGGCTGCCATAGGTCGAATAGGCCAGATACCCGGCCCACCGCTCGGCCGACAGCAGCGGGCGGATGCCTGCGGCAAAGAGGGCGCGCACCTCTGAAGCAAAATAGAGATTACCCCGATGGGTCGCATAATAGAGCGGTTTGATGCCGAATCGGTCGCGGCACAACAGCAACTCTTCGGAGAATCGATTATAAATCACAATGGAAAAATAACCTTCGAAACGCTCGAAGCAACCATCGCCCCAACGGTCATAGGCCTTGGCAATTACCTCGCACATGCATCCGCAGGAAAACGTATAATAATTGGCAAGCCTGTCGCGCACCTCGCCATAGTTGAAAATCTCGCCATCGAGCATCACCACCAGCCCCGTATCCCGGTCTTCAAAAGGTTGACTCGAAACCCGAACAGGATCGATCGTACTCCTGCGATTGTGCATCAGCCCCACCCGGGCATCGACAAACGACGAGACCCACTCCACGGGAGTCTCCCTACCTCGATGATTCTGGGCCTCGGCCATGTGCCGCAATACCCGTTCCAGCTGTTCTACCTCACCTACGATTCCCGACAAACCGCTCATAATCTATCGCCTCCTCTCTCGCGTGCAATTAATGTTCACACTTCAAACCAGGAGCGCACACCCGTTGAAACAGTTCGCCCAGCGTTCCCGTGGCCGAAAAATCCTCGGGAGTCACCTCGACATGATACTCCTCCTCGAGCATCATCGCCAGCGATACCTCAAATAAAAAATTCCACTCTTTCAACCCCTTGTATCGAGTCTCCAAAGTCAGCGAATCCCGATTGGTCCGGTACAGCATACCGGCAACCAGTTGCACAAAACGATTTTTCTCCATATACTCTTTTTCCCCATAAACGACCACACCGCTTCATTTGTTCAATAGGCGCCATCGGGGGAATAGATACCCCCAGATTTTGATTTTCCATAAGATTTACATTACCTTTGGTCTATCAATCAATTATACACGATTATGAAAAATATCATTCTCTTCGACATCGACCAGCAGCATTTCGAATTGCTGCCCCTGGCGTTTACCCGGCCCATCGCCGACATACGCATAGGTATCCTCACCATACGCGAGAAGTGGGAGCGCCTGCTGCCCGGCACCTACTCCTACCTCACCCCCGAATATATGGCCGCGAAATACCCGGCAACTTTTGCCCCCGACAACCTGTTTATTGCCAGCCACCTCATCCCCAACGAGTCGCTGGTTCGACAAATCGACGCGCTCCAGCCCGGCGAGGCTCTCACCGATCAAGATACACTCATCGCCTTCCGCGGCAGCGAGGCCGACTTTCGCGAAGGTCGCTACACGACCAGCCTTGCCTGCGACCAGAGCCCCCGCTATGTTCATCATCTCTACGACATCTTCCTGCTCAACGGCGAATGTCTCGAAGCCGACTTCCGCCTCATCACCCACGGGCGCACCAGCCAACCCCTCAGCCCGTCAAACCGCGTTATCGGCGACCCCTGCTACCCCGACGGCACCCCCAAGATATTCCTCGAGCCCGGAGCCAAAGCCGAGTGCGCCATCTTCAACGTGACCAACGGGCCCATCTACCTGGGGGCCGACAGCGAGGTGATGGAAGGCAGCTGCATACGAGCCCCCTTTGCCGCCTGTGAACATGCGTATGTCAACATGGGTGCCAAGATTTATGGTGCCACCACTCTGGGCCCTTACTGCAAAGTGGGTGGCGAGCTGAACAACGTAGTGATGTTTGGCTTCTCCAACAAGGCACACGACGGATTCCTGGGCAATGCCGTCATTGGCGAATGGTGCAACCTGGGTGCCGGAGCCGTAGCCTCGAACCTCAAGAACGATTACAGCGAAATAAAACTGTGGAACTATCCCACCCGCCGATTCCTGCGCACACACCTGCAATTCTGCGGACTCATCATGGGCGACCACTCCAAGGCGGGCATCAACACCATGTTCAACACCGCCACGGTGATAGGCGTGGGTGTCAACATTCACGGTGCCGGATTCCCCCGCAATTTCGTCGCTTCGTTCAGCGAAGGCGGCACCGCCGGATTTACCGACGTGCAACTGCCCAAGTTCTATGCCATTGCCGAGAAGATGATGGCTCGCCGGGGCCGCTCTCTCACCGAGGCCGACAAAACCATATTCGAGGCCATCTACAACCTGGCTGAGCAATTAAAATAGTGCATAAAAAAACAGAATTGGACTAAATTACAAAAAAACAGCGCCCTACTTGTATAATCAATCGCAGGAAATAATATATTTGCAATAGAATCATCACACTCATGCAAAAAATTATTTCCTGTATTATCCTAGGGGTGCTGTTTTTTATATTTCCATTCAGCACAAAAGCCATACCGGCTTATCCTCACACAGTCAACTACACCCAACCCGACGGCACAATACTCTCCATCACACTCACGGGTGACGAACACAGCCACTACTACCAGACTCTCGACCGTATTCCGGTGAGGAAAGGCGACGACGGTTTCTTCAGATACCTCGATACCCCCGAGTCTTCACGCACGCGTACCTGTATAGCCCGTAACCCGCAGGATCGCACGCCCCGCGAAAAAGCCTTCACCGACAGTCTCCGTCTGCACAATTCGTTCAGCCAAGCTGCCCAACAGCGACGGGCCAAAAGCCGCACACCCCAGACCCGGGCTTTCGACTTTCCCAGTCGCGGCGAAGTGCAGGGCCTCATCATCCTGGCCCAATATGCCGACGTGAAATTCTCATCGGTAGGTACCCGCGAAGCCTTCGATGCCCAGATGAACCAAACGGGATATGCCGAATATGGAGCAACCGGCAGCGCTCGCGACTACTTCACCGCCCAGTCGAACGGGGTATTCTTCCCCCACTTCAATGTGGTAGGACCAGTCACCCTCTCGCACGAGATGAAATACTATGGCGAAAACGACTTCTACGGAGCCGACCTCAACCTGGCTACGATGATTGCCGAGGCCTGCAACGAAGCCCACGAAAAATGCGGAGTCAATTTTGCCGACTATGACCTCGACAACGACGGCACGGTGGACCTGGTTTACGTCATCTACGCCGGATATGCCGAGTCGAACGGAGCCGACGACAACACCATCTGGCCGGCCGCCGGTACCCTCGACGAGTTCGGCCAAACCCTCACCCTTGACGGCAAGAAAATATCGGCCTTCGCCTGCTCCTCGGAACTAAGTGGCAAGACGGGCGAGACATTAAGCGGTATCGGCACCTTCTGCCACGAATTCAGCCACTGTCTGGGGCTGCCCGACCTCTACAATACCGAGTATGGCGACACCTTCGGTATGGGCACCTGGAGTCTTATGGATATGGGCAGTTACAACAACAGCCGTACCCCCGTGGGCTACTCGGCCTTCGAGCGATACAGTTGCGGCTGGCTCGACCTGCAAGAGCTTCAGGAGCCGCAGGCCCACGTAACCCTTCCGCCGCTCAACGAGTCGAATCAGGCTTATGTCATTCGCTCGTCGCAAAACGAAAACGAATCTTTCACTCTCGAAAATCGCCAACAGACCGGCTGGGACCGCTACACCGCAGGTCACGGACTGATGATTGTACATATCGACTACGACCTTGACGCGTGGAACAACAACACCGTCAACAATACCGTGGGCCACGAGCGAGTACAGATTGTACCGGCCGACGGCAACTTCACCAGTGCCGAGGGCGACCTCTTCCCCGGTCCAACCTACAACACCTATTTTACCGACGACAGCGACCCGGCTCCCAAGTTGTACAGCGGCGGCCTGCTGGGCAAGCCTGTCATCGAGATAGGCGAATCGAACGATACCGTTCACTTTCACTTCATGATCGACCGCCTGTCCGCACCGACCCAACTGGAGGCGACCGACATCGAAGGCGACCACTTCACGGCCTCCTGGGAGGCGCTCGACCAGGCCGACTCCTACACCCTCACCCTGGCTGAACAGTTCCCCCTGAACACCCAGCTCGTAGGTGAATCATTCGCCCAGTTCAAGTCGGGTACCTACCTGGCTCCCGATACCACCGAAATTTCGCAGAGACTCGACGACTATACCCAGCAACCGGGCTGGACCGGCCAACTCATAGGTCAGTGTGGCGGCCGTTGCTGCCTCAAGGCCAACGGCTACATCGTCTCCCCTAAACTCGACTTTAGCGGCGACGGGACCTTCACCCTCGAGTTCGAAGCCCAAACCACCCGCAGTTTCTATGACGGACTGGTCATCACCCTCTGCTCGCGGGCCGATTTCACCGGGACCAAGGCCATCTTCTCGATGAAGAGCCCCACCCAGAAAGAGCGTATTGTACACACCTTCAACACGCCTCTCGACTCGGGTTATATCAAAATCGAGAGCCTCTCGAACCTGGCCCTGTCGAACCTTGTGCTCTACTCGGGTGAGCCTTCCGACGCACCAAGAGGAGTTCTTCCCGCGCATGGCGAGCCTGTGACCGTCACAGGTGTTACCGACAACCGCTACACCTTCACCGGGCTCGACCCGCAAAAGCACTACCTCTTCAGAGTACAGGCGCAGAATGACTACACCCGCTCCGATGAATCGGTAAAACTCAAGGTAGGCACTGCCTTGGCAATCGACGAACCCTCATCGGCCGATGACCGCTACATCGTCACCGACCAAAATATTCTATATATGTACGGCCAGCCCGGCGACCTCGTTACCGTAGTCGCACCCTCCGGGCAAATCCTCTTCACCCGACAACACTGACCGTCTCGACGCTCTATGCCGACCCGATAACCATCCAGGTTATTCAAGACCAGAATGTTTCGGGCATCACCGGTGCAACCATCCTCGAGGGTCTCTACGTAGCTAAAACGGCTGGTGAGCTGACCTTCTGCCACGCTCAAGACAGAGCCGGTAAACTGGCCATCTACAACATGCAGGGTGTGAATGTGGCTACCGTCGATCTCTCGACCAGCGGAACAACCACGCTCGACCTTGACCTGGAGAGCGGCATCTATATTGCCGTAGCCCAATATGCCGATGGTGGCTGCGAAAGGGCTAAATTCATCAAACAATAACCCTATCAAAAGCCTGGGAAAACGAGAGCTCGACAACGGGTTCTCCCCCCAGGCTTTTTCATATTCACACAGATTCAATTAAAATAAAGCAACAGGGACTATCTCAGAAATTCTATTTTGAGATAGCATTTTTCAATAATCATCTGTTAATCAGATTCTTAATATACTTTAAAAACCAAGCTAAAGCTATAGATAAAATTAAGTCTGAACAGAAAACGACAGCATCATACAGCAGGCCATTACCCCCTACTATATATTTCCCAATAGGGCGAGCGAACTCTAACAATGGAAGATGTATTGCGAATATATATAATGTATTACACCCTAAATAAGATAATACTCCAACTATATATTTTGCCAAGTTCTTAAAGAGTAAAGACTGCATAAATATAACAGATATACCCGCAATAGCTATAAATAATAAAATAAAATCATATAATACATCTATTGTTGGTTTCTGTAAATAAAATAAACTACAAAAAACAATAACACTCAGAAACAACAAACAAACTATATAACTCATATTCAATTCATATAATTGAAAGATATAGTTCTTTCTCTTATACAAAAAATATCCTAAGTGCATATAAATCATTTCTCCTAATCCACGACCCAAGAAAAAAGGTAATACAAATCCTCTACTCCCGACTTCCTTCATAGCAAGATATAATATCATAACTATGGTAAAAATAAGCCATTCTCGATGAACTATTTTTCTTATACCTACATAAATAACAGACATCCAGAATAGAGATAACAAAAACCAAAGCGGTGTATTTATTATTTCATTTTTATACGGGAATAAGCTTTTTATTAAAGATTGTAATTGATCTATTGAAAATCGATGTGTCAAGAATAATAATCCCCAATAAAATAAACAACTTAGGAATACAAAAAATATATACGGGATCAATAATTGATTGGCTTTTCTCTTCACAATATCTTTATAAGGTTTACTTATATTTAGAACACAACCAGATAAAAAGAAAAACAAAGGCATATGAAATGAATAAATTTCATCAAACCAAATCAAACTACAATGCCCCCATACTACTAATAATATACCAATCCCTTTTGCAATATCCAAATTTTGATCTCGAACAAACATTTGAGAGTTCATTACTTTTGAGGCTATTCCAACCTCAATATTTCCACTCATATCTCTATCCTATTTTATAACCCTTGTTCCCTCACCCTTCTGCCCGATGGCATCGGCCCGGGTGATGATTACCTCGCGCACGCCATGGCGAATGGCGTCGAAGGCATTTTCGAGCTTGGGTATCATACCGCCTTGAATCACCCCTTGAGTCCGAAGCTCCTCGAACCGAGGACGGGAAATCTCGGCAATCACGCTGCAATCGTCGTTCTCGTCGCGCAGCACGCCCCGCTTCTCGAAACAATAGACCAGCGACACATCATAACGCGAGGCCAAGGCCTTGGCCGTTTCGCCCGCCATCGTGTCGGCATTGGTATTGAGCATCGTGCCTTTGCCATCGTGCGTGAGGGGTGCTATCACGGGCACAACTCCCATCTCGATAAGGCCCGACAGGGCGGTGCCATCGACTCGACGCACATCGCCCACATAACCGTAGTCGATATCCTGCACCGGCCGTTTGTCCGACAGAAGTATATTCATGTCGGCGCCCGTCATACCCAAGGCATTTACCCCCAAGGCCTGCAGACCGGCTACGATATTCTTGTTCACCAGACCGCCATAGACCATGGTCACCACCTCGAGCATCGGCCGGTCGGTGATGCGACGACCACCCACCATGCGACTCTCTATGCCCAACCGCGACGCCATGGCCGTGGCCGACCGACCGCCCCCGTGCACCAGCACCTTGCGGCCGGGTATCGCGGCAAACGAAGCGAGCAGGCGGCTCAATGCCTCCTGCTCCTCCACAATCTTACCGCCCACTTTTATCAGTGTAAGTTTCTCCATCCCGGTTTATACGTTGCTTTCGTCACCGCCGAACTCCATCAAATAGGCTTTAATAAAGCCATCGATCTTACCATCCATCACGCCTTGTACGTCCGAAGTCTGGTAGTTGGTGCGGTGGTCTTTCACCCGGCGGTCGTCAAATACATAACTGCGTATCTGCGACCCCCACTCGATTTTCTTCTTGCCGGCCTCGATTTTGGCCTGCTCGGCCATACGATGCTGCAACTCCTTGTCGTACAAGATAGAACGCAACTGACGCATGGCATTCTCGCGGTTCTTGGGTTGGTCGCGAGTCTCGGTATTCTCGATCAGAATCTCCTCTTCCTCACCGGTATAGGGATCTTTGAACTGGTAGCGCAACCGCACACCCGACTCCACTTTGTTCACATTCTGTCCACCGGCGCCACTCGAGCGGAAGGTATCCCACGAGATGTTGGCCGGGTTGATGTTGATCTCGATCGTATCATCGACCAGCGGGGTAACAAATACCGAGGCAAACGATGTCATGCGCTTGCCCTGTGCGTTGTAGGGCGATACCCGTACCAGACGGTGTACACCGTTCTCGCTCTTGAGGTAACCATAGGCATAGTCGCCCTCAATCTGTATCGTTACCGACTTGATACCGGCCTCGTCGCCTTCGAGAATATTGGAGATGGCGGTCTTGTAGTTGTGCTGTTCGCACCAGCGCAAGTACATACGCATGAGCATCGAAGCCCAGTCTTGCGCCTCGGTACCCCCGGCACCCGAGTTGATTTTCAGCACGACTCCCAACTTATCTTCTTCGCGGCGCAGCATATTGCGCAACTCGAGATTCTCGATGAGCGTCATTGTGCGGTGATAGATTTCATCGACCTCCTCTTCGGTCACGATGCCCTCTTTCACGAAATCGAAGGCCAGTTTCAGCTCCTCGACCGCTTTCTCAATCTCGGTGTAGCTATCTATCCAAAAGTGTAGAGCCTTGACCTTTTTCATCTGCGCTTCGGCCTTCTTCTGGTCTTCCCAAAAGTCGGGCACATGGGTGCGCAACTCCTCTTCTTCTACCTCGATTTTCTTCGAATCGATGTCAAAGATACCTCCTCAACGCCAACTTGCGTTCTTCTGTCTCTTTTAATTGTTCTTGTGTAATCATATCTTTATCACTTGTTTCTGTTATACGAAAAAAGGGTGTACAAAATTATACACCCTTGTGCTATTTACCAAATTTCGGTTTTCGTTTTTAGGCATACATAGCCTCTATCTCGTCCTTGTAGAGCAGATTGATGACCGAGCGACGTATCTTGAGCGTGTTGGTCAGCTCGCCCTTTTCCATGCTGAAGGCACGAGGCAACAGCGTGAAGCGCTTGATTTGCTCAAAGCGGGCAAAGTTCTTTTGCAAGGCATCGATTCGCTCCGAGATGAGGGCGTGAATCTTTTGGTTCTTCACCAGCTCCTCGAGGTTGCGATACTGGATATGTTTTTGGGCGGCATACTCTTTCAACGCCTCGAAGGCGGGGATGATGATTGCCGTTACATACTTGCGCTGGTCGCCGATGACAGCCACCTGGTCGATGTATTTATCCTCGCCCAGGCGCGTTTCCAAGGCTTGGGGAGCGATATATTTCCCGTTCGACGTCTTGAACAGGTCTTTCAACCGTTCGGTCAAGGCCAAGGCCCCTTCGCCGTTTATCTTGCCGGCATCGCCCGTGCGGAACCAACCATCCTCGGTAAAGACGCGAGCCGTCTCCTCGGGCTTGCGATAATAGCCCTTCATCACGGTCTTACCCTTTACCAGTATCTCGTTATTCTCACCCAACTTCACCTGGATATCGGGCATGAGCGAACCCACAGTACCGAACTCGTAGCCGGTCCTATCGAAACAGCTTACCGTAGCAGTCGTCTCGGAGAGGCCGTACCCATAGACGATGTTGATGCCGCAAATGTGCAAGAACTCGTTAATCGTGTCGGAGAGCGGAGCTCCGGCCGTGGGGAAGATATTGCCATTCTCCACACCTACGGCCCGACGTATCTTCGAGAACACGAACTTGTCGTAGAATCGATATTGCCATTCGAGCCACAGGGGAACTCGCTTCCCTACCCGCAGACACTCTATGTTGCGGCGACGGCTTATCACACAGGCACGCTCGGCCAGGCGACGGGTCACACCCTTCGTTCTCGACAACTTGTCTTGTATGGCCGAATAGACCTTCTCCCAAAAACGGGGCACACTGCACATGATGGTGGGGCGCACCTCGCGAATGGTATTCTGTATATCTTTGGGATCCACGTTGATGGCAACACGCATGCCCACCGTCAAGCAATAATACGACCAGGCCCGTTCAAAGACATGGGTCAACGGCAGGAAACAGAGCGACACATCGCTGTCGGAGCAGGTCACCAGCCGTTGCAGGTGGATGCGCATGGCCTCGTCGTAATTGGAGTGGGCCAGCATCACCCCCTTGGGTTCACCGGTCGTACCCGAGGTATAAATGAGCGTAGCCAAATCGTCGGGGCTGCCAGCATTGCGGCGACGCTCCACCTCGGCAACCACCTCGGCACCAGCTTTACGACCCAGCTCCATAAGCTCCTCGAAATAGAGTGACGTATCGTCATCTTCAACCCGTTCGATGGCCGGGTCGAAAAGAATCAGTCGCTCCAATGTGGGGCACTCCCGCAAAGCAATAATGGCGTTGTCGTATTGTACCTGCCCGCCTACAAACAAGAAGCGAACCTCGGCCTCATTGATAATGTATTTGATTTGGTCGAGCGAGCTGGTGGGATAGAGCGGAACAACTACCGCGCGATTGTCAAACGCAGCAAAGTCCACAATAAACCCTTCGGGTTTGTTTTGAGTATATGTAGAGATGTTTTCCTGTTCGCGAATTCCCAAGAGAACCATAGCCTGAGCTATGTGTGATACCTGTTCAGCAAAGCGGGCCCAAGAGGTGGGGACCCATTGATTGGTTGTGTAGTCCTTGTGGCTGAACGCCTCACGGTTTCCATATTTGGCAGCCTGTTTACGGACCAACGCAGTGAGTTGATTTACCATAAATTCAGTTATAAATCTGCCGCAAAGTTACGCATTATATTGGCCCCAGGGCCATTTTAATAAGTTTTAAGCAGATTTACCGATTTCATTTTGTCAACTCGATATAGCAAAATCGGGGGTCTCCCTCTTTGTTTATCAACGTTTCGAGCCAATTACTCCCCTAAACTCAAACGGTTAATTATTGTTAACATTTTACTCTCATATTTCGACCTTTCCCTACAATTTCGGTATGAAGTGGCTGAAAAAGACAAAAATAAACTACTTTTGCATAAACCCGTAACAACCATGTACTCGAAAGACGAACTCTACTACATAGCTACCGACCTGTTGCGCCACCTCATCCACACTCCCTCGACAAGTCGTGAAGAGGAGCAGGCGGCCCAACTCGTGAGCGACGCGCTCGAAAAGGGAGGGTTCACCCCTCATCGCACCGCCAACAACGTGTGGGCCCTGGCCGAAGGGTATGATCCGGCAAAGCCTACCCTCCTGCTCAACTCGCACATCGACACGGTGAAACCCACCTCGAGCTGGACACGCGACCCCTTCGAGCCCATCGAAGAGGAGGGGCGCCTCTATGGCTTGGGCAGCAACGATGCCGGAGCAAGTGTCGTGTCGCTACTGGCGACTTTCATGCATCTGGCTTCGACCGAACAACCCTACAACCTCATATTCCTTGCCTCGGCCGAAGAAGAGGTGTCGGGAGCCAACGGCATAGCCCGAGTACTCGGCGAACTGCCGCCCATCGACTTTGCCGTCGTGGGCGAACCCACCGCCATGCAACCGGCCATCTGCGAAAAGGGGCTGCTCGTGCTCGACTGTACCACCCACGGACGGTCGGGACACGCCGCCCGCGAAGAGGGCATCAATGCGCTATACCTGGCCACCGAGGCTATCGAACAGTTGCGTCGGTTTGAGTTTCCCCTCGTCTCGGAATGGCTGGGACGGGTGAAGCTCACCGTCACCCAAATTCAGGCTGGCACCCAGCACAACGTCGTGCCCGACCGTTGCGACTTTGTCATCGACCTGCGCACCAACGATTGCTATACCAATGCCCAGGCGGTCGAGATTTTGCGCGAGCACTTCCCCCAGGTAACCATCACGCCCCGTTCGCTACGGCTCAACTCGTCGTCGATATCGCCACGACACCCCTTTGTGCGGCGATGTATCCTCACCGGCCGCGAGCCCTTCGGGTCGCCTACCCTCTCGGATCAGGCACACATGTCCTTCCCTTCGGTCAAGATAGGCCCGGGCGAATCGGCACGTTCGCACACGGCCGACGAGTATATCGTGCTCGACGAGATACGCGAAGCCATCGAGCTCTACATCTGTCTGCTCGACCAACTCGAATTCGAAAAAAAATCAGTGTAACAAACAGGTGGCCAGAATAGCCGACCCCCGGCCTCCCCACGACACATAACGATAGACCAGCGGCAAGAACCACCGCAGGGTGCGGTCGTCCCGAGTCTGGTCGAGGGTCAGGTGGTAAATCTCGGCTCCTCGCGGGCTCCGCTCGCGGTGGCACAAACCAGCCACCACCATCTGCTTATAAAGCAACAGCCTGTGCAGGCGCCTCTTGTTCGGGAAACTGCTGCGCTCCACATCGTCATGGGCATGAACAATGGCCCGCAAAATATCGTCGCTGTTGGGGGCGTAGCGATAACCGGTAATGCTGTCGGCATGCAGATAGACATTGACCAGTGGCGGACGCTCGATCCACACCACCCGATCGGTAGCCAGCAGCAACCGCAACCCCAGTTCCCAGTCCTCCCAACGCATATAATCTTCGTGCCAGCCGCCAACAGAACGCACCAGGGCCGTGCGGACCGCATAGCGAACCGTGCCCAGCGTACTGTGAAACAGATGGGGCTCGACCCGATTGGAAAAGACCGCCCTGGCCACATGAGGACGCCCCGACTCGGGCCACACCCGTATGGTGCAACCCACAATATCGGGCGACACCTCCCGATCAAACGCCTGCATATAGAGCGCCATGGCCTCGGGCACATAGGTGTCGTCGCTATCGAGAAAGGCGACAAACTCCTCCCGCACACACGACAGGCCCTTGTTGCGGGCTGCCGAGGGCCCTCGCTTCACCTCCTGGGCAACCGTCACCTCAAAATCGTCGCTTTCGTACCGGCTCTTCAGCTCCCGGCACAAAGCCAGCGAACCGTCGGTAGAACCGTTATCGACCAGGACGACATGCAAGGGGCGATAGGTTTGCGCGACAATCGAGGCAAACGTCCGCACCAACTCCTTCTCCCGATTATAGACGGGTACTACTATGGCTATGCTTGTCGGTTTCATCGTTTTCAAAAATAGCGAAAGGTGAGCGCAGAGCAAAGAGAAACTGCGTTTTCAACTTTGACCCCTGCCGAACTGCATCCTCTCTTCTACAAAGATAGAAAAAGATATTTTTCCCCATCTCAATTATAAATTCTTTTCTTAAAATTGTCGCCGATACGGCAAAAACGCCGTAACTTTATCCTCGGGTAGCATGGCAACAATCGGGCTCAGTCCAGAAGAAAGACTTCCGAGAGAGAATCTCATTAATACCGATGGGCCAGCCAGATACCTACAAAAGAACTTACACATCGCCATGACCGAAGAGACGCTAAAGAAACTGAAGATATTGACCGAATCGGCGAAATATGATGTATCCTGTTCGTCGAGCGGCACCGTGCGGTCCAACACCCAGAGCGGGTTGGGCAATACGGTGGGCGGTATAGGCATCTGCCACAGTTTTGCCGATGACGGACGATGCATCTCGTTGCTGAAAACGATGCTCACCAATTCGTGTATGTACGACTGTGCCTACTGTATCAACCGGCGGAGCAACGACATTCCGCGGGCTACCTTCTCGGTGAGAGAACTGGTCGAACTGACCATCGAGTTTTACCGGCGCAACTACATCGAGGGGCTCTTTCTCAGCTCGGGTGTGGTGCGTAACCCCGACTATACCATGGAGCGGCTGGTGCGTGTCGTGAAAGACCTGCGCACCATCCATCGGTTCAACGGATACATCCATCTGAAGAGTATCCCCGGAGCCAGCCGCGAACTGGTGAACGAGGCCGGGAAGTATGCCGACCGCATGAGTGTGAACATAGAGATACCCAACGAGAGCTCATTGAAACTGCTTGCTCCCGAAAAAGACTTCAAGAGCGTCTATCAACCCATGTCGTACATTCAGCAACAGACGCTCGCTGCGAAAGAGGAGCGCAAACACTTCAAACACGCCCCGCGTTTTGTCCCGGCCGGACAAAGCACACAGATGATCATAGGTGCCACCCCCGACCACGACCGCGATATCCTGCGGCTGTCGTCGACCCTCTATGCCCGCCCCACCATGCGACGGGTTTACTACTCGGGCTACATTCATGTAAACACCTACGACACACGGCTTCCCATGCTGAAACAACCGCCTTTGGTACGTGAGAACCGGCTTTACCAGGCCGACTGGCTCTTGCGCTTCTACCAGTTCAAGGTCGATGAAATCGTAAACGACGCTTACCCCGACCTCGATCTTGAAATCGACCCCAAACTCTCCTGGGCGCTGCGGCACCCCGAGGTATTCCCGGTCGATATCAACAAGGCTCCCTACGAGCTCATCCTCCGGGTTCCCGGCATCGGGGTGAAGTCGGCCACGCTCATTGTCAACTCCCGACGCTTTGCACGAGTAACCAGCTATCACCTGAAGAAGATGGGGGTGGTGATGAAGAAGGCCAAGTTTTTCATCACCTGCGGCGAACTGTCGTCGCCCACCGTCAACGAACTACGCCCCGAGAACGTGAGACGCCTGCTCACCCCGTCGAGCTCCAGGAAAAAAGACGACCGGCAGATGCAATTACCCTTTTCCAACGAATAACCCTATTGCCCTGTGTCATCGATTATCTTTCAATACGACCGCACGTTCGACGGCATGCTCACTGCCGTCTTCGACGCATATGCCCGCCGGTCGTTCCCGCAGATGATTCAAGGCCTTGACGAACCCCTCCCGCTGTTCTACGACGAGGTGCACACGGTAATCACCGACGAAGAGAAGTCGGGCCGGGTATGGAAGGCTCTCGAAAAGAAATTGTCGAAAGAGGCCCTCTCGTGCCTTACCGTGAGCTACCTGTCGGAACTCCCGGAGCTGGACCTGCACCTCTTCAAGTATATCTGCAAAAACATCGACAGCCCCGTGAGCCTCGAGCGCAACTTTTCCGACGACGATATTCTGTTTGTCACCAACACCTTCCGCAAAGTACTGTACGAGCGCCTGCGCATGATGCAGTTCATCCGCTTCCAGAAGGCGGCCGACGGCACCTACTTCGGCATCATGGAGCCGCAGTACAACGTATTGCCCCTGGCCATAGCCCATTTCAAGGACCGCTTTGCCGACCAGCCCTTCGTCATCTACGACAAGAAACGGCACTACGGCTATTACTACAACCAGAGCGAGGTGACCCAAGTAACCTTCGACGAAAGCCTCCCGCACTTCGTCACCGGCAAGCTGGACGAGTCGCTCATGGCCGACGACGAAAAACTGTTTCAAGAGCTGTGGCGCACCTACTTCAAGGCCGTCTGCATACAGGGCCGCATCAACCCCCGGAAGCAGCGGAAAGACATGCCCGTGCGCTACTGGAAATACCTTACCGAAAAGAACAAGTAACAATTGCCACCCCGGCCGGCGGCACAGTTGACAAGTCTGCACACAAGTGCAGCGACAAACGAGATGTTCACTCCCGTCGGCCGCTGCACCTCCTTTCATAAATCATCACATAAAACAAGTTCTATCAAAAGCAGGGAACCTGACTTGTCGGTTCCCGTCAACGCAAGGCTTGGCCCAATCAGTCGCTACCGCCTCCCAGGGCATTGTAAAGGGTGATAATCGACTGGCAATGGGTGAAACTGTCCGACACCATGTTCAGTCGGGCATTCAGCAACGACTGCTGCGCGGTGAGCAGTTCGAGATAGGTGGCATTGCCCGTCTTGTAAAGGGCGGTAGAGGTCTCGACCGTACGTTCCAATTCGCGGCACTGCTTTTGGTGAATCTCGAGATTGCGCTCGGCCGACTCGACGGCATAGAGTGCATCACTCACCTCCTGCCCGGCATCGAGCAGGGTCTGTTTGTAATTGAGCAAAGCAATCTGCTCCTCGTCTTTCGACACCCGCAGGTTCGATACCAGTTTTCCCCGATTGAAAATCGGTTGAGTCAACGAGGCCACGGCCGAGAGAATCCACCCGCCGGGATTGGTCACCACCTGCCCCAGCGAGTTGGTCCATCCCGCACTGCCCGAGAGGGTAAGATTGGGATAGAAGGCCGACCGCGCCTGGTTGGTCGTGTAGTAGGCACTGGCCAGGGTCATCTCGGCCTCACGCACATCGGGCCGTTTCGAGAGCAACCGCAACGGTACCCCCACGTTGAAGATTTCGGGGAACTGCTGCCCGGCAAGCCGCCCCCGCTCGATGGCCCGGGGCGTCACACCCAGCACGGTGCAGAGCGAATTCTCGGCCTCTCGTTGCTGACGCAACAGATCGTTATGGGTCGCCTCCAGCTCATACAGGTTGGCCCGAGCCTGGGTGACGGCATTCTCGGTCTCTTCGCCCACCTTCAGGAGCGACTCCATGATGCGCACCTGCTCCTGCCAAAGCGAGAGGGTCGATTGGCTCAACTCGACCTGTTCGTCGAGCATCAGCAACGAATAGTAGTTGTTGGCTATGGTGGCAATCACCTCCGACTGGATGGCCTGCCGATAGGCCTCCTGCTGCAACAAGGTGGAGCGGGAGCCCCGTGCGGCATTGAGCAGATTGCCAAAGAGATCGATCTCCCAACTGGCCTGAACCGGTATCTCATAGGTCTTCACCGCCTTGGCCCCATCGGTACTGCTTATCGAGCCCTGCGGCGACAGGGTGAGCGACGGCAGAAAGGCAAGACGGGCTGCCGTGAGCTGGGCCTTCGCCTCATCGACCCGCAACAGAGCCGTCTGCAAATCGGTGTTGTTGTCGAGCCCAAATCGAATGAGACGCTGCAACAAGGTATCCTGGAAAACCTCCTCCCAGGCGAGGTCGCCCCAAGTGAGCGAGTCGTTGGTCGTATATGACTCGGCACCCCTGAAGAGGCTATCGACCGGCAGCTCCTCGGGCCGTTCGTATTGTTTGTAGATGTGGCAACTGCTCAACAGCAGGGCACACATCGCTATACATATTATCTTTTTCATATCTTTCTATCCTCTTTACGTTTACCCATAACCCGCTCCTCGATATACTGGAAGGTGATGAAGAAGACGGGCGTTACAAACAGCAGGGCAATTGTGCCGATGAGCATACCCCCACGGTACCTACACCCAGCGACGTATTACCGTTGGCACCTACCCCCGATGCAAACATAAGCGGGAGCAACCCGAAGATCATCGTCAGGGCCGTCTGCAAATAGATGTTGTTCTCAATACCCCACAAGCGGGCAAACAGGAAGCTGCCCATCAAGCCAAACGGTACCGACAGAATCACAGCCAGGGGAATGAACAGACTCTCATAGAGCGCACAAAGTATGAGATAGATGAAGAGGATACAAACACCATAGATAATCACCGTGTCGTGCGAATCGGCCATCTGCTCCTCCTCGCGGGTCATCCCCGAGAACTCATAGCCGTAACCGGTGGGCAGGGTTTGCGCCGCTACCTCTTTCACGGCATTAATCACATCGCCCGAACTGTAACCGCTGGCCGGCATGCCCTGCACGTTGATCGACGAGAACATGTTGAACCGCGTGAGCGACTCGGCGCCATAGGTCTTGGTGAGTGTTACAAACTGGCTGATGGGTGCCATGCCGTCGGAGGTCTTCACAAAGATATTATCGAGCGACTGGATGCTCTTGCGGCTGTCCGACGGAGCCTGGATGATAACCCGGTACAACTTGGTGAAACGGTTGAAGTTCGAGGCATAGATGCTGCCGAAATAACCCGAGAGTACCGAGAGCACCTTGTCGGTGGTGATGCCGGCCCGCTGGCACTGGGCCTCATCGACATCGACGCGATACTGGGGGAAGTTGGCACTGAACGAAGTATAGGCCATCTCGATTTCGGGACGCTTGTTCAGCTCGACCAGGAAGTTGTTAGTCACCTGGCTCAAGGCATCGATACCCTTGCCCGAGCGGTCCTGCAGATAGAGCTCGAAACTGTTGCCCGTGCCATAACCCGAAATCATGGGCGGCGAGAAGACAAACAGTCGGGCATTCTTGATATGAGCCGTGCGCCGGTAAATCTCGGCCGAGATGGCATCGACACTGTTCTCCTCACCCGGGCGCTCGTCCCACGGTTTCAGTTTGATAATGAACATACCATGCGACGAACCACTACCCGTGCCCATACCGAAACCGGCCACGTTGTTGAAGTTGTCGATTTGCGGGATCTGTTTCAGTTCGGCCTCTACCTTGTCCATGATACTCGCCGTCTCGGCCAGAGTACTGCCGGCCGGGGTATCGAGGCTCACGAAGATAGAGCCGGTATCTTCCGAAGGCACCAGACTGGTCTTGGTCGTGGCCATGAAATAGAGCAACAGCCCCACCGAGGCGGCAAACATAGTCCACACCAGCCATTTGTGCCTGATGAAGAATTTGGCGCCCTCCTTATACTTGCGAACAAGACGCTTGAATATAGAGTCGAAGGCCAGCCTGAAGCGGGTCGAAAACTCAGGCTTCTTCCCATCGACCAGAATCTCGTTGGGCCGCAACAGCAGAGCACAGAGTGCCGGCGAGAGGGTGAGGGCGTTGATGGCCGAGATGCCCACGGCTACCGCCATCGTGATACCAAACTGGGTATAGAACACACCCGATGTGCCCCCCATGAACGACACCGGCACAAATACCGCCATAAACACCAGCGTAGAGGTGACAATGGCCGACGAGATGCCGCTCATCGCATCGATCGAGGCCTTATAGGGCGAGCGATACCCTTCGTCGAACCGCACCTGCACCGCCTCGACCACAATGATGGCATCATCGACAATCGTACCGATGGCCAGTACCAGAGCAAACAGGGTGAGCAGGTTGATGCTGAACCCCGCCAGATAGAGCACGGCAAAGGTACCGATGAGCGACACGAAGATACTGATGGTGGGGATGAGCGTCGAGCGTGGGTTCTGCAGGAAGACATAGACCACCAGCACCACCAGAATGATAGCCTCGAGCAGCGTCTTGATTACCTCGTTAATCGAGGCATCGAGGAAGTTTTTGGTACTCATCAGCTCCACGATCTCCATATCCTCGGGCAGCGTCTCTTGCAACTCGTCGAGATAGTTGTCGATGTTGGTAATAATCTCGTTGGCATTGGTGCCGGCCGTCTGGTTAATCATACAGGTCGAGCCCGGCGCCCCATTCACCCGGCCGGTATAGGAGTAGCTCTGCGAGCCCAGTTCGACGGTAGCGATATCTTTCAACCGCAACACCCGGCCGTCGTCGAAGGCCTTGATGACAATCTCTTCAAACTCCTGCTCCTTCTCGAGACGTCCGCGATACTTGAGCGTATATTGATAGACATTCTTCGAATCCTCACCGATAGCACCCGTCGAGGCCTCGATATTCTGGCTCGAGAGAGCCGCCTCCACATCGCTCGGCTCCAGTTCATACTGGGCCATCACGTCGGGCTTCAGCCAGATGCGCATGGCGTAGTCGCCACCCATCACATTCACCTCGCCTACGCCCGATATACGCTGAATCTGCGGCTTGATATTGATGCTCAGATAGTTGGTAAGGAAAGCCTCGTCGTATGTGCCGTTGGGACTGTAGAGACCGAAAATCTTCAGCATACTGCTCTGCCGCTTCATGGTGGTCACACCCACCTTGGTCACCTCGGCCGGCAACAGCGAGGTGGCGGTAGAGACCTTGTTCTGCACGTTCACGGCCGCCATATCGGGGTCGCTGCCCTGCTTGAAGTAAACTGTAATCTCGGCACTACCCGTGTTACTGGCTGTCGAGGTCATGTAGGTCATGTTCTCCACACCATTGATTGCCTCCTCGAGCGGCACGATGACACTCTTCTGCACCGCCTCAGCATTGGCTCCGCTATAAGTCGTGGATACCCGTATGGTAGGCGGCGCAATATCGGGGTATTGCTCCACCGACAGGGCATAAAGCCCGATCAATCCTGCTACGAGGATAACGACCGAGATCACCATCGACAAGATGGGCCGGTCTATGAAATACTGCAACTTCATGGTCAATCCTCCTCTTTAGCTGCCGATGCTGCCGCCGTGGGATCGACCACGGTACCCTCTTTCAACAGGCCCGCACCCTCCGACACGATTACATCGCCCGGTTGCAGTCCGCTCTCGACAATATACTCGCTACCATCGTTTATCTCAAACACCTCGATGGGGGTCGATACAGCTTTCCCATCGACCACCTTGTAGGCAAACACGCGATCTTGAATCTCATAGGTCCCTCCCTGCGGGATGACCAGACACTGCTTGCGGTCGTAGGGCACAATCACATTGGCCGACCCACCGCTCAACAACCGTTTGTCCTTGTTGTCAAAGACGGCCCGCAGGCTCACCGTGCCCGTGGTCTTGTCGATCATACCGCTGATGACATCGACCCTACCCTTCGTCCCGTAAATCGAACCGTCGTTCAACTCGAGCGAAACTTCGGGGAAAGAGGCGAGAGCCTTGTCGAGTGACCCATAGCGGGCCGTGAGCCCGAGCACCTGTTTCTCGGTGAGGGAGAAATAGACATACATCTGCGAGTTGTCCGATACCCGTATGAGCGGCTCGGTCATCGACGCACTCACCAGCGCCCCGATACGAAACGAGGTCATGCCGGCATACCCATCGACGGGACTCTTCACCTCGGTATAAGAGAGATTGTTCTGCGCATCGGTCAGCTCGGCCCGAGCCTGCTGCAAAGCCGCCTGCGCACTCTTGTACTCGTTTTGAGCCGTGTGCAGCTCAAAGTCCGAAATCACCCGGTCGGCAAAAAGCAACTCCTTTCCCTCGAGAGTCTGTTTGGCCGTGGCCTCGTTGGCCTCGGCCGTTGCCACGGCGGCGACAGCCTTCTGCAAAGCGGCCTTATAGGGCACCTGGTCGATGACAAAGAGTACCTCGCCCTTGCGCACATGGGCACCCTCCTCGACCAGTACCCGGGTGATTGTGCCCGATACCTGCGGGCGCACCTCTACATCCTGTTTACCTTCTATCACGGCCGAGTATTTGACCGACAACTGCCGATCCTCGGGCTTCAACGTCAAAAGCGGATAGGTATCCCCTCCACTCTGCTCCCCGGCCTTTTGTTGACATCCCGCCAACATTCCGGCAAAGCATAAACCCCATACAAAAAATCTTTTTACCTTCATTTTTAGTTAAATTTTTTATTTCCTGTCGTAAAAATAGGAGCCATTATTCATCTCCCGCTTAGACAATTGGCGCAAGGATTTGTCCAAATGGTACCACATTAGAATTTATTAGGAAATCGTATGTCTATTTGACGTATAGAATTGTATTTTAGAGACATTTTGCTCTATTTTTGCACCATTCAACATCACATAAATCAATCGCACCATGACACAGCAAGAGTTATCCTCCCTCTTCCCGGAGAGTTGCCGCATAGGGAACCTCATCCTACTCATTTCGCCCGAACAATTTTACAAACTGGAAGGTATCACCATCGCGGGAAGCCGCATGTTCATGATGGTGTGCAAAGGCAGCCTGAGCCTGACCGTCAACGACCGCCCCTACGAGGTGGCGTCCAACTCCTATTTCGACGTTATGGAGACGACCTCGGTTCGGGTCGAATCGGCCAGTCAAGATTTGCGAGGATGGTGCCTCTTCGTTTCGTTCGAGTTTGCCAGCGAATCGCTCAAGAATCTGCGCCCAGGCCCTCTGCACTACTCGCTCGAACATCCACACATACGCATCTGGCACTTCTCACCGAGCGAAATCGACCGACTCGAGCAACAACTTGTCCTCTTGAAAGAGACGATTGCCAACCCCTCGCACTACTACCGCCGCGAACTGACCAGAGTCTATTTCAAGAGTTTCAGCCTCGAGTTGGGAAACTGCATGCTCTCTCACCAGGAGAACCCCAATGACATGCCGCCCTATGTGAGCAAGCGCGACTTCATCACACTACAATTCATGACGCTTGTGTCGAAACATTTTGCCGAGGAGCACCAGATCGAGTTCTATGCCAACGCCCTCTGCATCTCGACCAAACACCTCACCCGGGTTGTCAAGGAGATGGTGGGGAAGACCCCACACGCCGTTATCTGCGACGAAATTATTCACCAGGCCATGGCTCTGCTCGAGGACGACCGCATTCCTATCGGCCAGATTGCCGAGAGGCTCCACTTTTCGGACCAGGGGGCCTTCTGCAAGTTTTTCAAGAAACAAAAACAGATTTCGCCCATGGCCTACCGCCGACAAAAAAAGACAAGCATTGACTGACCCGCCCCGACAATACTGCACACCAGGCTCATTTCGACTGACAGAGGTCGCATTTTTTCAAAAAAATGATTACTTTTGTTTCGGTCGCAACTATCTTTCGCCCCATGAAAAGACTCACCATACGATATACCGACTTTTGGGACTACTTCGAACCCGAAAACTTTCTCTTCACCGAGTTGCTGTCGCACCATTTCGACGTGACCATCTTGCCCGATGACAGTCCCGAAGCCTCCGACCTGCTCTTCTTTTCGGGGTTCGGCGAGCGACATCTCGACTATTTCGATTCGGTCAAAGTCTTCTATACCGGAGAAAATATCGTCCCCGACTTCAACCTTTGCGACTATGGCATCGGGTTTGCCTATCTCGACTTCGGTGAACGCTACCTGCGATTTCCCCTCTATCCCACCTACGACTGCTACCCACCCATGTTGCAAGGATCGTTTTTCGAGTCGCCCGCCGGAGGCCCACTCGAACGACGGCCATTTTGCAGTCTGGTCATCTCCAATTACCAGAAACGCGACCCGCTCCTCTTCCGGTTCGAGGAAGAGCTTGCCCAATACAAACCCATCGCCTATGGAGGGCAATATCGCAACAACGTGGGAGGGGCTGTCGAAGACAAAATCGACTTCATTGCCCGCTACAAATTCAACATCGCTTTCGAAAACTCCGAAGGCGAAGGCTATACCACCGAGAAAATCATGGAGGCTCTCTATGCCCGCACCGTGCCCATCTACTGGGGAAACCAACTGATTGGCAAAGAGGTAAACCCGGCAACCTTCATCAACGTGCACGACTTCGATACCCTCGACCGCTGCATCGACTATATCAAACGTGTCGATAGCGACGACCGCCTGTACCGCAGCTTCCTGGCCGAGAGTCCCCGGCTCGACGATCGCCTCATTCCCCGGCTCGACGAATACCTCTACCGCATAGCTTCAGCTCCCCGTCGATTCCGCCCAGACTACGGGCGTACACTCGACTACAACCGAATGGCTCAATGCAAAGCCCGCATGTTCCGGAACCGGCTTCTGCGCAAACTCTATACTCCCGGTAAACCCTAACACACATCCATGGAACCACGCATCTCGATTATCATTCCCATCTACAATGCCGAGAAGTTCTTGCCCGAATGTCTCGACAGCGTGCTGTGCCAGGACTTCCCGTCGTTTGAACTGCTCTTGATTGACGACGGATCGACCGATGCCTCGGGGGAAATTGCCGACCGATATGCGACCAAAGATTCACGCATCGCCGTGGTGCACCAGCCGAACGCCGGCGTTTCGGAAGCCCGTAACCGGGGTCTGGCGTTGGCCCGGGGTGAATACATCACCTTTATCGATGCCGACGACCGGGTGTCGCCGACCTACCTCTCCCACTTCCTCCTCTTCGAGAGCGACCTGGCCATCGCGGGCATATTGCTGCTTTACGACAACTCGGGAAAGGAAGAGTCCTATGGGTTCGACCGCACGCGCTCGGCCCGGAGCAAACCCGAGCAAGGAAATCTCTTTGCCGAAGCCGAAATGCACAACACCACCAAAGGCCCCTGCAACAAACTTTTCCGACGAGACATCATACAGGAGAACCTCTTGCACTTCGACCCCCGCTACTCCTACGGTGAAGACCACCTGTTCGTGCTGAACTATGTGAAACAGTGCCGCTCGATAGCGCTAATCGACCACATCGACTATTACTATATCCAGCGCGACACCGACTCGCTCACCCACCGACTGCTCCCCTACAAGGCGCTGTCGGCCTACGCTCGCGAGGCTTATGCCCTGCGACAGGAGCTCATCGGGTTATTTGGCATCGACAACCGGGAATACGAGCGCTGCATTTTGGAAGAACGGGCCCACCTCATCTACCAGTCGATCTATGCCCTGTACTCGGCCGAGGGGCACTTCCCCTCCCGAGAGCGCTGGGAATTTATCGAAGAGGTTTACCGGCAGGACTATGACATGGTTGTGACAGCTACCCGCCTGCCGCTCATCTTCAGGCTCATGAAGATTGCCCTGCGATGGAAAAAGAGACCGTTGACCGACGGCACCCTGCTGCTCCTCTCCCGGGGAAAGGAGTGGATAAAAAAACATATCTGATATAATCGCTTATCGACAACGGGCCCAGAAGTCGAGGAAACGTCGGGCCACCAACTCGTCGCGGTTGTGTTTCACCACAAACTCGCGGCTGCGGCGCGCCTGCTCGGGCAGACGCTCGGGGTGGAGCACAATCTCTTCGAGCTGTGCCTCCAGTTTCTCGTCATCGGGAATGGCATTGACAATAGGCCGATTCTCAGTCTCCCCGATGAAATCGTAATACTCCGGCTCGGCACCGCTCACCACCACCAAACCCTGGGCCATCGCCAGCAGGGCATTGGTAGCAGGGGTATAACTGTAAAGTTGGTCGAGCACCACGTGCGACGACCTCATCAATTGAATATACTCGCTATACAGACGATTCTCGACATAGACCAGTTCGCACGCCCGGGGATGTCGCTCGACCACCCGGCGGGCAGCCGCCAGCATACGGTCGGTTCCCTTCTCGATCATGCGGTCGCGATGCACACCCAGGAAGAGTTTCACCCGCGACGGCACCTCATCGCCGTGTGCCATCGACAGGGAGTCGGTATCGATAGGTATGCCGGCATAGGCCAACCGCGAAGGCTCGACCACCCGACGACACGACTCGTGATATTCATACAGGCAACTCACCACACCCTTCACATGCTCATACACATAGCGGGTGTAATCGGTAAGCACCGGAGCCTGCCAGCGCCGAAGCTCGTCGGGCTGGGCAAGGGCAAGCGGCGAAGGCTGGTCGCCTATTCTCCACTCGTTATACCGCAATGCTCCCGACAGGCAGAAGTCGATATAGTAGGTATCGGTACCCATGGCCGTGAGATAGACGGCGCCGTTTTTCTTGACCAGTCGATCAAAGAGCGGACGCAGCCGGCAGGGCTGCAAGGCGGTAAAGACGGGCGAATTGATCTGTACGATGTCATACCCCTCCAGCCGCGAGCGCAACAGGGTATTCAGTTTGGCCCACAACAGCAGTCCGCCCACCTTGTTCTTGAAAGGGCGTGACATATCGAGGTCGCGGGCCGTATTCATCCAGCGCGAGCCGTCGGAGGCCACCGTCACTTCGTGTCCCAACCGCCGCAACGCCAGCGACAGGGCCCGGTTGTAGTTGCTGTAATCGCCTACAAACAATATCTTCATGAATCTATCTCTCCTTATCTATCTTTCTCATCTATTTTCGCCCCTACTTTAGACCGCCTATGCCAATCGTCTCTTCAGTTGCAGACCGGCCAAAGCAACCACCACGGCTGTCGCTACCCAGGCTCCTGCCACATAGCCCCCGTGAAACAACAGCAACACGACTGCACCCCCCACCGTACCAAGGGTCAACAGTACAAACACCCGCCTCGGTATGACAAGCCCATACTTGACCCGACAGAGCAGATACAGCCCCACCGACGAGAAGAGGAAGCCCAGCAGATAGGCAACGCCCACGCCGGCCAGCCCCCACAACAGATATCCCACGATATTCAGCACAAAGGTGAGCGAGTCGGCCAGGACTTCGGTAATCAGGTAAAGACGGCCCACACCCTTGGCCAGCAGGACGAAACTCACACTCCACGAGAAGGCGCGCAGCAGCATCCCCAAAGCAGCCCACGAGATATACTCGCCTATTACCAGAAAGTCGGCCGTATATAATACATGTATAATCACCGTTTGCAAAACGATAAAGAGCGAGACCAACGGCGCCAGTACCAGCAACGAGGTCTCGATTTGCTGCGACACATGCTCCGAGAGCAATCGCCGGTCTTCGCACACGCCCGACAGTCGGGGATAATACTCCATCATCATGGCCGTGAAAACCAGCCCCACATACTTCATTACCAGCGTATAGCCCGACTGGTAATAACCCACCTCGTCGGTACCGCTGCGATAGTTCAGCCAGGCAACAAACAGATAGGAAAAGAGCGATGTCACAAAACCGCTCGTGGTCATGAAGATACCCAACGCGGCAATTCCCTTGCCCTGTTGAAAGATTTCACCCGCACTCATCGACACCTGCTTGCGCTTGATCTTCTCGCCAAACAACACATACACAAGCCAGATCGAGGACGAGTGCAACATCAGCGAGGGAACAATACCTTCGATTCGGAAAAAATAAAACAGCGGTATCGATACCAGCAGGGCCACCACCGACCCGATGACCGAGCAGCGGGCCATCGATTTGAGTCGGGCCGTTCCCTGCAAGATAGCCCGCTCTCCCTCCGACAAGGCATTGAAGAGCAGCGTGCACGACAGAAATACAAAGCCCCAGATGTGCTGCGAATCGCCAAAGGTGTAGCGACTCAACAGCGGAGCAAACGAGAGCATCAGCACGGCTCCGGCCAGCCCCGTGAACCACACCCACCGCCGCACCACGGTCACCACCCGGGCAAAGCGATCGGCATCGCCCGACTGGTATTCGCGCGAAATGCTGCGCACCGAACTACCCCCAAGCCCCAGTCCCGTCAAGGCCGATATCATGTCGATCGTGTTGCTGTACAACCCGATGATACCCACACCCCCGGCTCCCAGCCAGATGGCTATCAGCTTGGTTTTCACAATCGAGCAGAGAATGGAGAATACCTGTGTCCCCCCGAAAAGGCTGATAGCCTTCACGATGGTGCGGTAATTTTTTTTCTCCTCCCCGCCGTTCATATGCTCATAAGTTTATCTCGTAAATATTGTAGGCGACCGCCCGGCATCCGAAACCCTCTTTCTGGGTGATGAGTCCCTCGTTGAGATAGTGACCCATATCTTCGGTCGATTGTCCAAAATCGAACCACTTGCGATGGGCAAACACCTCGCCGATGATTTTGCCATACAGCAGATCGAGGGCTCCCAAGCTCTTTCCCTCGTGCGAAGCCGAGGTATATTGTGCATGGGCCACGACGCCCGTGTCGTAGATGACACTACCGGCCAGCACCTCGTCGCCGCGCATCGTCACAAAATGGCGTATGCGGTCGGGAAAACGGCCGTGCAACAATTCGATTTCGGCCAGCGAATGGACCGGTTTCACGTGGAACCGCTCCTGCAGATTGGCCTCGAGTATGGCCCAGAATGGCGCAAAGTCGGTCGTCTCGACCACCTGCAAGCCGGCCTGCTCGGCCTTCTTGATGCGGCTGCGGCGGTCGGCCCTGAAACGCAGCGCACCCTCTTGCTGAACGGCCGACGAAATGTTGCACCCCACCCACCGGGCATCGAGGCGGAAAAGGGCATAGCAATCGGCCTCCGAGGGGTAGCGGTGATAGATATGAGGCACACATTTATAGACCCACTTGACAAAACGCTCCTTGCGCAGGAAGTCGGCAATGAGCTGCATGATTTCGAGCACCTGCACCGTCGTGTTCCGGGTAGTCACAACAAGGCCCCCATAGGTGAGGCCGGCGTGCGAATAGAGCACATCGCCCTGCCGGTTGGCCGGCAGCAACGCCAGCAGTTTGTTGCCCTCGTAAACCAGAAGCGAATAGTCGCTAAAGCGGTCGGCATGATACTCCATGTACTCCCGCAAGAAGAGGAACGTGCCGTTTGACGACTCGTTCACGAAATCGTTCCAGTCGCGGTGATAAGCCGTCGTGTATCGATGTATCTCCATGCGCTTCCTCCTTTGTTTCTTAGAGATTGAGCCACAACTCGGGATTCAGTTTCGTGCGCTCCTTCCACAGTTGGAAGGTGAGGATGGTGCGATTGCCGTCTTGCGAATCGGAGTAAATCTTACCCAGACTCTGACCTGTCTTCACCTTCTCGCCCGCCCGCACATAGACCTCGCTCAAGTTGGCATAGATGGTGAGGTAGTTGCCGTGACGCACGATGATGGTGCTGTTGTAGCCCGGCGTCACGAAGATGCGCGAAACCACCCCGTTGAATACCGACCGTGCCTTGGTGCCCGGTGTGGTCTCTATGTCGATACCGCTGTTCTCGGTCTGCACATAGCGCAATTCGGGGTGTTGCTGACGGCCGAAGTGGGCCACAATCTTGTAACTGCCCGAGAGCGGGAAGGGCAGTTTTCCCTTATTCTTCTCGAAGCTACCCGACAAGGCCAACTCCTCTTTGGTCATCTTGTAACCCTTGCTTGAACGCTTGGCCGTCGAGCTTTGCCCGTCGGCCTTGTTGGCCCGTTCCGACGACTTGCGCTCCTCCTCGGCAATCAATTGCTCGAGTTTGCGGTCGAGGGCCTCGGCCTGTTTGCGCTTGCGGTCTATCTCGCGCTTGAGTTGTTTCTCCTGTTTCTTGAGTCCGGCAATCAGGTTGCGCTTGCTGCTCTCCTGCTTTTGCAGCACATCGGCCTCGGCGCTTCGCTCCTTGAGCACGGCATTCTTCTCGGCCATACTCTTTTCCAGTTCCTTCTGCAACTCCTCGAGCTGCTGTTTGCGCTCGGCTATCTCGGCAGCCTGACGCTTGCGCCAGGCCGAATACTCCTTCAGGTAACGGGCCCGCCGGTACGACTGGCTCAACGACGAGGCCGAGAAGATAAACATCAGTTCGTCATACTCCGACCGCCGGTGCCCCATGCGCTTCACGGCATTGGCATAGCTGAGCTTCTTGGCCGTGAGGTCCTTCTGCAACAGATAGATGGTATCTTTCACCGCCCGCTGCTTGCGATTGATTGCGGCAATCTCCTTATTGATTTTGGCAATAAGAGCCCGCTGCTGCTTTATCTCGGCCGTGATACTGTTCAACTCGTTGAGCGAACTCTTGGCACTGCGCAAAGTCTTGTCGAGCTTCTTGTTGGTTTCGTTCAGCTCTTTCAAGGTCTGCTCCCGATTGCGGCGCAGCTTCTCCATCTCGAGGGTTTGGGAGAAGAGAGCCGTCGAAGCTCCCAAACCGATTATACACAATATGACTAACCACCTTTTCATATCGACAACTCCTTTAACAATTGCGCTGCCGTAACGCGCGTATATCTTGACAAATCGGGTTTCTCCAGACTCAGGTTCCCGTTCCAGGCTACCGACGAGGCATCATAGTGCAGATTGAGCGAAAGCGGCATACTCAACCCCTTGAGCGACAACTGCATGCTCGTGGGGAAATTGTTGCTCGTGCCCTGCTTCACAAAGTCGGTATAGTGGCACACGACCGACTTGCTGCCATCGGCCGAACTCACCTTGGTCGAGAGCAACTTCGTGCCGTTCAGGTCGAACCGGTAACCAAACCGGGCATCCTGCCGCCGGGGCAACAACGACCAGCGCGACGACCCCGACTCGACTACTTCGAAATCGGCTATGCCATACTCGGCCGACGGGTTGTTCAAGAGAAAGATACGCCCCAGCAAGGCATCCTGCACCGTGGGCAGTGCAATGGTTTGGGAGAGCCGCTCGCCAATCGACGAGAGCGACTCGGCCATGTAGCGGCGCTGCATCTTATCAATCAAGAAGAGGCTGTCGCGCGTCATGTAGAGACGGGCCACCTCGATACCCAGGAATATGCGTACCGAGATTTGCAACGACTCGCCGCGCACCATGCGCACCTGGGTATTGGCACTCATCGAACCGCCCTTGCCCAAAGCTATATCGGCCGACCCCTTCGACGAGAAGGTCGTCCATTGGGGATACGATGCCACAAGATTTTCGAAATCATTCCGCACCTCCTGCGACACCGGCTGCGTGGTAGCCAGTTCCTTTCCCCCTTTACAACCGGCCAATATCGACAACAGCACGATACCGAGTGCTATATAGATCTGTTTCATTGCTCAATATATTTCTTTTGCTTGATTTTCTCTTTCAACACATCGGCCGACTCGCTCCCCAAATCGAGTGCCTTTTGCCAGTACTCTACCGCCTCATCGACCTCACCCAGCATATAGAGTATGTCGCCATAGTGCTCAAACAGTTCGGCACTGGGCTCGGGACTCTTGTCGATGGCATTCTTCATGTAGAGGCGCGCCAGCGAATAGTCGCCCTTCTTGAAGAAAATCCAGGCATAGGTATCGAGATAGGTAGCGTTGTCGGGCTCGGCCTTCACCGTCTGGGCACTCATGCGCTCGGCCTTGTCGAGGTCGCTCCCGTCGAGCGCCAGGAAGTAACTGTAATTGTTGAGTACCGGTATGTTCGAGGCGTTGTACGACAGCGCCAGGTCATACATTTCATAGGCTTTCTCGCGGTTGCCCGACGAGTGATAGACATCGCCCATCTGCCCATAGAAGAACGACTTCGTGCCGTTGTCGCCCTCATCAACATAAGTAAGCCCCGTCTCGAGCATCTCGAGGGCCTCGGCATAGCTCTTGGTTTGCGCACTGGCCACCGCCACATACATGTAGATATCCTTTTGGTCGGGCACATACTGTATGGCTCGCTTGCCCACCCGTATCACATCGGGGTACTTCTCCTGATAAAGATAGAGCCCTATCAGTTGCAGCCAGTTGTCGGGATTGGTGGGTTCCAGGTCGGTGGCAATGGCATACTGCTCCTCGGCCCGTGAGAACTCCTTGCGGCTCGACAGATACATGCCGTAAAGGCTGTGTACAGGCTCCTCCTGCGGATACTGTTCGAGCATCTCGACAAAGAGCGAATCGACCCGGTTCAGCTCCTTGTTCTTCTTCATGAGATCCACGATATAGGTTCTGAAGATATTCAATTTCGTATCTACATCGACATGACGGTTCAACAGGGCGTTGCGTATTTCGTTGTTGTAGGCGATGGAGTCGCCCTTCTTCTCGTAATAGCCGGCCTTCGAGAGATAGACATACCCGTTTTCGGGCTCCAGCGACAGGGCCCGGTCATACATCGACAAGGCCGCCGAGTCGCGCCCGGCCTCCAAATAGATATCGCCCAGCAGCCGCATGTAGTCGGTATTCTGTGGGAAGGTGTGCTGCAACTTCTCGGCTTCGGAAACCATGGCCTCCTTGTCGCCCATGTACCCGTAGAGCCTCAACTTCTCGATGGTGATGGGCTCCATCATACCCATCGACGATTCCAGACTGTCGTAGCAGGCAATGGCCGACTTCAAGTCGCCCTTGGCCGTATAGGCTTCGGCTAGGGCCGAGTTGATTTCGCCCTTGTCGGGGTTCTTCTTGAGCAGTCGCGACCATATCCTTATCGCCTCGTCGTGCTGCCCGCTCCGTTGCGAGAAGTTGGCATACACCACGTTGTACCAATAGTTGTCGGGATACTCCTCGGCCGCATAGCGCAAATCGTTACGCGCCTGATCATAGAGGCCCAGTTGCAGGTAATAGGGAGCCAGAAAGAAACGGGCGGCAGCACTGGTCGTATCTATTTCGGCAGCCCGACTCATGAGGTCGAAGGCGGCATCGTTGTGGCCAAGAGCCTTTTGCCGCTCGGCTTCCAAATAGAAATATTCAAACTTCTGGCGCTCGCCGGCCGAGAGCTCGTCGGCGACTGTACTCCTGTGCACGGCACATCCGCTCAAGGCGACACACCCTGCCAGGCACAACAGCCCTATGTATCGGTATTTTTTCATGCTTATCCCCATCATATTCGTTTCACGAGGCTTCTCATTTTACACCCGTATGACCAAATCCGCCGGCACCGCGCTCGGTCTCGTCGAGCGACTCGACCTCGTCCCACTCGACCCGACAATACTCCTTGACCACCATCTGGCAGATGCGTTCACCATCTTCAATGGTAAAAGGCTTGTCCGAAACGTTGAGTACGATAATGCCCACCTCGCCCCGATAGTCGGCATCGATGGTTCCCGGCGTGTTGGGTATGGTGATGCCATGCTTCAGGGCCAAACCGCTACGCGGCCGTATCTGTGCCTCATACCCCTCGGGCAGGGCAATATAGAGACCGGTGGGAATGAGTTTGCGCTCGAGAGGAGCCAGTGTTACCGGCTCCGACAGATTGGCGCGGATATCCATACCGGCCGAAAACAGCGTACTATAGGAGGGTAGCGCGTGATGCGACTTGTTGACTATCTTGACAGAAACCTTCATCGGGTTATAGTTTTTATAAAGACTACTTATTTTCACTCTTTTAATCTGCGAAAATAACGAAATCCTATCAAAAAAGCACCCTATTTTTTATATTTTAATGCGATACCCCGGCAAACGGTGCCGAGGTTTTTGTGGCTTGGCAATATTTTATCTCTCTTTTTTACTACATTTGCACAGATTGTTGACAAGAAATCATGAACATGCAAGCCAAGGATATCCCCACCCAGATGCACTGGGACCGACTCATTACCTCCAAGCGCTTCGGCATGGAGAAATACCACGACGACCGGCACCACACCCGCACCGATTTCCAGCGCGACTACGACCGGCTGGTCTTCTCGGCGCCTTTCCGCCGCCTGCAGAACAAGACGCAGGTATTCCCGCTGCCGGGCAGTATATTTGTGCATAACCGGCTCACCCACAGCCTCGAGGTATCGTGTGTAGGTCGTTCGCTGGGCAATAACGTGTCGTCCACGCTCTCCGAGAAATACCGCAACGAACCCTGGTGCCACAAGCTCTATCACCTGGGGGCCATCACCTCGGCGGCCTGTCTGGCTCACGACCTGGGCAATCCGCCCTTCGGTCACTCGGGCGAGCGTGCTATCGCCACCTACTTCTCCGAGGGGAACGGACAGGTGCTGAAGCAGGAGCTGAAAAACGAACACCACTGGCAAGACTTCACCCACTTCGAGGGAAACGCCAACGCCTTCCGCCTGCTCACCCACCAGTTTCACGGGCGACGTCCCGGCGGCTTTGCCCTCACCTACTCGACTCTCGCCTCGATTGTCAAGTATCCCTACTCGTCCATCCAATCGACCAAACGGGGCAAATCGGGATTCTTCACCTCCGAGAAGGAGGATTTCCTGCGCATCGCCAACGACCTGGGCATGCTCCCCGAAGGCGACAGCGGCGAGCGGTATCACCGTCACCCGCTGGTCTATCTGGTCGAAGCAGCCGACGATATCTGCTACCAGATCATGGACATCGAGGATGCCCACAAACTAAAGATTCTCACCACCGAAACGGTCAAAGGTCTCTTCCTCGACTTCTTCGACGAGAAGCGCCAACAGCATATTCTCGACGTACTCAAGGTGGTTACCGACCTCAACGAGCAAATCGTTTACCTGCGCTCCTGCGTCATCGGTACCCTCATCGACGAGTGCTCGGCCCTCTTCTGCCGCGAAGAGCAGGCCTTGCTCGAAGGGCGCTTTACCGGGGCTCTGGTCGATCACATCTCCGACCGCCCCTGCCAGGCCTATCGCAACTGCGCCGCCACCGCCCTGGAGAAGATCTACAAGTCGTCCGACGTACTCGACATCGAGTTGGCCGGTAACCGCATCATCTCGGTACTCCTCGACAAGTTTCTCAACGCCGTGCGTTTCCCCGACAAAGCCTACTCGCGGCTGCTGCTCAACAAGGTTCCCGAGCAATACGAGATGCATGCTCCCACGCTCTACGGGAAAGTACAGGCTGTCATCGACTACATATCGGGCATGACCGACGTCTATGCCCTCGACCTCTATCGCAAAATCAACGGCATGAGCCTTCCTTCGCTCTAAACACGAATATCCTCATGAAAAAAACCTGCACCCTGCTCCTGATTCTGCTCTGCATCCCCCTGCTGTGGGCTGCCGAATACACGGTCGATCAAGTGCCCAACGTACACCAGACCGACGGCCGACGCTTTGTGAGCAACCCCGACGGGATACTCTCGCCCGAAACCGTGAGCCGCATAGACTCAATGCTCCTCGGCCTGCAAGAGGCCAACACCTCGGAGGTCGCCGTCGTGGCCCTGCAATCGATCGGCAACAACGATATAGACCTCTTTGCCACCGACCTCTTCACCCGGTGGGGCATAGGCAAACAAAACGACAACGGCCTGCTCGTGCTGCTCGTGCTCGACCAGCGCCGCATCACCTTCCGCACCGGTTACGGCATAGAGGGACTCCTGCCCGATGCCATCTGCAAACGCATACAGACGCAATACATCCTGCCCCGCTTCAAAGAGGGAAATTACGACCAGGGTATGCTCGACGGCATAGCCACGATTACCCGCATAATCACTACCCCCGAAGCAATCGAGGAGCTCACCGCTCCACCGGTCAAGGGACTGGAAATCGACTGGGGCAAGATATTCAACGGCTACCTTACCATCTCGCTCGTCGTCTCGCACATCCTGCTCTTCGCCATGCTGTGGACAGTGGCCCGCTATGCCCGCAAAGGTCCCTATGAACAATACAAGCGGCTGACGGCCTTCCGCCCCTTCCTGCTTGTCGGCAGCTTTATCTTTCCCTTTTTCGTGTGGCTGCTCTACGGCGGGCTGAGCCGCCGGCTCAAACGACTGCGCAACAAACCCCGCAAGTGCGAATCGTGTGGCAGCCCCATGCGCAAACTGAACGAAGAGGAAGACAACCTCTACCTCACTCCGCAAGAAAATACCGAGGAGAGTCTCAACTCTGTCGATTACGACGTGTGGCTCTGCGACCACTGCGGCAACACCCTCATATACCCCTACGAAAACCAGTTCACCCAATATCAGCGATGCCCCTACTGCCACAGCCGGGCCTATAGCTTCGACGGCGATTACATCTTGCGCAGGGCCACCACCATGAGCACCGGATTGGGCGAAAAGCGCTACAGCTGTGCCCACTGCCACAAGATAGACCACAAAACATACACGATTCCCGTTATCGTGGCTGCCACCCTCATAGGAGGGTCGGGCCGTGGAGGTGGATTCGGCGGAGGTGGATTCAGTGGCGGGTTTGGCGGAGGTGCCACCGGAGGCGGAGGCGCCTCGTCGGGCTGGTAATGTTCTGCCGTCATCGCACACTCCTTTCGACAAACATCACTCACACAAACAGATACCATGAATATGAAGAAATCGCAACTCTTGCTCTTGGCCCCGGTCCTCGTCACACTGGCGGCCTGCCAGACGACAACCCCAAGCCCCGTGTCCTTGCGATGGGAGATGGGCAAGAATCAAGTCGAGGCCGGCTTCTACGGAAGCACGTTTACCCTGGTCAACACCTCGGACAAACCTCTCGAGACCGGGTGGGAAATCTACTATACCCAACTCGCACCCCGCCAGGTAAAGAACTACGCAAACTCACCGGTGACTATCGAGATGGTCAATCCCGGATACTACCGCATGACCCCCTCCGAATCGTGGCAACCGCTGGCCCCCGGCGACTCCATCGCCATACCCTATCTGAACCGGGGTATCCTCACCCAGACCCAATTCACCCCCAAGTCGCCCTTCTTCGTGCAAAACGACAACAAGCCGGTCGATATTCCCTTCGCCATCGCCCCCTTCACCCGCGAAGAGCAGTGGACCGTAGCCGGACTAATAACTCCTCCCTACCCCGACGGCGAGTATTGTTACACCCAGAACGAAGCACTTCAAACCGACTACACTCCACAGTCCTACGACATGCTGCCCTCGCTCAAAAAGGCGACACCCCGACCGGGAGTATCGGTCATCTCCGAGAATATTTCGCTCAGTGTCGAGGAGGGATTTGCCAGTGAAGCCCATCTGCTGATACAGGAACTGGAAAAGATAGGTTACCACGTCACCGACAACGGGCAGACCGTCATCGCCCTTTGCAGTTTCACCAAGAACTCGCCCGTCCAGAACGACGAGCACTACCGGCTGGATATCCGCGACAACTACATCACCATCAGCGGAGCGACTTCACACGCTATCTTCAACGGCACTCAAACGCTGCTTTCGCTGCTGAAACGCCAGCAGATTCCGGCCCGACTCGACAATGTGGCCATCGACGACTACCCCGACCTGCCCTACCGCGGCATGATGCTTGATGTAGCCCGCAACTTCACCCGCAAGGCCGACCTCTTCAAACTGATTGACCTGCTGGCCTCGTACAAAATCAACGTTTTCCACTTCCACTTCAGCGACGACGAAGCCTGGCGTCTCGAGATTCCCGGTCTCGAAGAGCTCACCTCGGTAGGTTCGCGCCGGGGATTCACCCGCGACGAGAGCCAATGCCTCTACCCCAACTACTACGGAGGCTGGAATCCCAACGACACCACCGCCACGGCCAACGGATACTACACCCGACAAGACTTTATCGAGCTTTTGCAATATGCCGCCCAGCGTCATATCACCGTCATCCCCGAGATTGAATCGCCGGGCCATGCCCGGGCTGCTCTCGTAGCCATGAAGGCTCGGTACAACAAATTGAAAGACAGCGATATGGAGAAGGCCTGCGAATACCTGCTCTCCGAGACAAACGATACTTCGAAATATGTTTCGGCCCAAGCCTATACCGACAATATCATGAACGTCTCGCTCCCCTCGGTCTATCGCTTCATGGAGAAGGTGAGCGACGAAATCATTGCCATGTACCGCGAGGCCGATGTGCCGCTGGAGGCCATTCACATCGGTGGCGACGAAGTGCCCCACGGATCGTGGGAAGGGTCGCCCAGCTGCCAACAGTTCATGAAAGAACAGGGCATGACCCACCCGCACCAACTGGCCGAATATTTCCTCGACAAGGTATCGGCCATGCTGGCCCAAAAGGGGGTCAAGGTATCGGGCTGGCAAGAGGTGGCTCTCAACCACTCGCCCGAGTTGAATGCCCGCCTGGCTCCCCGCTTCGACGGCGTCTATTGCTGGCACACCATAGGCCACGACAACGAGGTGCCCTACACGGCAGCCAATGCAGGGTATGGCGTAGTCCTCTGTAACGTAAACAACTTCTACCTCGACCTGGCCTACAATCCCCACAAAGACGAACCGGGCCTCACGTGGGGTGGCTACGTCGATCAATTTGCCTCGTTCAACATGCTCCCCTACAACATCTATGTTTCGAGCCCAACAACCCTGGACGGCCGCCCGAACGACCTCAAGAAAGCCTCACAGGGCAAGACGCAACTCACCGAGCAGGGACGCCCGCGCATCAAGGGCATACAGGCGCAACTCTTCTCCGAGACGCTCGGCAGTTTCGACATGGTGGAGTACTATACCTTCCCCAAGATCTTCGGTCTTGTTGAGCGCGGCTGGAATGCTTTCCCCGAGTGGTCGCCCACACCGGCCGACGACAAACAGGCCCTCTACGAAAAGGCCCGCACAATTTACAACACCAAAATCACAGCCATCGAGATGCCTCGTCTGGCTCGCGAAGGGGTCAACTTCCGCCTGCCTCAGCCCGGCATCCGCATCGTCGAGGGCAAGCTCTATGCCAACTCGCCCATTGCCCAAGCCGAGATACGCTATACCACCGACGGCAGCGAACCTACGGCCCAATCGGCTCTGTGGACAGCGACCATCGATTGCCAGACTCAAGTGGTCAAAGCCCGTCTCTTCTATCTGGGTAAGGAGAGCCTCACCACCGAATATCGCAACGACTGACCCTCGCCGAGTCCCCTAAAAAGACAGCCGCCTGGAATAGTCCAAGCGGCTGTCGGTCTTTTATAAACAATACAAATTTCAATACGGGCAAAGCCCTTTCTTGAAAACTACGGGGCCTATTTCTGATGAGCCAGCAGATACTCGGCAATCTGCACGGCGTTCAGGGCTGCACCCTTCTTAATCTGGTCGCTTACGGTCCAGAAGGTCAGCCCGTTGGGGTTGGAGATATCGCTGCGGATACGACCTACATACACCGGGTCGCACCCAGCCTTGAAGAGCGGCATGGGATATACGCGGTTCTCGGGATCGTCCTCGAGCACAACACCCTTGGCATGGGCAAACGCTTCGCGAGCCTCGGCTACCGATACGGGACGTTCGGTCTCGATCCAGATGGCCTCGGAGTGAGCCCGCATCACCGGTACCCGCACACAAGTGGCGCTCACGGCAATATCGGAGTGCATGATCTTGCGCGTCTCGTTGTACATCTTCATCTCCTCTTTGGTATAGAGGTTATCGGTAAAGACATCGACCTGGGGAATGAGATTGTAGGCCAGCTGGAAGAAGAACTTCTCGACCGTGGGTTTTTCGCCGGCAATAAGTTGCTCATACTGTTTCTTCAGCTCGGCCATGGCCGATGCACCGGCACCGCTGGCCGCCTGATAGGTAGCCACATGCACCCGCTTGATGTGCGAGACAGCCTCGATAGCATTCAGGGCCACCACCATCTGGATGGTGGTGCAGTTGGGGTTGGCAATAATGCCGCGGGGACGCACGAAGGCATCGTCGCCATTCACCTCGGGGACAACCAAAGGCACATCGTCGTCCATGCGGAAAGCACTCGAGTTGTCGATCATGATGGCTCCATAGCGGGTAATCGTCTCGGCAAACTCTTTCGAGGTGCCGGCACCGGCCGACGTAAAGGCAATGTCAACACCCTTGAAGTCGTCATTGTGCTTCAGTTCCTTGACTACAATCGGCTTACCCTTAAAGGTATAAGTACGTCCTGCACTGCGAGAGGAACCGAACAACAGCAATTCGTCGATCGGGAAATTCCGCTCATCCAAAACTCTTAGGAACTCTTGTCCGACAGCGCCACTGGCGCCCACAATAGCGACTTTCATCTTCTTTCTTTTGTAATTTATATTCCGAATTCTCGTTTATTCTTTTTCGCTGAAAAAGAGGTGCAAATATACAACTATTTAAGCAAAAACATAACAAAAAGAAATATTTATATTCTTTCCACTACAATTTAGTCATTTGCGACACATTTCACACAGAAGGGGCCGTATTGCTTGCAAGAGCGAACTTTTATTTGTATTTTTGTTGCATATTTACAGTTTCAGCATCTTAAAAAAAAATAGCAGGGTCATGGGCAGTATCACTTCACTACCGATTGAAAATCCGGTACTGATCTTTTTCATTGTACTGGTTATCATACTGCTTGCGCCCATACTCCTCAACCGCATACGGGTGCCTCACATCATCGGGCTCATCATCGCCGGTGTCGTCATCGGTCCCAACGGGCTCAACCTGCTCGCCCGCGACAGCAGTTTCGAGATATTCGGCAACGTGGGCATCCTCTACCTCATGTTTCTGGCCGGTCTCGAGATCGACATGAACGATTTCAAGAAGAGCAAAAAAGACGGCATCATCTTCGGGCTCTATACGTTCCTCATACCCATGATACTGGGTACAGCCATCAGCTACTACACCCTGCACCTCAACCTCATGACCTCGATACTGCTGGCCAGTATGTATGCCTCGCACACGCTCATAGCCTACCCCATCATCAGCCGGTATGGCATCTCACGCACACGAGCCGTGCCGGTAACCATTGCCGGTACCATCTTCACCGTGTTGGGTGCCCTCATCATTCTGGCGGTCATCTCGGGTATGGTACGGGGCGATCTCACCGAGTTCTTCTGGCTCAGACTAACGATTAACATTCTCATCTACAGCCTGGCCATCCTTTACATCTACCCACGACTCACCCGCTGGTTCTTCAAGAACTACAACGACAACGTCACCCAGTTCATCTTTATCCTGGCACTCGTGTTCCTGGCCTCCTACATGGCACAGGTCATCGGGCTGGAGGCCATCTTAGGAGCCTTCTTCGCCGGCATCGTGCTCAACCGATTCATTCCCAACGTATCGCCTTTGATGAACCGGCTCGAGTTTGTAGGTAATGCCCTGTTCATCCCCTACTTTCTCATCGGGGTGGGTATGCTCATCGACTTGCGGGTGATTGTGAAAGATACCGAAACGATTATCGTGGCGGCCAACATGTCGATTGTAGCCACCTTCTGCAAATGGCTTGCGGCCTGGCTCACCCAAAAGACTTGCCACATGACCAAGATAGACCGCAACCTCATCTTCGGACTGAGCAACGCCCAGGCTGCCGCCACGCTGGCTGCGGTTATCATCGGACACAACATAGGGCTTTTCAACGACGAGATTCTCAACGGAACCATCGTCATGATTCTGGTCACCTGCATCATCAGTACTCTGGTTACCGAGAAGGCGGCCCGCCAAATGGTCGTTGCCATGCAGGACAACGAACCCACTACCCCCAAATCGACGATACAGAGCGAACAGATTCTCATCCCCATTGCCAATCCCAGCACCATCGAGAACCTCATCAATCTGGCGCTGCTGCTCAAGTCGCCCCAAAAACGGTCGCCCCTCTACGCCCTGCACGTCACCGACGACAGCAAGACGAGCAACTACCGCTCGCAGTCGATTCTCGAGTTTGCCGGCAAGGTAGCCTCGTCGGCCGACACCAAGCTGATTCCCATCGCCCGGTACGACATGAACATCACCAGCGGCATCATCCACACCATGAAGGAGCGGAACATCACCGAGGTTGTGCTGGGTCTGCACCACAAGGCCAACATTGTCGATACCTTCTTCGGGGCCAAAATCGAGTCGCTGCTCAAGAACACCAACAAGATGATTCTCATCTCGAAGTGTGTCAACCCCATCAATACCGTCACACGCATCGTCATTGCCGTGCCCCGCAAGGCCGAATACGAAACGGGTTTTGCCCGATGGATCGACCGCGTGGCCAACATGGCCAAGCAGATAGGCTGCCGGGCCATCTTCTATGCCTACCCCGAAACCATCCCTTACTTGAAAGCCCGGTTGAAAGCCGGACGATACAACATTCGCAACGAGTTTGAAGTGCTCGAGAGTTGGGACGATTTCATGCTCCTGGCCAACGTCGTGCTCGACGACGACCTCTTTATCGTGGTGAGCGCACGCCCCACCTCGGTGTCGTTCAACTCCGATGCCGACAACATCCCCTCGTTCCTCTCGAAGTACTTTGCCAACAACAATCTCATCGTGCTCTACCCCGAACAGTTCGGCACCGCCGAGCCGGCTCCTGCCTCGTTTATGGAGCCCATGTCGCACGATATGCTCAGCCACTCCGAGATTCTGGGTATCGAGAAAATCTTCAGACAACTCATCGCCTACAAAAAACGGTGGACTCACCGCAACCGCAAAAAGAAAATCGACCTGTAATTTCGGAGAATAACAGTGCTCCACTCCTGTGAATATCCAGTGGATAGAACACCGAGTGCCAAGATAGACTGCCGGCCCCGTATTCCTACCCCTGCCGATGCCACATCGTCCCAATCCCGGCGACTCATTGTAGTACAAAAAAAGAGAGACTCCCGTGGGAGTCTCTCTTTTTATGCTACCATAAAATAATTTCTTTATTTTACTTTGTCGGCCAACTCAGCACCAGCTTTGAATTTAACCACTTTCTTGGCAGCGATAGTGATTTTTTGCTTAGTTGCGGGGTTGATACCGGTGCGAGCAGCTTTCTCTGCAACGCCAAAAGTTCCAAAACCAATAAGAGCCACTTTGTCCCCTTTTACGAGTGATTCCGAAACTGCATCTACAAAAGCGTCCAATGCCTTCTTAGCGTCAACTTTGCTCAAACCGGCTTTTTCGGCCATAGCATTGATAAGTTCAGTCTTGTTCATAACGTGTATAATTTAAAGTTAAGTAAATAATCTCCTTGAAGAGCAGCACGGCAAATGTAAAGATTAAAATGATATAGTGCAAACAATAAAGTAAAAAAATATAATAAAAGTCGCTATTTTATAATATCCTTACCCCACATTTGACTAAATCCTTAGAAAATCATTACTTTTGCTTGCAAAATCGGGGGATAATTTATGCTATGTCTTGGCATACAAGGCAATTATCCTCACCAAGGAAAAAGAAATTTATCTATGCAAAACAGATCTTTTTTTGGATCGATACCGCCCGTTACGCTCAATATCATTATCATCAATTTCATTGTGTGGCTGGCGGCATTGACTCTACCCAAAATCGCCGGCATCGACCTGAACTATCTGCTGGGACTGCACTACTTCGAGGCCAGCGATTTCAACGTTATCCAGCTGGTCACCTACATGTTCCTCCACGACACGCGCAGTATCGACCACATCTTCTTCAACATGTTCTCGGTATTCATGTTCGGCCGCACTCTCGAAATGGTGTGGGGAGGCAAACGGTTCCTCTTCTACTACCTCACTACTGGTATAGGAGCCGGACTCATACAGGAGGTAGCCTGGTACTTCGAGCTACAATCGGTTATCAACTCCTATGTACCCCAAATAGGCTGGGAACAGGTCTCGATAGGGCTCAACCAGTTCATCACGGTAGGAGCCTCAGGAGCCGCCTTCGGTATCCTGCTCGCCTTTGGCATGCTCTTCCCCAACGCACCGCTCTTCATTATATTTATCCCCATACCTATCAAGGCTAAATATTTTGTCATCTTCTATGGCCTCCTCGAGCTTTTCTTCGGCATCAGCAACTATCCGAGGGACGGTGTAGCCCACTTCGCTCACCTGGGAGGCATGCTGTTCGGATTCTTCCTCATTTGGTATTGGAAAAAGAAAGGAATAGGCGGTGGCGGCTTCTATAATTGACAACCTCAAACGGCAGTTTGGGCAAGGCTCAATATTGCTGAAACTCATCTACGTCAACGTAGGGGTGTTCCTCCTGCTGCGCATCACCGACGTGGTGCTCATGCTGTTCAACATCGACCTATCGGTCATACTCCCCTACATCGAGATGCCCTCCAATCCACACGAGTTTATCACCCACCCGTGGACCCTGCTCACCTACATGTTTGTGCACTACGACGTGTGGCACATCCTGTTCAACATGTTGTGGCTCTACTGGTTTGGCCAGATATTCCTCCTGGCCTTCGGCGAGAAACAGATGATGGGCCTATACCTGTGGGGCGGCGTTGCCGGCGGATTGCTCTACCTGCTCTCCTACAACGTCTTTCCCTACTTCGAAGGGAAGGCCGGACTCATGTGTGGCGCCTCGGCCTCGATAATCGCTATTGTCGTAGCCACAGCATTCCGCATGCCCAACTATAAAATAAACCTGCTCTTCCTGGGAGCCATCTCGTTGAAATACATTGCCATCGTCACCATCCTCATCGATCTGCTCAGTGTCACTTCGGCCAATGGTGGCGGACACATTGCTCACTTGGGCGGTGCTCTGCTGGGCTACTGGTTCATCGTGCGCTGGGAGAAGGGGAAAGACCTCACCGCTCCGCTCAACCGGCTTATCGATCGACTGGTCACCGCCTGCAAACCCCGTCCCCGCATACGGGTGAAACGGCCCTCGAAACGTACAAACTACCGAGCCTCGACACGTCCCGAGACCGATATGGAATACCGCGCCCGCAAAAAACGGGAGAGCGACGAAATAGATGCAATTCTCGACAAGATAAAACAATCGGGATACTCCTCCTTGACTGCCGAAGAGAAAAAACGGCTCTTCGAAGCCGGGAAAAAATGACCGGAACATGAAACATGTAGTCAAAATCATATTACTGTTTTTCAATGCGTTGTGGGGATTGTTCCTCATCATGGGGGCCTACTCGGCCTACTGCCCCACCCGTATTGGCATACTGCTCGAGTTGCTCTTCCCCCTCAACCTCTTTGTATGCGTCGCCTTTCTTTTTGTATGGCTCGCCTACAAACCCCGCTTCATATGGGTCCCGGCAGCAGCTCTCGTCCTGGCTTGGGGAGGCATAGCCCGCTACTGCCCCATACACAAGCCTCACAAGCCCGACAACAGCGAACCAGGTTTCACCCTCATGACCTACAACACCTATTTCATGCTCGACTATCAAGGGAGCGAAACACCACAAAACCGCACCCTCTCGTTCATCCTGACCCAGAATGCCGACGTGGTGTGCCTGCAAGAGAGCCCCGAGTTGAACGACCCCAACCCCGGACTGAAGATTACCCCCGAACAAATAGACAGTATCCACACCCGGTATCCCTATCGCATACCCACGAGCCACGGCATGAATTTCCTCTCGAAGTATCCGGCCCGCCTGCTCTTCGATACCGTCTATTCCGAATCGAGTGCCGTAGCGGCCTACCAGGTACAGATAGACAACCGCGAGGTTACCATCGTCAACCAGCACATGGAGTCGATAGGTCTCACACAAACCGACAAAGAGCTCTATCACGAAATAACCGCACACCCCAATACCGACTATATCGACGAGGTAAAGAAGCATCTGCTCTCCAAACTCATCAATGCAGCCCGGGCCCGAAACCAACAGGCCGACCTCACGGCCGAGAGAATAGACAGTATTGCCGGCAACGTGATCGTGTGCGGCGACTTCAACGACTCACCCCTCTCCTATGCCGTGCGCCGGTTCCGCCGCATGGGTTTCCGCAACGCCTACAACGAACTGGGGTTGGGTCCCGGCATCACCTATCACGCCAACCGATTCTGGTTCCGCATCGACCACATCCTCTACAAGGGAGACCTGGAGGCCCGCTGGCTCGAGCGGCTGCGTTACAAGAGTTCCGACCACTACCCGCTCCTCACCCGGTTTGTGTGGGAGCCCCCAGCCGAGAAACATTAACACAGTAATATTTATACACATGAAAAAACTTTTAGTCACATCGTTAACCGCTCTTATGATGATTTCATGCAGTCAAAAAGAGAACCCGCTTCTGGGCGAGTTTAACACACCGTTTGGCGTACCGCCTTTCGAGCAAATCAAGCCCGAGCACTACATGCCTGCCTTCGAAGAGGCCATCAAACAACACGATGCCGAAATCGAGGCCATTGTCAACAACCCCGAGGCTCCTACCTTCAAAAACACCATCGAGCCTCTTGAGTTCAGCGGCTTGCTGCTCACCCGGGTGAACCTCATCTTCAGCAGCCTCACCGAGGCCAACACCAACGACCAACTCCAGGCCATTGCCAAAGAGATTTCACCTCGCCTCACCGAGCACTACGACAACATCTCGCTCAACGACAAACTGTTCCAACGCATCAAGACCGTCTATGACAACCGAGCCAACGAAGGGCTCGATGCCGAGCAGATGAAGGTACTCGAGAATCACTATAAAGATTTCGTTCGGGCCGGTGCGCTGCTCTCCGAAGCCGACAAAGACACCCTGCGCGAAATCAACAAAGAGCTGGCCATGCTCTCTATCCAATATGGCGATAACGCTTTGGCCGAGTCGAATGCCTTCCAACTCGTCATTGACAACAAGGCCGACCTGGCCGGTCTGCCCGACGCCGTGGTTGCTGCCGCTGCCGACGAAGCCAGCGCCCGCAATATGGCTGGCAAATGGGTATTCACACTCGATGCCCCCAGTCGCATACCCTTCCTCCAGTATGCCGACAACCGTGCCCTGCGCGAGAAAGTCTATAAAGCCTATATCAACAAAGGCGACAACGACAACGAGCACGACAACAAAGCCATCGTGTCGAAAATCGTCAACCTCCGCCTCAAGAAAGCCAATCTGCTGGGATTCAAATCTTATGCCGACTTTGCCCTCGACGACCGCATGGCCAAGACCGACGAGAACGTGAACAACCTGCTCAACCGCGTGTGGGAATATGCCATCCCCCGGGCCAAAGAAGAGGTAGCCGACATGCAAAAGATTATCGACGCCGAAGGCGGCAACTTCAAGCTTGCCCCGTGGGACTGGTGGTACTATGCCGAGAAGGTGCGCAAGGCCAAATATGACCTCAACGAAGATGAACTGAAACCCTACTTCAGCCTCGACAACGTGCGCGAGGGGGCCTTCATGGTGGCCAACAAACTCTATGGCATCACCATCACCGAATTGAAAGATGTGCCCGTATATCACCCCGACGTGCGTGCCTTCGAAGTAAAGGATGCCGACGGCAAACATCTGGCCGTGTTCTACACCGACTACTTCCCCCGCCCCAGCAAACGGGCCGGTGCCTGGATGTACAACTTCCGCGAGGCCTATGTACAGGATGGCAACGAGGTGCGTCCCATCGTCTATAACGTAGCCAACTTTACCAAGCCCACCGGCGACACGCCCGCCCTGCTCACCATCGACGAGGTACAGACTCTCTTCCACGAGTTCGGTCATGCCCTGCACGGCATGCTCACCCGCTGCCACTATCCCTCGGTAAGCGGTACCAACGTAGCCCGCGATTTTGTCGAGCTCCCCTCGCAAATCAACGAACACTGGGCCACTCACCCCGAGGTACTCAAGCTCTATGCCAAGCATTACCAAACGGGCGAGGTAATTCCCGACTCTCTCATCGAAAAGATGCAAGCCGCTTCGAAATTCAACCAGGGCTTCATCACCACCGAGCTGATTGCCGCTTCGATTCTCGACATGCGCTGGCACGAGATTACCGAAGCCAAAGATTACGATGTACGCGAGTTTGAAAAACAGGTAGCTCAATCGATCGGACTCATCGACGAGATTACCTACCGCTACCGCAGCACCTACTTCTCGCACATCTTCACCAACGACTACTGCGCCGGATATTACAGCTACACTTGGGCCGAAGTGCTCGATGCCGACGCTTTCGATGCCTTCATCGAACACGGTATCTTCGACCCGGCTACGGCCAAGGCCTTCCGCGAGAATATCCTCGAGAAGGGCGGCAGTGAAGATCCTATGAAACTCTACCGTCAGTTCCGTGGTGCCGACCCCAACCCCGACGCGCTGCTTCGCAACCGTGGTTTGAAATAATCCCGGGGAGACTCTCTCCCCCCTCATTCATACAGCGAGGGCTGCCCAATAAATTGGGGCAGCCCTCGTCATATATACCTCATTTGTACTGTCCACAAAAAAAAATCAACCCCGCCATACAAGAGACGACAAAAGCCGGAGCAGAAGGGTCGATGACCCTATACTCCGGCTTCGTTATATGTCACTACCAACCGATTCTATTCCCGGGGTTGCAGCAACCGGTTATACTCCTCATCGTTGGCAATAATCGACAATGCTTTCGTAAACGACTTGTTCTCGGGATTCATGATCCTGAAGTAGGCTGCCGTGTCAAACATATCGCGGGCAATAAGCGCCTTGACCTGCAAAGCAATGAGGTTTCGCGATTTCTGGTATTGCTCTTCGTCATACTTCACCTTTTCGGCTTCGCCCATCTTCAGCAGGTCGGCAAGCATCTCGTCGGTCACGGTAAAGGCAGCGGCAAACTGCTCGATGGTCTTATACTGCGAGGTCAGCTCCTTGCGATGTTCGTCGAGGTAGTTGATAGGATACTGATTCAACACCCCTTTGGACAGCAAGTCGCGGTGGAAATCGGTATAGATTGTGGTGTCGAGCGGCACGAATACATCGGGCATGATACCTCCACCGCCATATACGATGCGCTTGCTTGTCAAAGTCTGATACTGCAACGAGTCGGGGAAGTGGATGCTGTCGGTATAGATGAGCTCGCCGTGGTTGAAACGGTCGAGCAATTCCCGTTCATAGGCTTCGTGCCCCTTGTCATAGGGTTTCTGTATGCTGCGGCCGGCAGGTGTATAGTAGCGGGCCACGGTCAGGCGTATCATCGATCCATCGGGGAAGGGTATGGGGCGCTGTACCAAACCTTTGCCAAAGGTGCGGCGACCTACGATTACACCACGGTCCCAGTCCTGCACGGCTCCCGAGAGAATCTCGCTGGCCGAGGCCGAACTTTCATCGACCAGCAACACGAGTTTCCCTTTCTGAAAAAGGCCCTGCTTGGTCGCATAGGCATCGTCACGAGGCGAACGGCGCCCTTCGGTATAGACAATCGACTGGCCATCGCCCAGAAATTCGTCGGCCATGGCAATGGCGCTCACCAAGTATCCGCCCCCGTTGCCCTGAAGATCGACAATCAGGTTTTTCATACCCTTTTTCTTCAGGGATTTAAGCGCGTCGGCAAACTCCTTGTCGGTAGTCGCGGCAAATCGGCTCACCCGTATATAGCCTGTCTCCTTATCGACCATGTACGAGGCATCGATGCTGTAAATGGGTATCTTGTCGCGCACGATTCTAAAGTCGATAGGCTCTTTCACCCCCTTGCGCAGCACACTCACCCGCACCACCGTACCGGCCTCGCCACGCAAGCGTTTCATGATATCGGTATTTTTCATCTTCACACCGGCAATCACCGTATCGTTTACCGTAATCATGCGGTCGCCAGCCAGGATGCCCACCTTCTCGGAGGGACCTCCAGCGATGGTCTGTATCACATACAACGTATCGCGGTTCATGTTGAACTGGATGCCGATGCCGCTGAAGTTCCCTTGCAACGGTTCATTCATCTCCTTGGTCTCCTCGGCAGTCGTATAGGTCGAGTGCGGGTCGAGATTCTCGAGCATACCCCGTATGGCATCCTCGACCAGTTTATTCTCATCGACCTCATCGACATAGAGATTGGTAATGGCAAAGTCGGCCAGGCTCAGTTTTCGCATGCCTTCGCTTTGGCCCTGAGCCCGCACAGCTCCCACAGCCGCAGCCAGCAGGAGCATCGTAAAAAATATCCGTTTCATCGTTTTGTCAAAAAAATTATACCAGTTTCAAACCCTTGGGGACAAATTCATCCACACTGTGACCAAACCGCAGAAGCTCCCGCACGATGGTCGAGCTGATGTGTGTCAACTCGGGTTCGGTAAATAAAATAATAGTCTCTACCCCCGACAGCTTGCGGTTCACGTCGGCAATGGTCTTTTCGTACTCAAAGTCGTTGACCGACCGGATGCCCCGCAGAATAAACCGCGCATTCCACTGCTTGGCCAGGTCGATGGTGAGGCTGTCGTAGGAGACAACCCGCACACGGGGATTGTCGCGAAAGAGATCGCGCAACATATCGAGTCGCTGTTCTACGGTGAAATAGGTACGTTTCGAGTCGTTGATACCGATGGCGATTACCACTTCGTCGAGCAACTCGAGACCTCGGTTCACAATCGACATATGGCCGATGGTAAACGGGTCGAAGGTGCCGGGGAAAACGGCGATTCGTTTAGACGAGATTGGTGTCATCTTCTATAACCAGATTTTGTATGATAAAATTCTGTCTTTCCATGGTGTTCTTGCCCATGTAGAACTCGAGCAGATCTTTCACCAGGTCTTCCTTGCGCAACGACACCCGGTCGAGACGCATGTCGGGCCCGATAAACTGTCTGAACTCGTCGGGCGAAATCTCACCCAAACCTTTGAAGCGCGTCACTTCGGGGTTGGCACCACACTTCTCGATGGCCGCGATGCGCTCCTCATCGGAGTAGCAATAGTAAGTCTCCTTCTTGTTCCGCACCCTGAAGAGCGGCGTTTGCAGAATATAGACGTGGCCCTTCTTGATCAGGTCGGGGAAGAACTGCAGGAGGAACGTAATCATCAGCAGACGGATGTGCATGCCATCGACATCGGCATCGGTAGCGATAATCACTTTGTTGTAGCGCAATCCTTCGATTCCGTCCTCGATGTTGAGAGCGGCCTGCAACAGGTTGAACTCTTCGTTCTCATAGACCACCTTCTGAGTGAGGCCGTAGGTATTCAACGGCTTGCCCCGCAGCGAAAAGACAGCCTGTGTCTCTACGTTGCGAATCTTGGTAATGGAGCCGCTGGCCGAGTCGCCCTCAGTAATGAAGATGCAACTCTCTTCCTGCCGGTCGCCCTTCGTGTCGTTATAGTGTATGCGGCAGTCGCGCAGTTTGCGGTTATTCAGGTTGGCCTTCTTGGCCCGTTCCCGAGCCAGTTTCGTCACCCCGGCAATAGCCTTGCGCTCTTTCTCCGAAGCCAATATCTTTTTCAGCATCACCTCGGCCACATCGCCATGCTTGTGCAGGTAGTTGTCCAACTCCTTCTTCATGAAGTCGCCGATAAACTTGGCAATCGTAGGCCCTTCGGGGCCCATATCCTTCGACCCCAGCTTCGTCTTGGTCTGCGACTCAAACACCGGCTCCTCGACCTTGATGCTGATGGCAGCTACCATACCGTTGCGAATATCGGTATATTCGAAGTTCTTGGCATAAAACTCCTTGATGGTACGCGAGGTTGCCTCTCTGAAAGCAGTCAAATGAGTACCGCCTTGCGTCGTGTGCTGCCCGTTGACAAACGAATAATACTCCTCGCCATACTGGTTACCATGGGTGATAACCACCTCGATATCGGTACCCGACAGGTGGATGATGGGATAGAGCGGCTCGGTGGTCATGTTTTCGTTGAGCAGATCGACCAAACCATTGCGAGAGTGGTACTTGCGGCCGTTCAACAAGATGGTAAGTCCCGTGTTCAGGAACACATAGTTCTTGAGCAGCGGCTCGATCAGTTCCTCGCGGTAGGCATACCCTCTGAAGATGGACTCGTCGGGGGCAAACTGTACCAGGGTACCGTTGGGCTCGTCGGTGGGGGTGAGCCCACTCTCCGACACCAGTTCGCCACAGGCATAGCTCACCGAGTTGCTCATGCCGTCGCGATACGACTCGATGAAGAAGCTCGACGACAACGCATTCACCGCCTTGATACCCACGCCGTTCAACCCCACCGACTTCTTGAAGGCCTTGGAGTCGTACTTACCGCCGGTATTCATCTTGGACGAAACGTCACGCACCTTGTCGAGCGGAATACCCCGCCCGTAGTCCCGCACCGATACCGCCTCGCTCGAAATCTCCACGACAATCTGTTTGCCGAAACCCATCATGTGTTCATCGAGGGCGTTGTCGAGGACCTCTTTCAGCAACACATAGATACCGTCGTCGGCATGCGAACCGTCGCCCAACTTCCCGATATACATACCGGGACGCCGACGGATGTGCTCTTTCCAATCGAGGGTTTTAATGGCATCGGAGCCATATTCAAAATCACTATTTCCAGTTATATTTTCTTCCATAAGATTCTCTTCGGCCGAATCTATATCGGCTTCCTTTACAAAGATAACGCTAAAAAAAGAGTAAAAAAAGAATAACTTCCTTTTTACGACCTTTTTAAGAAATAAAACGGAGCCCGACAGGGGTTCTGCACCCTGCCCGACTCCGTCGAATTTCTTTCGCAATACAATCGGGGCTATGCCTCGGCCAATGCAAAGTCGAGCTGCTTGCGCTCGAGATTGGCCCGGGCCACCTTGATGCGGATGGGATCGCCCAACCGATAGATACGGTGGGTACGGCGGCCCATGAGGCAATAGTTTTTCTCGTCGAACTCGTAGTAGTCGTCCTCGAGATCGCGTATGGGCACGAGGCCCTCGCACTTGTTCTCGTTGATTTCGACATACAAGCCCCACTCGGTGATGCCCGAGATGACGCCATCGTACTCCTGTCCCAACCGCTCGCTCATATACTCGACCTGCTTGTACTTGATCGAGGCACGCTCGGCATTGGCTGCCAGTTGCTCCATATCGGAGGCGTGTTCGCACTCCTCCTCCAGAGCCTGTGCGTTCACGCTGCGGCCGCCGGCCATATAACGCTCGAGCAGACGATGTACCATCAGGTCGGGATAGCGCCGTATGGGTGAGGTAAAGTGTGTATAATAGTCAAAGGCCAGTCCGTAGTGGCCAATGTTTACCGTCGTGTAGATGGCTTTGGCCATGGCTCGTATGGCAATGGTCTCGACCAGATTCTCTTCGGGGCGGCCCTGTACCTTGGCCAAGAGGCTGTTGATGCCTTTCGACAGGTCGCTCTTGCTTCCCTCGGTCTTGATTTTGTAACCAAACCGGGTGATGAAGGCGGCAAACGACGACATCTTGTCGGGGTCGGGCAAGTCGTGTACCCGATAAACAAAGGCTTTGGGTTTGCGCCCATCCTTGGGCTTGCCTATAAACTCGGCTACCGTGCGGTTGGCCAGCAACATGAACTCTTCGATGAGCTTGTTGGCCTCTTTCGATACTTTGAAATAGACCCCTATGGGCTTGCCGTTCTCGTCGATATCGAACTTGACTTCGTGCCGGTCGAAGTTGATGGAGCCATGCTCAAAGCGCCGCTTGCGCAACTTCTGAGCCAGGTCGTTGAGTGTGAGTATCTCGTCCTTGAAATCGCCCTCGCCGGTCTCGATAATCGCTTGAGCCTCTTCATAGGCATAGCGACGGTTCGACCGTATCACGGTGCGGGCAATGTGCGACTTCTGCACCTCGGCCTCGTCGTTCAGTTCAAAGATGCACGAGAAGGTAAGTTTCTCTTCATCGGGGCGCAGCGAGCAGACGTCGTTGCACAACCGCTCGGGCAGCATGGGCACAACCCGATCGACCAGATAGACCGACGTACCGCGATGCTCGGCCTCTTTGTCGATGATACTGCCGGGTTTCACATAGTAGCTCACATCGGCAATGTGCACGCCCACCTCCCAGTTGCCGTTCTTGAGACGTCGTATCGACAGGGCATCGTCGAAGTCCTTGGCATCCTTGGGGTCGATGGTAAAGGTGGTTACATCTCTGAAATCCTCGCGGGCGGCAATCTCCTGAGGCGAAATGGTATCGGGTATCTTGTTGGCCGCTTTCTCGACAGCCTCGGGGTAGTGATAGGGCAACCCGAACTCGGCCAGGATGGCATGAATCTCGGTGTTGTTCTCACCGGCCGGACCCAGAATGTCGATAACCTCGCCATAGGGATTGCGGGCGCGGTCGGGCCACTCGGTAATACGCACCACCGCCTTGTCGCCGGTCTTCCCCCCCTTGAGCGCATTTTTGGGGATGAATATATCGTTGGCCAGTATCTTGTTGTCGGTGAGCAGGAAGGCAAAATGTTTCTGCACCTCGAGCGTACCCACAAAAGTCTGGGGATTCTTCTCGATAATCTCGACCACCTCGCCCTCGGCATCGTGGCCCTTGCGCTTGGCATAGACCAGCACACGCACCCGGTCGCCATCCATGGCATGCATCGAGTTGCGCTCGGCAATGAAAATGGATTCTTCGTCGTCGGTAATCACATGGTTCTTGCCATTCGAGCGACGTTCAAACCGTCCTACCACTTCGGTACCCCGGCTGTTGGCTTTGTATTTGCCGGGCGAGACTTCGATAAGGAAATTCTGCTCCGCCATGCCTTCAAGCAACTGGAACACCATCTGTTTCTGGGGCGTGGTCTTGGCCCCAACCCCATGAGCGACCTGTTTGTAGTTAAAGGCTCGCTTCCTGTCTTGATTGAAGAAATCGACCATCAAGGCCAACATGTCTTCTTTCTTGATTCGCTTGGAATCTTTTTTCTTCGTTTGTTTCATGATCCAGGGGTTTAGTAGATACAGAAAGGCGAGTGCAAAGGAAAAAGGAAACGAAACTTCCCACTTTGACCATGCCGATCCGCATCCTGTCTTCTACTACAAAGATAAAGAAAAGTTCGGCATAAACAAATAAAAAAGCGCGCTCTTTCGGGCCTCCCGGCCGTTATAAGAGAATTTATCGACACGGTCTCACAACCCTCCACCGCCGGTTTGGCGCGAAGCAAGAATGCAGCAAATCGGGTTGACCCGACAACAATCAGAAGAGTACCAGCAGCCCGCAACCCATACCCAGATAGAGGAACAAGGTGATGAGCGACCAGGCAAAACGGGCCTTGACAAACGACTCGCCCGAAGCCTTGCAGCGACCGGGATAGCGCAATATGCCGGCTACGGGAAGTATAAAACATACGGCCGTGAGTATTTGCAACCACTCCTGGTGGAAATAGACTCCAACCAAAAACAGCACGAAGATGAAGAAGGCTATCAGTTCCATGTAGCCGAGACTGTTCAATGCTTTCCGTTCCATAACGATTCTCTTTGCTTGTGGTCCCGGCAGGTGCGATTGTCACGGCACCGCTCCTGCTTCCCGGACCTTCAATTTTCTATCTATATAAACAGAATCAGCCCGATAGAATACCGGGCTGACTTGTATCGTGATTTCTTCGATTAGGCATCGATATTGGCATAGGTGGCGTTGGCCTCGATAAACTCGCGACGAGGGCCTACATCCTCGCCCATCAGCATCGAGAAGATGCGGTCGGCCTCGGCGGCATTGTCGATAGTCACCTGTTTGAGGATACGGTTCTCGGGGTCCATCGTGGTCTCCCACAACTGGTGGGGGTTCATCTCACCCAAACCTTTGTAACGCTGTGTCTCCATCAACTGCTCGTTACCCTCGCAGTACTTCACGCAGAACTGGTCTTTCTGCTGGTCGGTCCAGCAATACTCTTCGGCTTTGCCCCGCTTGCTCTTGCACTTGTACAACGGCGGCGTGGCCAGATAGACGTAGCCTTGCTCCAGCAACGGGCGCATGCGGCGGAAGAAGAAGGTGAGCAACAGGGTGGCAATGTGGGCACCATCGACATCGGCATCGGTCATGATGATGATTTTGTGATAGCGCAACTTATCGATGTTGGCCTGCTTCGAATCCTCTTCGGTACCGATGGTTACGCCCAAAGCCTTGAACATGTTGCTGATTTCCTGACTTTCAAACACCTTATGGTCCATGGCCTTCTCGACATTCAAAATCTTACCCCGCAACGGCAGGATGGCCTGGAACATACGGTCGCGGCCTTGTTTGGCCGAACCACCGGCCGAGTCTCCCTCGACCAGGAATATCTCGCACTCCTCGGGATTACGCGACGAGCAGTCGGCCAGTTTACCGGGAAGTCCACCACCCGAAAGGGGCGACTTGCGCTGTACCAGCTCGCGGGCTTTGCGGGCGGCGTGCCGGGCTGTAGCGGCGATAATCACCTTCTCGACAATCGCCTTGGCTTGGGCAGGATGCTCTTCGAGGTAGTTGGCCAAAACTTCGCTCACGGCGGTATCGACAGCGCCTATCACCTCGCTGTTGCCCAGCTTGGTTTTGGTCTGTCCCTCGAACTGAGGCTCCATCACCTTCACCGAAATAACGGCGGTGAGGCCCTCGCGGAAGTCGTCGCTGCTAATCTCGACCTTCACTTTGTCGAGCATCTTGGAATCCTCGGCATACTTTTTCAGCGTGCGGGTCAAGCCACGACGGAAACCGGTGAGGTGTGTACCACCCTCGATGGTGTTGATATTGTTTACATAGGAATATACGTTTTCGTTGTAGGTCGTGTTGTAGGTCATGGCCACTTCGACGGGCACACCTTGACGTTCGGTCGAGATGTGTATCACGTCGTCGATCAGGTGCTCCTTGTTGGAATCGATGTAGCGCACAAACTCTTTCAATCCCTCTTTCGAGAAGAATACATCTTTGCGGAACTCGCCAGCCTCGTTTTTCACCCGACGGTCGGTAAGGGTAAGCGTGATACCGGCATTCAAGAAAGCCAGGTCGCGCAAGCGGTTGGCCAGAATATCGTAGTCATAAACCGTAGTCGTAAAGATCGAGGGGTCGGGATGGAAGATAATCGTGGTTCCCGTCTCGTTGGTCTCGCCTATCACCTCGACACCGTGCAGCGGTTTTCCACAGGCATATTCCTGCATATACACCTTGCCGTCGCGGCGAATCTCGGCACGCAGATAGGTCGAAAGGGCATTCACACACGAAACACCCACACCGTGCAAACCGCCCGATACTTTATAGGAACCTTTGTCAAATTTACCTCCGGCGTGCAACACCGTGAGCACTACCTCGAGGGCCGACTTGTGCTCTTTCTCATGCATATCTACCGGGATACCACGACCGTTATCGACAACCTTTATCGAATTGTCTTCGTTGATATATACCTCGATATGAGTAGCATAACCGGCCAAAGCTTCGTCGATTGAGTTATCGACTACCTCATACACCAAGTGGTGCAACCCCTTCACACTAATGTCGCCAATATACATGGCGGGACGTTTACGAACGGCTTCGAGCCCTTCGAGTACCTGAATACTATCGGCTGAATAAGTTTTGTTTTCTGTTCCTTCTGACATATTATCCGAATCTTTTTGTTTGTATTGGCGGCCTCTCCCTCCCGGTTTACAGACCCGGAGTTTCTGCGGGAAAAGCACTCAGAGACCGGCCTCAAAAGCCGTTTCTCCATGAACAAACAAAAATACGCAAAAAAGTTGGAACAGCGAAATATCGGGTCAAGAAATCACACCCATAACGGCTTGCTTTCGTCTCAAAAGCTACATTCTCTACTCTCCCCTCATTTTTCTCCAAACATGCCCAACAGATAAAGGCTCCCAACAGTCTTTCATAAAAAGTAAGAGAGCCAAAGAAACATGGGTTTCTTTGGCTCTCTTACTTTTTTCGTTTCAATATTACAAGTTATTCAACTCATTGTAAGTTTGGTTCACGGCATTCTGCAAATACAATTGTTTGCAAAATACTACCAAATGCATAATACCAAAAGTGATCCATCCCAACAGGAATATCGTAAGCAAATAGGTTGACATTTGCAGCCCTTCGGGTTTACCGTGTCTGGCCAAATAACCGTTACAACGGTTTATCCACATACACCACCACACGATTCCATAAATACCGAACGTAATAATTGTCAGTAACAGATAAACGATCAAGCCCGAGGTTTTCTTCCCGTCCTCTTTACATACGATGTTGGTCTCGCGTGCAAAGGCATAAATTAAATACCATTGATAAAATCCCAACGTAACGATCGACAATAATAATGTCAACCAAAATCCACGATTTGTTGTTAATCTTTCCATATTAGATTAATAAAAAAAAGAATTTAAATCCCGCTCTTTCGACTTCGCGAGTGTCTTGTCCCCTTTTAGACAGTTATGGCTCTGCATGTTTTGTGATTAATTATAATGCTAAGAATTCAATCAGTCCCTACTATAACAGATTTTTATTTATACAATGGCAACAGCAACAAGCACTATTACACTGTGCAAAAATAGATAATTTTTTATTAAAACAAAGAAAAAATGCCCCGCTATAAGTAAAAAAAATAAAACAACGTATCTCTCCAGCTATAAAGCCCTGTGCCTCAAAATTTAACGAAGCCTATCCCCATACACACAAAAAAAAGAGTGCGGCAGATACTTCTGTCGCACTCTCGAGTAGCCCATAGGAGAATCGAACTCCTCTTTCAAGAATGAAAATCTTGCGTCCTAGCCGATAGACGAATGGGCCATACCTATGACCGGCGGAAAGGTTTCTCCCTCCCTGCCGATACTTCAATCTCTACAAAATTACAATTTGTTGACGTGGAGAGCCAGTTTCGATTTCAGGTTAGCGGCTTTGTTTTTGTGAATTACATTCTTCTTAGCCAGCTTGTCCAACATCGAGCTCACTTTTACATACAAAGCGGCGGCCTCTTCTTTTACAGTAGTAGCGCGCAATTTACGAACGGCGTTACGAGCAGTTTTTGCGTAGTAACGGTTACGCAAATTTCTCACTTGTGTTTGTCTAATTCTTTTTTCCGACGATTTATGATTTGCCATCTCAATAGTCTCCTAATTATTTTATTTTTATATTCGTAGCCCATAGGAGAATCGAACTCCTCTTTCAAGAATGAAAATCTTGCGTCCTAGCCGATAGACGAATGGGCCCTTGATAAAAATGCGCCTTAGATATAAAAAGTAAGGCGCCCTTTCCAAATGCGAGTGCAAATATAGAGCGGTTTTTTGAATTGGCAAAATTTTTCCCTAAAAATCTTTTATTTACCTCGGTTTGAGCCCCTCTTAACCCTCCAGACTGCTCACCTCAATCACAAGGAAGCCGAAGTCGTTTTTATCAAAAACGAGTCCCCGCTCACTCGCAAGCACCCGTTTCCCGACATTAAAATCCTACCTGTCGCTGTTGCTCGGCATTGTAACGAGCGCCCACAACGGGTATGGCCGCTACGGCTGTCTCGAGGGCTTGCCAATCGGCAGCCGACACCTCAAATGCCAGGGTCCGCAAGTTCTCTTCCAGATGCGACATCTTTGTCGTACCAGGAATAGGAACTATCCACGGAGCTTTTTGCAGCAGCCATCCCAGTGCCACTTGGGCCGAGGTCATTCCCCAAGTGCGGCCAAACTCTTGCAATACATTCACTATGCGCGTATTGGACCTGATGGCACCAGGCTGAAAACGGGGTAACGTAGGTCGGTTGTCATTACTTGCATCAAACCGGGTATATTCATTGATACAACCGCCCAAGAAACCTCGGTTCAGAGGGCTGTATGGCACAAACCCAATGCCCAGCTCGCGACGAGCCAAAACAGAGGTGTGGCTGCATTCGGAAGAACTATTGGTCAACGAATTATCTCCCGACGACTCTCCAGGAAAGGCATGTACTACCCCCGATGGCAATGCCAGCGCCGCACCAACCGCCGCCATTTGTTTAAAAAAATGGCGGCGCCCCATATTCTCTTTTCGATTCTCGCTTTTCATACAACTGCCTCTCTCATTTAATGAATCGAAAATGCACCATCGACCAACAAAGCGTGACCATCGACAAAACTGGCATCGGCCGAGCAAAGCCACAGCACAGCGTGGGCAATCTCGTCGGGGCGACCCATGCGACCGGCCGGGATATCACGCACCAGTTCTTGCTCCAACGCCGGATTCCGCCGCAACAACTCGTCGGCCATGGGGGTTCTGATTACCCCCGGGCACACGGTATTGATGCGTATCCCCTGGGCGGCATAGTCAATAGCAGCCGTACGGGTGAGGCCTATCACCGCGTGCTTGCAGGCAATATAAGCAGCCTGGCCCGGGAAGCCCGTCACCCCGCCCTGCGACGAAGTGTTGACAATGGCACCACCTCCTTGCTTGAGCATCTGGCGTATTTCATAACGCATGCAGTTCCACACGCCCTTCAAATCGACTGCAACCGTGCGATCAAACTCCTCGTCGGTAATTTCGGCCATAGGACGTTGCGGGGTCTGTATGCCCGCATTATTATGTGCGGCGTCCAATCTCCCAAAGGTCGCTACAATCCAATCGATCATCGTCTCTACCGCCTTCGTATCAGAGACATCGCAACAGTAGGGCACTGCAGCATATCCCTCCTGTACCAGTTTGGCTGCTTGTGCCACAGGCTCATGAATATCGGCCATAACCACTGTTGCTCCTGCTTGAGCGAAAGCCTCGGCACAAGCCAACCCTATACCGGCAGCCGCCCCGGTAACCAGTGCTACTTTTCCTTGCATTGTTTCCATAACAAACTTGATTTGGTTTTATGCAAAGATAAAAATCGAGCCCTGTAACCAATTTGCTGCAGGACTCAATCTATTTTGCTCAAAAGCTCATTTCGACGATGGAGGAACACCATACACCTCTTTGTAGGCCCGGGAGAAATGGGCCAGATTTTTGAAGCCCACTTCATAGCAGACGTCGGTAATACGAAGATGTCCGCCACGCTTGATCATCTCATGGGCGGCCTCGAGTCGCCGCCTGATAATCCACTTCTGGGGAGTAAGGTCGCTCACCTTGGCAAAATCGCGCTTGAACGTGGCCAAACTGCGCCCTGTATAGCTGGCAATCTCGCCCAGCGAAAGGTCAAACATATAGTTTTCGTTCAGATAATCGAGGATATCGATTTTCCACGGCTCTACAAAATCGAACAACGTAGCATAAAGACTGCTATCGGTATGTAGCAACACATACACGCCCTCGATCATTTTCAATTTCAGGATCTCCTCGGAGGGTTTCTCCCCCGATTCGAAATAGGGAATTACCGACTCGAACAACGAGCGCACGTCGGCCCGGTCGCGCGGTAATACCCACAAGCCCACTTTTTCTCGGCGACTCTCATCGGGAATCTCCCTCGGGTCGAGCCGTTGCTGGTAAAACTCCCTGAGAAATGCCTTCGAAAATTTCAGGGTGATCGAGTGATAAGGCTCGTCACCTACAATGCGCTTTTGCAAACACATGCGGTTGTCGCGCCGCATAAAAGCACAATCACCGGCATGCAGCACGGTACGCCGGCCCCGCTCCTCGATCTCCAGCTCACCCGAGCACAAATAGATGAGCGTGTGATCCCGGTTTTCATGGGCACAACCCCGGTTATCGGTAAAATAACTCGCAATAAGCACATTCGAGCAATCAAAAACTTCCAACCGTTCCATACCTTACCTTTACATTACAATTACAAATATAAACTCTTATTCCAGAGACCCCTTTGCTGTGAGGCTCTTTTATCGTTTCACTTGTAAAACTGTTGTCAAAACCTGCTATTCGGGTCGTCTATTTTGCTCAAAAAAAGCTACTTTTGCAATAAACCAAAATGCACTTATGCTCGAGAAGACTTTAGGTATCGTTCTGCACATTATTCCCTATAACGACAAGGTAGCGGTGGCCCATCTCTACACCCGTGAACACGGGCGCATGGCCTTTCTCTCGCCTCAGGGAAACGGGCGGAAGGCTCGCATGTACCGCCCCCTGTTCATGCCCTTCTCGATACTGGAACTCGATATCGACTACCGCAACACCCGCGATATTCAAAAGATTGTCGAGGCCCGCACCGCACTCCCCCTGCAAAACATTTATACTGATCCCGTGAAAAATGCCGAGACGCTGTTCCTGGCCGAGATGCTGGGGCAGACCGTCAAGGAGCCCGAGCCCAACCCGCAGCTCTTTGCCTTCATCGCACAGGCTATCCAGGTGCTCAACCTCATCGACGAGGGGAAGGCCAATTTTCACCTCTGTTTCCTGCTGCAGCTGTGCGGCTTCCTCGGCTTCAGTCCCAACATGGAGAGTTACCACGCGGGCTACTTTTTCGACATGCTCAACGGCATATTCACCTCGTCGCGTCCCCTACATGCCTATGTGCTCGCCCCCCGTGAGGCCGAGATTTTTGCCCAGCTCACCCGCATGGACTTCAACAACCTGCGCTACTTCCGCTTCAACCGGGGCGAACGCAATGTCGTGCTCGAGCGCATACTCACCTACTACCGCCTGCACCAGCCCGGTATCGACGAGTTACGCTCGCCCGAAATATTGAAGGCCCTCTTCGACTAATCTCCTGCAAAGGGTTGACGAATACAATTTTTTATACTACTTTTGTCGGCTGAATGCCCTTGTAGTTCAATGGATAGAACGGAAGTTTCCTAAACTTTAAATCCGAGTTCGATTCTCGGCGGGGGTACAAAAAAGAGGCCGACCCAAAAGAGATTTTGGGCGGTCTCTTTATTTTTCTCTCTCCCACACACTCTCACTCACACGCATTCATTCTCTCACTGTGACCATCTGGCGTAATCCATATACAAAAAGAGAGAGGGTGACCCAAAAGTCAGGTCACCCTCTCTCTTTTACTTTTATCTGACAGCCTTTTACTTGGCAGCCTCCTTGGCGGCTTTCTTGGCCAAACCACGACGCTGTATTTCATAAGCGATGGGCGTAGCCACGAACAAGGTCGAGAACGTACCGATGATTACACCGAACAGCATGGCAAATGCAAAGCTACGAACCGACTCAGCACCCAACAAGAGGATACACAGCAGCACGATAATCGTACTTTGTCCCGTATTGATTGTACGAGGCAACGTACTGTTCAAGGCGCTATTAATCGACGTTACCAAATCGCGCTTGGGATAGAGCGTTTTTTCCTCGCGAATACGGTCGAAGATTACCACCGTATCGTTCACCGAGTAACCGATAACCGTCAATACCGCAGCGACAAAGTTCTGATCGATTTCCATCGAGAAGGGCAAAACTCCATAAAGCAGCGAGTACAAGCCCACTACCGAGAAAGTGGTAAAGGCTACCGAAACCAGCGTACCCGCACTGAACGCGATGTTGCGGAATCGGAGCAAGATATACAGAGCCATCGCAATCAACGAGAAAAAGACTGCCCAATAGGCTCCCACCTTAATATCGTCGGCAATAGTCGGGCCTACCTTCTGGCGGCTCTGAATCATATTCTCGGAAAACTCTTCGTAGGTAGTATCGCCCAGCAGGCTCTTCATTCCCTCGTAGAGTTTTGTTTCGATTTCACGGTCAACCTCCTCGCCGTTATCGGCAATACGGTAATTGGTCGAGATACGCACTTGATTGCTGCTCGTGATGGTGATTACCGACAACGAATGCCCTTCGAACGAAGGTTCAAGCATATTTTCGATTTCGAGCGGGCTTACCGGTTGTTCAAATCGAACCACGTAGTTACGGCCTCCCGAGAAATCGATACCTTGATTCATTCCACGAGTGAAGAACGAAACGACAAACACGGCTATTACGGCCAGAATGCAGATATAACCTATCTTGCGCAACCCTACGAAATTGATGTGGGTATCGGTGAGGAAATTACGCGAAATAGCCGTAGTGAAAGTCATATTATTGAATTTCCCGCGGTTCAGACCAGCCTCGAAAATGAGACGGGTGATAAAGATAGCCGTAAAGAACGAAGTAGCGATACCGATAATCAAGGTTGTGGCAAAGCCCAAGATGGGGCCCGTTCCATAAATCAGCAGAATCACACCCGTGATGATAGAGGTCAAGTTCGAGTCGAAGATTGCCGAGAATGCATTCTTGTAACCATCGGCAACCGCCGATTTCATATTCTTACCCGCACGCAATTCTTCTTTGGTACGCTCGAAAATCAGCACGTTGGCATCGACCGCCATAGCCAAAGACAACACGATACCGGCAATACCCGAAAGGGTGAGCACGGCTTGCAGCGAGGCAAGAATACCCACAGTGAAGAAAAGGTTGCATATCACACCGAAGCTGGCAATAAGGCCCGGCGTCCAGCCGTACATGATAATCAAATAGGCCATCAGCAGCACCAAAGCGACCAAGAACGAAATCAATCCGTTTTGAATAGCCTCCTGGCCCAGCGAAGGACCGATGATGTCTTCTTGTACAATCGTTACAGAAGCTGCCATCTTACCCGATTTGAGCACATTGGCCAAGTCTTTGGCCTCTTCGGGCGAGAATCCGCCCGTAATCTCCGAGCTACCACCCGTGATGGCACCATGTACATTGGGGAACGAATATACTTGATTGTCGAGCACGATAGCGATGGCGTTGCCAATGTTGTCGCGGGTCAGTTTTTCCCACGTCTTGGCGCCCTCGGCATTCATGGTCATGCTCACTACCGAGCCTTTAATCTTGTCGAAATCGTCGCGAGCATCGGTAATCACGTCGCCGCCCAGAGGAGCTTTTCCTCCTTTACCGGCTTTAAGGGCAACGAGTTCATACATGGTTTGTTCCTCGTCGATGGGTTTTACCGTCCAGCGCAGGATAAGATCACTGGGCATAATATCGCGTGCGATTTTGCTCGACATCATGCGGTTTACGGCAGCCGTATCGTTTTTATGCACAATACCGATTACGGGCGAGCCGACACGACATTGATTATAGTTCGTCAACGCAAGCAACGGATTCTGTTTGCGGAAACGCTCCATCATCTCGGCATCCGAAGCCGAACCCTCTTGTTGCAGTTTGTCTTTCAGCGACTGGGCCGTGCTATCGCCGGCAACGGCAGCCGCAGTGTCGGCAGCCGCAGTGTCGGCAGCAGGAGCGGGCTCGGTTGCAGGAGTAACAGCTACCGAGTCGGTCGTTTCGCTACCTTGAGCGGCATTAGCCACGGCAAGGGCGTTGTTTACGGCATCGAGTTTCGGAGCCAGTTGCTCGAGCTTGTAGGTTTCCCAGAACTCGAGGTTGGCGCTACCTTGCAACAGTTTTCTTACACGTTCGGGCTCTTTGATACCCGGCAATTCTATCGAGATAAGACCGTCTTTCTCCAACTTTTGGATATTGGGAGCAACCACACCGAAGCGGTCGATACGCGTGCGCAATACATTATACGAGTTGTCCACGGCACTGTTCAACTCTTCACGCAACACAGCGATTACCTCGTCATTGTTCGATTTGGGCGTGATTTTATCTTTTAACTGGAAGGTACTGAAGATTGCCGAGAGGCGCACATTGGGGTCGATCTTCTTGTACTCGTTGTAGAACGAAACAATAAAGTCGTTGTTACCGGCTTGTGAAGCCTGGGCGGCAGCGATAGCCGCATTGAAATTGGGGTCGGGATTATTATTCGACAGCGATTTAAGCACGTCGGCCACCGAGATTTGCAGCGTTACGTTCATACCGCCCTTCAGGTCGAGGCCCAAACCTATTTCCATTTCACGGCATTGCTGATACGTGTAGTACCACCAATACACCTTTTCCGTAGAGATAGAGTCGATATAATGTTTATACTTCGCCTCATCGCCGGCTGCATACTCTTTCGCCTTGTTGTTGTAAATGGCTGTTACAACCGAGAACGAAATGTAAAACAAGCAGATAAGTGTGAGCAAAACCGCAATGACTCTAATAAATCCTTTGTTTTGCATGTGATTAGTACTTTATTTTTTTTGTTTTAATTGAATTTCGTATTTTTATCAAGGTGCAAAGATATATTATTTTTTCACAGATGCCCAAAATTATTCGATTTATTTATGATTAGCGGCATTTTAGATGTAGGAGGCAAAAGACTTATCGAACGTGTTTTTTGTTATATCTTTGCATATCGACGCATCGACGGGCGGCTTTGCCGAGGTGGGGAGCATGCGACCTTGCAACTTCGTGGCGCTTACCCTATCTTTGCATCCCGTATCGAGCGGGCTCGTTGCCGATTGAACAGCCTACTGGTGTTGGCTTCTATCGCTTTTTGTATTATCTTTGATATTCAAAACCGTTGACCATGAATGTGAGACGTCCACTTTCTGCTACAACCGCCTACCGGCTTATGGCGGCCGGGGTACTGGCGCTGTCGATATACTCTTGTGCCAACATGTCGCGCCCGGGTGGTGGCCCGCGCGACGAGACTCCGCCGCTGTTTGTCAAGAGCAAGCCGGCACCGGGAGCCCTGAATGTATCGGAGCAACGAATCGAAATCGAATTCGACGAAATTATCCAGGTCGAAAGCCCCGGCGAGAAGGTAATCGTGTCGCCCCCTCAGAAAGACATGCCCGAGATTCGCGCCTCGGGCCGCAAGGTGACCGTACAGCTCAAAGACTCGCTGCTGCCCAACACGACCTATACCATCGACTTCTCCAACTCCATCGTCGATAACAACGAGAAGAACCCGCTATACAGTTTTGCCTACTCCTTCTCGACCGGCTCCAAAATCGACTCGCTGCAAGTATCGGGCATCCTGCTCAACGCCAGCGACCTGGAACCGGTAACCGGCATGCTGGTGGGGCTGCACAGCAACCTCGACGACTCGGCATTCCAGAAATTGCCGATGGAGCGTATCGCCAGTTCCGACGAACTGGGTCACTTCACCATCCGCAACGTCACCCCCGGCAAGTACCGGCTCTTTGCCCTCAAGGACCTCAATCGCGACTACAAGTTCGACAACCCCTCGGAAGAGATTGCCTTCTTCGACTCCATCGTCGTGCCCACGGCCGATGTCCAACTGCACGTCGATACGCTGTGGAAAGACAGCGTCACCATCGATACCATTATCGAGTACAACCACACTCACTTCTACCCCAACGACATCCTGCTCACCTCGTTCAACGAGGGATTCCAGTCGCAATATCTCGACAAGAGCGAGCGTACCGACCGCCGCAAGATAAGCATCTACTTCAAGGCTCCGGCCGACTCGCTGCCCCGCCTCAAGCCCCTCAACTTCGAGCGCGACGACTGGGCCATTCTCGAGCGGTCGCCCCACAACGACTCGCTGCAATACTGGATCAAAGACTCGACCATCTACAACATGGACACCCTGCTCTTTGCTGCCGAATATCTGCGCACCGACTCGCTCAGGCAACTGTCGCTCTACAACGATACCCTCAAGTTCATCATGAAACAATACAAGGGCTCCAAGAAAAAAGAGGAGAAGAAAAAGAAAGAAGAGGGCGACTCGATCGAGGTCCCCGAAATCCAGTTCCTGCAAATGAACGCCAAGACGAGCGGCAGCCTCGACCTATATAAGCCTCTGCGATACTCCTTTGCCGAACCGCTGCAAAGTTTCGACCGAAGCAAGATTCACCTCGAGCAGAAGCGCGATACCTTGTGGATTCCCATAGCCGACTCGCTCTTTACCTTCGAGCAAGACTCGATGTTCCTGCGCGACTACACCCTCTCCTACAAATGGACACCGGGCGAGTCGTATCGTGTGGTGATGGACTCTATTGCCTTTACCAACATCTACGGGCTATATACCAACACCTATACACAGGAATTCAAGGTCAGGGCGCTCGAAGAGTACTCCAATCTCTATTTTGCCATCACCGGGGTCACCGACTCGGCCATCGTCGAAATTCTCGACTCGGGCGACAAGCCGGTACGAGCGGCTCCCGTCATTGACGGCGGAGCCGAGTTCATGTATCTCAACCCGGGTACCTATTACGCCCGACTCTATATCGACAGCAACGGCAACGGCAAGTACGACACCGGCAACTATGCCGAAAAGCGACAGCCCGAGGAGGTTTCGTATTATCCCCGCGAGCTGGAGCTGAAGGCCAACTGGGATGTCGAGCAGGAGTGGGATATCTATGCTACCCCCGTCGATAAGCAAAAACCCGACAAGATCAAGAAGAACAAGCCACAGGAGAAAAAACGCAATTATTGACCCTCTTAAACCCACGGCCTATGCATTGCCCGATTCACATCCATCTCGGAACAAAAGTGCGCATCTGTGTACTCTCGCTCGTTCTGCTCACCGGGAGCTTTGCTCCGGCCTCGGTCGTTCACGCCCAAAACCCGCCGGGCATCCAGTCGGAATCGCTCTCCTACGACATCATCTATCAATTGGGATTCCTTTGGAAACGAGCTGCCACCGCCACCCTGCAACTCTCCATCCGCCCCAACAGCTACCACTCGGTACTCACGGCGCGCACCCTTCCCTTTGCCGACAACATATTCAAGGTGCGCGACACTCTCGTGGCCGACATGCACCGCAACCAGGCTCTCGCCCCCATCTACTATGCCAAACTCGCCGACGAGGACGGCACCTATCGCAAAGACGAGGTACACTACACCTACAACGGCACAGCGACTACGGGCAAAATACGACTCTATCGACCCAAACGAAACGCCATCGAAAACTATGTGCTCACCGAGCCCGGTATCGTCTATGACATGCTCAGCATCTTCTACGTCATCCGCGGGTTCGATTTCAGGCAGATGAAGATGAACCAACTCTACAAAACCAAAATCTTCTCGGGAAAAAGTCTCGAATACCTCAATATCGAATACCTGGGGCAAGAGATTCTCAAACAGAACAAAAAGGAGTATAATACCTTCAAAGTGCGGTTCCGATTCTACGACACCACGGGGAAAAAGACCAGCGACAACATATCGGCCTGGATCAGCACCGACTCGCGCCGCATCCCCCTGAAGGTCGAAGGCAAACTGGCCTTGGGCTCGATGAAAGCCGTCTATACCGGCAAATAGCAGGGGGATATGATTTACAATCATTTATCATTATAGCACGACAGGCTCTCGGCCAGCCGAGTCGCTATCGCCTCACGCAATGACTGTGGAGCCAACACCTCGGCCTGCCAGAATCCCAGCGCGTAGAGTTCCTGCTCGAGATCGGGCGTAATCTTCAACCGGTATCGGAAAATCGAATAACGGTCGCCCCGCTCACTCTCGACCTGACTCTCGTGCAGCGGCAGCGTGCGCAGGTAGTTGGCCTGCAACGCCGAAACCCGCAACACCACCACCTCGACCGGACGCTCGCCATAGGTAATGCCGAAACAATCCTTGAAATAGTCGGTCGGCTCAAACCCCTCGGGATAGACAAACGTGCGGTCGCTCAGCTCAAGCGAAGTCACCCGATCCAGGGCATAGGTCTTGATTTTATGCTCCTCCACACTCAACCCCACCACATACCACCGCTGCCTGAACAGCCTTACAAAGTAGGGAGCTACCAGCGAGTGCGATGCCGTGACTCGCCGAAACGAACGGTACGACAGTGACATCAATCGATTCTCTCTCATCGCTTCGAAGACGATGCGCAGGAACTTCTGCCCCGAAGGGATATTCTCCAGCACGATGCGCTCGCGCAACTCCTGACTCTCGTCGAGCAGACTGTTCACTGCCAGCGTGTTGAGAGCCCACACTCGGGCCCCACTCCCTTCGAGAGCCTCGGGATCCTCGATGTAATATTCATAGGTCGAAGAATCGCACTCGATATTCACATCGAACATCACCTGTATCGCCTGCCGGTAATTCATAAAGGTGCGCCGCGCCATGGGCCGCCCCCCGGAATACTCGCTGCGCATCCACAGCTCGTCGATTTCGCGCCGGGTGAGCCGACCGTATCGCTGCAACATGTCGATAAGCCACACATAGCGGTTGAAAAGTTCCTTTGCCATACCAAATGCTCATTTATTTAAAAACACGAAAACTCCAAGCTACCGTACAACCCTGTCATACAATAGCCCAAAGTTACGGAGAAAGCCCAATATTTCGGTTATTTATACCCGATTTGTGACAACTTGAGATAGTTGTTGCGCGCCAACATGCAGGCACCAATCACACCGGCCTTATCTTTCAGTTTCGAGAGGGTAATCACCGAATCCTTATTTGCCAGATTGAGTGAGTATTTATTAATGGCACTGATAATGGGCAAGCTTATATAATCGCCCGTCTGGGACAACTCTCCCCCAATGATAACCAGCCCCGGGTTGAAAATATTAATCAGCCCTGCAATATATTTACCCAACTTATTGCCAGCCTCCTCGATGATATCAATCGCCAGGATATCCTCCTTATTAACAGCATCGATAATGTCGCTCAACGTGACATCCTGTCCCTCCTTGATTGCCGCCGAGAGAATAGAGTTTTCACCATTGAGTACACGCTTCACAAAGATACGGTGTATTGCCGACCCCGAAGTCTCGGTCTCCAAACAACCTTTCTTTCCACAATGACACAACTCTTCATTGTCAAACACACTCATGTGTCCAAACTCACCAGCGAATCCCGATTCACCGTAATATAACTGTCCGTTCATCATGATGCTTATACCCAAGCCCCAACTAATGTTAACGAATATAATGTTCTTGGCATTGTTGGTATTATTGCTCATATACTCGCCGTAAAGCATGGCCCGGGTATTATTGTCGATAAAAACCCGATAGCCCAGCTTCTCATAAAAGAGATCGGTAAGCGGACGTTCGCCAAAGTAGAATTTACTGTAGCTGTACCCCGACTCAGCATTGACCCGGCCCGAGAGATTGACATTGATATTCAATATTTTATTGCGAATAGACTTGTGCTTGTTGATAAAGGTCTGTATGATTTCGCACAACGTATCGAACGAGTCTATCGTGTTATCGTTCTTGAAAGGAATATTAGTCTGGAGATCAATTATATCGCCTTTGAAGTTGACAATTCCTATATTCACCCCAAACTTTTTAATATCTACCCCCACGAAATAACCCGATTCTGGATTCAAGCCATATAGATTGGGGCGACGACCACCACTGCAAGTCTTCAACTTACCATAATCTATAATAAAGCCTTCGTCAATCATCTCCGAAATAATCTTTGCCACAGTTGGACCGCTCAGATTAAATTCCTTAGAAAGATCGGCGATAGTCGCATCTTTGTTATAAATATAAAAGTTGATAATACTCTTTTTTATAAGGAGTTTTTTGGTATCTACCCCGTATATCGAACTATTATCCATGCGTTTTACTCCTTTAACCATTTTATATAAAAGGCAAATATACTCACTAAGTTTATGAATATTCCTGTTTTCAAGAATTATAAATTAATAAATTTCATATAAATTATATTTTATGCCGTTTTGTGCATACGTTTTATCTGTAATATCACAAAAAGGTTCGTTATATCAGGTATTAAACAAGTTATTGGAATAGCCTCATCACAGACAATCCTCTATCACTCGACTTCCCTACCTTCATATCTTGATTGGGCACAATGCAATGTTAAAATTTTTATTTAACGTACACAACAAAAGAGAAGCTTATCTTCCAAAATCCTCGAAAAAAAATAGATACGGGGATGCCTCTCACGCCATCGAAAAGCACCCCAGTCTCTAACGTTTCACATTTTGAAGTTTACTAATAGTGGAAAATGGTCTGATATCTCATTATTCTTATCGTCATAAATAAATTCTGCCGAAACGGCATATTTGGCCAATTGCGGATTCAGCCACACATAATCGACCCTGCGCAAATGTTTGGGAAATGCCCGGGTAAAGGCATCGTGAAACATCAAAAATGCATCGACATATCCGGCCTCTTTCACCGTGTTGATAACCGAATAGTCGAGCTTCCCGTTGTTGAGAGCTTTATAACGGGGGTCTTTCTGCTCCCGACGTTTCAGCCGATCGACATAGCCATCCTGGTGCGTCAACGAGTCGGTCTCGCACAACGAATTGAAATCACCGGCAATGACAATCTTCTCGGTTTCAGGAATCAAGGCCGCATGTGCCAAAATGCGCTTTATCTCCTTCTGCCTCAGAAAAACGCTCCACGACGAGAGATGCACGACAAACAAGTTGATATCGTCAATTTTAGCATACATATACCCGTGCTCCATGTGGTCATCGACCTTGATAAGATCACGTATGGGATACTTCGATGTAATGGCAACCGGGTATCCGTTTTCCTTCGAAATGGCCGAATAATAGTGGCCATACCGGGCAGCCAGTTCTTTCAATGACTGTTCGGTAAACTTGTTCATCTCTTGGAAAGCTACAATATCGGGATCCACTGTCTTGACCCAATTGACATACTTATCCATGACCGCAGGATCGCTCTCAAAACCGTGCAATACATTATAGCACAAAATCTTGAAGTTACCCTGCTGTTGCTGTGCCATCAACGGCAACAGAGCCAGCAGCAAAACAACAATCAACAAACTTGCTCTTTTCATAATCACTTTTCGTTTAATATTTCTCGTATTATCTTTTCATAAGCTGTTGCAATGCGCATCATACCCAAGTCGTTGGGGTGAGTGCCATCGACTTTCCCATCGGGCGACTGGTCTATATCGTCGTGGGTGAGATGATAGATCTGCTTGACTCCCTGTTTCTTCAGTTTGGCAAAAGCCTTGTCCATCACCTTGTTTACCCTACTGTAATAATTGTAATACCGCCGCTGCGAGACCGCTCCCTCGAAACCACTGGTATAACCGTCGTGGTCGGTGAGCACAATGGGAGTATCGGGGTGCTTGGCCCGGATATCCTTTACAGCATCCATGATAAGAGCTCCGAGTTTTTCGTTGTCATACAACTTCGCGGAGGTCAAGTTGGCCAAACAATCCAACACATATACGGCAGCATCCAACTCACAAACGAGATTGATAACCTCGGGCTCCAGCCGACCGTTTCCTGAAAATCCCAAATTGATTACTGGCCGATTTAGATGCCGTTGTAATATCGAAGTCCATGTCATACCGGGACGGCTGGCACACCCGCCCTGTGTAATCGAGGTGCCGTAAACCACGATAGGTAGTTCATCACGGGGGACAAGGGGCATAAACATCTTGTCTTTATACACCCCTATCTCCAAAGAGAGAATACTATTGTATGGGGGTAAGAAAAGTTTATATTCCACCCCTTCATCGTAATAGCCGGGTGTGGGTTTCAACCCCGTATATTTATAGACTATTGTATCGCGAAATGTCGTAGCCGGCCGGCACCAATAATACTTGTCGCCCACCACGGCATACAAATCGACCCCACTGGCAGCAACCGCCGGCATGGTGGGCAACGTGAGACGCCCTGCAACTTTATAACGTACCTGGATATGAGGCGAATTGGTCTTGAAACGAATCGTCAGACCCGACGAAAACTTAGACCGCGCCCACACGGCAGGACGCACAACCGACTTAGCTCGCAAGGGCAACCGATCGTAAAAACTCTCATACTCGCCCTGCCAGCCCTGCCCTTCGATGGCATTGATGGCCGAGCCTTGCGGATTCCACCATTTAATCTCCTGCTGGGCGTTGGCCGCAAGACTCAAACAGGCAAATCCAAGAAAAAATGCAACTATCTTATAATTCATATTCAATGTGTTTTTAAGGTATTAAAGATATCCCGGGTTCTGCTTCAACCCCAGATTGACCTGACTCTGCGGAATAGGCAACAGGAACTGATATTCGCTCTTGGTATAAACCAGTCGTTCCAAAGCCTTGCCCAACCGAACCAAATCGTAAAAATACTGATTCTCTCCGTAAAATTCGATTTTCCTCTCATCGAGTATAGCATCGACATACTGACTGGGATTATCGAGAATTTTCTTATCCAGAGGGGGCAAGTTTCTCGCGGCACGCAACTCATTCAGTTTGGCCAGTCCCGACTCATCGGGAGCACACTCGGCAAAAATCAGATACATCTCGGTAAACCGCGATATCGTAAAGGGACATGTGCTCACTGCATTGTAGTTAAACTTGTTGACAGTCGTATATCCATCGGGGCTCAACCCTATACATACCGTATAACGAGCATCATCAGGGTCAACCGAGTCGATAAACGACTGGGTGGGCTTGAACTGATAGGAACCCGACGGAGTCATGGCATAAGTGTTGAAAATGTTTCGGTAAAAATAGGCTCCTGTATTGTTCGAGATACACATGATGAGCTCTTTGGCTCCCACACCTACGGCTGCAGCCCCTAAGCTGTTAGCCGATACCATCTGAAACCGCTGGTCTTCCAGGAATGTGCGGGCAATCGCTTTGGCTTTGTTATACTCTCGGTTATAAAGATAGACCCGAGCCAGCAGGGCCGAAGCCGCCTCGGTCGAAGCGTAGTAATAATAACGCGCTGCCGTAGGATCTTCGGGCGGAGCCTGATCCCAGGCACGGCACTGGTCGGCAGCTATGGCCAAATCGTCCTTAATACGCTGCCACACATCGGCAGCTGGCGAACGCGGCACTACATCTTCGGTCACCTGAGTCACAATAGGCACATCGCCAAACTGGGTCACCAGTTTCAGGTAGCAGTAGGCCCGCAGATAGTGGAGCGAACCTATCATCTGCACGTTACGCTCGTCGGTAAGGTCGGCCTTGGTGTTCAAGAAATTAATTACATAATTGGCCTGATGTATCACACTGTACAAGTAGTAGTAATAGTTCTCTACAAAACTATTGTCGGCCATGAAGTTATTATGTGCGATATTGGCATTGACCAAACTACCGTTGTTGGCATTATTCTCGATAGTCTCACCCAAGCAATCATTCAGGATAAGGCCTGCCGGTGTACAATCGGCCAACGTGTGATAGACACCCCGAACAAGGCTCTGGATATGTTCTGCCGTGAGCTCATCTTCCTGAAGCGTATCAACAGGGGTCTCATCCAGCAGGAAATTGCACGACGAGACAAGCAGAAAAACAGGAAGTGCGATTATAAATTTCAATTTTTTCATACTCATACTGGTTAGAAGTTTAGTGAAAGACCTACCAAATACATTCTAGGATTGGGCGTACCGAAGAAATCCTGACCCATCTCTCTAGGCGAAAGCGTGTAGCTCACCTCGGGATCCATTCCCGAATACTTGGTCCATGTCAGCAGGTTCTGCGCCGTAGCATATATGCGCAAATATTTCAGCTTCAAATGCTTCACCCAATCGACAGGCAGAGTATATCCCAACGTAATCTCTCTCAATTTCAAGAACGACCCGTCTTCGAGGTAACGATCCGATGCCATGTTGTTATACTCCGAGTTGAACAGGGCCCGGGGATAGGTGTTGCTCGTACCTGGGCCGGTCCACCGATTCTCGGCACTCTCTTTCAACATATTGGCATCCATCTGCCCCAAGCGGTCGGAATAACCACTGCGGAAGATATTCAAAATATCATTGCCATATTGGAACGAAAGCGAAACATTCAGGTCAAACCCATAAAACTTAAACGTATTGGTAAAACCTCCATACCAGTCGGGCATAGCTTTGCCCACAATCATGCGCACGGGATTCCCGTTCTCATCCAAGGCATACTTCATATCTCCGGCTCTGACCCCGCTCTTATAGAGATTTTCGGGGACCTCCTCGTCATACTGATAGATACCCTCCTGCTTGTACAGATAGAACGAACCTACGGGCTTGCCAATCTCCAGGATGTGGTAATTACCCACATAAACCGGTTTATTTCCCTCCATCAACTGTTTCACCTCGTTTTTAAGGGTAGTAAACGACAGGTTGGAGGTCCACTCAAAGTTGCGCGACTTCACATTCACGGTCTTCAGGGTCAATTCAAACCCCGAGTTCTGCATACGACCGATATTCACCAGTTTGGTCTTGTAGCCATAGGTGGCCGGCATGGGCTTGTTGAAGAGCAGACCATGAGTGTTTTTTATATAATAATCGAGCGATACATTCAACCGATCATTAAACAAGACGGCATCGGTACCGATGTTTATCTGCTCGGCTTTCTCCCAACTCAACTGATCGTTACCCGGACTCTCGAGCGTAATACCGGCCGAACCGTAATAGGGGGCCTCGGCACCCATATAACGCTGGGCCGTGTAATAGCCTACCCCCGATTGCTCGCCAGTCATACCCCAACTCAATCGGAATTTCCAATCGTTGATGGCATCGAATCCCTTCATAAAATTCTCTTTGCTGATGCGCCACGAAACCGAGGCCGAGGGGAATACACCCCACATTCCCCCTTTGGGAAACTTGGACGAACCGTCGGCTCGCACCGTAGCCGATAGCAGATACTTGTCGTCCCAACTCAAATCCAATCGTCCGAAATGGGAAATCAACGTGCTGGCATAGGCATAACCGTTAGCCCCAAACGAAGCGGCCGACCGAATGTAGGTAAACTCTTTCGTGGGGAAGTCCCATCCACTGGCCACCACATAGGAACGATTATAATGTTCATAAGACTGCCCGGCCATGGCGGTCAACCCCAGGCGTTCCTTAATGAGGGTCTTGTAGGTCAACGTATGCTGCAACACATACCGGATGGCTGTCGAGCGTGACTCCCGAGTGTAACCGTTGTATGAATCCATATTGGGGAAATCGGTCGTGCGGTTGTAAAAGTCGTTGTTCGTGTTGAAAATCAAGCTCAATTGCGGCTTGTATATCAAATCTTTCGTCAACTTCCAATTCAAATAGGTAGAGGCATTGGCCTGATATATCTTATAGTCTGAGGTCGATTCATTGACCATTGCCTGCACATTGTGATAGCGCAAATCAACACCACCTATCGCATATGAGCCATCCTCCTTGTAGGGGCGATCGAAAGGCCGTTGAGGGAACGACCGCAAAATATAACCATAATTCCCGTTTTCACTGGGTACCCGATTGTTAATCGAGTGAGCCAAACCGATAGTTACCCCAAAATTCACTTTGGACGAGATAATGTGGTCGATATTTGACCTGAAGTTGATACGTCTCAACCGATTGGTCTTGATGATACCCTCCTGATCGTAATACGACAGAGCCGTATAGAATTTCGTGTCGCGCGACCCCCCTCGCATCGATATCGAATAACGCTGGGTAACTGGCGTATCGTCTCTAAACGGAAGCCGTACCCAATCGTAGTCGCCGGGATAGTCGGGTCCCCGAGGGTCTTCCAGCAAAGGCTGGTACCCGGGATCGCCCGGCTGATAATTGTTGTCACGATTGTAATTGCTGTATGCCTCGTTCATAACCGTGAGATACAAATCGGTATCGGCCATCTCGGGCAAATTGTGTACCTGGCTGATGCCACTCGACATATTCACCGAGAAACTGGTACGACCCGTGCGTCCTTTCTTGGTGGTAATAAGAATGACACCATTGGTAGCCCGCGATCCATATATCGAAGCGGCTGCAGCATCTTTGAGTACATCGATCGACTCGATATCCGAAGGGTCTATCAGCGACAAAGGCGACTGGTAGGAGGCACCAAAAAGGTCAGTCAACTCCGAACCATCCTCGGTATCCATGGGGATGCCGTCGATTACATACAACGGGTCATTACCTCCGTTAATCGACCCCACACCTCTGATGCGCACGGCACCTCCGGCTCCGGGAGTTCCCGAGACCGACTGCACCTGCACACCGCTCAACTGCCCTTGCAACATCTGGTCGAATGAGGAATACGAAGCCGACAAGTCGTCTTTTATCTTCAGCGACGAGATGGCACCGGTCACATCCTTGCGCTGCTGGGTCGAATAACCAATAACGACCACCTCCTTCATCGACTGTTCCTTCTCTTCCAGAATGGCGTTTATCTCCTTTCTGTTCTTTACATAGTATTCCTTGGTCTCCATACCTATATACGAAAAGACCAGCGTATCTTGCGGAGCAGCCTTAATCCTGTACTTTCCGTTGACATCGGTAATCGTCTGAACCGACTTGTTCTTCACGACAACCGATACCCCGATAAGGGTCTCGCCCTTGGGATCGGTCACGGTTCCGGTAATCATTCTTCCCGGAGTTTGCGCCGGGAGACTCCCGGCGGCAAACAACCCAAAAAGAAAGAGAAATATAATTCGATATATTTTCATGATACTTTATCAGATTTGGGGGATAATCAATTACTATTGTTTCAGCAGTTGTATCACGGCAACTTTCTCTCGCGAATCCTGTTCGATGATTTGTACAATATATACCCCAACACTCAATTGCGGCGCCTCGATGCGGCTTTGACCGGCAGCACAAACCACCGAACCTACCAGTTCCCCATTGCTCGAGAAGAAGTTCATGATATAATCTTTGTCACTGTCGAGGCCGTTGATATTGATTTCGCTGTCGAACGGATTGGGGAAACATGCCACAGAGGCCTGCTGAGCCACCACAATACCCGTAGCCGTCTTGCTAATCTCGATTTGAGCGGTAGCCAACTCTTGGGTGACACAAGGCAAAGAGCTCTTCATGCGCACATATACCGTGTGCACCCCTTCGGTAAGCTGATAGCCGGCCAGACGCAATACATTGTTCGATGAATAGATGTCGAGCGGATAGACAAACTCGGGATCGTCGAGTGCAAACTGAAACAACGGGCTCTCGCCACCGGTTACCGTTTGTGCCTCGATGACAATGGCGTCCCACTCTTCCGATTCGGTAGTATTCGATACCAACACGACTTCGGGTGTGATACTCTCTTCGACCGTAAATACAATGCTATCGCTCATGCTGTTCAAGGTATAGACTACCGTGTGCTCACCCAAACCTGCAGTGAGGGCATTGAACGTATTGCCTTCGACACCGTTGCCCGACCAAACTCCACCTTCGGGAACTGCCGACAGCGAAATGGTCGATTCCAAACATACCTTCTGTGAGGTACTATTGATTTGCGGTTTGTCAATATAATCGACTACTACGGTAAAGGTATCGCCTGTGGTCAACTCTATTCCATCAGCGGTCATGGTCATATTCTCCTCATCATATTCAAGCGGAATAAATTCGCTTCCATTCTTAAGCAGACCTACTTTGGGAGTCTCGGCCAACAGATTGACCATCTCGGATGAGAAGGCAAATTGCAGACTGACGGTGTGAATACCCGACATGTTAATCTTCCAGGTCCGCGTCAGAACCTTGCAAGCGATTTCCTTACCTTCGTCGTTGATTACCCGAACAGATTCCGTCTCGTCCAAAGCATCGGAGGTAGCTCCCACAAATGCAAACTGACCATCTTCGGCAATGGCTTCGGGCTCGGCAAAAGAACTACCGTTCGAGATAGTCAATATACCCCCTTCCTTATCCAAAGAGTAACCTATGCGCCCGGTCGATTTGGATTGCATCAACCCCGAAGCATCGTCGCGCACGATACCGGCGATGTAATTGCTATACGGTGCATAATCGGTCGATTCGCCGGCCCACCAGGTCTCACCCGTACTGCTCATGTATGTATAGTTATAGCTGGGAGTTCCCGATACCTTTACAGGATTCGACGAACTCGACTTGATCAGTGTAATACCATATTTGGCTGCCAGATACGACTCTATCTTATATCTCTCCTCATCGGTTACCAAACGATCGAAGGCTATTACCTCAGCGATATCTCCTTCGAGCCATTTTCCTATCTTGGTTGTCCCGGCAACACTCACTCCCACATAGAAGATTCCCTCCTTGGAAGGGGTGGAGACAAAACGAGTCAACACACTGAACAGACCTCCATCCAGCGTCACCATATCGCCCTCGACATTCCCAAAAGCAGCAAAGCAAGAATGAAAACCTGTTGCTTTGTCAACAACCGTCGTCGAACGTGTGCCCCAATAAGAATTAACACCATCGGAAACCAACCAAGTAGGTGTCGAATTCGATCCTATTTTATAGGTCTGGAAAAAAGCCAGATCTTCCCGGTTACCATAATCGGTAACCCCTTTCTCCTGAATAGACAGAACCGTTGACTCCGAATTGTTCTCGGTAGTCAAGTTGGCCGAATAGACGGCAAATACCGATTGGTAGTTTTTATCTTCCAGACCCTTCAGCGCCACTTTTCCGTTGAAATAAACTGTCGGGTTACCATTGACTCCATTCTCTTTCAACACCAACGATTCCAAGCCTCCATCTTCTTTCTGGAAAAGCTCGATTCCCTGTTTCTCATCAGAAAAGTCCTCCCAATACGGACTCACCAACTTATTCTCGGCATCTACTGTTACACCTTTGTCGGCTCGCAGCCAAAGCACCGAACCCGATACACCGCCCGGTTTTATCTGAGCATTCGCAATAAAAATTGCTTCAATAAATAGTAATGATAGTAAAATGTTCTTTTTCATAATTGATTGTGTTAATGATTTGTTTTTATTGGGATTTGACTCTCTTTCTTGTATTCTCGTCTGCAAATAAAGCAATAAAATTTAAAACTACAAAGTATTTATATAAATATTTTTCTAATATATGTTCGATTCCAAATATATTTCAAATATGTTTCAAACCTATTTTAAGACTTTTACAATCAATACTTCTTAACACAGGCACATATTAACACACTATAAACCAATGTATTTATAATACATATCAAATTGCATTACACAAAAATTTCACCCCACAAAGAGTGGGGAAGCACCTTTTTATATATTTGAAAATATTTTTCATAATATATTGCTTATTATAAAAATAATTGCTTTATTTGCAAAAAAAACAGAGGAACTAAATCGAGACAACCGTGAAAAAGAATTACAAATGGATTATATTTCTTATTACCACACTGGGGTATAGTCTGTTCTATGTGTGCCGTTTAAGTATAAATGTAGTCAAGAAACCCATTGTCGATTCGGGCTACTTGACCGAGACCCAGTTGGGTATCATCGGTGGAGCACTTTTCTTTTCGTACGCGATAGGGAAATTTGTAAACGGGTTCTTGGCCGACCGTTTGAACATCCGTTTTTTAATGGCAGGAGGACTGCTGATGGCAGCGATCCTCAACATCACACTGGGGTTCCATGTACTGTTTGGTGTGTTTGTCATACTCTGGGGTATCAACGGGTGGGTACAGTCACTCGGCGGCCCCTGCAGTGCCATTGCCCTGAACCGTTGGTTTGGCGACAAGCAACGCGGTACGGTCTATGGGTTCTGGAGTGCCAGCCACAACATAGGCGAAGCTTTTACTTTTATATTTATTGCCTCGATAGTAAGTCTGGCCGGGTGGCAATATGGATTCATCAACGCCGGCATCCTCGGTATCGTGGGAGCAGTACTCATCTTTATTTTTCTAAAACCTTTCCCACAAAATGCGTCAAATGATATCAGACCTACCAGCCAAAAAGAGATTGGTAAAAACCAATTAGGCGTACTCAGGAACAGCTCCATTTGGTTACTGGCCCTGGCCAGTGCCTTTATGTACATCAGTCGTTATGCGGTAAACAGTTGGGGCGTTTACTACTTCGAAGTCGAGAAACACTACTCCATACTCGAGGCCAGTACGCTCATCTCCATCAGTTCGGTATGCGGAATTATCGGCACCGTATCGTCGGGGCTACTCTCCGACAAGCTGTTCAAGGGACAACGATATGCCCCAGCCTGCATAGCCAGCGCCCTAAACCTCATTGCCCTATGTCTTTTTCTATTCATCCCCAATGGCGGTAAAATCATAGATATTACGGCCATGGTACTCTTCGGAATATCCATTGGCATACTCATTTGCTACCTGGGTGGACTCATGGCCATAGACCTGGCCCCCAAAACTGCTGCGGGTGCTGCCGTAGGTGTAATAGGCGTTGCCAGCTATATGGCAGCCGGAATCCAGGATATCATGAGCGGATTTTTTATCGAGAGCCGCAAACAAATTATCAATGGAGTAGAGGTTATCGACTTCTCATTCATCCGTCTGTTCTGGATACTGTCGGCGCTGGCCTCGCTACTCCTGTTGATATTCATATATTACAAACATCATAAAAGAGCTTATTCAATATGACTGTGTTAGAAAAAATCAGAAATGGTCTCATTGTCTCTTGCCAAGCCGAAGAGGGCTCCCCGTTCAACACGCCCAAAGGTGTAGGAGACTTCGCTCGATGCGCCGAACTGGGCGGTGCCGTCGGCATTAGGAGTTGCGGCGTCGAAAAAAGCCTCTATATCATGCAAAACACATCGTTACCAGTTATCTGCCTTACCAAATCAACCTTCGACGATGGATTCGTGCGCATAACAGGATCGTTCGCCGAAGTAGAGGCATTGCTGAACATAAACGCCACATTTATTGCGGTCGATGGCACAAATCGGCTACGGGAAAAGATATATACAGGACCCGACTTTATTCACAAAATCAAACAGATGCACCCCGATATCCTGGTTATGGCCGATATCGCGACTCCGCAAGAAGCTGTGGCCTGTTACGAAGCGGGTGCCGATTGCGTATCGACAACCTTGTGTGGTTATACCTCCGACACAATTTCGGTCAACCACAAGCAACCCTCTTTCGGAGTACTGCAAGAATGCATACGGCTGTTACCTCATGGATTCCCCATTATGGCCGAAGGCCGGTTCAACAAGCCCGAATATGCCGCACAAGCTATCGAGGAGGGTGCTTGGGCCGTTATCGTAGGGACCTCGATTACCCGTCCACAAATAATTACCCAATGGTATGTCGATGCCATTAAACAAACCGTAGCACAAACTCATTAGTCATGAAAATATTCTTTGGAACCGATGGTTGGAGAGCTTTAGAAGGCTCACAGATCAATGAGAGTTCGGTTGCCACGATTGCCCAAGCTTTCGGTGATTATCTGCACCATAAAAAAGAGAATCCCGTTGTGGCTATCGGTTATGACAGCCGAAAGAATTCCGACACGTTTGCGAAAGTCTTTGCACGGGTTCTCACCGGTAACGGGATAAAGGTTCTTCTATCAGACCGCATTATACCCACGCCGGTCTTGTCTTTCACGGTACTGAACATGCACTGTGATGCCGGTGTGATGATTACCGCCTCGCATAATCCCAAGGAGTACAACGGTATCAAGTTCAAGTCGAACTACGGAGGCCCCTTCTCGACCGAAGAGACCAAGAAAGTGGAAGCTCTCTTGTATCACTCGCCGGTAGTGGCATCGCCCGACCTCATCGACAAACAGGATTTCACCGAAGCCTATATTCGTCATATCGAGCAGCTCATCGACTTCGACAAGATAAAGGCGACGCACCTACACCTGCTCATCGACAGCATGGGCGGCGCGGGTCAACGGCTCACCGAGCAGATACTCGCCCGACACAACATCCCGGCTACTACCATTTTTGCCGAACCAGCCACCGATTTTTATGGACGTTCGCCCGAACCCATTGAGAAAAACCTGCCCCCCCTTACTCAGGCATTAAAAGCCGGCAATTACGCGTTTGGCGTGGCTACCGACGGTGATGCCGACCGGGTGGGTGTATGCCTCGACACGGGTGAATGGCTCTCGGCGCAGCACACCATCTTGCTGCTGGTCGATTATCTGAAACGAGTAAAACAGACACCGGGTGGTATCGTAAAGACTTCGTCCGTATCGGATAAGATACGACTGCTGTTTGCCAACGATGCGACTCCCGTTTATGAAGTTCAAGTAGGATTCAAATATATCTGCGATATCATGATTCAGCACGAAATCGCCTTCGGAGGTGAAGAGAGCGGAGGGTTCGGCTACGGCATGCACATACCTGAGCGAGACGGTGTATTTTCGTCGTTACTCCTGCTGGAGATGCTGGCGGTCTCGGGATACTCCAAATTGTCGGAGTACTTCAAGATGCGTCAGAGCGACCTGGGCCTCGTGCACTACGATCGCATAGACCTGAAGTATGACCGTCCCGACAAAAACGACCTGTTGCCCCATCTGTCGCAACATACCCCCGGATCGATAGGTGAATGGCCTATCGTCGATGTGCAGCGATTCCTCAGCAGCCGCGGTATCGTCAACGGGCTCAAATTCCTGCTGGGGCCTTGTCGATGGCTTCTCATGCGTAGCTCCGAAACCGAAAACATCGTCCGTTTTTATGCCGAAGGTCAATCAGATGATGAGGTAAAAAGATTGCTTTCATGTGGCCGGGAAATACTCGGCATCTAAAACCCAAGTCTGCTCATATTCTTTAGACACAATGACCAGACCCGGGTAAACCCCACGAAAGAGGCAGCTCCCTAAATGCAGGGGCTGCCTCTTTTTTATCTCCTATCTCCACCGCTCTTTACTTGGTGGTTTTCTTGCGAATCGGTTTTTTCTTGGCGGGAGCCTTGTCGGCCTCTTCGATAATCTTCATGCAGTCGGCAAAAGAGAGTGAGGCAGGCTCGGTGCCTTTGGGCAGTTTGTAATTCTTTTTCTTGTAGGCGATGTAGGGCCCGAAACGGCCGTTGAGCACCTCGAGATCGGGGTCTTCGTCAAACTTCTTGATGAAGCGTTGCTTCTCTTCCTCGCGCTTGTGCTCGATAAGGGCTATCGCTTCGTCGAGGGTCACGCCTTGTGGGGTGTATTCCTTGGGCAGCGACACATACTTGCCGTCGTGGCGGATGTAGGGCCCGAAACGACCGATGCCTACGACTACCGTCTTGCCCTCGAAATCGCCCAGCGTACGGGGCAGGTCGAAGAGTTTCAAGGCTTCGTCAAGGGTTATGGTACTCATCGACTGGCCCTTGAGCAGCGAGGCAAACAGGGGTTTCTCTTCGTCGTCGGGGGTACCTATCTGCACGAGCGGCCCGAAACGACCTATCTTCACCGATACGGGACGCCCGCTCTTAGGGTCGGTTCCCAGCACACGCTCGCCTACCTTGTGCTCCAGACGCAGAGCCATCGCATTCTCTACAACGGGGTGGAAGAGTTTGTAGAAGTGATCGATCTCGTCGCTCCACTCGGTCTTGCCTTCGGCGATATCGTCGAACTGCTGCTCGACGTTGGCCGTGAAGTTGTAGTTGAGAATCTCGGGGAAGTACTGGGTGAGGAAGTCGTTGACCACAACGCCTATGTCGGTAGGCAACAGTTTGCCTTTGTCGGCACCGGTAATCTCGGTCTTCTCGACTGCGCGTATATTCCCGTCGCTGAGGGTGAGCAGGTGGTATTTGCGCTCGGTACCTTTGCGGTCACCCTTCTCGACATACTCGCGTTGCTGGATGGTCGAGATGGTGGGGGCATAGGTCGAAGGACGGCCTATACCCAGCTCCTCGAGTTTACGCACGAGGCTGGCCTCGGTATAGCGTGCGGGAGCCTGCGAGAAACGCTCGGTGGCCGTAGCGGTTGAGAGGGTGAGGGCCTCGCCCCTTGTCAAGGGGGGCAGCATCTTGTCGTCGCCATCGGCATCGCCCTCGTCGTCGGTCGATTCCATATATACTTTCAGGAAACCGTCGAATTTCAGTACCTCACCCACGGCTACGAAATATTCCTTCCGCCCCGATATGGTGATGGTGGCGGTGGTCTTCTCCAGTTCGGCATCGCTCATCTGCGAGGCGATGGTGCGCTTCCAGATCAACTCATACAACCGCTTTTCCTGGGCCGACGAGTTAATCTCGTGGTGACTGATGTAGGTGGGACGGATGGCTTCGTGAGCCTCTTGCGCCCCTTTGGTATGGGTGTGGTAGTTGCGGGTATGCAGGTATCTTTCGCCCAGGGTCTTGACGATTTCGTCCCTGGTGGTGTTGATGGCGAGCGACGAGAGGTTTACCGAGTCGGTACGCATGTAGGTGATGTGTCCGGCCTCGTAGAGTCGCTGGGCTACCATCATGGTCTGTGCCACCGAGAATCCCAGTTTGCGGGCCGCCTCCTGTTGCAGAGTCGAGGTGGTAAAGGGAGCTGCCGGTGATTTCTTGGCCGGCTTCACCGTCACGTCGCCAATGGTGAATGTGGCGCTCTTGCAGGCCTCGAGCAAGGCCATCGCTTCGGCTTCGGTTTTGAGCCGTTGGTTCAACTCGGCCTTCAACACTTCGCCGCCGGGCAAGAGGAACTCGCCCACCACACGATAGGCGGCCTCGGGATGAAACGAGGCTATCTCGCGCTCACGCTCCACAATCAGACGCACGGCCACCGACTGCACACGACCTGCCGAAAGCGCCGGCTTCACCTTTTTCCAAAGCACCGGCGAGAGTTCGAAACCTACAATGCGGTCGAGCACCCGACGTGCCTGCTGAGCATCGACCCGATTCATGTCGATATCCCGTGGATTGGCTATGGCATGGAGTATGGCGTCTTTTGTAATTTCATGAAATACAATACGTTTTGTCTTCTCGGGCTTTAGCTTCAACACCTCGAACAGGTGCCAGGCAATAGCCTCTCCCTCGCGGTCCTCATCGGAAGCCAGCCACACCATATCGGCTTTGGCCGCCTCGGTCTTGAGGGTCTCTACCAGCTTTTTCTTGTCGGCAGGGATTTCATAAATGGGTTTATAATGATGGGCTATATCGATGCTGAAGTCTTTCTTTTTCAGGTCCCTGATATGCCCGTAGCTTGAGAGGACTTCATAGTCCTTACCCAAGAATTTCTCTATCGTTTTAGCCTTTGCCGGAGACTCTACGATCACCAAATTTTTTACCATACGCGCAACTTTCGTTCAAATTTTGCGCAAAAATAGGAAATCGAATTGTAAAACAGAGCGTTTTTTACTTTTTTATTAAATAATGTATAACTGCAAGTGGTCTTATAAAGCGCTTGAGACAGCCCGATTTCAGAATTTGAAATCGACCCCGAACATGAAGTTGATACCCTGCCCCGGCATGCCGTAGGCGATATCGTACTTGCGATTTAACACATTGTCGGTGAGGCCATAAAGCGAGAACCACGGGGTGAAGGCATAGGAGGCTTTCACGTGTACGAGGTGCATGTCGGGGATAGAGCCCAACACCCCATATTTGCGCACGGCGGCAAACTCGTATCCGGCCTCGAGATAGAGACTCGACAACGGTTTGTAGCGCACATCGATTTCGCCCTGCCATTGCGGGCGGTCATACGACACAACCTGCTTGCCACGGCTGGTGGTCCAGCGGTAGTAATCGACCCGGGCCGAAGCTTCCCACAGAGTGCCGTAGCGATACGACATGTCCAGCCCGGCTTTGAAGGCATAGGCATCCATTCCCCAGAAGCGGGAAACACCCGTAAACTCGCCGTTCAAGGTCTGCTCGGGCAAGAGGAAGAGTACTCGCTTGCCTATCTCGTATCCGCCCGAAAGGCCCAACGAGAAGCCTCGCAAGGCGTTGACCCGCAACCCCAATTGGGCATCGAGCGGGATGTAGCTGTTATCGATCATGGCCGAGGGGTTGAAGTAGAGCGTATAGGCCGATACCCGATTCCAGGTATTCAGCTGTTTACCACCGGTGAGCCAGGTGTAGAATTGCAGGTTGGGCACGATGGTCCAGTCGAACCGTATGTCGGGAGCAAAGCGGAATATGGTGCCGTTGTTAAACGAGACATCGGCCTTGACACCGGCCGAGAGCGACACCCGGTCGTTGTGCCAGTTGTAACTGGGATTGAGCGACAGCATGGCATAGCCCGACACCGACGGCAGATGGCTGTAGCCCACATAGTCGAACACACCATCGATGGCAATATCGCTATGTTTGTCGATGGGGGCCATGAGGGAGAAGTCGGCCTCTACCACATTCTCGGCCGCCCCCTTGTCGCCCGACAGATAGCCCCGCTGGTAACCATAGCGATAATAGGCCAGCGAAGCCTTGTAGCGCATTTGTGCCTCGGGATTGTTGGAGGCAATATCGCTCTTGAGGAAGAAGCGGTTTATCTCCTGTCCGGGCGAAGCGATGCCCTGCACACCGGGATAGCGCAACCCGTAATAGTTGAACGAATCGTAGCGATAACCACCCCGGACACCCAGGTCGAGTTTTTCGAACGTGTGCCGATAGTCGGCCACCAACCGCTCTTCGAGTTGCCTCATCGTGCGCGAGGTTTCATAGCCGGGCAGCTTTTGGTTGTAATCGACCGAGCCGCAGGTCGAGCGATGTTGCCACCACACTTCCAGGCGATCTTTCTCGTTCTGCAAGATGCGGTAACCGGCATTGCCTACCATATTCCAGTAGTTTCCCAAGCCGAAGTCGAAATAGCCGCGCGAGCCATTTTCCCGTGCCGGGTCGCCAAATCCACCCGGTTGCAGTTGCACAGCCCGAGCCTCGAGCGAAGCGGGCACCGTCCAGTCGCTGTATTGTATCGACTGGCGGGTAACGACGGGAGCCTCGACCTCGGGCAGGGTATTGATTTTCGACGCATCACGCACAATGGGCGTAAAGTCTTTCTCTATGGTTACCTCCCGACGCAGGGAGTCGGCCTGCTGAGCCGACAGCATAAACGGGATTATCAATATCGTCAAAAAAGAAAAGCGTTTCATAAGTTCGTTGTATTGAATCGTTTTACTCTGTTTTACCCAACCGGGCCAGACGCTCGTCGATGCGGGTCATGATATCGTCGTCGCTCGCCGGATAGTTGTTGCGCAAGCTTTGCAGATATTGCCGGGCCTGGAAGGTCTCGCCCCGCTTCTCATAGATATCGGCCATGAGCAGGAAGCCGCGGGCCAGCCAATAGCTGTGGGGAGTGCCCTTGTCGATAAAGGCGTTCAAGGTCTTCTCGGCGTTGTTGAGGGCCTTGTTGTCAAACTGATACTGAGCCAACAGATAGGCACTTTGTGCGCCGTACAGCGAACGGGTGTCTTGCGAGAGCTCCGTCCAATCGGCGGCAGCCTTCTCGCCCTGCTGGGTGTGGACATAGGCATCGGCCCGGGCAAAGAGTACCTCTTGCCGCAAGTCGGGCGACAACTTGCTCTCGTCCAACAGACCTTCGGCCGAGGTCAGTACCAGGTCATACTGCTGCTTGTTGCGGGCAATGCGCAACATACCCAGCCAGGCCGCCTGCTTGTTCTCGCTGGTGGTAGCCTTCTTCTCGAGAGCCTTGAAGCCTTCGAGGGCCTCGTCGTAGCGATTGTTCACATAGAGTATCTCGCACTTGCGGGCCAGTGCCTCCTCGGCGAATTCGCCATCAGGAGCATGGGTTACCACATAGTCAAACGAAGTGAGGGCCTTGTCATACTCCTTGGCGGCAAACGCAGCCTGCCCCACGTAGAAGTTGGCCGGTATGCCGAAGGCTCCCGAGGGATAGTTGCGCAGGTATTTCTCGAGTGAGGCCACCCCTTTACCCGTCATGTAGGTGCGCTCGGCGGCCATGTAGGAGAGCGAGTCGAGTTCGGCCACCGGAGCCTGCTCGGCCAATCCCACACGATTGAGGTAAGCGGCATAGGCATCGACGGCATCCTTCTCGACATAGACCGATTTCAGGTCGGCCACGGCCACACGGGCCTCTTCGCTGGTGGGATAGCGCTCGATAACCTGCTGGTAGGCCGCAATCGAGGCGTCGGTCTGCCCGCTGTTGAAGTAGATCATACCCAGTTGCAGGCCGCCTTTGCGGGCCACTGCACTCTGCGGATAGCTGGCCATCAACTGGCGATAGCTGGCAATGGCTTCGTCGGTGCGATTGAGTATCGAGTAGGCTTGCCCCTTCTCGAACCAGGCATTGGCCAGGTAGCTCGAGCGGGGATATTGGGCAATGAGTTGATCGAGCAATTCGATTTTGCGCTCCTGGTTCTTTTGCAGCCCGGCCATAAAGGCTTTCTGGAAGAGGGCGTAGTCGCCGCTCGAGGCATCGGTCTGCTGGGCCCGGCCATAATACTGCTCGGCATCGGCATACCGGCGGGCGTAGTAATAGCAGTCGCCGGTGCGGGCATAGGCATCGGCCAACAGGCGTTTATCGGCGCCCGACTGGGCCGAGAGGTAACGCGAGAAGCCGTCGAGTGCCTGCGAAAAGTTATGTTGCTTGAACTGGCAATAGGCCCAGTCGTACCAAGCCAGGGCATACATCTCGCTCTTCTTGTCTTTGCAACTCGAGAGGTAGGTCGAGTAGTTGCGGGCAGCCGTTCCGTACTGTCCCTGGCGGTATTGGCACTCGGCCAGCCAGAACGAGGACTTGGCCCGTATGTCGGCATCGTAGTTACCCACGGCAATGGCCTGGGTGAAGAGTTGCCGGGCCTCATCGATGCGGGCGTTGGTAAAGGCCTCGGTTCCCAACTGGAACAGGATGCGCTGTTTGGCAGCCAATATCTTGCTGTCGGGACGCTGTATCTTCTCGATTGAGGCCAGGGCCGACCGGTAGTTGCGGGTCGTCATATAGACCTCGACCAGATAGTCGTTGATTTTATCGGCATAGCGCGAGTCGGGGAACTCGTTGAGGAAACGCTCGAATACCCCCACCGAGTTGTCGAACGGCGAGGCCGAATGATCATAGAGACAAAGGGCATAGTTGTAGAGCGCCGTCTCGCGCACCTGCGTGTCGTAGGTGCCCTGCGAGGCCATCTCGAAAGCCATGCGGGCATTGTTTTTGTCGCCTGCCCGCAGATAGGCCTGGCCGATGTAGAGGTAGGCATTCTGCGACAGAGCATCGTCGGGGCCGGTAACCCGGCTCAGATAGTCGATGGTGCGCACATCCTCGCCCCGACGGTAGGCGATGATACCCAAGGCATAGAGCGACGAACGCTCGGGGGTTCCGCAGCGCTGCAAATAGCGTTCGAGATAGGTCGTGGCCGACTGGTCGTCGCCCTCCTGGTAGGCACTCTCGCCCAGCAGACGGAGCAGCTCGGTATAGGCGTCGGCCTCGGCCATGGGGTGAGAGAGCAACTCTTTCCCCTCGCTCAATACCTGGGCAAACCATTTCTGCTTGAAATAGATTTGCAGCATGTGCAGCCGCGCCGAATAGCCGTATTGAGCATCGCCCTTGACCTTGGCAAAGTTGCTCAAAGCGGCTTGGTCGTCGCCTTCGTTCATCTGTATGTAGGCCAGGTAGAAGGTGGCTCCTACCCGGTATTTATCTTTCGCCACGAGAATCTGGAAAAGAGGTTTGGCCGCCCCGGCATCGCCGGTTTTCAACAGCGAGCAGGCGGTGTGATAGCCCCAACTATCCTCTTCGTCGCCGGTGAGCAGACTCACATCGACCGAACGGTAGGCTTCCAGAGCCCGGTCATACTCTTGCCGGTCGTAGTAATAGTCGGCCAAAGCCAACCGGGCCTGCAAGGTGTGCGACGACTCGGGATACTCGCGCAGAAAAGCCGTCAGGCGGCTCACCGTCTGCGACGAGTGGTTGCGGGCCTCGGCCAGGGCCAGATACCAGTCGGCCGTCTCGCGCAACTCACGCGGCAGATCGCCTGCACAAGCCTCTTGCATGAGATCGGCACAACCCACATAGTTCTGCTCCTCGAAAAGAGAGATGCCTCGCTCTATCAAAGCCCGGTAATCGTTATAAACCGGCACCCCCGGTTTGGAGGCCGAGAGCGACCCCGCACAGGCGATTCCCAGACATATCACAATTGCTCGTTTCCTGAACATAGTTATTTTGATTTAAGTTCCGAACTGTCAACCCATTTATACAATTTGTCCGACGGACGTATCTTCTCATCGACCCGCATCGAGAAACGATCGCCTTTCACAGCAGTCTCGACCGGTTTCAAATCGACCCGTATCTCTTCGACCTTGCGGAAGAGCGCCCCGGTCGTGGGCCCCGTGATGAGTACTTCGTCGCCCACGCTCAACGACCCGCTCTCGAGCAGGAACTCGGCTACGCCCAGGTTGGAGAAGTATTTCACCCCCTTGCCTACATAGACCTTGCGTTTGGTGGCTGCCGACCCATAATTGTGGGTCCACTCGCCCAACCGCTGACCCAGGTAGTAGCCGTTCCAGAAACCGCGATTGAAGACCGTAGCGAGCCGTTCGTCCCACCGGGCTATCTTCTCGTCGGTAAAATCGCCGGCCAGATAGGCATCGATGGCCTCGTTGTAGCACGAGACTACGGTGCGCACATATTCGGGACCCCGGGCCCTCCCCTCGATCTTGAATACCCGCACGCCGGCATCGATGAGTTTGTTGAGGAAATGGATGGTTTTCAAATCTTTCGGCGACATGATGTAGGCATTGTCTATCTCGAGTTCATCGCCCGTCTCCTTGTCTTTCACCTCGTAGGAGCGACGGCAAATCTGCATGCAGGCACCCCGATTGGCCGAGGCGTTCATCTCGTGCAGACTCAGGTAACACTTGCCCGAGACGGCCATGCAAAGAGCGCCGTGACAGAACATCTCGATGCGCACCGGCTCTCCGCCCGGGCCCACGATGTGGTCGCACTCGATGGCCTCGTGGATGTGGGTTACCTGCTCCAGATTCAACTCGCGGGCCAACACCACCACATCGGCAAAGCGGGCATAAAAGCGCAATGCCTCGGTGTTCGAGATATTCAACTGGGTCGATAGGTGCACCTCGACTCCTACCTCGCGAGCATAGGTCATGGCAGCTACGTCGCTGGCGATAACGGCCGTGAGTCCCGCCTCCTTGGCCGCATCGATGATACGATGCAGCAGAGCGATATCGTCGTCGTAGATGACGGTGTTGACGGTGAGGTAACTCTTGATATGGTGTTCGTTGCAGATGCGCACAATCTCGTGCAGGTCGTCGATGGTAAAGTTGTTGGACGAACGGGAACGCATGTTGAGCCCCTCGATACCGAAGTAGATCGAGTCGGCTCCTCCCTGTATGGCGGCGGCCAGCGAGTCGTAGGACCCCACGGGCGCCATAATTTCAAAATCGCTTCTCTTCATCATGAATCACTGTTATTTCCCGGTGATTATCTTTTTTATCTCATTCAGTTTGTTCAACGCCTCGACAGGGGTGAGGTTGTTGATATCGGTTCGCAGAATCTCGTCGCGCACCTGCGAGAGCACGGGGTCGTCGAGCTGGAAGAAACTCAGCTGCACACCACCGCGCGACGAGGCAATCTCGGCCGTAGGTTTGGCCAGGCCCGTCTGCCGGTTCTCCGACTCGAGCTGCTTCAATATCTGGTTGGCCCGTTTGACAATGCTCTGAGGCATACCCGCCAGCTTGGCCACATGGATACCGAAACTGTGTTCGCTGCCTCCCCGCACCAGCTTGCGCAGGAATATCACCTTGTTGTCAATCTCCTTGACCGACACGTTGTAGTTGACGATGCGCTTGTATGTGCGCTCCATCTCGTTGAGTTCGTGATAGTGGGTAGCAAAGAGGGTCTTGGCCCGTGCCCTGGGATGCTCGTGAATGTGCTCTACAATGGCCCAGGCAATGGAAATGCCGTCGTAGGTACTGGTGCCGCGCCCCAACTCGTCGAAGAGTACCAGACTGCGCTCCGACAGGTTGTTGAGGATATCGGCCGCCTCGGTCATCTCGACCATGAAGGTCGATTCGCCCAGCGAAATATTGTCCGAAGCTCCCACACGGGTGAATATCTTATCGACAACGCCGATGCGGGCCGCATCGGCCGGAACGAAACTACCGATTTGCGCCATGAGCACGATGAGCGCCGTCTGCCGCAACAGGGCCGACTTACCGGCCATGTTGGGACCCGTAATCATCATAATCTGCTGCTTGTCGTTGTCGAGCTCCACGCTGTTGCTGATGTAGCTCTCGCCGGGGGGCATCTGCTTCTCGATGACGGGGTGACGCCCCTCCTTGATATCGATGGTGAGCGAATCGTTGATTTCGGGTCGGATATAATGGTTTTCGACAGCCGCCTTCACAAACGACAACAGGCAGTCGAGTCGGGCAATCAAGGTCGAGTCGAGCTGGATGGCCGGAATATAATCGGCCAGGGCCAGAACGAGGTCGTTGAAGAGCTGGCTTTCGAGCGAGAGAATCTTCTCCTCGGCCCCGAGTATCTTCTCTTCATACTCCTTGAGTTCCTGAGTGATGTATCGTTCGGCATTTACCAAAGTCTGTTTGCGCACCCAGTCGGCCGGCACCTTGTCCTTGTGAGTGTTGCGCACCTCGATGTAGTAACCGAACACGTTGTTGTAACCCACCTTGAGGCTGGGGATACCCGTGCGGTCGCTCTCGCGCTGCTGCACATGCAGCAGGTAGTCTTTGCCCGAGGTGGAGATTTCGCGCAGGTCGTCGAGTTCGGCGTTGACCCCCTTGCTGATGATGCCTCCCCGGTTGGAGACGTTGGGGGCATCGGGCACAATCTCGCGTTCGATGCGGTCGCGTATGCTCGCGCAGCAGTTGAGTTGCTCGCCTATGCGCTGCAACACCGGCTCGTCGCTCTGCTCGCAAACGGCCTTGATGGGCTCTATCGCCTGCAAGGCTACCTTGAGCTGTACCACCTCGCGGGGCGAGATGCGCCCCACGGCCACCTTCGAGATGAGCCGTTCCATATCGCCTATCGTATCGAGCTGCGGGTCGATGACCTCGCGCACCTCGGGATGGCGGAAGAAGAACTCCACCCCGTTGAGCCTGTCTTCGATGGGCTTCACATCTTTCAAAGGGAAGATAATCCACCGCCTGAGCATACGGGCTCCCATGGGGGTGACGGTGCGGTCGATAACATCAAGCAGACTCTTGCCCCCTTCGTTCATAGGTGCTATCAGCTCGAGGCTGCGCACCGTAAATTTGTCGAGGCGCACATACCGCTCTTCCTCGATACGAGCCAGCGAAGTAATGTGCGAGATGTGTGTGTGCTGGGTGATGTCGAGGTAGTGGAGCAGCGACCCGGCCGCAATGATGGCACAAGGCATATTGTGCACACCGAATCCCTTGAGGTTTTTGGTCTCGAAATGGCGTAACAGCCGATCACGCGCGGCATCCTCGGTATAGACCCAGTCGTCGAGTTCGAAAGTGAAGAAACGGTTCCCGAAGTGCTCTTCGAAGAGTTTCCGTTTCGTACGCTCAAACAGCACCTCTTTGGGCGAGAAGTTGCCCAGCAGTTTATCTACATAGTCATAGTCGCCCTCGGCCGCCAGAAATTCGCCGGTCGATATATCGAGAAAGGCTACGCCCACCTTGTTGTTTTTCCCAAAGTGAACACCACCCAAAAAATTATTCTCCTTATGATCCAGTATCGTGTCGTTGATCGACACACCCGGAGTCACCAGCTCGGTAATGCCCCGCTTCACCAGCTTCTTGGCCAGTTTGGGGTCCTCCAGCTGTTCGCAGATAGCCACCCGCTTGCCGGCCCTCACCAACTTGGGCAGATAGGTGTCGAGAGCATGGTGCGGAAAACCGGCCAACTCGACATACTGCGCGGCGCCGTTTGCCCGGCGGGTAAGCGTAATACCCAGAATCTCAGATGCTACGATGGCATCTTCCGAAAAGGTCTCATAGAAATCCCCGACTCTGAAAAGCAGTATCGCATCGGGATGCTGGGCCTTCATCTCGATATACTGTTTCATCAGCGGAGTTTCAACAATTTCCTTGGCCACGATATATTTCTTTATCTTCTTGTTTACTACTGTTTAAGAGAAACAAAGATAAGGGTTTCGACCGAATTTGTGAAATTAAAAAAATGTAAACGCCTTTTATCGCTTCGTGAAAAGGATAAAAGGCGTTGCTCTATTCGAGACTCGGGGCGACCGGCTTACCCGGCCGTTTCCCCGGGTGTGCCCGATCAATAGCTGTACAACCCGTAGTTGGGGTCGTTCGAGATAAACTCTACACGGTCGAGTATCCACGTTTTCAGCTTCTCGACATTCTCTCTGAAGTTGAACGAACCTTCGGTAACTCCCGGCTCTACAGACCATATCAAGCCATTCTCCAGGGCCGACGGCTCAATCTCGTCGGCATACTGGTCCATATAGTCCAGAAGCTGCGGCAGCAGATTGGCCTTGAAGTTGTCGAACTTCTCTTTATAGAGAGCCTTGAACTCGGGCCGAGTAGCGATGCTCTTCAAGAACGGGCCACCATATTGCGGATAATCGAACGTGTCCAACATAGGCAGGGTGGTCACCTGGTTTTCTACACCGTCGTTATAGGTAAATCCCCAGTCAAAATCCCAGATGGGGCCGAAGTGATAGACATCCTCGGCATTGGCTTTGTAGAGATAGACACTCTTGGGCCACACCGGTTCGCGGTTGCCACACACGTTATAGACAAGCAGGTAGTTGACAAGCGACTCCATATCGAGACTGGTTGAGAGGTCTTCGCCTTCATACACCTTCCGTTCAAATTCGGTAAAGTCATCGCCCCAGGTACTCAACAACGACTCGGGAGTCACCCCCTTCAGCTCAGCTATCTCGCTCAGGTCGGGATCCTTTACCATCATGGGGAGGTTGTAATACATCGACCAGAATTTATAGGCCTCGTCGAAGTTGGTATCCATCTCAAACAAGATACCGCTCTCCTCGTCGATATCGACACTTGCCCCGGTGATACCTATCTTCTCGGTGATGAAGTAGGCCCCTTTGAAAATACCGTTGAAATAGACTCTTATCGGTTGGCAGTGATTGGTATAAGGCATCTCGAGCAATTGGCCCAGCTTCAGGGCAACGGCATTGCGCATGAGGGTACAATCGATGTAGTTGGCAATGAGAGCATAGCTCTTGGCTTTGGCCAGACCGCAAATAGCGATTTTCTTGTCGAACTTCAACCGATAGGGTTTCTTGACATAGTTCCAGGTGCTGTTACCTCTACCCTTGATCGAAACGGCCGTAGGCTCCAGGTCATCGACGACACCGTTGCCATCGATACTGATCATGGCACTGAGATACAACTCCTTGTCGTAGAGTTCGGTCAAATCGGGATAATCGGGAATGGTTATATATACGGTGGGCACATTCTTACCCACTTCGCACCGGTCGATGCTGGAGAGTGCCACAGGTAACCGCCCCTCCTGAGTGTTGACGATGAGGCTGTCGAGCGAATCATCGTCGGAGAGGTGGTGGGTCATATTGGTAATCTCCTCGGCCTTTATCGAGTGAAAGTTGACATCGTTGCGATAGATGTGAAGCCAGGGATCTGGTTGCTCACCATACGACAACAGCGGGAGCAACAGGAGAAGGAGGAATAATTTTTTCATGTGTATATATTGAACTACTTGTATGACAATTGTTTATTTAACTCTCTACCGGGAATCATCAGCCCCGCTTGTTGACCATGATTTTGCGTGATACATCGCGATAGTTCACGACATAGACCCCATGGGGCAACTGTGCCAACTCGAGGCGGTAGAGCCCGTCAACCCGACTCTCGGCGACCATGACTCCCTTCAAATCGTAAACCCGCACAACCGTACCTTCGGGCAAACCGGCAATCTGCAACTCGTCGGCCGTGACGATAAACGATTCGCCCGTCACCTCATCGACACTCGAAATGGCACGTTTCGTATAGCGGAACCCCGATATATCGGCCAGCGCAAAACTCTCGTTGGAGTCGGCACTCTCAAACACGAGGGCATTATCGACGAACTTCATCGTCAAATCGGGCGACAATACCACACTGGCTATCGTATTGTCCTTATACTCCACGTCGATTACCTTCTTCAAGGTCTCGGAGTACAGCATAAAATTCAGGCATAAGCATATGCCCAACAAGCATACTTTTTTCATCGTTAATATTATGATTGGATTTATGTTTTTGTCTATAAATTTAAGGATATCTCAATTGCATCGACTCCTATGCGGGAGCACCCATTTCATTATTTCGCGGCAAAATTAAACATTTTTCTTAAAACAAATTAATTTTTATACAATTTATCCATCTTGCTCATTCCGAGCCTTGGAACTCCCCTGCACCCGATTGATGTCGAGGGCTCATTTCACCCATACAGGAGAGTGATTCCCTGGACGCTCAAGATTTCTCTCCCCCCGAGAAGAGCACGCCTCAACGGTCGCCCCAGTTCTCGCGGTCGAGATTGCGATAGTTCACCGCCTCGTTGATGTGCTGCACCTGCACCGCCTCGCTCCCCTCCAGGTCGGCAATGGTGCGAGCTACTTTCAAAATGCGGTCATAGGCCCGGGCCGAGAGGTGGAAACGGGCCATGGCATCCTTCAGACGTTTCAGACCGGCGGCATCGGGCACGGCATAGCGGTTCAGCAGCCGGGTGGTCATCTGGGCATTGCAATAGATGCCGGGATACTCGGCAAAGCGAGCGGCCTGAATTTCACGAGCGGCCATGACTCGCCGACGTATTGCCTCGCTCGACTCGGCCGGGCGGGTGTCGGATATCTTCTCAAACGGCACGGGCACAATCTCGACCTGTATATCGATGCGGTCGAGCAGCGGGCCCGATATCTTTCCCAAATAGCGCTGAATGGCTCCCGGACTACAGATGCACTCCTTGTCGGGATGGTTGTAATAGCCACAGGGACAAGGATTCATCGAGGCAACCAGCATTACGCTGGCGGGATATTCGATAGAGTATTTGGCCCGGGCGATGGTGATTTTGCGATCTTCAAGCGGCTGTCGCATCACCTCGAGCACCTGTCGCGAGAACTCGGGCAACTCGTCGAGAAAGAGTACCCCGTTGTGTGCCAGCGATATTTCGCCCGGCTGGGGATAGGAACCTCCACCCACCAGCGCTACCGACGAGATGGTGTGATGGGGTGCCCTGAATGGCCGTTGCGACAACAACGAACTGCCCCGCTCCATACGGCCGGCTACGGAGTGAATCTTGGTTGTTTCGAGCGCCTCTTGCAGGGTGAGTGGCGGCAGTATCGACGGCAACCGTTTGGCCATCATCGATTTGCCGGCTCCCGGCGGCCCTATGAGTATGATGTTGTGCCCACCCGCAGCGGCCACCTCGAAGGCGCGCTTCACACTCTCCTGCCCCTTGACATCGCTGAAGTCGAGGTCGAAGTGGTTGCACTCCTTGAAAAACTCGGCCCGGGTATCGATTACGGTAGGCTCCAGCTCGAGCTCCCCGTTGAAAAAGCGTATCACCTCGGTGATATTCTCCACGCCATACACATCCAGATTATTGACCACGGCAGCCTCCCGCACGTTGGCTTTGGGGATAATCAGCCCCTTGAAGCCCTCTTCTCTCGCCTTGATGGCGATAGGCAGAGCTCCTTTGATGGGAAGTACCGACCCGTCGAGCGAAAGTTCGCCCATGAGCATATAGTCGTTGAGTCGATCGACCCCTATCTTGCCGTCGCTGGCGAGAATACCAACGGCCAGAGGCAAGTCGTAGGCGGCCCCCTCCTTGCGGATATCGGCGGGCGACATATTCACGATAACCTGTCGTCGTGGAAATTTATAGCCGTTGTGTTCTACGGCCGAGACAATGCGTTCGTGGCTCTCTTTGACCGCCGCATCGGGCAGCCCCACCATGAAAAAACGAATCCCCTGCGAGCAGTTCACCTCGATGGTGACGACCAGGGCGTCGATGCCCTGCACGGCTGCTCCAAACACTTTCACCAACATAGTAATAGATTAAGATTTCGTGTCACACAAATCGGCTATGGTTTGACCAAGCGGTCGATATAGACCCGCATCGAGTCGGGCGGAAGCCCGCGCGCCACCACACGACCGGCCGAATCGGCCACCATCAGGTAGGGCAGGCGATGTATCTGCAGCCACTTCACCCCGGGATAGAGGTAGCCCCCTTTGGCCCAAAGGCGGGTCCAACGTGTGGTATCGGCCACCACAGCCTTGTGCCACCTGGCGCTGTCGCGGTCGAGCGATATGTCGATAACCTGCAGGGTCGAATCGTCCCGAGCGGTCATCTGATTCAAAAAGTTCTCATACTGGCGGCTCCCGGCTGTCTCGGCCGCCCAGAAACAGAGCAGCGTAGCCCGAGCCTTCTGGGCATCGATCACCAGGTTGGTATCGGCCAGCGTCACCAGCGAGAGATAGGGCAGCACCGAGTCTTTCTTCAACTCGGCCTTGAACTCCCGATAGCTGACCAACGGAGCCCCTGCGCCACCGGCAAGTACCCCTTCGTCGAGCAACCCGATGAGCGAGTCGCAAGAAGCCTCATCGGCCTCGCCCAACAGATAGTCATTCAACAGAATGGCACTCACGGGCGAATCGTGATGCTTGCCCACATAGGTGGCTACCACCCCTTGAAGCTCCCGGCACAACTGCTCGTAGCGACGGGTGCGCGAACCCGATGCCGAGGCATTGCGTTCGGCCATCCAGGTCTGCAACAGCTCTTTATTCTCCTGGTTGAACTTAAACAACTCCTTGTTCAGCGCACTGCCCTTCACCTTGAGACCAAACGGGTCTTGCCCGTCGCCCGACAGTTCGATGCGGTCGCCGTTCTGCACGTAGAGCTGTATGAACGGAGTCTTGTCGAAATAGTAGAATTGGATAGGTATGAGCTCGGGCGAGGAGTTCTTGAACGAGATATATCCGTTCTGCGGATTGAGAGTATCGACCACAATGCCACTCTCGAGCTGATAAACGGCATAGAGGGGACGACCGCCCAGATTGTTGAGGGTGCCTTCGACCGAAAACTCGTTGCTATTGCCGCCACAACCACTCAACAGCAGCACGCATACACACAGAATCGCGCCTATCTTACTCATGCAAAACCTTTTTTCTTTTCTTGCAAATGTACTCTATTTGCTGGAGAAGCCAAACTTTATCGCTCTAAAACCCATAAACGGCACCGAACTTTCTGAAAAAAAAGAACAAAATGACCGCCCTTTTTATCTACACGACACACTCAAATTGACCTACTTTTGCGGGTATAAAACGGGGGCCTGTAAAATTTACGGGATTACTTGTTTTTTGCCTCCGACTTTCAATATATTTGCAAAACATCTGATACCTTGTCTATGAAACGACTTGCCATCCTCCTCCCCCTGCTCCTTCTGGCTGTCGCTGCCGGCGCACAGATACGCAGCAATGTACCCAAATACAACCCCGACAGCGTGCGCGCAGAGCTTGACAAACGCCCCTACTTCTCTCTTTTCAAAGACAACTACTTCATTGGCGGTACCACCCTGGGAGCGAAACCTACCGGGCAGAACTCCGATGTAAAATTCCAGTTGAGCATCAGCCAGCGACTCACCAAGAGCAAGCTGCCCTTCGATACCTATCTGTTCATCACCTATACCCAAAAGGCTTTCTGGAACGTATTCCAGCAGTCTCTGCCCATGTACGACCTCAACTTCAACCCGGGTATAGGTCTCACCCACCCGGTTATCTATCACGACCGGTTCATCGGGCAAATCACCCTACTTGTCGAACATGAATCGAACGGGAAGGACAGTATCTGGTCACGCAGCTGGAACAAGGTATCGTTCATGGGGGCCCTGGCGGTCGATCACAACATAGAGCTCCAGTTCAAGACTTGGATTCCCATTATCGACAGCGGCAACAACCGCGACATACTCAAGTATTGCGGCATCTTCCAACTGGCAGGCAGCTACTTGAGCGACAACCGACGATTCGGCGCCTCGGTCATCCTTACCAAACGCAGCGGCTGGAACTTCAATTTCAACACGGTTATCGAGTTGAGCGCCCGCCTCTTCAAGAACGAGAACCAATACCTGTTTCTGCAATACTACAACGGCTATGGCGAGGGGCTGCTCGACTACAACAAATTCCACTCCCGACTACGCATCGGGTTTGTCATCAAGCCACAAAACTTCAGCAACTTTTGACAGCCTGCGCCTCTGTCAAGAAGCGGCAAGGCCTACGGCGAGAAACGAGCGAAGGGTGCACTCGCTCAAAAATCGCGGGTACACCCTTCGTTTGATTTCTTAAATCGAGACTTTTTTAGTCGAGGCCGAAAGCCTTCTTCACCGTATCGACATAGTCGAGTTTCTCCCAGGTAAAGAGCTCCACCTCGCGCACCACCGGCTCGGTGTTGTAATGCGACGTGAAGGTCTTGACCACCGTTTGCGGTTTGCGACCCATGTGACCATAGGCTGCCGTCTCCTCATAGATGGGGTTGCGCAACTTCAAACGCTCCTCGATAGCCCGGGGACGCATGTCGAATATCTCGCCCACGCGACGGGCAATCTCGGCATCACTCATGGCCACATGCGACTTGCCGTAGGTATTTACATAGATGCTTACCGGCTCGGCCACACCGATGGCATAGGATACCTGTACCAGAATCTCATCCGAAACACCGGCAGCCACCAGGTTCTTGGCAATGTGACGGGCGGCATAGGCAGCCGACCGATCGACCTTCGAGGGGTCTTTGCCCGAGAAGGCTCCACCTCCGTGGCCTCCCTTGCCCCCATAGGTATCGACAATAATCTTGCGGCCCGTCAAACCCGTATCGCCGTGAGGCCCGCCAATGACAAACTTGCCCGTGGGGTTGACCAGCAACACCAGTTGGTCGTCGAAGAGGGCACGCACCCGCTCGGGTAACTGGGCAATGACACGGGGCAGAAGCACCGTTTTCACATCGTTATAAATCGTCTGCAACATCTCACGGTCGGCAGCATCCTGAGCCTCTTTCGAGCCATCGACCGGAGTCACGAACTCGTCGTGCTGGGTCGATATGACAATCGTGTGCACACGCACCGGCTCGTTCTTCTCGTTATACTCGATGGTCACCTGCGACTTCGAGTCGGGGCGCAGATACGACGTCACCCGCCCCTTGCGCAGATAGGTCATGGCCGAGGCTTCGCGCCGGATAGCCGCCAACTCGATGAGCAACAGGTGCGACAGGTCGAGTGAGAGCGGCATGTAGTTGTCGGTCTCGTTGCAGGCATAGCCAAACATCATACCCTGGTCGCCGGCCCCCTGCTCCATGGCATCGGCACGCTCCACGCCCCGGTTGATATCGGCCGACTGTTCGTGAATGGCCGAGAAGATGCCGCACGAATCGGCATCGAACTTGTAGGAACTCTTATTGTATCCAATGCGGTGAATGACCCGACGGGTCACCTCCATTAAATCGACATAGGCATTCGACTTAACCTCGCCCGCCAAAACGACCTGCCCGGTCGTCACAAGGGTTTCGCAAGCAACTTTCGAGTTGGGGTCATAGGCCAGAAACTCGTCAAGCAAAGCGTCCGAAATCTGATCGGCCACTTTATCGGGGTGTCCTTCCGACACCGATTCCGAGGTAAACAAATAGTTCATTTCTCTCTTGAATAAATAGTAAATATCTCTTTTTCAAGGAAGAAAGACTGCAAAACCCACAAAAGTAAAATGATTTTGATAAAGCCGGACGGGCCTCGGCGAGACCCCGTAACGCAGTTTTAGCATTTTTTTTCGTGGTTGCAAGCAGCCAAATCCTTCCACAGTTTTTGCATTTGCGCGGCAAAGATAATACACACCTTGGGCAATACCAAATTTTTGCCGATGATTTCGCACACATCATCCCGCCGGCATGACAGGGGCAGACCAGACACATGCCGCCCCTTCGGCTATCGAGTTCTCAAGCCGGCCAATATGTCGGTGGCCGTCTTGCCCAGCACGGGGTGCAGCCACTGCGGGGCTATCTCGGCAAGAGGTTCCATCACGAAGGTGCGCTTGTGCATGTAGGGGTGAGGCAGTACCAGGGCATAGGTGTCGAGCACCTGGCCGTCATAGTCGAGCAGGTCGATGTCGATAAGCCGGTCGGCGTAGCTGCCATCGCTCTTGCGGTGATCCTTGCTACCCAACTCCCGTTCGATGGACTGCACGGTCAGGAGCACCTCCTCGGGCGAGAGGTCGGTATCGACCGCCATAGCCGCGTTGCAAAAGGTGTGTACCGACTGATATCCCCAGGGCTCGGTTTTGTAGAACGACGACACGGCTACGACCGGGCCCACCCGATTGCCTATGCGGTCGATGGCTTTTTTGATGATTTGCTCTTTATTTCCCAGATTTGAGCCCAAGCCCAGATATACTCGTTTCCCCATGGTTTTATGCTTTTTTGCGCTACTAAGATAGCAAAAAGGGGCTTTTTTGCAAAAATCTTTTCTCTAAATTTTCGCGAAAAAAGAGCAGAAATATTGGCGGTCTTTGACGAATAGTTTATCTTTGTCGCCGAGCGGCTGTTGTTTGCGACAGTCGTTTTTTGTCCTTTGATCATATGCAACAAATGATTGTCAAAGAGAAGTATGCAACAAGTCTGTACAGCCTGTTTGCTCCATAGCGGGGCGAGCAGCGTGTAACTGTATCTGCCTGTCGGGAGGGCCGGACTGTTGCGTTCTTTGACGTAATCGGAAAAGTTACGTTCGTTTCGTCCTGGGAAACGAGCGTGGTTCAGTTGTCGTTTTCGCGTGAGGCGAAGAGGGCAGCACACAATCTCTTTTTCTCATTTTTTCACCTTCAAATCATTTGTTGTTATGAATAATCTCACGTTACGAATCATGCGTTCGCTGGACGAATCGTGCAGCGGACCCGAATATGCCTGCAACCTGCTGGTGGCCGAAATTGCCTCGGATGCTCCCATAGCCGACACTCGAGAGTGGTCGATACGAGTCTATTCGGAGTGTTATCAACTTTTGGGCTGCGGCGTGTGGCAAAAGCCCAACGGTCGCAAACCGCCCCGAAAAATAAGGCTCAACCTTTACTCCGACAGCTATTGGGACGAACCTCTCTGCCACCTGTTTCTCTATTGCAACGGACAGCCCCGATGGTATGCCTCGTTTCCCCTCACGGCCAATTATGAACGGTGGACAGGGGTCGAACTCGAAGCGGCGACCGACCACCCCGAGCAACTCTTCTTCGTCAACCACTTGAGTTACCAAGGTTGGTGGTGCCGCCTGAAACAGGAGCGGGTCTCACCGGCCATCATCGGAAACTTGATCGAGCAACTGTACCATCGGGCCACGACGCCCAACCCGATGCCTCATTGGGTCGTGTCGGGCACCGAGAGTCGGGCTGCAACCTTTGCTACCGATATCCTGGCAGCCAGTCTCACCGACAATACCCCGAAGGCTTGTTGCCGGTTCTCGCTCAACGACCTGCTCACGGGTCGCGTGGGCTGGTCGCGGTTAAAAGAGAGTTTCGAAGGGAAAAAGGCGGTAGTAATACAGGTGGAACGAATTGGCGACGACGACTCGGCCGAGAATATGCTCGACCTGCTGGCCGACTGGCTCAGGAGTCCGAGAGCGCTACCCTGTATCTTCTACGGGACCGAGCGAAATATCGACCTCCTGCTGCAATACATTCCGGCCTTGGGCGACCTGTTTGACGACCGCTCAAAGATCGAACTACCGAACGATCCCGAAGTCCCTATGTGCAACGATGACAACGAGCCAGTTGCATCATACCCCTTCGCGACCGACCGTCACAGCACCCCACTCCCGAACAAGGGGAGTGTCGATACCCCCTGCGTGGCTATCGAAAAACTGGAGAAACTGATAGGGCTCTCCCGCCTGAAGAGCGACATGCGGGATGCCTGGCTGATGGCTCGCTTCGCCCGGGAGCGTCGGCAACTCGGGCTGGCCACAGAGAGTGACGACCGCTACCACATGATCTTCTATGGCAATCCGGGCACGGGCAAAACAACGGTGGCCCGACTGGTAGGTGAGATCTATCACCATCTGGGGCTGCTCTCGAACGGACACACGGTAGAGACCTGTCGCTCGCAACTGGTAGGCGAGTTTATCGGCCAAACCGAGCAGCGTACCCAGGCGATACTGGAGCAGGCCCGGGGTGGCGTGTTGTTTATCGACGAGGCCTACACGCTCGTGAGCCACAACCGCGAGTCGAACGACTTTGGCAAAGAGGTAATCCACGCCTTGCTCCCGGTGCTGTCGGAACCTCACCCCGATATGATTATCGTCCTGGCGGGGTATGAGGAGAAGATGCAAACCCTGCTTCGGTCGAATCCGGGGTTGAAGGAGCGTTTTCCCCTGCAATTCCACTTCGAGGATTACTCGGCCGACGAGTTGCACGCAATTGCCTGCCAACTTCTTCATGAGCGTGAATTTGTACTCACCCGTGAGGCCGACCAACGGCTGACCCGAATCATCGGTCGAACGGTCGCCCACCCCGATACCGGCTTCGGAAACGGGCGTTGGGTGCACAACCTGGTCGAGCAGGGTATCGTCAAAAACATGGCGCGCCGCATCATGACCATGAACAGCCACGACTGCACCGACCGGGCTCTGCTCAGCACGATTGTAGCCGCCGATATCGACCGGGCCGAAGAGTGGCTCTCGAGCTCTTCCGGCCCCCGCACAATCCTGCCCATGCCCATCGGGTTCAGGGCCTGAAGCTGCACGCTGTCTCCCCCAAAAAAAGAGGCTGCCCCGTAAACAGGGGCAGCCTCCTGGACGACAGACCGTCGTAATGGCGAATCGGACGGAACCGATTACAGTTTCACCTTCTTGCTCTTCCCGTCGCTCTCGTTGTGCATGCGATCCACAGCCGTGACCACATAGACATACTCGCGTGTGCCCCGCACATAGGGGAGCCGATAGCGGGTGTCGCGGGTAACCGTGACCAGATGAGAGGTATCGTAGAGATTGATCTTCTCGCTGGGTGTAAACCGATAGACACAGAAATAGATCTGTTTCTGCATCTCGTCTTTGGTATCTTTCCGTTTCCACTGCAACTCGTAGCCGTCGGGGGTCCAACGGGCCTTCAGGCCTTTCACCTCGTCGGGGGCCTCGCTGTCGATAAAGGTATAGGCGGGAATAAGGGCCGGCACGGCATGATAATAGTTGCGCAAGTCGTCGGCAATGCCTTTGTAGTTCTCGAGCAACGAGTAGCCGGGCCAGAAACAGTTACCACCCACATGGTCGAGGTAGCGGCTCAGCTGCATCTTGTGGTTCAATTGCGTGTAGATGGGATTCACATCGGTAGCATTCATGGTGCGCACCACATCCTGCCCAATGTAGAGGTGACGGCCGTTGGCATGGTTGTTCCACCAGTAGATGAGCGTCTCGACACAAGCCGCCTTGTGGCCTATCTCCCAATAAAGTTGCGGCAGCATATAGTCCACCCAACCGTTGCGAGTCCACAGCAACACGTCGGCATAAAGCTGATCGTAGTTTTGCAGGCCGTTGGTAGCGCTGCCGTCGGGGTCACTCTTCTGGTTCCGGTAAATCCCGAAGGGACTGATGCCGAAACGTACCCACGGCTTGCGGGTCTTGATAATCCCACTCAACTCCTTGATGAGCAAGTTGACATTCTCACGACGCCAGTCGCCCCGCTCCAGGCCGTTGCCGTAACGGGCATAGCTGTTGTCGTCGGGGAATTCGCTGCCCGCAATGGGATAGGGATAGAAGTAGTCGTCCATGTGGATGGCATCGACATCGTAGCGAGTCACGATATCATCGACCACCTTACCGATAAATTCGCGGCACTCGGGCAATCCCGGGTCGAAATAGAGTTGCTTGCCATACTGGACAAACCACTCGGGGTGTTTATAATAGATGTGCGAAGGCGCCAGCGGTTCACTCGAGACCGTCCCCACCCGATAGGGATTGAGCCAGGCATGCAACTCCATGTTGCGGACATGGCACTGTTCGATAAGATATTGCAGAGGGTCCCACAGGGGGTTGGGCGCTTCGCCCTGCTTCCCGGTGAGGTATTTGCTCCAAGGCTCCAGTTGCGACGGATAGAAAGCATCGGCCGTGGGACGCACCTGGAAAATCACCGCGTTGATACCTATGTGCTGAAGGCTGTCCAACATCTGGTTGAAATAGCGCTGCATCGAGTCCCGATCCATCTCCCGATAACGGCTCTGCCCTACCGTATGAATCCAGGCCCCACGAAACTCCCGCTTCGGGTGCTCGTCGGCCCGAACCAGACTGCTACCCAGGCAGGCAAGCAGCAGGAGCGATAAATAAATTTTAAGTTTCATTGTCTTGAATTTTGTTTCTGTGTCAAAGATAGTGCAAGCCGAGAGCAAAACCAAATTTATTTGGGCTTTGCCGAGGCGTAGCTTAATTCAGAATATGGAGAAACAGACTTAAAGCTTCAGCCACCGCTGCACGGTGAGGCGATATACTACGATACGCACCTTGTCGGCCAAAACCGAGACTACAAACACCCCTATCAAAAACGCGAGTGTATAAAGGAACGACAGCGAATAATGTGCCTCGATGTAGTCACAGGCCGCCTTATAATAGGGATTGACTGTGCTGTCCATGTGAATCAGATAGACAGCAAACGCCGAAGCCGCAACAGAGTTGATCCAAGCAATGGAGCCCAAATTCAACTGCTTGAAAAAGAGAAACAGCGCCACCGACTCGAGAATAATCAACGGATTGATTAAGCTGTGAGGACTCTTCGAGATACCCGCCTTCAGCCCTGCAACAGCTATCCCCACCATCACGAAGCCGGTAACCAGATAAACGGCCAAATGAAACCATGCCGGCCGAGCAAATACACCCTCTTGGTTTTCACGCAGATAAGCGCCTATAAAATAGAGACCCATGAGACTGATTACGCTCATGCCCCGATTGAAATCGACCGCCTGTCCCACATAACCCCACACGGTACCGAAAAGGTAAAAAGCCAGGATAAAAAGGCCCAATTCCCGCCGGGTAGATTTCTCGATAAAGCTATTCAATACCGGAGCTATCACATACAGGCCTATATAAGCCTCGATAAACCAGCGGGTTGAACCGTTGTAGAAAGCGCGCAAGAGTCCACCCAACTCGAACGAACCCGTTATCGCAGCCATCGCCAACGGACAGACAATAACCCAAAAGAAAATCTGGAACAGCAAATTGGCAAATGACTTCAACCGCCAACGAATACCAAAATAGCCCGAGATGAGAATAAAACAGTTGACGCATACGAAACAAATGCTGCGCAACTCGAGTGTAAATAGCGTCCCGAGCGTATCGTGAACCAGGGTCTCGCCAGTCGGGACCGGCCGGGATGGAATATAATGAATCATCAAAACGAGGAACATCGAGACAATTCTCAACAACTCGATATTCGAACTGCGTCCCTGCGTGCGAGACATTCCTCTATCCTCTATTGCTCGAGCTCCGGCCTCCATAGCTATTCAATCCTGTGACTCCTTGTTTGTAAATCTTGTTTCAAAAACAAAGATAGCGCAAGCCGAGAGCAAAACCAAATTTATTTGAATTTTGTCGAGGCGAAGTCCATCTTCAATCCCTTATCTCCAAGAACACAGAGATGCAGACTCAAGAAAAGAATCGATACGATTTTACACCTTTTACAAATTTATTGTCCGGCTTTTTGAAAAAATAAGACTCACCACACTTGACACACAGCCACTTCGTACTATATTTGCACTGTAATCTCATTAAATACATTATATCCTATGAAGAAATTACTTATCCTGGCATGCATTGCCGCCGCTTCGATAATCGCTTTGCCGGCTGTTGCCCAAAATACCAAGAGCGAAAAGGCTAAAACAGAATGTTGCAAAAAAGAGTGTGCTAAAAAAGAGTGTAAATGTACCGACTGCAAGTGCAAAGATTGTAAAGGTACTTGTGGGAAACAGGCTTCCTGCAAAGGCAATTGCAAAAGCAACTGCCAATCGGCTACTCCTTGCTGCAAGGAGAAAGCCAACTGCAACGCTACTACCAAGTGCGGACAAAAAGCTCCTTGCAAAGCCAACTGCAACAAGGGCCAAACTCCCTGTTGTAAAAAAGGCAACACAAGCAAGTAAAATCGATTGATCGAAAAAAAGAAATGGAATAAGGGCTGAGTCGAGTACCATCGACACGGCTCTTTTCTTTTTGTACCCCCTGCTGTATCCAATCCATCCCCCCGCTGAGCTACCGGGCAAACATAGCAACCCGGCACAATCACCGCAAAAGGGCGTGAAAAAGCCCTGTTTTTCTCTTAAATTATATTAAGTCCACCATTCCCCTGTTGCCTCTTTCCAAAAGATAAGTACCTTTGCGTCGAATTTTTATACGTTTATTTGTATGACAGTATCATTGAACAGACATCGCTACACGATTGCACAGGGTATCGCACGGCATACCTCGCCCACGGTGTATGTTCACTGGTTCAGTGGATTCATTTGAACCGTTACCCTTCTACACAACGGGAGGGCTGCATTTCCGCACACCTCCCCCCGGGCCCTACTGCCCGCTTAATCAAACCATTCAGTTTTACATCATCGCAACAGAGCCCCTCTGGCCCCGACAGCCGGTGGTACACTGTTGCACAAAGATTGCACAACCATGTTACGTATTCTCGTTTTACTCATCATAGGAATAGGTGTAGGTGTACTCCTGCGGGGGCGCTCCTGCATCAAGGCGACGAAATGGAGCATCCAGGCCACCGTCTGTCTTTTATTGTTTGTCTTTGGCGTCTCGATAGGCTCCAATCGCGACCTCATCGACAATCTCTACAATTTTGGCTGGCAAGCCATGGTCATAGCCTGCCTGGGCGTAGCCGGAAGCATTGTAGCCGCTTGGGTGGCCCAACGGCTATTTCTGAAGAAAGGAGGTAAGTTATGAAAGAGAATCTGTTCATTCTGCTTTGCTTCATTGCCGGTATCGGGCTGGGCCTCTCGCAACAAGCTCCCGACTGGCTGCTGGGACACGATCTGCCCATGATTATACTCTCGCTCCTCATCCTGCAAGTGGGGATAAGTCTCGGCGGCGGCACCGACCTGCGCCACATCATCCACTCGCTCAACCCCCGCATGTCGTTGCTTCCCCTCTTTACCATTGCAGGTACGTTGCTCTTCTCGGCCATAGGGGTATTGCTGCTGCACGGGCGCAACCTCAGCGACTGCCTGCTCGTGGGTAGCGGTTTTGGATACTACTCGCTGTCGTCGGTACTGATTGCCGACCTCAAAAGCGCAACCCTCGGCGTGCAGGGTGCTACCGAACTGGCTACCGTAGCGCTGCTTGCCAATGTCATACGCGAGATGATCGCCCTCTTCGGCACTCCTACTTTGGCCCGTTGGGGAGGACGACTGGTACCCATATCGGTGGCTGGTATCAACTCGATGGATGTGTGCCTGCCCATGATTGTGCGCAACACCTCGCGAGGCGAAGAGCTCATTCCCATAGCAATCCTGCATGGCATAGTGCTCGAGGTGAGTGTACCTATCCTCATCAACGCTTTCTGCTGATACAAACTGCACCCCTCCCGCTGGGTCTCCAAGCTATACACCCATTCGTCCCGACGGGGACGAATGGGTTTGTTGTGAAAAAGAGGCAATTTGGCATAATCAAACGTCGAAAACTTCGTTTTCCGTTTGCCTCTGCGCTCACCTTTCACTATCTTTGTACCCCATATATTAATTATAGTAAGCACATGAAAATAGAACAAATCATATCCGATGCCGCCACCAAGGCTGTAAAGGCCTTGTATGGAATCGACGCGGCCCCGGGGACTACCACTCCCCAAAAGACCAAAAAAGAGTTTGAAGGTAACCTCACCCTCGTGGTGTTCCCCTTCCTGAAAGCCTCGCACAAGGCTCCCGAAGCTACGGCTCAGGAGATTGGCGAGTATCTGAAGGAGCACGAACCGGCCGTTGCCTCGTTCAACGTGATCAAGGGCTTCCTCAACCTGGTCATCGCCCCGGCGTTCTGGAGCAATATGCTTCACCACATCGACGAGGAGGAGCACTTCGGCATCCGCCAGGCTACCCCCGATGCACCGCTCATCATGGTCGAGTACTCCTCGCCCAACACCAACAAGCCGCTGCACTTGGGTCACGTGCGCAACAACCTGCTGGGCTACAGCCTCTCGGAAATTTTGAAAGCCAACGGCAACCGGGTAGTGAAGACCAACATCGTGAACGACCGCGGTATCCACATCTGCAAGTCGATGCTGGCCTGGGAGAAGTGGGGCAACGGCATCACCCCCGAGAAGGCCGGCAAGAAGGGTGACCACCTCATCGGCGACTTCTACGTGCTCTTCGACAAGCACTACAAACAGGAGGTGAAGGAGCTGGAGGCCAAAGGCATGACTGCCGAAGAGGCCGAAGCCGCATCGCCCCTCATGCAGGAGGCCCGCGAAATGCTGCGCAAGTGGGAGGCAGGCGACCCCGAGGTGCGCAAGGTGTGGGAGATGATGAACAACTGGGTATATGCCGGATTCGACGAGACGTACCGTCGCCTGGGTGTCGATTTCGACAAGATATATTACGAGTCGCAGACCTACCTCGAAGGGAAGGCAAAGGTTCTCGAAGGGCTCGAAAAAGGAATCATGTTCCGCAAGGAAGACGGCTCGGTATGGGCCGACCTCACCAACGAAGGGCTCGACCAGAAACTGCTGCTGCGCAAAGACGGGACCTCGGTCTATATGACCCAGGATATCGGTACAGCCCAACAGCGGTTCAGAGACTACCCCATCGACAAGATGATTTATGTCGTGGGGAATGAACAAAACTACCACTTCCAGGTTCTCTCCATACTGCTCGACCGACTCGGGTTCAAGTGGGGCAAAGACCTGGTGCACTTCTCCTACGGTATGGTAGAGCTGCCCGAGGGCAAGATGAAGTCGCGCGAAGGTACGGTGGTCGATGCCGACGACCTCATGGACGAGATGATTGCCACGGCCCGCGAGACTTCGGCCGAACTGGGCAAACTCGACGGTTGCACCGCCGAAGAGGCCGAAGAGATTTCGCGCATCGTGGGTCTGGGAGCCTTGAAATACTTTATCCTGAAGGTCGATCCCCGCAAGAACATGACCTTCAATCCCAAAGAGTCGATCGACTTCAACGGCAACACGGGTCCCTTCATCCAATATACCCACGCCCGCATCTGCTCGGTAATGCGCAAGGCCGCCGAGGCCGGTATCGACTATCGTCACGAAGATACCAGCCACGTAGAGCCTACCGAAAAAGAGATTTCGCTCATTCAACATCTGGCCGATTTCCCCTCGGTAGTGGCCGAGGCCGGGCGCATCTACAGCCCCTCGCTCATTGCCAACTATGTATATGACTTGGTCAAAGAGTATAACCAGTTCTATCACGACTACTCGATTCTGCGCGAAGAGAACGCTCAGGTTCGGGCTTTCCGACTGATGCTCTCGGCCAATGTAGCCAAAGTCATCAAAACCGGTATGGGTCTGCTCGGTATCGAGGTACCCGACCGCATGTAACAACAATAACCCATAAATAGAACAGATATGGAAAACTTGTATGATTCTTCGTATAAATCGACCGCCAACTCATCGGTATTGTCGATTGTCATGCGCAAAGTTTATGTGCGCATGTTTCTGGCCCTTGTGGTGACCGCCTTCACGGCTCTTTATGTAGCCTCGTCGCCCTCCCTGCTGATGACCATCATGGGCAGCCGGGCCATCTTCTTCGGCCTGATCATTGCCGAGCTGGCCATCGTATTCGTCGTGTCGGGGATGCTCCACAAGCTCAGCTCGACCACGGCCGTGCTGCTCTTCTACCTCTATGCCATACTCAACGGCGTAGTGTTCTCGTCTATCTTCGTCGTCTATTCGCTGGGCTCCATCGCCTATACCTTCTTCATCACGGCCGGTGTATTCGGTGCCATGAGCGTGTATGGACTGGTGACCAAAAACGATATGACCAAGTTTGGCAGCTACTGCATGATGGCCCTCTTCGGACTCATCATCGCCACGGTAGTCAACATCTTCGTAGCCAGCAGCACCCTCGACTGGATTATCAGTTTCGTGGGTGTAGCCCTCTTCATCGGCCTCACCGCCTGGGATACACAGAAGATTAAGAATGCCGCCTATGTGGTAGAACCCTCGCAGATGGGCAAACTGGCCACCATCGGTGCCCTGTCGCTCTATCTCGACTTTATCAACCTGTTCCTCTACCTGCTCCGCTTCTTTGGCCGCGGCAACGATTAAGGAACCTCTGAATCAGGTATCTAAATACACGCAATATGACACAACCCCTTTTCATCTACAATACACTCGACCGCAAGAAGGAGGAGTTCAAACCGCTGAACCCGCCTTATGTGGGCATGTATGTGTGCGGCCCCACCGTCTATGGCGATGCTCACCTGGGGCACGCCCGCCCGGCTATCACATTCGATGTGCTGTTCCGCTATCTCAAACATCTGGGATATAAGGTGCGCTATGTGCGCAACATCACCGACGTGGGACACCTCGAAAACGATGCCGACGAAGGCGAAGACAAGATTGCCAAGAAGGCCCGCCTCGAATCGCTTGAACCGATGGAGGTGGTACAATATTACCTCAACCGCTACCACAAGGCGATGGAGGCTCTCAACGTGCTGCCCCCCAGCATCGAGCCGCACGCCTCGGGACACATCATCGAACAGATCGAGTATATCAAGAAGATTCTCGATGCCGGCTATGCCTATGTGAGCAACGGCTCGGTTTACTTCGACGTGGTGAAATACAACAAAGACCACCACTACGGCAAACTGTCGGGCCGCAACATCGACGACCTGCTCAACACCACCCGCGAGCTCGACGGGCAGAGCGAGAAGCACAACAGCTTCGACTTCGCCCTGTGGAAAAAGGCAGCCCCCGAGCACATCATGCGCTGGCCTTCGCCCTGGAGCGACGGATTCCCCGGCTGGCACCTCGAGTGCTCGACCATGAGCACCAAGTATCTAGGCGAGGAGTTCGACATTCACGGTGGCGGCATGGACCTGCTCTTCCCCCACCACGAGTGCGAGATTGCCCAGTCGGTAGCCGCTCAGGGACACGAGACCGTGCACTACTGGATGCACAACAACATGATTACGATTAACGGCCAGAAGATGGGCAAGTCGCTGGGCAACTTCATCACCCTCGACGAGTTCTTCTCCGGCAACCACAAGTTGCTGCAACAGGCCTACTCGCCCATGACCATCCGGTTCTTCATCCTGCAAGCCCACTACCGCAGCACCGTCGATTTCAGCAACGAGGCGCTGCAAGCTTCGGAAAAGGCCCTGCAACGCATGCTCGAGGGTTGGAACAACCTGGCCAAGATTACTCCGTCGGACAGCTCTACGGTCGATGTCAAGGCTATTCGCGAACACTGCTACGAGGCCATGAACGACGACCTGAGTACGCCCATCGTCATCTCGCACCTCTTCGAGGCCGTGAAGATAATCAACACGGCTCTGGCCGGCGAGGCTAAACTGACGGCCGACGATATCGCTCACCTGAAGGAGACCTTCTCGACCTTCCTGTTCGACATCATGGGCATCCGCGAGGAGGCCAAGGCTTCGGACGAAGGGAACGAGGCTTACCACAAGGCTGTCGATTTGCTGCTCGATGTTCGCAAAGAGGCCAAGGCCCGCAAGGACTGGAGCACCTCGGACTACATCCGCGACAAGTTGACCGAAATCGGTTTCGAAATCAAAGATACCAAAGAGGGTGTAGAGTGGAAACTGAAATAACTCCTCTCGACCCAATATAAAAGGAGGCCCGGGACCATAATCCCGGGCCTCCTTTTTTGTATATGCACTGTCATATCCATGCCTTGTGCGAGGCCACCGCAGAAGCAATAGCCCCCGTCGCGGCAAGATTATCGCTTCATTTCGGCCACAAACTCGTTGGCCTTGGCCACCGCTTTGGTAATGTGATCGCAGATGTGGTCGTCGCCGATGAGCTTGTCGATATTGGCCTTCTTGAGGGTCTCGTGTACCCGGGGATTAACCCCCGAGAGGATGACGTGAATCTTCTCCTTCTGCGACGAAGTAATCAATATCTCAAGGTTGTGAATGGCGGTAGAGTCGATAAAGGGAACCTTGCGCATGCGGATAATGCGCACCAGCGGACGGTCGGCCATGCTACGCATGAGTTCGTCAAATTTGGTAGCGATGCCAAAGAAGAAGGGCCCCTCGATTTCGTACACCTCTACCCCCTTGGCCACCTTCAACACCTCGTGCTGATTCGACTCGGTGCCGTGAGCAATATCGAGTTCGTCGTGGAATACCGAGATACGGGTCGTCTCGGTCATACGACGCAAGAAGAGTACCACGGCCAGCAACAGACCTATCTCGATGGCAATCGTGAGGTTGAAGATAACGGTGAGCAGGAAGGTGATGATGAGCACCGATACGTCGGACTTGGGATTCTTCAACAACGAACGCACCGTGCGCCAGCCGCTCATGTTATAGGCAACCACAATCAGTACACCGGCCAGACACGACATGGGAACGAGCTGGATGAGCGGCATGAGGAAAAGGAATATCAGCAACAACACCACGGCGTGTATCATGCCGGCTACGGGAGTGCGACCCCCGTTGTTAATGTTGGTCATGGTGCGGGCAATGGCGCCGGTCACGGGGATTCCACCGAAGAAAGGTACCACGATGTTGGCAGCTCCCTGGGCTATCAACTCGGTGTTCGAGTTGGTTTTGTCGCCGGTCACACCATCAGCTACGGTAGCCGAAAGCAACGACTCGATGGCTCCCAGCACGGCGATGGTGAAGGCCGGGGAGAGGAGCTGGTTTATGGTATCCATATTGATATTGAGCGATTGCGGCTCGGGCACCTCGTTGCTGATATTGAACCGGTCGCCAATCGTCTCGATACCCTCGATACCCCAGATATGACGGAGCACATAGACCAGCACCGTCATGAGAATAATGGCCATGAGCGAGCCCGGTATCTTGTTGGATATGCGCGGCGTATAGGCAATGATGAGAATACTGAGCACCCCGATGCCCAACGACCAGAAGTTGGTAGAGTCGATATGCTGGAAGTAGGCAATCCACTTCGATATGAAATCGGCAGGCACACTCTCCATCGTGAGTCCCAGCAGATCTTTTATCTGCGTGGCAAAGATGGTAAGGGCGATACCGCTGGTAAATCCTACCACAATGGGATAGGGAATGAACTTGATGATGGTCCCCAGTCTGAAACAGCCCATGAGCACCAGAATCAACCCCGCCATGAAGGTGGCGATGGCCAGCCCCTCGAGACCATAGGTCTGAATGATGCCATAGACAATGACAATAAAAGCTCCGGTGGGGCCGCCTATCTGCACGCTGTTACCCCCCAGAAACGAAACGATAAAGCCACCGATGATGGCCGTGATAAGACCCTTCTCGGGCGATACCCCCGAGGCGATACCAAAAGCAATGGCCAGTGGCAGCGCCACGATGCCCACGATGATACCGGCCATGAGGTCTTTGAGGAATCTCTCTTTGGAATAGTTTGCCAACGAAGCCACAAACTTCGGGTGAAAATCCAATCTGCTTTTCATCTTTTTCTTTTTACCTGATAATACCTATTTACCTATCTCCCCACAGGGAGTCTCGCTCCTCACATTTGTAACCATGCCGATGGACAATGGCTATGAAGAGCAGCCGACTTCACCGTCGGCCAGAAAAAACAGCGGCAAAATTAACTCTTTTTTATGGTTCGGAAGATACGTTTGCTGAAAAAATTTAAATACACGCCCCGATGGAGCCCGGCCGATAGCTCCGGTCTTTATTCAAAAGCCCCCTCTACAGAAAGCAATTGTCCTCTTTGCCACAAGAAACCTTGTGGCAAAGGGGACAACCCAAACGCTATCTCACGGCAAAGCTATCGCCGAAGCCTCTGGCTCCCGGCTCTCTTTACCAACGACTAAATCTTCTTGGTGTAGGCCCGACGGCGCTTGTGCTGGTGACGCTCAAAGTATTGCCACTGCGACTGCACCTTCTCATTCTCCTCGAGCTCGGGGTTACTCTCGGCATACTTATAGCCGTTGCGGATGAAGACGGGGATAAGATCCGAGAAGAGGAGAGCATTGACCCCCTTGCTCTGATAGTCGGGACGCACGGCCACCAACAGCAGATCGACGCCGTCGTTTTTCCCTTTGAGCGCTTTGAGCAGATGGATGAAACCGAAGGGGAAGAGGCGGCCACGCGATTTCTGCAACGCCTTCGACATGGAGGGGATGGCAATACCCACGGCAATGAGATCATCGTGCTCATCGACAATGAGGGTCACATTCTCGAGACGCAACAAGGGGATGTACATATTGACATAGTAGTCGATTTGACGCTGCGAGAGAGCCGAATAGCCATACAGATTGGCGTAGGCATCGTTGATGAGATCGAAAATCTTCTGACCGTAATTTCCCTTATGAACCTCCGAAGCCTTCTTGAACTTGAGGATGCGCAGGTTGTACTTGCGTTGCACGATATCGCTGATGCGCTGATGCTTCTCGGGCACACACTCGGGCACCTTGATTTTGTACTCAACCCAATCGACGGCCTTTTCATAACCCAACCCTTCGATGTGATCGACATAGTAGGGATAGTTATAAATCGAAGCCATGGTGCTGAGCTGGTCGTAACCCTCGACAAGCAATCCCTCGGGATCCATATCGGTAAAACCCAGGGGACCATGCATCTGGTTCATCCCTTTGGATCGGGCCCATTTCTCTACGGCATCGAAGAGCGCTTTGCTCACCTCGCGGTCGTCGATAAAATCGACAAAACCAAATCGGGCCGCCTTCTCGCCTGTCTTTTCGTTGACTTTGCGGTTGATGATACCGGCAATGCGACCCACAGGTTTGCCGTCGCGATAGGCCATGTAATAAACCGACTCGCAAAAGTCGAAAGCCGGGTTGCTTTTTGCACTGAGGGTACCCACCTCGTCCAGGACCAACGAAGGCACATAGTACTCGTTGTCTTTGTACAGGTCGATCGAGAATTTCGCAAATTTCTTCAGGGCACGATTCCCGGCAATTTCCTTAATTGTGATTGACATGATGTTTATAATTTCAGCAAAATATTCCTCACTATCTATCCCCTGCTACTCTTTAATACCATAGGCAAGGTCACCGGCATCGCCAAGGCCGGGCACGATATAGGAGTGGTCGTCGAGCTCGTCGTCGATAGCTCCTACCCACAGCGTTGTATCGTCGGGGAAGTGCTGTTTCACATAATCGATAGCCTGCCGGCTTGCAATGACCGACGCAATGTGTACACTCTTGGGGTTGCCCTTGGTGAGCAACGCCTTGTACGAGAGCTCCATGGAACCACCCGTGGCGAGCATGGGGTCAGTAATAACCAAGACCTTTCCGTCGAGACGGGGTGAGGCGATATACTCGATGAAGATATCGAAATTGAGTTTATCCTTATACTTGCGATAAGCCGAAACAAACGCATTTTCGGCATCGTCGAGGCAACTGAGGAATCCCTGGTGAAACGGGAGGCCTGCCCGCAGAATCGTAGCCAGCACAACCGTATCGTCGGGAAGGTTGACCCGGGCGGTACCCAACGGAGTAGTTACCTCTTTTTCGGAGTAGTGGAGGCGATGACTTATCTCATAAGCCATGATTTCGCCTATACGCTCAAGATTTCGACGAAACCGAATTCGGTCGTTTTGAACATTTACATCCCGCAATTCGGCCATGAAACGGTTTACTACCGAGTTTTTCTCGGCAAAATTGATAACTTCCATATTTTTCTATTTTTTTGCCGAAGAACAAAAGTACGTATAAATTTTGTTTTAGAAAATTATAAATTGTTTTTTCTCCTTTTTAACCTAAAAAAAGCGCCGTTTTGCAATGCCGGCATAGCGATTGAGGGTATATTTGTAATAAATACAAACAATTAGCGAAAATTTTCTTTAATTAAATCGCTACTTGTAGAATTTGTTGTTAATTTTGCAGTCGGTTTTCATGGACTAAGAAAATAGAGTAATATTTTATAAACCATTAAATTCAAGAACAATGGCAACATTAGATTTAAGCAAGTATGGTATTAAAGATGTAAAAGAGATTTTACACAATCCTTCTTACGAAGTACTGTTTGAGGAAGAGACCAAAGCAGGCTTGGAAGGCTACGAAAAAGGTCAGGTAACTGAGCTTGGTGCTGTGAATGTAATGACGGGTATCTATACCGGTCGTTCTCCCAAAGATAAATTCTTTGTTATGAATGAGGCCAGCAAGGACACTCTGTGGTGGACTAGCGACGAATATAAAAACGACAACAAACCTTGCTCCGAAGCTGCTTGGGCCGATTTGAAAGCCAAAGCCGTAAAAGAACTCTCGGGCAAGAGACTGTTCGTGATGGATACTTTCTGCGGTGCCAACCCTGCTACCCGCCTGAAAGTACGTTTCATCATGGAGGTTGCTTGGCAAGCTCACTTCGTAAAGAACATGTTTATCCGTCCTACCGAAGAGGAACTGGCCAACTATGGCGAACCCGATTTCGTATCGTTCAACGCCGCCAAAGCCAAAGTTGACAACTACAAAGAACTGGGCTTGAACTCCGAAACCGCTACGGTATTCAACCTGAAGACCAACGAGCAAGTAATCTTGAACACCTGGTACGGTGGTGAGATGAAAAAAGGTATCTTCTCGATCATGAACTACCTGAACCCCTTGAGAGGCATGGCTTCGATGCACTGCTCGGCCAACACCGACAAAGAGGGCAAGAGCACCGCTATCTTCTTCGGTCTCTCCGGTACAGGTAAAACTACTCTTTCGACCGACCCGAAACGTCTGCTCATCGGTGATGACGAACACGGATGGGACAACGACGGTGTATTCAACTACGAAGGTGGTTGCTATGCCAAGGTTATCAACCTCGATAAAGACAGCGAGCCCGATATCTACAACGCCATCAAACGCGACGCCCTCCTCGAGAACGTTACGGTTGACGCCAACGGCAAAATCGACTTCGCCGATAAGAGCGTAACGGAGAACACCCGTGTATCGTATCCTATCTACCACATCAACAACATCGTTAAACCCGTATCGAAAGGCCCGCACGCCAAACAGGTTATCTTCCTGTCGGCCGATGCATTCGGTGTATTGCCCCCCGTTTCTATCCTGAACGCCGAGCAAACGAAATACTACTTCCTCTCGGGCTTCACCGCCAAATTGGCCGGTACCGAGCGTGGTATCACCGAGCCTACTCCTACCTTCTCGGCTTGCTTCGGTGCAGCCTTCCTGTCGTTGCATCCTACCAAATATGCCGAAGAGCTGGTTAAGAAGATGGAAATGGTTGGTGCCAAGGCTTACCTGGTAAATACCGGTTGGAACGGAACTGGCAAACGTATCTCGATTCGCGATACTCGTGGTATCATCGACGCCATCCTCGACGGTTCTATCGACAAGGCTCCGACGAAAGTTATCCCCTACTTCGACTTCGTTGTTCCTACCGAACTGCCGGGTGTTGACAAGAACATCCTCGATCCTCGCGACACGTATGCCAATCCTGCCGATTGGGATGCCAAAGCCAAAGACCTGGCTGGCCGCTTCATCAAGAACTTCGCTAAGTTCGAAGGAAACGCCGCTGGTAAGGCTCTGGTTGCCGCTGGCCCGAAACTCTAATCGAAAATCGATTGACCAAATAAAAACCGAGGCTGCCCCGCACAGGAGCAGCCTCGGTTGCTTTTTAAAGAAACAATGTCACACACGACACACATGCCCCGTAGCGCCACTCACACGAGAGCCGCCACAAAAGCATAGATAAAATAGCCGCAAAGCGACACCTTGATAATCACCCCCAGCAAAAATCCCAGGAAGGCACCCAAACCGGCCTTGAGAGCTTCGTGCGTGAGTTTGCCTGCCAACAGTTCGCCCACGATGGCCCCCACGAGAGGACCCAGAATAATTCCCCACGGGGGAAAAAGAAACATGCCCAGTACCATGCCGGCAATACAACCGCGATTCCCCCACTTGCTGCCGCCTCCATACTTGGTACCGATGAGAGGCGTAAAGTAGTCGAGCACCTGCACCACGATGACCAGTATGGCCCACACGACAAGTTGCGTAACGGTAAACTGCACCCGGTCGGTTATGTGGAGCAACAGCATACCCACATAGGCGAGCGGCGGCCCGGGCAATGCGGGCAGAAAACAGCCGGCCAACCCCACGAGCAGACACACGGCTCCCAGAATAATCCAAACGATATCCATATCGGTTCTCTTTTTTTTGTAATAGTGGTTATTGATTCCCCTTGTCGCCTGGCGGATGTCCCCCCTGCCAATCCCGGGGCTTACCGGTACAAAGATAGCATAATTGACGAACGAAACAAATTCGACGGCCATCACTGCGATATCGGGCAGAAACGATACACACCACACATATACCGAGATGTTGCGGCAAAAAGAGCCCGATTATCGACTCATTTTACAGCCGGGATTTCCTATTTTCTACAAAAAAAAGTATCTTCGTAAATCAATTATACACTTCAAACCGCGGAAGCAATGGAAGATTGGCTCTCACGAACCCGCCAGCTGATAGGCGACGACGCCTTGGAGCGGCTGCACCACGCACACGTAATGGTGGTGGGTGTGGGCGGCGTGGGCGCCTATGCCGCCGAAATGATTGCGCGCGCCGGGGTAGGCCGCATGACCATCATCGACGGCGACACGGTGGCCGAGAGCAACCTCAACCGTCAGCTCGTGGCCTTGCACAGCACACTGGGCCGACCCAAGACCGAGGTGCTGGCAGCCCGATTGCTCGACATCAACCCCGAGCTGAAGCTCAACGCCGAATTCCGGTATCTCGAGGCCGACGATATCGCCCCCTTGCTCGAACGCGAACCCATCGACTTCGTGGTCGATGCCATCGACACCCTGGCCCCCAAGATAGCCCTCATCACCTACTGCCTGCGGCACAAGGTGAAGATTGTTTCGTCGATGGGAGCAGGAGGTCGCAAAGACCCCTCGGCCATACGCCTGGCCGATATTGCCGACACCTACCACTGCGGTCTGGCCCGAGCCGTGCGGCTGCGGCTGCGCAAAGCAGGCATCTCGAAAGGATTGAAAACGGTATTTTCGACCGAGCAGGCCGACCCTCATGCCGTGGTCGCAGTCGAAGGCGAACGCAATAAAAAATCGACCGTAGGCACCATCTCGTACCTGCCGGCCCTGTTTGGGTGCCACCTGGCCAGCTATGTCATTGGAAAACTCACTGAGACATGATAGAGATTAAAAACATACACAAGAGTTATGGCTCCCTGGAGGTGCTCAAAGGTATCGACGCCACCATCGAGCAGGGCGAGATTGTCGCCATCGTGGGTGCAAGCGGCGCCGGTAAAACCACCCTGCTGCAAATCGTGGGCACCCTCGACAAGCCCGACAGCGGCGAGATACGCTACGACGGCAAACGGGTGGACAACCTGCCCGACCGTGAGATGGCCCGCTTCAGAAACGGCCACATCGGGTTTGTTTTTCAGTTTCACCAACTGTTACCCGAATTCTCGGCTCTCGAAAACGTGATGATTCCCGCCCTCATCGGAGGGCGCAGCAGCTCGGAGGCCGAACGGGAAGCCAAACGGATACTCGATTTTCTGAATCTGGGCGACCGCCTCGGCCACAAACCGGCCCAACTCTCGGGCGGCGAAAAGCAACGGGTAGCCGTGGCCCGGGCTCTCATCAACCGTCCGTCGGTGATTTTGGCTGACGAGCCGTCGGGCAGCCTCGACTCGAAAAACAAAATCGAACTGCACAAACTCTTTTTCGACCTGCGCGACGAGTTCAAACAGACGTTTGTCATCGTCACCCACGACGAAACACTGGCCCAGATGACCGACCGTATCCTGTTCATGAAAGACGGCTCAATCGTCGATCCGGCCGAGAAGGACGAAGAGGAATCCCCCGCAACCGAGGAGGACAAGGTATGAAACGGCTTGCGATATTCCACGGGTGGTTCTGGGTGGTGCCGTTGCTTCTGGCAACGACAGCCTGCGAGAAAGAGGAGGATATCTACGGGGTCTTTTACCTCGATATCGTCACCTGTCACCATCACGACGGGAATACCTACTTTACCCACCAGGCTACCGATTCGGCCCCGATGGATACCCTCTACCCCACCGAAACCCCAAACGAGTCGCTCACGGCCGAAGGGGTGCGCGTGCTGCTGCAATACAAGCCCCTCGAATCGTTGGGCGAGAATCGTGAACGGATAGAGATACAGGCGCTCTCGGCCATCCACTTCGACACGCTGCGACTGGTCTCGCACGAGCAATTGGCCCAATTGCCCAACGATACCCTCTACCTGCAAAGCATCTGGAAAACGGGCGATTTTCTCAACCTGCGATACCGCATCGACTATCACAGCCGCCCCCACGGCATCAGACTCGTGGCCGACGAATCGACACTCGAGAGCGATACCCTCAAGGTGGAGTTGCGCCACAGCCGCAACGACGACCCCGAGGGGCACTGGACCAACCTCTACTCGTCGTTCAACATCGAGGCCTACCGCAGCCGGCCCTACACCACGTTGCAGGTATATGTCAATCAAGTCAACTTCGATTATAAATATTATTACTTCAAATTACATTGATTATGGAAGAGAAAAAAGAGATTCAAATAGAGCTGTCGGCCGCCGTAGCCGAAGGCACCTACTCCAACCTGGCTATCATTTCGCACGCTCCGTCGGAGTTTGTCATCGACTTCATCCGGGTCACCCCGGGTGCCCCCAAAGCGCCGGTGAAATCGCGCATCATCCTCACGGCCGAACATGCCAAACGACTGCTGTTTGCCCTTCAGGACAACATCCGCAAATATGAGGCCCAGTTCGGTCCCATCCAGATGAACGACCCGCAACGCGGCGGCGGTATGCCTCCCTTCATGGCTCCCGGTGGCGAGGCTTAACCATATCCCGGGGTGTGGTCGCATGGCCCCGCCCCTACATAATTCTTATTAAAAACTGGCAACATGAACATCACCCTGCAACAGTGGCTGGCCCGGCAGCCCTACACCCAAACGACCGACAGCGACCGCTATTACACGCGACTGGCCAACCAATTATATGACGAAATAAAACGCTCGCCTATGAAAGCACAGTGGAACGACGAATCCCTGAAATCGATCTGCTGCGACCTGGTGGGCTACTTTGCCGATATCTTGTCGGGGACGGGCTTGTGGGCATCGCTGCTTGCCCAGCACCGGGCCTTCTATGGCCGCACGCTTCCTTTCTTCGACACGGCCAACTACTACGAGGGTGAGGTGAACCGGGAAGATGTGCGGGTACTGTTGTGGTATCTGTCGGCCGCCTACGGCAACGAACACGAGGTGCTGTCACCGCTCGACGACAACCTCATCGCTACGGCCGATCTTATCTACAACTTACTGGAAGGTGAATACGAGACCGCTCCCGATTCGCCGCTGCTGCAAGAGTTCTGTTTGCCCGAACTCAACGAAACGACCGACCCCGAAGCGCGCTACCGATTTGCCGAGTGGCTCTTTTGGGAATCCTATCTGCTGGGCCCGTCGAACCGCTCGCTGGCCCGCCAACTGCTGCACGAGGTCCACAGCAAGTCTCACAGCGACAAAGAGAAGTTGAGCCGACTCGAGAAACTGCGTCGGGAGTCGCTCTATACCCTGCCGGCCGGGCCGCTGGCCCTCTTTGCCCACGAATGGGTGTCGCTGTTGTGGCAACACACCCTGCCCGAAGAGCCCGAGGAGAAAAAAGAGCTGCACCCCTATTACCAGCAGTTTACCCAATCGACCGGAGGCGCACCCGTGAAGTACCTGGGCTCGTATGCCGAACTCGACCGTTTCCTCACCGAGGGGATGCAATGGGGCGAGACCGAGGGCGGGCATCTCTCGCACCTGGCTCACAAAAAGAACTTCGTACTCTATGTGACTCCCTATAAGGGAATGTTGATAGCCTCGGATATTGCCCAGTTCATCGCCGACCCGGCCAACCCCTACTACAACGCCGAGGAGGCTCGAAAGGGGGCCATATCGCTGCTCACCGTTCCCGGCCGATGTCCTATCGACCTGCTGCTCTACCTCTGCTCTCACAGCCTGCTGCCCGATGCCTGCTTTGCCGACGGCGACCCGCATCTCGTGGCCGACAACTGGGATTTCATTGCCCGTTGCCTCCTGCAAGACTACTACCGGGCTGTGTAAGATTGTAATATTGGCATCACCACTCCCTTCCCCTTACCGCATCTGCGACAGATGCAGGATGCGCTGGTTGCGACTTCCCCGAAAGGAGAGCGTGGGGTCGAACTGCGCCTGCACAAAGGGACCATCGACCAGCGTATCGATATAGTCGAGGCAGGGGCGACGCGCCTCATCGGCCAACAAAGCCTCATAGGTGTAGCCGGTATAGCACCAGATATTCTGTTGAGTTTCGGCCTTGAGCCGTTGCAACAGAGCCAGCAGGGCCGGCGGATTGTAAAAGGGGTCTCCCCCCGAGAGGGTGATGCCGTCGAGCAAGGGGTTGCCCTGTATCTCGGCCACCATGCGGTCGAGCAGAGCTCCGGTGAGCGGCTCACCCGCCGCCGGATTCCAGCTGCCGGGATTGTGACACCCCGGGCAGCGGTGCGTACACCCGGCCAGATAGATGGCATAACGAATCCCGAAACCATCGGAGATGGTCTCTGGATATACCTGGATAAGATGTAGCGGCTCCTCCATCTACCTGTGCTTTACACGGTCGCGTTCCTCGGCCTGCTTGGCCGAATTCCACGACTCGAGACTGCCGGTAAGGTAACCGGTAATGCGACGCATACGCGATATGTCCTCGCTCTTGCACACGGGGCACTGCGTATAGATGACCCCCCGATACCCGCACGCGCGGCAGGTATCGACCGGGTGGTTTATCGAACCGTAACCGATGCCCTCGTCGTGCATCACCTTCACGATTTTCAGAATAACCGATATATTCTTCTTGGCTTCACCGTCGAGCTCGACATAGGTGATATGGCCGCCCCGGGTAATGGCGTGGAAGGGGGCCTCCTTCTTGATCTTCTCGACGATGGTTACCGGCTCCTTCACATCGATATGGAACGAGTTGACGTAGTATTCGCGGTCGGTTACCCCCGGGATAACCCCGTAGCGCTTGCGATCCAGACGGGTGAAGCGCCCCGAAAGCCCCTCGGCCGGCGTGGCCAGTACCGAGTAGTTGAGGTGATAGCGGGTCTTGTACTCCTCGACCACGTTGTTCATCACCACCACGGCATCGTAGAGCGTTTGCCAGGCCTCGTGGCTGTGGGCGTGCCCCTCGCCATAGATGGCGCACATGGCATTGTGTCCGCCAATGAAGCCGATGCCCAGCGTACCACTGTCGATCACATCGCCCACCTCTTCGTCGGGGCGCAAGCGGCCTCCACCCTTCCACACATCGTTGCCCATCATGAAGGGGAACTGACGGGCGAGCGCCTTGCGCTGATACTCATACCGCTCGTGCAGTTGCTCGGCTATCATTGCGGCAGTGGTGCGCACCTTCTCGAGGAAGAGGATACGAGCCTCGCGACGAATGGCATGCTTGTCGCCATCGGGGTGCAACTCCTCGGCTTCGCGCCGGGCTTCGATAGCCAGGCGGGTCATATTCATCGAGGTAAAAGAGAGATTGCCCCGCCCCCACGAACTCTTTGCGCCGTGCAGATTCTCGAATACCCGAGTGCGACATCCCATCGTGGCCACCTCGTAGCGGAAACGGTCGGGGTCGTCGGCCCGCCAGAGTTCATTTTGGTTATAGGGCGCATCGAGAAAGAGGAAATTGGGGAAGAGCGAGGTCGATGTGGTGCGACACGCCTCGAGCAAGAGGTCGAAGTTGGGCGCCTTGAAGGCGATGCGTCCGGCCATCGCCCCTTCGAAGTCGGCCATTGCTACGGCATAATCCTCATCGCTGTACGAAACGCCCTCTTTCACCTTGAAAATCTGAATGGGAAAGACCGGCACTTCGCCGTGGCCCAACCCCTCGGTAGTGGCCGAGAGCAGCTCGCGTATGACCATACGCCCCTCGGGCGAGGTATCGGTGCCATAGTTTATCGAACTGAACACGACCTGGTTGCCGCCCCGCGAGTGCATCGTGTTGAGGTTATGCACCAACCCCTCCATGGCCTGATGCGTATCCCTGCGGGTTGTTTCGTAGCTTTGTGTCCAGGCGGTGCGAAACTCGTCGGGCGACAGCTCCACGCCCAACGTCTGCAACCGGGCCGCCAGCGCAGCCTGTTGGTCCTCGGAACCGGTAATCGAGGTCACCGTCTCGACTATCGGCTCCTTGAGCGACGGGTGGTCGCTGGCACCCCGCAACCGCAGAATAAAGTCGATGGCCATCTCGAGGTGTTTGCGGAAACTCTTCAACACACCAGGAGCCATAAAGTGATCGAAGGCCGGTATCGACTGCCCGCCGTGCTGCTCGTTCTGGTTGGTCTGGAACACGATGGTAGCCAGTGTGGCATAGCTCTGTATCGACTGGGGCGTGCGCACGGTGCCGTTTTTGGTGTAAAACCCGCGGTTGAAGATATCCTCCAGGTCGTACTGCACACAGGTTGTGGTCTTGGTGGGATAATAGTCGAGGTCGTGAATGTGAATGTCGCCCTCGCGATGAGCGCGCCCATAGCGTACCCCCACCAAGTACTTGTAGGCATAATCCTTGGTCACCTCCGAGGCAAAGGTCATCATCTGCCCGGCCGGCGTGTGCGACGACATGTTGGCATTGCTCAGGTTCACGTCGTTCTTCTCGACGGCCACAATGCCGTCCATCACCTGCTTCATCGAGGTGCGCTTCTCGCGCTCCTTGGTGCGCCACTCGCGATAGATGATAAACCGCTTGGCCACCGAGGGGTTGCGCTTCATCAACTGGCGCTCGACCAGGTCTTGAATCTCTTCGACCGAAATTTCGTTCTTGTCGATGGCTGCCGTCACCTCGGCCGCAATCTGCTTCACCGAGGCCTCATCGTCGTTGATGCCGTCGGCCCGATAAGCCTTGGCAATGGCCCGCTCGATCTTCTCAATCGAGAAACACTCCCGGGCACCATCGCGCTTGGCGATGGTAATACCTGCATAATCCATGCTGATAAGTTGTTAAGAAATTGGATACTGCGAGCGTCTCCTCGAACGCTCATTTGCTTCTCTCTCACTCCGGCAGGTCTTCTGGCTCTTCCCTGCCCGATGGCGCCTTCCCGACTCTACAGAAACAGATTCTCGTCAGTGGCTCGTGTCAACGGACTTTCACAGGAATTACAGCAGCGGGACTGCTCGGGATTTTCACCCGATTCCCTTTTTATCGGTGCTGTCCAACGGACAATACCGAACCGGAATGTGGGTGTAAAGGTACACAAATTTTGACCAACAAAACAACAATCGACAAAAGAAAAGTTCTCTCTTTGGGAATACTTTTTAAAATCAAATTCTAAAAAAGTTTCCCCAATAGATACACGAACCGACTCGTCCTGAAGATTTCAGCAAAGTACAATATCGATTATATTTATCTATAAACCAGACAATATAAAAAACATCCTGCCCTGCATTCCCCCGACCGGATGAACGGAAGATGCAAGGCAGGATATTCCTAAAAATTATTTCAACGACAGACTTCGATAAAATAAATTACCATCTATTCATTATTTCCAATCCAAAAGATTATTTCGCATACTCAATTTTACACGTGTAATCGATATATACTCTTTCGTGGAGGTGTAGTCGGTCGTCACACGCGAAATCTCAACGGGCATACCCGTTGCGTCGTCGAGGATATAATTATACTTGCTAAGCCGAGGTGTTGGACCGGCCCCCGACTCGGAGATTGTCGAGACCATGTGGGTTGCCCGTTTCCCTACGAGCCCGGCGAGTGCAAAGAATTTGTTGGGATCGCCAACCGAGTAGTCCCACCCTTCGGAGGTCAATACACACAACCAGTTCAGGTCGATATTGGCTCTGTTGAGCACATCGCCATAGGTAGCTCTATCGATTAGATTATTCTCGGCCCCCCACAGTCCCTGCACGGGATTTCCATTCTCCCAGGTAATGTGCGACACTCCCGGCTCCGACGTGCTCGACTCACATCCGATCAAATAGCCCTCGGTATCGTATGCCAACTGGTAGTTATATTTGCCCGTAATCCATTCGCCGTTTTTCTCATACGTATAGAAGTATTCACCCGATGCAACCCGACCGGCTTCGTCGAGCGTTGCCTTACCCTTGTCGCCATGCGGATCTTCAACCCCGTTTTCGGTCAATACGACGGTATAAGAGACCCCACCTTCGCCATAGGTAAGAGTCATCGAGCGGACTTCGTTAACACCATTCGAAACGATTTGAGAAAGCCGCCCCATCTCGTCGTAGAAGAAATCAAAGGCCGACGTCTCCTCGGGCACCACCGTCGTGCCGTCGTAATAGAAGTAGGCCGTCTCCAGGCGAGATACCCGAGGCTCATCGACAGCCGGGTTTTGAGGCTCTTCGCCACTCTCGGTCACAGCCTTCTGCTCGACGATAATCTCGATGCGGGTCGCACCGCACTCAATGGTCACGACCGCTTTACGGTCTTGCCCCGTGGTATTGACATCAAGCAGGATAGTAATCGTGTAACTGCCGGCCTTGTCGCCATGGTCGGGCGAAACCTTCACCCAGTCGGCCGCAGCCCGGGTCTCGGCTACCGTAGCCTTCCAAGGCCCGGTTGTGGTAAAGGTGATTCCCTGTGAGGGAGAGGCGGTCGTCTGGTCGGCATAGACCGTGTAGCTACTGGACACCCCATCGGCCAACTGGATGGCCTTGTCGGCCACAGCATCCTTCTCTTTCGAACAGCCCATCAAGAGAAGGGCCATCAAAGTAAATACATAAAAATTTTTCATCATAAGATTTTTCTTACATCCCGACTCTCGTGATGCGGTTAATGAATACAGAAAATGCAGAGTCGTCCACCCTTGCGGAGCACTTCCGATTGACAATCACCATCTGCCATAGCCACAAAGATAGAGATTGTTTTGGGTCGCACAACATATAAACCGACAAATGCATCTTATTGAATAAAAAACCTCGTTGAGGCTTTTCTCAGAGGCTCAACGAGGCTTTTTCTCTTGTCTCACGGGCGATAATCCCACACAGGATTATCCCGTTTTACACGCACAAATCTATATGTAAATGACTGTGCATTTCGTATTCTTATAGGAGGGCATGGCCTCGCCGATAGGAGCGCCTATATAGGTAGGATCGCAAATGACATACTTCGTACCATTGACCATCAGATAGTCGCCCTGGATATCGGTGCTGAATTGAACGGCCGTAGCCAGATGGCCCGGGTAATACAACAATACGACAGACCTTCCCAAGAGTTCACGCACCAGGATAGAATACAGAATGGCCCGATCTTCGCAATCGCTATAGGGGTAATAAATTGTCTCGTCGCCAAAGAGCGGACGCTCATAACCAAACTGCTCATCGTCGGTCTTGTATTCAAAGGCGGTTTGAACGAAATTGATAAGGATATTGGCGGCCTCTTCTTCCGACTTCCCGGCAATGGCGCTCTTCAAAACCGGATAGAGCCTGTCTTTCACCTCATCGCTCAAAGAAGAACGGGAGTAGGCATCCCAGTTGCTGCTGAGCGGGTAGTCGTTGTAAAAATCGATCAAGTTCTTATTGGTTCTCAAACGAACGGTTACCGAGGGATATTTCCTCGAGGTCAACACCCGATCGGGGGTCACCTCGAGAGCCAACTGAGGAGCATGCTTCATCGAGATAGAGAATATCTGCTCCTTGGGGAATGCCTGGTCATATACATACAGATTCTCTTTGACAGAGGTATTCAGGACATAAAACTTCGTCCCCCCCAGATAGACATAGCGATACTGATAAATCGTATAATCCGACGGGACAAGCAGAACCAACCGGGTACCGGCTCGGGCAATGCGCACCTTATACCCCGACTGGGTGAGTATATACATCTGCATCAGTGCAGCCTCACTCGACCAGGCCGACCCGAAGTAGCTCTCGGTGAGCCGTTGCAGCAGTATCACATAGGCCCAATCGCACAGATTCAGTTCGTCTCTCAAGCGCAAGCAATCGATTATCAAGTTGTTGTATGAATTCTGCGAGAGCATTGTCCAGGCCTCAGAGACCGATTGCTCGTCGATTTGCGACAGGGTAAACTTCTGCTCGGGCGACAGACTTACCGTGCACTTCGTATGGTAGAAGTCGAAGTCAAAGGTCGAAACCACCGGGGCAGGAGGCGGAACGATAGGCTCGACCGGTTGCGGAGCCGGAGTCCTGTCGGGGAGAGGTATCACTTCGTCGTAAGGAATCTCTTCGGGGCGACGCTTTTTGTCGGGGTCGGTCTTCACCGGCGGATCTACCGGCTCGGGGCGATCGGGTACCGGCTCGGGACTATTCAAGTCGGCCTTGGGCCACGGTTCCTGCATGAAACGGGCATACTCGGCATTGGCCTGATCTCTGAAACTGGCATACTCCTTTCGCACCTGGTCGGAGAACTGGCTATACTCCTCGAGGGCCTGTTTCTTAAACTCCTCATAGGGATCCTGTGCATTACCCTTGGCAGGGAGTAATGCACAAAGAGCTATGATAATACACAATCTTCTATTCATATTCTTTCTGTCATCGATTAATAACCCGAACTAATCAACCACGACAGGCTAATTGACAATTTGTTTTGTATGGTTTTATAACCACTGCCCAACGAAGAGTAGGATTTGTGATCGTTCAAGCCCTTGGCATACTGGGCATTGATTTGAATAGAACCGATTCTGAATCCTACACCTACCTCGGCGGCCATATTGAAACGCTTGGGATACCCCGCTTCGCCATAGCAATCGGTATATTCTTCTACCGAGTCGTCTTTCTTTCCAAAAGCTCCATAAATGCTATAATTAAACCCGACTCCACCATGGAACGACAGGGCCACGGTACTCGAGAAGGGTAGTCTGTAATACAGGTGTACGGGCACATAGGCGCAATGCTCCAGAAATTCGTCGTAGGCGTAACCATCGTCGTTGAACGACATATACAACTCATAGAACGCACCCGTGTAGAGGCCCAATCCAAAAGAGAAACAGGGTTGGAAATGAAGTCCTACCTGCATACCATGAAGCGAGGTACCCTCTCCATCGGACCAAAAACCATTTTCTTTAAGTTTCATACCATTGCCGGTAGTCACCAGCTGCTTGGAGACATATCCCATTGAGAAACCTACCGGACGCACATCGTACTCGCGCTGCCAGGGCCATACTATCGAATTCTTGGCCTTGATAGGGAACTCATAAATCGATTTGCTTTTCTCCGAAATCTTCTCGGTGCGCTCTTTATAGTTTCCGCCATACGACATTCTGAAACGATAGCGCCCATAAGGCAGATTCAACCGGAATGACGAGCCTGAGCTTTGTAGCTGATGATTATGATAGGCACCATCCAAACGGTTGACCGTCAAATAGGCATTCACCCGCTCGCCCTGATACGAGGCATACAGCTCAACGGTTTTCTTTTTCACAATCTGGAACTGGTACTCCCGACTCACATTATCATCGACATACCACGAAACGGTATCGCCTATACCCCCCTTAAGGGCTACCAACGTGTAGGAAAGGCCCTCATACAGGGGGACGTTGCTTTGCGGCAATCGGCCATACAGTTTCCCATTGATATACAACTGGGCATCGTCCTGCTCGCAAGTGAAGTTGAAAAAATGCTTTTTGCGCATATTAAAATCGAAGTGCGAACGCGAACCATCGACATGGATAACCGTGTCTAACTGGGTTGCTCCCGATATGAGAAACAACCTGTGCTCACCATAAGTGGTATTTTTTTTCTCACACGGGGTAACCTGAGGCAACCGCTGGTCGTCGAAGATGACAATGGATCCCGGGGGATCGGTGGCAAACGAGAGGTTTATCGACTTTTCGTTTTCCAGCATAAACTCATACATCTTGGTCTGCTCCAGTTTAAGGGGCCCAACCTTGACCGAACCATACTCGGGATGGTAGATGGTTATTCCCACATGGTCGCCGGCCGTGACATACAACCAGTATGAATCGGGGTGCTTGTCGCGTGTGGGAAACTCCTCGCCGGCCTTGTTACACCCGGCCGTAAACGAGATTTGGAACCGGCGGCTCTCGTCGGGCAACATATTCCTAAACTTGATTACCAACAGTGCCGCAGGGTCTCCATTGTCGTCGGTAGGCCACTGGTCTTTCAAGTATTCATAGGAGAGGTCGCCTCCTCCCATATCGCCATCATAGGCTTGATAGCTCAACATCCGAAACGAATCGGATATGTATCGCAATTGGGCCGATGCATGGATGGCCAAGATAGCCACCAATGCAGTAGTTATCAGTTTCTTCATATGTTTCATTTATACATAGGGTCAGATTCCACCCAACCTGAATCGATTTAAAAACCTGTCCAACGAAGCGTCTTCGTTCTTTTCGGGAATCCAGGCTCTCACCCGTATAGTGGGATACTCGCCTCGCATATCCAGATGCAGCAGGAGGTAGCCCGAGTCGGCATAATTATCGGAGAAATAGCTCTGCTTGATCTGTATCCCGTAAGCTTCACCGTTGATAATGCCATTGGTATTTATTTTCTTGATGATGTTATCTTCAAAAATCAGATGTACAAACTCTTTGGAAGCGAAGCTCTTTTTCAGTTTGGCAATATATTCGCCCTTGGTGTAATGATTATAGCGAACGGTCTTGATACTTTGTTCCTCGGGCAGATTAAGCCCCCCTTCCAGGAAGGTCCCTTTTCCTATCGTCTGACACACGACACCGGTAATAATAATGGCCTTGCTGGAAAAAATACTCTGGATGAAATCCAACCGTTTCAACGCGTAGGCCGTTTGATAGTCTTCCAGGAAAGACATGATCGAGTATCTCGAGGCTTCGCTCCACTTGGCCGCGGCCTTGAAGATATCGTCTTCGGCCCGTTGGGTCAACCCGAAAGCTACCGAAGCTATTTTCTTGTTTCGGTCAAATCTGAATCGTATCTCTTCGACAAACGTGTTTCCCCGCCCTCTGAACTTGAATTTCATCGGGAGCGACTTGCCTATGACATAAGGGCCTCCACTTTTCCAAAACGAATATTGAGGATCTCCCACAATCGAGGCCTTGCCCAGGTCCAGCATCTGCTTAAAGAGGTTGAAACCATCGGGGGTAAAGCAGTCCTGCACGGGGGCAATATCGCCTGCACGCACGGCTGCCTCGACCCGCTCCATGACAGCTCGATACTCTACATCGTCGCTTATCGGTTCCAGCTGCAATCGCTCGACCTTATTCTGCACAATGGGGGGTGCTATCGAAGCACTCGCTACCGATACCGCCTCTTCGAGTTTCTGTTGTGTACTCTTTTTATTATCGGCCACAATCACCCCCCGGCGATTCTTCACCGGCAAGGCTACTGCGGCATTGGGGAAACTTTGGGGCTTGATCAGTTCAAGCACGGCCCGCAACTCGGCATCGAAATTCTTGGCCTGGTTCTCAAATTTATAGTCATAGCGGATGCGCAACTCCTTGTCGGGCAGTCTGTCGAAATTGACAATGGCTACCCCATCATGTACCCGGCAGGGACCTACATATCGCTCGCCATTGTTGTAGTAGAACTCCAGGTCGGAAACCGGCTCGCCCAAATATGAGAAGCGCAGCTTCACTTCATACTTGTCGATGGGGTTACCCGTCTCCACACACTCTTCAACCTCGGCATCAAGGGTATTGAAGATGTTGTTGATCTTGGTATCCAACCACAACTTGAGATTGGTCTTTTTCCCGTCGATATCGCTATACACGGTTTTGGGATGGGCAATAAGCAGCATGAGGGCCCAGTTGTAGTAGCGCAAAGCCACATTAATCTGCAACTGTCTCTCGCCCTCCATCCCCGAGGCGACAAAGTCCGAAATCTTCTTTTCCCGCTCTTGAAAGATATTTTTCAAGTCGGTCACTTTTACATAACGAAGCACCGTCACCACGCCCGGCTCACTCTCGTCTATAATCTGCCCTACGTTGGGGAGGGTACCAAACGAGAAGGAGCGTACCTGGCTATTTACTTTGCTCTGGTAATCGAGCCCGTTACTGGTATCGTGTTGCGACAACTCCTCTTCATAGACGCTTCCCAGCGATACCGATATCTGGCTGACAAGCATCTCCAAAGCGGCCTTGTCGGCCTCTTCGAGAGTCGAAGCACTTGCTTTACCACATTTATATGCCGAATTATTCAAATAGCTATTCATTTTCTCTGCCACACTCTGTGCCCCCAAAGAGGCCGGGAGAAGGCAGAGAAAAATCAATATCGAGATATACTTCATCTTACTCTTTTGCGCTATTGTCTTTGAATCCTTCGTTGATAAACTTAGACATATCATCGGCAATCTCCTGTGCGATTTGTGCTTCGGCAGCCGCATTCTTCAGTGCTCTGATGCGAGTTTTCGAAGCCTTATCCTCGTCCAGCAAGAAATAGACTCTCACATCGTAGAGACCATCTTTGCGCTCCCGATAAAGCGAGAATGACTTTTGCAGTTCGCCGTCAAACTCTTTCATCACCATACTCTCATAAGCAGCTACAAAATTATCGGCCTGCTCGATCGAGATGGCTTGCGACTGGTCGTTGATGCGGGCTTTGATCACACTCTTGTTCATATCGGCATATTGGGTTCTGATGTCCGAACGAGCCATACGCCCCCCCAGGATGAGCGATTTTACGGCTACGGCCGTTGCATCGTAAGAGGTTGCTGTCCCCCCGAAGTCCTCGGTTTTAAGCAAATGGTTCTTGATAGCCAGTCTCAGGGGAGTTGCACTACTGTTTTTCCAACCCTCTTTCTCGAGTCTCTTGGCTTCTGTTTTACCAGCCTTTTCGGCCTGTTTAATCTGAGATTTGGTTTGTGCATTGAGCATAACGGGGCAGAATACAATCGATGCCACCAGCAGCATAGCGGATAAAATCTTTTTCATCGTTCTTATATTAAAGGTTAAACTATTTACAGAAATTCAGTCCCTTCACTTAGAAATACAGTCCCACAGCAATTATTCAGCACTGTTTGGCAAAGATATAAAAATATACATAAAAAAATATATTTTTACTACAAATATTACTTTTATCTGCCTTTTCTTAAAAATTTTTCTACCCGCAAAAAAAAGGGAGCAGCGTGAATACGCTGCTCCCTTTGCCATATGAGATGTATCTGTCTTTTTTTACAAAATGAGCATGGCATCGCCATAGGCTCCGAAACGGTATCCCTCTTTGAGGGCTGCATCGTAGGCCGAAAGCACAATTTCGTATCCGCCGAATGCGGCCACCATCATCAGCATGGTCGATAGCGGCATGTGGAAATTGGTCACCAGGCTGGTGGCTACGGTAAAGTCGTAGGGCGGGAAAATGAACTTGTTGGTCCACCCGTCGTAAGTCTTCATGTGCCCACCGGTGCTGACGGCGCTCTCGATACCCCGCATGACCGAGGTACCCACGGCACACACCTTGTGCCCACCATCCTTGGCGTGGTTGACGAGCTCTACCAACTCGGGGGTAACAATCAGTTGCTCGGAGTCCATCTTGTGCTTGGTGAGGTCTTCGACATCGATTTCACGGAAGTTGCCCAACCCCGAGTGAAGGGTTAAGAAGCCGTAATCGATACCTTTGATCTCCATCCGTTTCAGCAGTTCGCGGCTGAAGTGAAGCCCGGCAGCTGGAGTGACCACAGCACCTTCGTGACGGGCAAATATGTTTTGATAGCGCTCGGTGTCAAGCTCTTCGACAGGGCGTGTGATATAGGCCGGCAGCGGCATCTCGCCCAGTTTATAGAGAGCCTCTTTGAACTCGTCGTGCGAGCCGTCGTAGAGGAATCGCAGGGTGCGGCCACGCGAGGTAGTGTTGTCGATCACCTCGGCTACCATCGAGTCGTCGTCACCGAAATAGAGTTTGTTACCGATACGAATCTTACGGGCCGGCTCAACCAGAACGTCCCACAAGCGGTTCTCCTCGTTGAGTTCGCGCAAGAGGAAGACCTCGATTTTGGCACCGGTCTTTTCCTTATTACCATAAAGGCGGGCCGGAAAGACTTTGGTATCGTTGAATACAAACACGTCTTTCTCGTCGAAATAGTCGATAATTTCTTTGAAGATGCGGTGCTCGATCTTTCCCGTTTTCCGGTCGATTACCATCAACCGGGACTCGTCCCGGTTTTTTGCCGGGTACTGAGCGATTTGCGCTTCGGGCAATTTAAATTTGAATTGGGACAGTTTCATATCTATTTGTTATTACTTTCTTCTTTTGTTTCTTGCTCGTTTATGGTCAGGGGAGCTTCGTCGATCATTCGAGCCACCTCATCGACCGAGAGGCAATCGGCCAGTGTCACACTGCCCACCCGTGTACGCCTAAGCCCTATCAAGTGGGCTCCGCTACCAAGGGCAACGCCAATATCGCGGGCGAGCGCCCTGATGTAGGTACCCTTGCTGCATACGACCCGTATCTGAATGATGGGCAGTTCGCAGGAGAGCAGTTCGATTTCGTCGATCACCAGCTCCTTGGGCTTGAGCTCTACCTCCTGCCCTTTGCGAGCCATGTCGTAGGCCCGGCGACCGTCTATCTTACAGGCCGAATAGGAGGGCGGTATCTGCATAATGGAACCGACAAAACGCGGTAAAGTTCGTTCCACCACCTCGCGGGTAATATGCTCGTGGGGATAGAGGGCATCGACCTCGGTCTCCAAGTCGAAGGAGGGGGTAGTTGCTCCCAACCGCAGGGTAGCGATATACTCTTTGGTGTGATATTGGAACTCCTCGATGCGCTTCGTGGCCCGACCGGTGCATACAATCATCACCCCGGTGGCCAGGGGATCGAGTGTACCGGCATGGCCTACTTTCAGCTTCTTCTGCTTGAGCCGACGCAGGATGCGTAACCGGATGCGCTTGACCACATCGAACGAAGTCCAATGCAACGGTTTGTCGATATATATAATTTCGCCTTCGTTAAAATCCATTACACAATCGTTAAGTTATGCCCCATCAACAACATGACGAGAATCACACCACCCACTATTATACGATACCACCCAAAGGCCTTGAATCCATAGCGGGTAACAAAACTTATGAAAAATTTGATTGCCAGCAAGGCTACTACAAAGGCAACTGCGTTGCCCAATAACAGAGTGCCCATGTTGTTCATAATCAAATCGGTTCCTCCAGGTTCGGAAAATAGTTTCAATATTTTATATGCCATTGCCGCAAACATGGTGGGAACTGCTAGGAAGAACGAAAATTCGGCTGCCGCCTTACGCGAAAGTTTCTGTGCCATACCTCCCACAATCGTCGCCATCGAACGGGATACACCCGGTATCATGGCTATACATTGAAACAATCCTATATAAAATGCACGTTTCTCGGTGAGCTCGGTTTTGTCGTTACCCTTGTTGAATATTTGGTCGCAGAAGAGCATGAAGATACCGCCAATAACCAGCATGACGGCAACGACTACCACATTTTCGAGCAGGGTGTCAATCCAGTCACCCAAAGCCAAACCGAATACGGCTGCAGGAATGAATGCCACCAACAGCTTCCAATAGAAATCATAGGTGTGCAGGAAACGCCGCAATGCCGAGGGATTACCCGGGAGCGGAGTACGATTGAGCCGGAAAAACCGTTTCCAATAGAGACATACCACCGACAAAATAGCACCAAACTGTATAATTACCGTAAAGGCCTTTACGAAGGGTGTACTTTCTACACCGAGAATACTTTGTGTAATAATCATGTGCCCCGTAGAGGAAACAGGTAGAAACTCGGTCAATCCCTCTACTATGGCAATAATAATCGTTTCTAAAAAATCCACTTTCTTGAAAAATTAAACAGGGTAATATCAAGCTGCCTTGTTGTCGCTTTGCTGTCTCTTTTTGGAGTTGTGCATGATCGCATAGACCATAAATACAAAACCCACAAAGGCAATGCCGGGGGCCAGGACAATGCGACGGAAACTGAAGATGTCGGGGTTATAGGCCTCGGGGGTGGTACCGTTTCCCAGCATCAGCAGGAAACCGATGACGATAACCACAAAAGATATGGCAATGAGTATGAGATTGGTTTTCCCCAGCGCAAAGGAGGTTTTTTGTCCCTCTTCGGGGAGCGCCGATACACTTTTCTTTTCTTGAGATTTCATAGGGTTACAATTTTTTTTAATCAGACATAATACAGGTCGTCTCTATCCATGCGGATGTAGCGATTTACGGCCCAATAGGCCGACACGGCCGACAGCACGATACCCAGCACCAGGATGGTGAGAAATACCAGCAGCATCATGGGCAACGACAACAGCGTGGTGAAACTCTCCATCTCAGACATGAGGTAATAGACACATCCCGAGAGGAGCAACATAGCAATGACCGAGGCCACAATGCCATTGATAATATTTGAGACGATAAATGGCCGTCGGATAAACGCCGGCGTAGCCCCTACCAACTTCATCGTGTGGATGAGGAACCGCTTGGAGTAGGCTCCCAACCGAATGGTATTGCTGATGAGGGCAAAGGAGATAATCATGAGCACGATGGCCAAGGCCAACAGAATGAGACCGATGCGGCTCATGTTGTCGTTGACCGACTGAATGAGGTCTTTCTGATACAGAATATCGTTCACGATTACCTGGTCGCGCAACTTGGTTTCGATAATCGAGAGACTGTCGGTATTGGCATACTCGGCCTTGAGTTTCACCTCGATCGACGATTGCATGGGGTTGACGCCCAATACATCTTCGGGGTTTTCGCCCAACTCGATCATCACCTCTTTCAAGGCATCCTCTTTCGAGATATACTGGGCAGCCTTCACATAATCGGCCCGCTCGAGCATACGCTGTAACTGATGTACCTGTTGCTCACCGGCCGACTCGTTAAGAACGATCGAAAAGCCTATATTCTCCTTGACATGCCGGGAGAGGTTATTGGCCAAAAAGCCCATCAAAACCATAATTCCCAAGATGAAAAGGACCAGTGAAACACTTAATGTCGAAGTCATTCGAGCATTCAGAAAAGAAATCCGTTTGCTGAAAGAAGTCTTATTGTTCATATCTCTCTTTTTTACCAAACCAAGCCTTTTGTTTCGTGAGGTTTCTACGCCTCTGTTCGATACGTATTTCGACGTTCTTACCCCTTTCTTTCGACAATGCTAAAAACAAAAGGATATAGCTAGCCCAAATTTTATGCAAATTAAAGTACGGATAACAGAAATCGCTCCTTTTATTCACATATTTTAATGTTTTCTATCGCAACTTATATTTTTCGAAATGGGCCGCTGTTTTGAACTTGAAGAGCAGATAACCGATAGCACATAATACACAAGAGGTTATATAGGCTGTAGCATAGTTGGTTATCTCGGCAATCTGTCCGCCAATGAGCACCCCCAACCCCACACCCAAATCCCAGGCCGTAAGGTAGGTCGAGTTGGCCGTTCCCCGCTGGTTGTTGGGCGCAAGGTTGATAAACATGGTCTGGTAGGCGGGGCAGATGCATCCGTAGCCCAACCCCAGCACTACGGCGGCGCCATAGTAGCCCCACTCGTTGCGCACACTCACGAAAATGAGATAACCGAGCAGCGACAACAGCATGCCCACGAAGATGTTGCGGGTGACGTATCCCCGATTGAGCCATTGTCCCGAGGCGAGTCGCGACAAGATGAGCCCCACGGCAAGCAGGATGAAGAAGAAGCCGGCCCCCGACTCTATGCCCAACTCCTCCTTGCCATAAACGGCCAGATAGGTCGAGAGAACTCCATAGCTGAACGAGTAGAAGATGAGGGTGACCGCCTCGGGTATCCCCTTCAACAACAGGAACCGGTCGAGCGAGACAGGCGGTTTCTCGGGCACCGGGTCGCGACGATAGGGCATCTTGATGGTCGAGACACATAACAGACCTATTGCAGCCGAAGCCATTGAGAGGAGAAAGATATAGTCGAAGTTGGCATAGGCATCGTGTATGTAGAGCGAGAGGGTGGGCCCAATGGCCATGGCCAGGTTGTTGCTCACCCCGTAGTAGCCTATCCCCTCGCCTCGCCGGGAGGAGGGCATCACATCGATGGCCACCGTGCTGTTCGAGACGGTGAGCAGGCCAAACGCAATACCGTGTCCTGCCCGAATAATGGCAAACAGGAGCAGAGTGCCCGCCAACAGATAGCCGCCAAAAAAGAGCAGGAATACAAAATAGCAAATGAGCAGCAACCGCTTGCGGGGAAAGGTATCGACCATATACCCGGCAAAGGGACGTATCATGAGGGCGGTGATGGTATAGGACGAGAGGATGAAACCGGCCGTGGAACGGCTGGCAGCAAAGGCCTCGCTCAAATACATGGGCAACACCGGCAACAACAGATAAAAGGCAAAAAAGAGCAGAAAGTTCCCGGCCACCACGACACAGAAACTGGGGGTCCACAGCTTGTCTTTAGCCACTTTTTCCATGGGTCTCTCGCGATTTTAGTCCAACGCTTCGCCCAGTAGGGTGGCCGACGAGGCGTCGGTAACCCTTACCTGCACAAACTGACCGATGCGGTGGTTGCCCTTGTCGAAAACGACCACCTTGTTTTGTGAGGTGCGTCCGAAGAGTTGCTCGCGCGAACGCTTCGAGAAACCCTCGACCAGGACCTCAAACTCGTGTCCGATATCGCGGCGGTTGCTCTCGAGCGAAAGCTCGTTCTGCAAGTCGATCATGCGTTGCAGACGGGCAATCTTCACCTCCTCGGGCACATCGTCGGGCAGGTGCTTCGAGGCGTAGGTACCGGGGCGCTCGGAGTATTTAAAGAGGAACGACGAGTCGAAACCCACCTCGCGCATGAGCGAGAGAGTCTCTTCAAAATCCTCCTCGGTCTCGGAGTGGAACCCGCTGAACATGTCGGTCGTGATACCACAACCGGGCAGGATACGGCGGATGGCGGCAATGCGGTCGAGATACCACTCGCGGGTATATTTGCGGTTCATCAGTTTCAAAATGCGGTTGCTCCCCGACTGTACCGGCAGGTGTATGTGGCGGCACAGATTGGGCCAGGCAGCCATCACATGCAGGGTCTCGTCGCTCATATCCTTGGGGTGCGAGGTGGTGAAACGCACCCGCATCTCACCGGCAGCCTGGGCTACCATCGCCAAAAGAGCGGGGAAATCGACCACCGTACCGTCGGCCCGTTCGTAACGATAGGAGTTGACATTCTGCCCCAGCAGAGTCACCTCTTTAAACCCTTTGGCCTTGAGGTCGGCCAACTCGCCCAGAATACTCTCGGGTTCGCGGCTGCGTTCACGTCCGCGGGTATAGGGCACAATACAATAGGAACAGAAGTTGTTGCACCCCCGCATGATGGAGATAAACCCCGAGATGCGGTTCAACCCGATGCGCGAGGGAATAACCTGACGATAGGTCTCGGTAGTCGATAGCTCGACATTCACCGCCTTCTCGCCTCGCTCGGCAGCCCCCACGAGGTTGGGCAGGTCGAGGTAAGAGTCGGGGCCAGCCACTAGATCGACACCGTTTTCGGTCACAAGCCGTTCGCGCACCCGCTCGGCCATACAACCCAACACCCCCACAACCAGGGGTTTGTGATGCTTGCGCAACGACTGGAAGTAGGCCAGGCGCGAAAGTACCTTCTGCTCGGCATTGTCGCGAATCGAGCAGGTATTGACAAAAATGGCATCGGCCTCTTCGATGCTATCGCAAAGGGTATAACCGGCCATCTGCATAATCGACGCAACCACCTCGCTGTCGGCCACATTCATCTGGCAACCATAGGTTTCGATAAACAATTTTTTCTCGGCCACCGGCTGTTCGGTCAAAGGCTCATTGTTTGTTATATTTTTCATTCTGTACGATTTTTTCTACATTTAATTTTAATTTATCAACAAAATCAACAAAAAAGTGATATTTTCTTTTTCAAAATTTGTTTTTTAAAAAATAATTATTTTCTTTGCAAACACATTACATGAAATTTTTTCATAGTTAAGGTTTAGGTTAAATCGGCTAAGAGTTGTTGAGAAACAGCTCTTAGTTATTTATAGAGCCCCAAAATTTGGAAGATTCTCAATAATACTCTATATTTGAGGACAAAAATACAAAAAAGAGATGGATTTTTCAGAGATAATCGTCGCCATAATCATCGGGCTGGTCATTCTCGCCATCAATACCCTGGGCTCTAAGAAGCAACAAAGCTCTCAAAATCAACCCAGAAGACAGCCCGGTCAAAGCCCGTTTCCCGAAGAGTCCACTTCTAAAGAAGATGACGAGGAGGAATGGGGCGCCCCTCGCACTAAAACCTTAGACGAAATTTTTCAAGAATTGCGCCGTGCCCGCGAAGAGGAGGAACAAAGGAAGATGGCCCGCGAGGAGGACGATTACATACCTCGCTCTCCCCAAAGAAGAGTTGCTTCTCACCCCCAACCGCAGCCGGTACAGGCACGCACCCCATCCAGGCCACAACCCTTGGAGCGACGACAGCCTCAAACAGAGTGGCGGCCCAAGCCTTACCCGACAGAAAAAACTGTCGAGGAGAAAGTCCAGGCTCAGCCACCGACTCAGGTTTCGACACCAGCCGAAGAAGGAGAATCGGTTTTTGCCCACACGGCACAACCACAACTCTCGGCACTGCTGTCACAAACCAACGAGCCCAACGACGTGGCCGCCATAGATGTGAGCGATATAGACTGGCGCAAGGCGATAATCGCGTCGGAAATACTGAATCGAAAGTATTGATACAGAAGAACACCTTAACCTTGAAATATCTCAAAAAACAACAAAATTTATCTTGGATATGGCATTTAATATTCTTACCGCCGAAGAAGCGGCTCAATTCATTCACCACAACGATAATGTGGGATTTAGCGGTTTTACCGCAGCAGGTACCCCCAAAGTAGTCCCTGTCGCTCTCGCCCAACGGGCCGAAGCCGAACATGCTGCCGGTCGCCCCTTTCAGATAGGGGTCTATACGGGAGCTTCGACCAGCGACTATGTCGATGGTGCCCTCACCCGTGCCAAAGCAATCAAAAGCCGCACCCCTTATCAATCGCACAAAGATACCCGTGCGGCTGTCAATAATAACGAAATTGCCTACTTCGACATGCACTTGTCGCACCTGTCGCAAAGCCTTCGCTACGGATTCCTGGGCAAGGTGAACGTGGCTATTATCGAAGCTACCGAGGTGACTCCCAACGGTGAGATTCTGCTGGGCAACGGTGTAGGTGCCACTCCTACCTTCTGCGCCCTGGCCGACAAAATCATTATCGAGCTGAACCATCACGACCCCAAAGAGCTGCGGGGCATGCACGATATCTATCAGCCTCTCGACCCGCCCTATCGTCGCGAAATTCCCATTTACAAACCGAGCGACCGCATAGGCGACCCTATCGTGAAAGTAGATCCCAAGAAAATCGTGGGTATCGTCGAGAGCGACAAGCTCGACGGTGTGAAACCCTTCACCCCGGTCGATGAAACGACGCTGAAAATCGGAAACAACGTGTGCGACTTCCTCGTGAGTCAATTGAAAGCCGGCCTCATCCCGCCCCAATTCCTGCCATTGCAATCGGGTGTAGGCAACATTGCCAACGCCGTGCTGGGTTGCCTGGGCTCTAACCCCGATATCCCGGCCTTCGAAATGTACACCGAGGTGATTCAAGACGCCGTTATCGACCTGATGAAAGAGGGCAAATGCAAATTTGCCAGCTGCTGTTCCATGACGATAAGCGACAGTAAGCAAGAGGAGGTATTCAATAACATCAAGTTCTTCCACGACAAAGTCATCATGCGTCCCGGCGAAATATCGAACAACCCCGAGATTGTGCGCCGACTGGGCCTCATCACCATGAACACGGCTCTCGAGGCCGATATCTTCGGCAACGTGAATTCGACTCACGTGACGGGTACCAAGATGATGAACGGTATTGGCGGTTCGGCCGACTTTACCCGCAACGCCTACCTTTCGATATTTACCTGCCCCTCGGTAGCCAAGGGCGGCAAGATAAGCGCTATCGTGCCCATGGTTTCGCACCTCGACCACAGCGAACACTCGGTACAGGTAATCATCACCGAGCAGGGTGTGGCCGATCTGCGCGGCAAATCGCCCATCCAACGAGCCCACACCATCATCGAGAACTGTGTTCACCCCATGTACAAAGAGCTGCTGTGGGACTACCTGAAACTGGGCAAGGGCCACACGCCTCATAACCTGAAGGCCGCCTTCGGGTTCCACAACGAGTTCCTGAAGTCGGGCGATATGGCTCTCACCAACTGGGCCGATTATGTATAACAAATAATCAAACTTCATCGATATGCAGTACCCCCGGGCCGCCAAGCAAGCCCGGGGGTACTTTTTTCAAGCCCTGCGTGCGGGCGGAAACGAGGCTGAAGCCGTCGTATTTCCTCCAGCGAAAAGGACATAAAAAGAACGGGAGGCGGTTTTACACCGCCTCCCGTATCATATATACCTGTGAGAGGATTATCGAATGGGATGATACTCAACAAAGGCTTCGATAGCCTCGTAGGAAGCCAAACCCAGGCTGGCATAGAGGTCGGCCGTAGCTTTGTTACGATCCTCGGCACGTTGCCAGAAGAGACGTTCGTCGTCGCCCAGGAAGGGAGCGCTCTCCATCTGCGACTGGTGTTTGAGAATCGAGTTACGTTTCTGACGCAGCTCTTCGGGGCTGAGGGGCACGGCCATTTCGATGTGGTCGATTTCCCATTCGGCCCAGGCGCCACGATACATCCAGATGCGGCAATCTTTCATCCACTCTTCGTCCTTGATCTCGTCGATGGCGGCGAGCACGGCATCGAGGCAAACCTTGTGAGTTCCGTGCGGGTCGGCCAAGTCGCCGGCTACGAAAATCTGGTGCGGTTTCACCGATTCGATAAGGTCTTTCACGATTTGGATATCGGTTTCGGTGAGGTCGCCTTTCTTGATGGTTCCCGTTTCATAGAAGGGGAGGTTGAGGAAGTGAACGTTCTCGGGTTTGATGCCGATATAGTTGCAGGCGGTGCGAGCCTCGCCCCGACGAATCATCGTCTTGATGAAGCGGATATCGGGAGTATCGGACTCACCGTCTTTCTTCTGCTCGATGAATTTGTGAATCTCGCTGCTCTCCTTCAAGAGTTCGGGAGTATCGAATTTGAATTTCTTGGCAATATTGTCGATGAGCATGATGTAACGCATCATATCCTCGTCGCCTACGGCGATATTGCCCGAGGTCTCATAGGCTACATGCACATCGTGTTTCTGCACGGCGAGACGTTTGAGGGTACCACCCATGGAGATAACATCGTCGTCGGGGTGCGGGCTGAAGACGATAACCCGTTTCGGATAGGGTTTAGCACGCTCGGGACGGAAGGTATCGTCGGCATTGGGTTTACCGCCGGGCCAGCCGGTGATGGTATGTTGCAGCGAATTGAAGATGCGGATGTTCACGTTGTAGGCCGAACCGAAGAGGGCAACCAGCTCGCTCAAGCCGTTGTCGTTGTAGTCCTTGTCGGTCAACTTCAAGATGGGTTTACCGGTTACCTTGCACAACCAAACGATGGCACGACGAATGAGTTTCTCGTCCCACTCGCAAGAGGTAACGAGCCAGGGGCGGCTGATACGGGTCAAGGCTTCGGCAGCCGAGAGGTCGAGCACCACTTTGGCACGACGGTGGGTCTGCAGGAAGGTCGAGGGGATAAGGTCGGTAATCTCGCCCTCGATGGTGCGTTTCACAATGTTGGCACGATTCTCACCCCAAGCCACGCAGATAATGCGACGGGCGGCCATGAGGTTCGAGATACCCAGCGTGATGGCGCTGCGAGGTACATTCTCACTGGAGTTGAATTGCGACGAGGCCACGTGACGGGCGTCGCTACCGAGCAACATGAGACGGCACGACGAGTTGAGCTGCGAGCCCGGTTCGTTGAAGGCGAGGTTGCCTACGGCACCGATTTCGCACAGAGCCAGGTCGATGCCTCCACAGGCTTCGATCTCCTCCTCGTATTTCTTGCAATATACATAGAGATCCTCTTTCGAGATCATCTTGCTGGGTGTGTGGATATTCTCGGGATCGATGTTTACCTTGTCGAGCAGCAACTCTTTCAAGAGACTCATGGTGCCGGGAGCACCTTCGGCCAAGGGATAGTATTCGCCAATGTTGAATACGATTACATTCGAGAAGCTCACTTCACCGGCCTGATACATGCGCACCAATTCGGCATAGACCGAGTGGGTGGCTGCACCCGAACCCAAAGCAAGCACGCAATGGCGGTGTTCGGCCTTGCATTTCTGAATCAACTCGGCAATGTCGTGAGCGACATAAACCGAACCCTCATCAGAACCTTCAAAGATTTTGGTATAGATCTTTTCTTCCCGCGTGAGAGCCGCGAGTTCCAACTCACCATCAGGAGCGTAATACCGTTTGGGTATTCGGTCCAGTTTAATTTGAGAACTTAGATTTGTTTTCATCGCGATAGTATTTTTGAGTTACAAACTTAATGATTCCTTTACATTTTTTCTACACAAAAAAAGTAAAAAATGATGGAAGGATATTCGATTTTTAGAAAAATACACAAAAAATTCCCCCGTTGGTCGATACTTGCCAAAAAATGATTACTTTTGGGGAAAGCTAAAATCTATAAAAATCTATAAAATCATGAGACTGATTATCGAACCAACCTATGATGCTGTTTCGCGTTGGGCCGCTAACTATGTGGCATCGTGCATCAATAAATTCAAACCCACCGAGGAGAAACCTTTCGTGCTGGGTCTTCCCACCGGTTCGTCTCCCCTGGGCATGTACAAACACCTCATCGAGTTGAACAAGAAAGGGGTGGTTTCGTTCCGCAACGTGGTGACCTTCAACATGGACGAATATTGCAATCTGCCCGAGGATCACGAGCAAAGCTACCACACTTTCATGTGGAGCAACTTCTTCTCGCACATCGATATCCGTCCCGAGAATGTGAACATACTCAACGGCAATGCGGCCAATCCCGAAGAGGAGTGCGCTCGCTACGAGGCTAAGATTGCTTCCTACGGAGGCATCGAGCTCTTCCTCGGTGGTGTAGGTCCCGACGGTCACATCGCCTTCAACGAACCGGGTTCGTCGCTCACTTCGCGCACCCGTGTAAAAACGTTGACTCAAGACACCATCATCGCCAACTCGCGTTTCTTCGGCGGCGATACCAACCTCGTGCCCAAGACGGCTCTCACGGTAGGTGTAGGCACGGTAATGGCTGCCCGCAACGTGCTCATCATCGTCAACGGCCACAACAAGGCTCGCGCACTGCAACAGGGCGTAGAGGGCGGCGTTTCGCAAATGTGGACTATCACGGCCCTGCAAATGCACCCCAAGAGCATTATCGTTTGCGACGATGCAGCTACGGCCGAACTGAAAGTGGGCACTTACAAATATTTCCTGGACATCGAGCACAACAACCTCGACCCCGACAGCCTGCTGAAATAATCACAGCGAATATCTTTTTACCCGATTATAAGCGAGGGTTCCACACCGGTTGGAGCCCTCGTTTTTTTCGAAGTGAAGGGAAGGATATAGATTTCAAAAAGAGAGGTTACAGAGAGCTGTATCGCTGCGAAGGGATGCACTTGCTATCGCTTTGCAGCGGTTCGTCAAAAATTTTGGTTCTTTTTCCACGCAGCAAAGTTGCGCATGAGTCCCGCATACTTGGCACGGCGAACGGCCGAGTGGCGAAAGATGCGATTGAATTCGTCGGGAGTAAGGGTTTCGAAACGGGCAGCGTCGAGGGCGAGAAATTCGTCTCTCGGGGCAAACTCGGGATGCGTCGAAGGGGAGGCCGCCCGATTCCACGGACAGCACTGCTGGCAAGTATCACAGCCATAGACCCGGTTGCCCATCTGTGTCGCTACGTCCGGGGGTATTTCGCCGCGGTTCTCGATGGTCTGGCACGAGATACACCGCCGGGCATCGACTTGTCCCGAAGTATCGAGAGCTCCCGTGGGACAATGGTCGCGACAGCGAGTGCAATCGCCACAACGCGCAGCAAGGGGCTCGTCGGGGGGTAAGGCAAGCGCCGTAAGCAATTCGCCCAAAAAGAAATAGGAGCCTTTACCCGGAATAATCAACTGGGCATTTTTCCCCACAAATCCCAAGCCGGCCCGCACGGCCCAATAACGCTCACGCACGGGAGCCGTGTCGCAACACACCCGACCCTCGTCACCCGAGAGGGGGGCGACAAAAGCGGCCAACTGCCGCAATTTTTCACGCATTACCTCGTGATAGTCACGTCCATAGGCATAGTAGGCAAACTGTGGATTCTCCTGCGGCTGAAACCGAGCCGGGTAATAATTGAGAGCCACACAGATGAGGGTGCGGGCTCCCGGATAGAGCAGAGCCGGATTGTCGCGCAAGTCGAGGTAATTGCCCAGATAGTCCATCTGGGCCTGCTTGCCGTCGTCGAGCCATTGCCGATAGGCTTCACGCGCACGAGAGTCCACCTCGTCCACCCGTGCGAAGCCACAAGCATCGAAACCCAACCGAAGGGCTTCGCATCGAATTTGCTCCCGGAGGTCAAAGCGTTCGGAAGAGGAATCCATTTTCTCGCAACCAGTTTATGGTTCTCGGCAAGGCATAATGCAGATTGCGCTCGGCCTTGATCGAGTCGTGAAACACAATGATGGAGCCGTTGCGGGCATAGCGTTTCACATTGCCAAACACCTGCTCGCCCGACAGCTTATTGCTGTAATCGCGGGTCACGACATCCCACATGATGATGCTGAAATCTTTCTTCAACAACTTGGCCTGCCCGGGGAGCATGTGACCATGGGGTGGTCTGAAAAGCTGGCTCTGGATGAGGTCGTGGGCATTGAGCACGTTGCGCACATATTTTTCGGGCGGGGTGGACATACCCTGCACATGGTTCATCGTGTGGTTCCCCACCTGGTGTCCCCGCCGTCTCAACTCCTGAAAGAGGTTGGGATTGCGAGCCACATTCTCTCCCACACAGAAGAAGGTAGCCTTCACCGAATAATAGTCGAGCACATCGAGTACCCACGGAGTAACCTGTGGAATAGGCCCGTCGTCGAAGGTGAGATAGACGGTCTTCTTGTCGCCCGGGATACGCCAAATGGTCTCGGGGAACAGCATGCGGTAGAAAAACGGGGGTTGCTCTATAAACATAAACAGGGTGTATGAGATAAAAGCCGGGAGAGAATCGAAGAACTGTTTTTCCCGACCCTCTCCCGCAAAAGATTATATACTATTTATTCTTGAATGGCAAAACGCGACGCAATCTTATTTTGCAAATCGGTCAAACCATAAACCGCGCTCAACTCATTGATCGTGTGAACCATATATACATGCTTCTCATAATCGTTGCGAATGGAGCGAAGCTGTCCCGGCGTGAGATCCTTGTACCAGTTGAGATAGCTGGCCGAGGTTTCGAAGATTTCGCTCAACAGAGCCTCGCCTTTCTCCCGTTCGCCCAACTCGAGATAAGACTGGCCAAACGATATCGAGGTGAGGTCGTGAGTTACCTGCCAGCCCGGAATCTTCTCCATAATGAGGTTCAGAGCCGTCAGGGCCTTCTCGTTCTTGCCCTCTTTGATGAGTTGCTCTACCAGGTCGGCAAACATCATGCGGATGGTGTTGCACATGCGGCGCACATTCTCATCGAGATAGAGCGGATGCTCTTTCGTAGCCTGGTCGATGCCACCCCAGCGGAAACGGTTGACCATGTTGTCGTACATCTTGTCGGTATTGATGTTGTTGCCCACCCCTTTCAAGGGAACAACCTGGTAGGCCAGACCGGTGCGCGAGAAGTAGTCCTCGAGCCCCAGGTAGTAGCTGCTACCCACGGTTACGGCAAAATATACGGGGCGTTTCCAACCCTGCTCGGCATTGGTATTGACGATGTCGAGCGAGGCGATTTCGCTCATGGTGAATCCCCGTTTGTTGGTAAAGTTGGGCACAATGCGCGAAACGATGCTGTCTTTCAACCCGGGAGCTACCGTACCCGAAGCAATCGCAGCATTGGCATCGACCGGGATATAGAGCTGGTTGGTGGGCAAGTGGTTGAGAGCACCGTATCCCGGCACATCCTTGGTCCATGCCTCATCGCTATAAAGATAGTTCAACGCATCGCGCACCGTAATCGAGTCGGCCAGACGGTTGATCACATAGTTGTAGGAGCGCACGTCGTAGGCATATTTCGACTCGTCGGCCGAAATGGGCAGCGGAGCCGACTCGTAGGCGGGACGTTTCATCTGGTCGATGTACCAGTCGGTCTGCAAGTAAGAGAGGTTGCACACCCGCACGTCGGTACGATAGCCCTCGACCTCTTGAGCATACCACAAGGGGAAGGTATCGTTGTCGCCGTTGGTAAAGAGGATGGCGTTTTCATCGACACTCGACAGGTAGTTCATACCGAAGTCGCGGCAAACGTAACGGCCCGAACGGTCGTGATCGTCCCACGTTTGACTTACCATCTGCAAGGGCACACACAAGCACAGGAGCGATGCCACAACGGCAGTCACCGTTGACTTGGATTGCTCGTCGGTCGTCTTGGCCAGGTAGTTGAGGCCTCGCCAGATAGCGGCCACACCCAAGCCAATCCAAATGGCAAAGGCATAGAACGAACCGGCATAAGCATAGTCTCGCTCACGCGGCTGGTAAGGAGTTTGGTTAAGGTAGATAACAATGGCGATACCCGTCATGAAGAAGAGGGAGAAGGTGACCAAGAAACTCTCGATACCCTTCTTGCCCGAGAAGCCCTGGAAGAAGAAACCGATAAGACCCAGCAGCAGCGGCAACATGTAGAAGACGTTGTGACCGGCGTTGTTCTTGAGGTCGTCGGGCAGATTGGTCTGGTCGCCGGCAATGTACTTGTCGATGAAGTTGAAGCCGCTTATCCAGTTACCGCTCTGCACATCGCCATGACCCTGGATATCGTTCTGCCGGCCGGCAAAGTTCCACATGAAATAACGCCAGTACATGTGCTTGAACTGGTAGTTGATGAAGAAGGCGAGGTTTTCGACCAAGGTGGGTTTCACCACAGTCTTGGTACCGTCGGGGGTGCTCACCTGCACGGGATGACCTTTGAAATTGGTCCACTCCTTGTAGGCCGATATGTGCTCGGCCTTGTCGCTGTACATACGGGGGAAGAGCATGCACAACTCGGGTTCGTACTTGTAGTGCTCGTCGTGCCCGGTAACGATATAGCGGTCGGGTTCGTCGGGCGACGATTTCAGTTTCTTTTTCCAAATAGGTTTCCCCTGAGTCGATACCGCCGTACCGTTGGCATCGCGCAGCACCTCGGCATTGAAGGTCTGCCCATAGAAGAGCGGACGGTCGCCATACTGCTCACGGTTGAGGTAACCGCTCAGGCTGAAGATATCCTCGGGTGAGTTCTGATCCATGGGGGTATTGGCCGTCGAACGTATCATGATGAGTGCGTAGGACGAATAACCGATGAAGATGACAAACAACGAAAGCAGAATCGTGTTCATGGTCACCACCGAAGGGTGCTTGCGCATAAAGAAGAGGTAGTAGGCCAACGCCAGCGAAAGGATAATGCCAATCACATAGCCATCGCCAATGAAGGGGATGCCTACCAGCACGATGCTGATAAAGAACGAAACCTTCATCAGCTTCTCGCTGCGCTGTGCATAAGTCTCATAGATGGCCCAGGCGATAACACCTACAATCAGGAAGAAGTAGAAGATTACACCACTGTTGAACGGAAGGTGGAATACGTTGACAAAGAGCAACTCGGCCCAACTAGCTACCTCGACGAAACCGGGAACCAGTCCGTAGAGCAACAGCACGATGAGTACAAACGAGAGCAACAGGGCAACGATAGAGCCCTTCAGGTTGGTATTCTTGAACTTGCGATAGTAATATACCAGCACGATGGCGGGGATACACAACAGGTTGAGCAGGTGCACCGCAATCGACACGCCTATGATGTAGGCGATGAGTATGATGTAGCGGTTGGAATGGGGCTCGTCGGCCACACTCTCCCACTTGAGGATGAGCCAGAACACCAGGGCCGTACAGAACGAAGAGTAGGCATAAACCTCACCCTCTACGGCCGAGAACCAGAAGGTATCGGACCACGCATAGGCCAATGCTCCTACCACACCGCAACCCAGGATGGTAATCATCTGACCCATCGACATGGTATCGACGGTCTCGCCCTCGCGCAGCACTATCTTCTGTGCCAGGCGGGTGATGGTCCAGAAAAGCAGCAGGATGGTGGCGGCACTCAACAATCCCGACATGAGGTTGACCATATAGGCAACCTCCGAAGGAGAAGAGGCAAAATTGGCAAAGAAGCGCGCCGTCAACATGAAGATGGGGTTTCCCGGCGGGTGACCCACTTCCAGTTTATATCCCGAAGCTATAAACTCACCGCAGTCCCAAAAACTGGCGGTCGATTCCAAGGTGAGGATATAGGTAACCGCCGCGATGACGAAGACTACCCACCCCAACACATTGTTCAGTAATTTGTACCGTTTCATTCTGTTTATTTTGTCTTTTATTTTCAGGAGCCAAACCGATAGAGCTTTACACAAAAACAACCCCGGGAAAAGCCTGTACCGCTTTACCGAGGAGTCTGTATCGCCTATCTGTTTTTCATATACCCGGCAAAGATAATGAAAGATTGTTAATCTCCTCTCATTGTAAACTTTTTATAATAAATTATCGCCTATATTTCACAAAATAGCAGCTGCGTGGCTCCTACTTACCCGGTTTCTTATTACTTTTACCCGCCAAACGAATTTGCTTTTATGAGTACCCGAATATTGATTACCGGCGCCGGCGGTTTCATCGGCGGTTTCATTGTCGAGGAGGCCCTCTCGCGTGGATACGAAACCTGGGCCGGGGTGCGCAAAACCACCTCGCGCGAACACCTCAAAGACCCGTCCATACAATTCATCGACTTCAACTATGGAAATCCACAAGTGCTGGCCGACCAACTGCTGCAACACAAAAAGGAATATGGCCGCTGGGACTATATCATCCATAACCTGGGGGTGACCAAGTGCAAGAACCCCGACGACTTCGACCGCATCAACTACGGGTTTGTCAAGAATTTCACTGAGGCTCTCGTCGCCACCGACATGGTGCCCAAGCAGTTTATCCTCATGAGCAGCCTGGGAGCCTGGGGACTGGGCGACGAGAAGAACTTCACCCCCATACGCCCCACCGATATCCCCCACCCCAATACCCGCTACGGACAGAGCAAGCTGAAGGCCGAACGGCACCTGCAGTCGCTCGACGGATTTCCCTATGTGGTAATGCGCCCCACTGGAGTGTATGGCCCTTATGAGAAAGACTACTACCTCATGATGAAAAGCATCAAATATGGATTCGACTTCATCGTGGGATTCAAGCCCCAACTCATCACCTTCATCTATGTAAAGGACCTGGTACAGGCCATTTTCAAGGCTATTGACCGGGGTGTGACTCGCCGGGGCTACTTCCTCTCCGAAGGGCAGGCCTACACTTCGTCGCAATTCCGCCGGTATGTGGCCGCGGCGCTGGGCAAGCGTTGGGTGATACCGGTGAAGATACCCATTGCCGGACTCTGGCTCGTGTCGGTCATTGCCGAAAAGTGTGCCGCCCTCCTGGGCAAGACCAGTACCCTCAACCGCGACAAGTTCCGCATCATGAAACAACGCAACTGGATATGCGACATCTCCGATGCCCGCAACGAGTTGGGGTTCGAGCCCCAATACAGCCTCGAGCGGGGCGTGAACGAGTGTGTAAAGTGGTACCGCCAGCACCATTGGCTGTAAGGTAGCCCCCCGCAAACGAGCCGTCTTTCAAAAAAAAGCGTTACCTTTGCAGCACGATTCAAGCAGGTGACAATGAAAAAGATAAAATCGGTATGCGTCTATTGCGCATCCAGTTCCAAAATAAACCCCGACTATTTCGAGGCTGCCCGCCAAATCGGTGAGCTGCTCGCTCAAAAAGGCATGCGATGTGTATGCGGTGCCGGAAACCAGGGGCTCATGGGCACGCTGGCCGACAGTGTGCTGGCCCACGGAGGCGAAGTGATGGGGGTGATTCCCCGCTTCATGATCGACGAAGGATGGTGTCACCCGGGTCTGACCCAGACGGTTGTAACCGCCAACATGCACGAGCGCAAGGAGCGCATGGCCCAGGAGGCCGATGCGGTCATTGCCCTGCCCGGCGGCTGCGGCACCTTCGAAGAGCTCTTCGAAATTATCACCTGGAAGCAGCTGGGACTCTTCCTCAACCCCATCGTGATACTCAATATCGACGGATACTACGATCCCCTCATCGAGATGTTGAACAAAGCCATCGACGAGAACTTCATGCGCCGGGAGCATGCCCGCATGTGGCAGGTCGCCTACACGCCGCAAGAGGCCATCGAGGCCATCGTGACCACTCCTGCGTGGGATCCCAGCATCCGCAAAATAGCCGCTATCTAATCCCGTTATAGCCTATGACCGTTTCTGCTGCACCCGATACCCACCTTGTCGCCGACACCCTCCAGGCGGTCGATACCACCGGCACCCCGTCGCCAGTGGTTGTCCCCCAGGTGTTCGTGCCACAATATATCCAAGGGTTTGAGCGCAGCACCCCCCTGCAAGAGAGCGATCCGCTCAAAGACCTGCAAGAGACAATCATTGCCATTCCCGAGGGATTCGACGCCAAACCGATGCCCGACACTCCTACCAACAACTCGTTGCTGGTGAGTATCGTGGTCGTGGTTTTCCTGCTGTTTGCCTTTACCTTTAAAAAAGGGACCAAGTTCCTGGGCGAAATATTCAGGAGCGTACTCAACGTGAAAGAGCGCCAAAGCCTCTTCGACGACTCTACCGTGCGAGAGACCCAGTTGCGAGCGGTACTGCTGGGCATGACCTTCGTGTCGGAGGGATTCTGCCTGTTTGAACTCCTGTTGCAGCACATCCCCACCCTGTCGGTTCCCATCGGCACAGGAGTCTGCTGCGGCAGCCTGGTGGCTTTTGGGTACTATTTTCTGCAAAAATGGCTCTACCGAGGTCTCGGACTCATCTTTACCGATGCAGCCCACACCCGCAAATGGGTCGAGAGCTTTATCTCGATCAACGCCATCATCAGTATCCCCATGGCCGTACCCGTGCTGGCGATGATATTCGTCCCGCAGTGGAAACCCGTCATGTTGGCCGTTGCGGCCGCTATCTATGTGATTTCCCGTATCTTATTTATTTATAAAGGGTTTAAGATTTTTTACCGCAATATATTAGATTTATTCTATTTTATTGTGTACTTTTGTGCCCTCGAAATCGCACCCCTATTTTGGGTATATAAATCAAGCATATTGATATATAATTTTGTCGAACTAAAAATACAGCAGCTTTGAAAATTAAGAAAATTCTTGTTTCTCAGCCTAAGCCGAGTTCCGAAAAATCGCCTTACTACGATATCGCCGAGCGATATGGCGTCAATATCGTATTTCGTCCCTTTATCAAGGTAGAGGGCCTGACCTCCAAAGAGTTCAGACAACAGAAGATTTCCATACCGGAATATACCGCTGTCATTTTCACGGCTCGTACCGCCATCGACCACTTCTTCCGCCTGTGCGAAGAGTTGCGCGTCAATATCCCCGAGACGATGAAATATTTCTGTACGACCGAGGCTATCGCCCTCTATTTGCAGAAGTATATCGTCTATCGCAAACGCAAGATATTCTTCGGCAACTCGGGCAAACTGGACGACCTGGTTCCCTCGTTGCTGAAACACGCCGGGGAGAAATTCCTCTTCCCCGTGTCGGATGTGCACAAAGAGCAGACCACTGTTCTGGAGAAACACAAAATCAACTACACACGGGCCATCATGTACCGCACCGTGAGCAACGATTTTGAAGAGGGTGAACCGTTTGACTACGATATGCTCGTGTTTTTCAGCCCGTCGGGTATCAAGTCGCTCCTCAAGAACTTCCCCGAGTTTGAGCAGGGCGATATCAAGATAGGAACCTTTGGTCCCACAACGGCCCAGACCGTACGCGATGCCGGCCTGCGACTCGATGTCGAAGCTCCCTCGCCCGGAGCCCCGTCGATGACCGCCGCTCTCGATCTTTTCCTGAAAGAACAAAGCAAAAAGAAATAACCTCTTTTTCGACAAGAACCAAACCTCATAATCGTCTTTCACCGAAAGGAGGCGCTTATGAGGTTTTATTTTCAAACACACAATGAACAATCACTGCCTGCCCAAAAGCGAAAAACTATGTAGCCGAACAGCCATCAACCGACTGTTTGCCGAGGGCAGCGCCTTCATTGTCTATCCGCTGCGCATCGTCTATCGCATCGACGAGAACTCGACGGCCGCACCCCAGTTTTTTATCAACATCCCCAAACGGAATTTCAAACGGGCGGTTAAGCGGGTATATCTGCGCCGACGCATCCGCGAGGCCTACCGCCTGCACAAAGAGATTCTGGCCGAACCGCTGGCCCGCCGCAACCAGTCGATACACCTGGCATTCCTCTATCTCGACAAGAACCTCACCGACTTCAAGTCGATCGAGAAAAATATGATCGAGGCTCTGGAACGACTGGTACAACGAACCGAACCTCAACAAACCACCGAATCGTGAGGCCATGAAAAAGTTTCTATCGGCCTTGCTGATTGGCCCCATCCGTTTCTATCGGGCCTGCATTTCGCCCATGCTGCCGCCCTCGTGCCGGTATGTACCCACCTGCTCGCAGTATGCCATCGAGGCCATACAGATACACGGCCCATTCAAAGGGTTCTGGCTCGCCACCCGGCGTCTCTTGAGCTGTCATCCCTGGGGAGGTAGCGGCTACGACCCGGTTCCACCCAAATTTCCCATAGACATACACACCCACCACAACCGCTATGGGGCCATCATCAGCACCACCCCCGACGAGTTCCATCCCCAACCGGGCAAATACTACTCGGTAGGACTGCACCCCTGGAGTCTCTCGGAGGCCTCGAAGGAGTCGATTACCCAACTCGAAGCTGCTGTATCACACGAACAAGTGGTAGCCGTGGGCGAGACGGGGCTCGACAAAATCAAAAGCGGGGTCAACTACGAAGAGCAGCTCATCTACTTCGAGAAACAGATACGACTCTCGGAGCAGTGGCACAAACCGCTTGTCATCCATGCCGTAAAATCCTACGACGACATCATCCGCATACACAAGGCCAAGCACCCCGCACAACCGTGGATCATCCACGGCTTCAGAGGGAAACCCGAGACCGCGGCACAACTCCTTCGCGAGGGGCTGTACCTCTCGTTTGGCGAATATTACAATCATGAAACCCTGAAATCGATTCCCCTCGACCGCCTCTTCCTCGAGACCGACGAGGGCCAGATGACTATCGACAAGCTCTATCGAAAAGCAGCACACATACGCAACCTCTCGCCCCACCGCCTGCACAAGGCAATAGCGGCAAACGTGGCCCGCATATTCCCGTTGCAGTCATCGGCACACCAATCCTGACCTTTTTTTGCCACACCGGCATCTCAAGAGACCCGCTCGATGAGCGAGGGATGCACAAAAGCCGTAGCTACAGCCATCACCCCCTCGATCGAGACCACCACCCGGCGGTCGCCCTTGATGCGAAGGAACACCCCTTCGACCCCGGCAAAGACCCCGCCGGTAATGCGCACCCGATCGCCTTCGCGCAAAGAGAGCACGTTGGAGTCCAAATAGACCACCTGCTCGTCATAAGCTCCGGCCACGGCAATGAAACTATGCATCTGTCTGTCGGGCACAATCAGAGGCTCGTGCTTCTCGCGATTCATAATATAACGAAGGGGTATCTTGAGCGAAATCTCCTTTTTGACCTCATCCATCTTCTCGCGGTTCAACCGCACAAAAACCAGGTTGTGAATAACCGGCACGAGTTTACGCACCCGGCGCTCACCCTTGGCAACCAGTTTATACTGCATGGGTATAAACGACTCTATCCCACACTGGTCGAGATACCCCTTCAATGCCATCTCCCGGCTGTATGTCACCCGAATAGCAAACCATTTGAGATCGGTCTCATTATTCCCCATAACATTACTGAAAAATCGGTTTGCACAAAAATAATTTAAATAAGCGAGATTATCGATAAAATCAAGAGGCTGTTCTTATTTTTTGTTATTTCGGCCTTAAAATTGTTTGTTTCGATAAAGAGTCGTAATTTTGCAGCTACCGCAGAAACAGGGACTGGACAGCCCCGCTCAGCAGCAGCTCACCTACCCTCATCGCTGCGGGAAAACAACAACCAAACATTTAAATAAGTTTTCATTCGATGAATTTTGTAGAAGAACTAAAATGGCGCGGAATGGTACACACCATGATGCCTGGTACAGAAGAGCTCCTTGAAAAAGAAATGGTTACTGCCTATTTGGGATTCGACCCCACGGCCGATTCGCTCCACATAGGCCACTTGTGCGGCGTGATGATGCTGCGCCATTTCCAACGCTGCGGCCACAAACCCCTGGCGCTGGTAGGAGGTGCTACCGGTATGATTGGCGACCCCTCGGGCAAATCGCAAGAGCGCAACCTGCTCGACGAGGAGACCCTGCGTCACAACCAGGAATGTATCAAGAAGCAGTTGAGCAAGTTCCTCGATTTTGAATCGGACGCTCCCAACCATGCCGAACTGGTAAACAACTACGATTGGATGAAGGACTTCACGTTCCTCGACTTCGCCCGCACGGTGGGCAAGCACATCACCGTCAACTATATGATGGCCAAAGATTCGGTTCAGAAACGACTCAATGGCGAGGCTCGCGACGGACTCTCCTTCACCGAGTTCACCTACCAGTTGTTGCAAGGATACGACTTCCTGCACCTCTACGAAACCAAGAACTGCAAACTGCAATTGGGTGGTTCGGACCAATGGGGCAACATCACCACCGGTGCCGAACTCATACGCCGCACCAACGGCGGCGAGGTATTCGCCCTCACCTGCCCGCTGGTAACCAAAGCCGACGGTACGAAATTCGGCAAGACCGAGTCGGGCAACGTATGGCTCGATGCCCGCTACACCTCGCCCTACAAGTTCTACCAGTTCTGGCTCAACGTGAGCGACGAGGACGCCAAACGCTACATCAAGATATTCACCTCGATTTCCCGCGAAGAGATCGAAGCCCTCATCGCCGAGCACGACCAGGCTCCTCACCTGCGCGTGCTGCAAAAACGCCTGGCCCGCGAGGTAACCGTCATGGTACACTCGCAAGCCGACTACGACGCTGCCGTCGAGGCCTCGAACATCCTCTTTGGTAACTCCACTTCGGAACAGTTGCACAAGCTCGACGAAGATACCCTGCTTGCTGTCTTCGAGGGAGTTCCCCAGTTCGAAGTATCGCGCGACGCCATCGTGGGCGGAGTACCGGCTATCGAGCTGACTACCGAGATGGCTGCCGTATTCCCCTCGAAGGGCGAAATGCGGAAACTCACCCAAGGCGGCGGCGTATCGATAAACAAAGAGAAACTCACCGCTCCCGATACAAAAATCGACGGCAGCTACCTGTTGAACGACAAATACATCATCGTGCAACGGGGTAAAAAGAATTATTACCTGCTTATCGCAAAATAATTCGTCTAAAATTTGGCAAAGCCATAAAAACGAATTATCTTTGCCTCGCTTTTGAGGATTGAGACCTCAAAGCAAATAAGTTTGGCTTATGGTGTAATGGCAGCACAACAGGTTTTGGTTCTGTTTGTCTAGGTTCGAATCCTGGTAAGCCAACACAAGAACGAGCAACGGTACTTCCGCTGCTCGTTTTTGTTTCTATCTATCCCAACCTCTCGCCCAGAGAACAAACGGCTCGAAAGAGAAGAATGGAACAACCCCTCCTCCATGAAGTATCGCCGGCCAGCCCCACCGGCAATATCTCCCTGCAACAAAACAACAGCGCCTCTCCCACCCTGGCAGGGTAAGAGAGGCGCCGCAATACACGATATTGATATTTTTTACTTCTTCACGGTCTTCATCACCTCGGCCACCTTTTCCTTCATCGCTTCGTCGCGCAAGTCACGAGCAACGATGGTTCCGTCGGGGGCAAACAAGATGATATGAGGAATACCCCTGATACTGTAAAGATCGGTAGGTATCTGCTGTGCATTGATGATTTGCGGCCAAACGATACCCAGCTCTTCGATAGCCTTTTGAGTATCCTCGACTTTGTCCCACACGGCTACACCCAGCACGTCGAGACCTTGGTCGTGGTATTTGTCATACAGTTCCTTGATATTGGGAATCTCGGCACGGCAAGGAGTACACCACGAAGCCCAGAAATCGACCAGCACATAGCGACCTTTACCCACATAGTCCGAAAGCGAAGCCTTCGTACCGTCGGGTTGCTCGATGGTAAAGTCGGTAAACATCTGACCCTCGGAAGTCTTCTTCCACATCTCAAACTCATGAACCATGCCCTTTACAAGCGGATTGGCCTTGAGCGAATCACCCATCAAGTTGTAAAGCGAATCGAATTGAGCAGGTGTTACCCCCCAATTATACATCACCCATGCACCCATGACGTTGTTTTTGTTGCGATCGAAATAAGAAGAGTAGAGTTTGTCTATGGCAGGATTGATAAACGAAGTCTCTACTTTGCTCCACTCTTCGGCAGCCTCTTCGTTCGATAAACCTTTTGCCACAATCTCTTGTTGTTTAGCCATGATGACTTGTCTCAACGAATCCATGTCGTTCATATAGGAATACAACTCGTCGTTCAAGGGGGTACCCGACAGCTTGTCGGTTCGTCCCAGTTCGACTACGATATTACCATTCTCGACAATCAATCCCAGATGATAGGGCATCGCCTGCAACACACCCACAAAAGCCGTATCGGCTTTACCCTTGAATTTGAACTTGTTGTTGGTTATAACCACACTGTCGATGACATTACGCGAGGCTATATCGGTGAGATAAATCGTATTGCCGTTGAGCGTCGAGTCAACTACGGTTCCGTCGATTGTATAAGACGTAGGATTGGAGTTGCAAGATGCAACCATTACGGCAGCCGCAGCCACCAGCAGAAAAAGAGTTCTATTTTTCATATATAAATAATATAATTGATAGCGGGGCAAAGATAATGAAAGGAGTGTGTCGGGACAAATAAAAACGAGGTTTTCAAGACAACCTCGCCCAATCCCTTTCCCCGCTTGAGAACTATATATGAAGAAAAACGACTGTTTCTTGCTCTTTACCATATTGAAAGACCGAAGCAAAGGGTTTATCCATTAAAGAAATATTTCCTTATTAGCTTGGATATTCCGCATACTTCAGTTACTTTTGCATGGTGCAAAGTTGCATAATTTTTATTTACAACAAATAATAACTTAAATTCAAATCCTATGTGGTTAAGTAACTCGTCCATAGGACGAAAAGTAGTCATGAGTGTAACAGGACTCTTTCTCGTTCTATTTTTAACGTTTCACATGTGTATGAACTTAGTGGCGTTAATCAAACCTGCCGGCTACAATGCTGTCTGCGCATTCTTGGGAGCTAACTGGTATGCTCTCGTAGGCACAGTCATTCTGGCCGCCGGAGCCGTTATTCACATCATCTACGCCTTCTGGCTGACCTTCCAGAACCGGAAAGCTCGCGGAAACGACCGCTACCTGGTCAACACACGTCCGAAAACCGTAGAGTGGGCTTCGCAAAACATGCTTGTTCTGGGTATCATCGTAGTATTGGGCCTGGCTTTGCACCTCTTCAACTTCTGGTACAAGATGCAGCTCAACGAGATTATCAATCACCTGCCCGGAGTAGATCCTCAAGACGGTATCGCTCTCATTCGCGAAACCTTCAGCTGCCCCGTTTATGTAGTTATTTACCTCATTTGGTTTGTGGCTTTGTGGTTCCACCTCACTCACGGATTCTGGAGCGCCATCCAAACCCTGGGTATCAACAACCACATCTGGTTCAACCGTTGGAAATGCATCTCCAACATTTTTGCAACCATCATCTGCCTGGGCTTTATGGCCGTTGCCATCTCGTTCTATGTGATGAGTCTGACCGGCAGTGGAGCTTGCACCCTTTAATAATCCAACCTATTCATTTCACAGAAAAACAATTGTTATGGCTACAATAGATTCTAAAATACCCGAAGGCCCCTTGGCTGAAAAGTGGACCAATTACAAAGCTCACCAAAAATTGGTGAACCCGGCCAACAAACGTCGTCTCGACATCATCGTCGTAGGTACGGGTCTGGCCGGTGGCTCGGCTGCTGCTACGCTGGGCGAACTGGGATTCAACGTGTTGAACTTCTGTATTCAAGACTCTCCCCGCCGTGCTCACTCTATCGCCGCTCAAGGTGGTATCAATGCCGCCAAGAACTATCAGAACGACGGCGACTCGGTATATCGCCTCTTCTACGATACAATCAAAGGTGGTGACTACCGCGCCCGCGAAGCCAACGTATATCGTCTGGCCGAAGTGTCGAACAACATCATCGACCAATGCGTGGCTCAAGGTGTACCTTTCGCCCGTGAATACGGAGGTCAGTTGGCCAACCGCTCTTTCGGTGGTGCCCAGGTATCGCGTACCTTCTACGCCAAAGGTCAAACGGGACAACAGCTGTTGCTGGGTGCCTATGCCGCCCTCAACCGCCAGGTGAAAAAAGGTACCGTAAAACAATACACCCGCTACGAAATGCTCGACCTCGTTGTCATCGACGGCCGTGCCCGCGGTATCATTGCCCGCAACCTGGTAACCGGCGAAATCGAGCGGTTTGCCGCTCACGCCGTAGTTATCGCTACCGGTGGATATGGTAACGTATATTTCCTCTCGACCAACGCCATGGCATCGAATGGCTCGGTAGCCGTTCAGTGCTACCACAAGGGTGCCTACTTTGCCAACCCCGCTTACGCTCAGATTCACCCCACTTGTATCCCCGTTCACGGTGAATTCCAATCGAAACTGACGCTGATGTCGGAGTCGCTGCGTAACGATGGCCGCATCTGGGTTCCCAAAAAGAAAGAAGATGCTGCCGCTATCCGCGCCGGCAAACTGAAACCGACCGACATCAAGGAAGAAGACCGCGACTACTACCTGGAGCGTCGTTACCCGGCATTCGGTAACCTGGTACCCCGCGACGTGGCTTCGCGTGCCGCCAAAGAGCGTTGCGACGCCGGCTATGGTGTAAGCCCCTCGGGATATGCCGTTTACCTCGACTTCAAAGAGAGTATCGAGCGTCTGGGTAAACAAGCTATCCAAGGTCTTGACCACCACGTAATCGAAAAACTGGGTGGCGAAGAGGCTGCTATCCAAATCAAGGGTAAAGAGGCTGTAGCCAGCCGTTACGGCAACCTGTTCCAGATGTACGAGAAAATCGTCGATCAAAACCCGTATGAAACGCCTATGATGATCTATCCCGCATCACACTACACGATGGGTGGTATCTGGGTTGACTACGAGTTGATGACCTCGATTCCCGGTCTGTTCGCCATCGGCGAAGCCAACTTCTCGGACCACGGTGCCAACCGTCTGGGAGCATCGGCCCTGATGCAAGGTTTGGCCGACGGTTACTTCGTATTGCCCTACACGATTCAAAACTACCTGTCGGATCAGATCCAGGTTCCCCGATTCTCGACCGACCTGCCCGAATTTGTAGAGGCCGAAAAGGCTGTCAAGGCACGTATCGCCCGACTGATGAACATCAAGGGTAAACGTTCGGTTGACTCGATTCACAAAGAGCTGGGCCACATCATGGTCGAGTATGTGGGTATGGGTCGTAACAAAGCCGGACTCGAAACCGCACTCAAGAAAATCGACGAGGTGAAGAAGGAATTCTACTCCAACGTACGTATCCCGGGCGAAGCCAATACGCTGAACGTAGAGCTCGAAAAGGCCCTGCGCGTAGAAGACTTCCTCGAAATAGGCAAGTTGATGGCTCTCGACGCTCTCAACCGCGAAGAGTCTTGTGGTGGCCACTTCCGTGAAGAGTATCAAACCGAAGACGGAGAGGCTAAACGTGACGACGAACACTTTATGTATGTAAGCTGCTGGAAATACCAAGGCGAAGATAAAAAGCCCGAATTATTGAAGGAAGAACTGAAATACGAGGCTATCAAGGTTCAACAACGTAACTACAAGAAATAATTTGTCTAATCGCCGTTTAATTCCGGTATAACACGATAAAGTTATGGAAAAAACAATCAATATAACACTGAAGATTTGGCGCCAAAAAGGTCCCAAAGAAAAAGGTAGATTTGAGGAATACAAACTCAACAACGTATCTACCGACAGCTCTTTCCTCGAAATGCTCGACCTGCTCAACGAGCAACTCATCAACGAGGGTAAAGAGCCCGTAGTTTTCGACCACGACTGCCGCGAAGGTATCTGCGGCATGTGCTCGCTCTATATCAACGGACACCCCCACGGGCCCGACACCAGCGTAACGACCTGCCAGTTGCACATGCGTAAGTTCAACGATGGCGACGTAATCACGGTAGAGCCCTGGCGTTCGGCCGGATTCCCCGTAATCCGCGACCTGATGGTCGATCGTCGTGCCTTCGACAAAATCCAACAAGCCGGTGGTTATATCTCGATCAACACGGGTGGTGCTCAAGACGCCAACGCAATTCCCATCTCCAAAGAGGCTGCCGACGAGGCTATGGACTCGGCTACCTGTATTGGTTGCGGTGCCTGCGTAGCTGCTTGTAAAAACGGTTCGGCCATGCTGTTCGTATCGGCCAAGGTAAGCCAGTATGCCCTGCTGCCGCAAGGTCGCGTAGAGGCTGCTGCCCGTGCCCGTGCCATGGTAGCCAAGATGGATGAACTGGGATTCGGTAACTGCACCAACACCGGTGCCTGCGCTGCCGAGTGCCCCAAAAACATCTCGCTCACCAACATCGCCCGCTTGAACCGCGAGTTTATCTGCGCCAAACTGAAAGACTAACAAGGACTTTCGATACATAAAAGACACCCTCGGGAGAGACCTTCCCGAGGGTGTCTTTTTATTACTTGATTCTCTTTTGACTACGCTCTACTCTCCCCCATCTCTGTACAAGACAGGTCGAGATTGAGTATAGTCAAATCTGAAAAATTCATTTTCACTTGCCTCTACACGCACCTTTTACTATCTTTGAAGGGCTTATTTGTGTGTTTTGTCTAATGAGGCGAGGTTTTCTATTCATTTTATCTCTGTTATTCTTGTCGGTTTCGTGCAGCCGATACCACTCCGAGCGAGCCGAAATGCTCTATCGACAAGGTGTGAAGATGGAGGAGCAACATATTCCCGACTCGGCCTTAATCCTGTATCACCAGGCTCTGAAACAACTGTCAGGAACCCAAAATCAAGAATTAAAAGGAAAAATCTACAACCACTTGGGCGATCTACTTCTCGACTACAATATCTACGAAACAGCCCAGGAGAGTTACTCGCAGGCTATACAGGCATCACAGAGCCTGGCCGACAAAAGCAATCTGTCACAGGCCTACCGGGGTATGGGCAAATATTACTACCTCTACAAAGACCGCGACAGTGCACTGTACTACTTCGAAAAACCGCTCGGTTTTTTCGACCAGATAGCAAATCGGGAGGAACGCTCATCGGTCTATAACAACTTGACCACGGCCTACAAGCAGAGAAACAATATCGAAAAAGCTCTGGAATACAATGCAAAAGCCTTGTCGCTCACCCGCAGTGAAGTGAAACGCCTGCGCAACTATGCCGTGCGCGGACAGCTCTTTGCCTTGCAACAGCAATACGACTCGGCCCTGTTTTACCTCGAACAAGCCAGCCAAAGCAAAGACAAATCAATAAGGGCTTCGGCCTACTTCAAACTGGCCGATCTACCCGAAGAGGCCGGTATAAACGACTCTCTCCGATTCTTCTACCTGCACGAAGGGTATCGCCTCTCCGACTCGATTGAAAACAGTGCCGTCTCGCATCAGATTGACCGTCAGGAACACATACGCATCACTACCGATTTGAAACAGCAGAGTCACACACGTTTGATAGTTTCGATAGCGGTGTGTATAGCGGCCGTGTTGCTGCTTTCGATAGCCACCTTCACCTTCTACCGCCGCCACCTGAAACGCCGCAACGAAAAGCTCTTTGCCCATAAATGGGAAAAACAGGAGGCTCGGGCCCAGGAAAACGAAAACCGAGAGTTGCAGATAATCGACATCATCCGTAAAGCCGGAGAGCAATGCAGCCGCGATTTCAAGGCAACCAACACCTATGCCGAGTGGCACAAGAGAATAACCTCGGGCAAAGAGTCGCTCAGCTATGACGAACAAAAGAGTTTTCAAACGGTTGTATTAAAAATGTTCGATCCCTATCTGCAACAACTTTCCAACGTAGTGCCGCTCACCGGGAACGATGCTTTTCTGTGCGCGCTCATTCAACTGGGATTCTCTACCCGGGAGTGTGCGGCCTGTCGTGGAATCAGCAGCGAAACAATTCGTTCGCAACGAACCCGCATCAGGAAAAAAATACCCCAAAACTTTTCAGATCAGGGATTGGGTATGGTCATTTTGGGCGAAGAAAATCTTTCGAAACGTTAAATTGCAACGTTTCAATCTTTAACCTGTTGATTATCAATATTTATTTATTCATAAATAGCAACGCTCACCATATTGTTATTTTCTTATTTTTTTCTCATTTTTGTGTTATACAATTTCATTTCGACAGAAACAGCCAACATTGAAGACTAAAACAAAACAAATCGTATGAAAAAATTTACAACTTTCCTCTTCTCTTTATGCCTCTTGTTGAGTGCATCACAGGCATGGGGCGAAATAAAAATCACTACCTCGCTTGAATTGGGCAGTGAATTTACATTCTATCCTACACCCGTAGCCACAGACGGTCAAGTAATCGTCGATTGGGGCGACGGTATTCAAAAAGAATATACCGTGGACGGTATGTGGACACGCAGCGTAAGCGGCAATCAAGTAGGCGACACGATACGCGTGCTCTCGCCCATGCGTTCGTTCGACTGTTCCGAAGCCCACGTAACCTCCATCTCGATCGTCAACGAGCCCGAGCTCACTACCCTCGATTGCTACCGCAATGAAATAGCACGCACCGACCTTGACATTTCGGGAGCCTTGAACCTCGAAACGCTCAACTGCTACAACAACCCTCAGTTGATGTTTCTCAACCTCTCGGAACACAAGAAACTGAGAAACCTCAACTGCCGGTACGACAAAACCGATACATCCGATCCCGACGAACGGGGAGCCATTACCACCATTATACTCCCCAGCGAAGGCAGTGCCTTGGAATCGATTACGGCTTACAACAACGATTTGAGCGCTATCGACCTGTCGGGTTGCCCCAATGTCTATTACATCAATCTGGAGGGCAACTCGCTGATGGAAATCGACGTGACCAAACTGACTGAACTGCAACAACTCGATGTACGTTACAACTACATCCAATCGCTCGACCTCACTAAAAACGAAAAGCTCGAGAAACTCTACTGCAACGACAACTACTTGACCGAGCTGAACGTATTTATCAACACAGAGCTGATGGATCTCGTTTGCAGCAACAACCAGATAAAGAGCCTCGACCTCTCGGCCAACAGCAACATTACCAACCTCTCGTGCGACGGCAATCAGCTGACCAAACTGAACGTATCGAACATGCCCCGGTTGAAATCGCTCAAATGCAGCAACAACAAACTCACCGAGATAGACTTGAGTCAGAATAGCTATCTGCAGAAATTCTGGGGACAGAACAACCTTTTCACCTTCCTTGACTTCTACTATAACCAAGGTATCAACACCATCGATATCCGCGACAATGCAGGCATGACGCCTTGCAGCCTCAACTACATGTACCAGACTCTCTCGGGTCTGGAAGAGACAAGTCCCTACCCCAACCTGCTGCTCGAAGGCAGCAATGCCGAGACCAGCGAAACCTCTATCGCTACCGAGCTGAAATGGACCGTCGATGTAACGGGCGACGGCAGTGCTGCCTGTGGCACAGTGACGGCTACTATCGTACCCTCCGAAATGGGTACCATCACCCTCTCGCAACCCGACCTGGTTTCGCACGAACTGCACGCTGTCGAAAACAACACGCTCGAATCGGGTGTACCTACCTATATCACCGCTTCGCCGGCCGAAGGTTATCAACTGCGCTACTACGAAATCAACGGACAACGCATCAACGGCAACATATTTGCCGCTACCAGCGATGTAACGGTTTCGGCCGTATTCATTCCCATTGCCGCCAACAACTACATATCTGTAGGAGTAGAAAACAACACGCCGCTCTCGTTTGGTATCAGCGGTATCGATCCCGAGACCGAAGTGGAAGTCGATTGGGGTAACGGCGAAATCGAAACCATGACCATCGACAACGAGTCAATTGTACGCCTCGAAGGAAACTCCAAAGGCACAACCGTGCGCATCACCGGTCTCATCGACTACTTCGACTGCTCCGAAAACGACCTGCTGTCGCTCGATGTAACCCACAACGCCACACTGGCTACCCTCGACTGCTACTGGACCAATATCACGGCCCTCGACCTCTCGAAGAACCCCGAATTGGGTAAACTCGACTGCTCTTACAACGAAATAGGTACCCTCGACCTGTCGAACAATACGAAGCTTTTCTCGCTCACCTGCTACAACTGCGACCTCACTTCGCTCGACCTGTCGAAGAACACCCTGCTCGAAGAGGCTGTCATAAAGAACAACTCGCTCTCGACCGTAACCCTGGCCAACAACACCAAACTGATGTTACTCGACTTGCAGAACAACTCGCAACTGGGTTCGATCAACGTGAGCATGCTCACCGAGCTGCAAGAGTTGCAGTGCAGCAACAGCGGGTTGACCTCGCTCGATGTGACCCACAACACGAAACTGGTGCGGCTCACCTGCTCGAACAACCAGCTCACCACCCTCGACCTCTCGGCCAATACCGAGCTCGAGCGTCTCTTCTGCGACGGTAACCAACTCGACCCCATCGACCTGTCGAACAACACGAAGCTGAACTATATCGAGTGCTCGGGCAACGGTATGACGGCTTGCGAACTCAACGACCTCTACTATCACCTGCCCGTTTGTGCCACAACGCCTACCAATGTAAACCTCTTCATTGCCGGTATCAACAATGAGAATGAAGCCGGGACCAGCGAAACCTCCATCGCTACGAAAAAGGGGTGGAAAGTATCTATCGACGGCGACGGTAGCGGATGCAACGAGGCTTACATCACTATCGAACCCTCGGAAAACGGTACACTGGAACTGCGCAATGCCGATAACCAGGTGGTAAACTCGGGCGACAAGGTGACCAAAAACACTACCGTAACCGTCACTCCCCTGCCCGAAAGCGGCTATGGATTGAAAAATCTCTGGGTAAACGGCGTGAGTGTAACCAACGGCTCGTTTGTCGTGAAGATGGCTTCGGTGGTAACCGCCGAGTTTGCCGACGCATCGGGTATCGACGAAACCGAAACCAACGGCATAAAAGTATGGAGCCTGCCCGGCACTATCAAGATTGTAGCCGACGATGCCATGGCTCAAATCTATTCGACAAGCGGTAGCCTCGTGTGGGAAGGCCGTGTAATCAATGAAAAAGACCTGAACCTTAACCAAGGCATATACATAGTAAAAGTTCATAACGCAAACTCGACGCAAAGTAAAAAGGTAGTCGTGAAGTAAAAACGACCGCCCTATTACAGCACAAGAAAACCCGGTGCAAGTCATTTGCACCGGGTTTTCTTGTATCTTGGCTATATCGTATGTAAATGTCAGGCCGAAACCGAAACCTTGAGGCCCAGCTCACGCACCCGGGAGGCAATCTGCTCCAACTCTTCGCGAGAGACCTTTTCGAGCGATTCCTCGGGCGTTTTGCGATCAATGGTATAAATCATCACCGAGCGAGGCGAAATGTATTGCAGAGCCTCTAACCAGGGTGCAAGTTCCTCCTCGACGGTATTGTCGATGCGATTCCCGTTGTGCCTGCCGCGCAGAAACATGGTCTGCACGATTACATTACCCGAAAAACGCTTCAAATCGCACACCACCCGGTTCACGTCGAAATGGCTGTCGTTGGGGTTGTCGATCAGCGCCACCGTCTCGGGACGCAGCGAATCGAGCTTGAGTATATTGTTATCGACCCGGTTCAGAGCCCTGAATACCGATTCGGTGTGAATACGGGTCGCATTGGAAAGCACGCTTATCTTGGCCTCGGGATAATAGTGGTCGCGCAAATAGAGCGTCGTATCTATGATCTGCTCGAATTGGGGGTGCAACGTAGGTTCGCCATTACCGGCAAAGGTAATCACATCGAGTTTCTCACCGGCACCGTGCATGGCTTGTAAACGCGTTTTCAACGCCTCTTCCACCTGGTCGGCCGAAGGTAATCCGCTCTTACCAGCTCCCTGTGCGTTGTATCCGCACTCGCAATAGACACAGTCAAACGAGCACAATTTACCATCGGTAGGCAGCAGATTCACACCCAACGAGATGCCCAAGCGGCGGCTGTGTACCGGCCCGTAAATGATTTCATGAAATAATACCGTTTGCATAACAAAGTTCCTTTTATCTGCAAAAGTAAAATTTATCTCCTATTCAACCATGAGTTTTCAGTAAAATATATGTTGCTCTTTTGTCTCTATTCACAGTCTGTTTATATCTATTAATATATTGTATATCAATTATTTATAATATAATTTAACATAGCTATCGACAAGATTTCAACTTACGGCACAAAGAGAGGTAGTTAACCCGGCTCAAAAGTCCATACCAACAGTTTATCCACGAGATTTCAACACTTCAAACACTATCAATTCCATACTTATCAACAATTCATAAATAATTAATTATCAAACTATTCACTTTAAATAAACAGGTTTATACACAAGTTATTTACACTTTGTTCACATACACTATAAACAGATGTGAATAATATAATTATTGCAAAAAAATAGTTATTAAAAAATCGAATGGTTTACATTTGTACCCGATGAAAAGAGGATGGTACATATTGTTTCTTTTTCTCTTTCTGGTAGTTCCGTCTCTTCGAGCACAGGTATTCCAGGAGGAACATCCGGCTTATAAACATTTCTATCGGGTAATCATCGATAACGATACGGTACGCATGATAGGCTTGCGCACCTTCTATGTATTTCCCCCCGAGAAATTCAAAAACAAGAAGGAGGAAAAATTTTACTGGAAAACCGTGCGCGACGTGAAAAAGACTCTACCCTATGCCAAATTGATTTACGCCATCTTCATAGAAACCTATGAATATATGGAGACTCTCCCCGACGATAAGGCTCGCGAAGAACATATGAAACGCATGGAAAAAGAGGTGTTCAAACAATACAAACCCGTGTTGAAAAAGTTTACCTTATCACAAGGTAAGATGCTTATCAAGCTGATTAACAGGGAATGTAACCAATCGTCCTATGAGTTGATAAAGGCTTTTTTGGGTAGTTTCAGAGCCAACTTCTGGCAATTCTTCGGTAAGATGTTTGGTGCCTCGCTCAAGACCGATTGGCAACCCGAGGGGAGAGACAAGACAATCGAGCGTATCTGTATCCTGGTAGAACAGGGCTCGTTATAGTCCCAGTTGCTTGAAAAAGTCCCAAATCACCAAACCGGCGGTTACCGATACATTCAATGAATGTTTGGTCCCGAATTGAGGTATTTCGATACTGCCCGTACACTTATCTACCACCGACTGCTGCACACCCTTTACCTCGTTGCCCAACACAACGGCATAGTGTTTACTCTTGTCCAACTCGATGTCGGTGAGGCTTATACTCCCCTCTACCTGCTCGATGGCATAGACCTCATAACCGTCGGCCAACAACTTATCAACAACAGTACAGGTATCTTGCTCATAAATCCAATCGACACTATCCTCGGCACCCAGTGCCGTCTTGTGTATATCGGTATGAGGCGGCGTAGCCGTGATGCCGCAAAGATATATGCAGGCTACCTTGAAAGCGTCGGCCGTGCGAAATACCGATCCAATGTTATTGAGACTGCGCACATTATCGAGAATCACCACCAAAGGTATCTTTTCGAGGTGTTTAAACTCTTCCTGCGAAACTCGCTTCAAGTCGAGAATACTCTTTTTCTTCATAAAACTACCCTATTTGCAAGCGCATACAAAGATAATATATCTACTCGATAACTACAATCCACACTACCCTGCTCTACCCGTCAACAACGTCGTGAATAAGTGTGTCGATAAGTGTGGATAATGCGTTATAAAAAGGAGGTATAAAAAGTGATTCAAAATTTTGAAATCACAAAACTATGGTTATACAGCACGTCATCACGAAAATACAAATAATAAACCAACAAGTTTTTAGTTGACATATCCACCTCAAAATATCTATTTATCAATCATACAAATAGAATAAAGTTATTAACTTTGCAATTTGTAAACAAGGCGTTGATAAGGAGGTTAAAGAGCTCATTATAAAAATATAATGTCATTGACAACATCAGGATAACAGACTACAAGAGGTTGATAAGATAAAAAGCAACTCTTTTAACAAGAAGTTATCCTTGCTATCAACAGCCTATTATCATCAACAATAAAGATTTTAAATTAAAAAATAAAAAGGAATATATATATGTTCGATGTAGATATCTCCAAAGGTTATGTGGATATGCCTGTTCCCGAAGGTGTAGATCTGGTAGCCGAAATCGAAAGGATGAAACGAGAGAAGAATGCTGTTGTATTGGCCCACTATTACCAGTCGGGCGATATACAGGATATTGCCGACTATGTAGGCGACTCGTTGGCCCTGGCCCAATGGGCTGCCAAAACCGATGCTTCGATTCTGGTGCTTTGCGGAGTACACTTCATGGGCGAGACGGCCAAGATTATCTGTCCCGACAAAAAGGTACTCATCCCCGATGTGAATGCCGGATGTTCCCTGGCCGACAGCTGTCCCGCCGACCGTTTTGCCGAGTTTGTGAAACAACATCCCGGTTACAAGGTGATATCGTATGTAAACACTTCGGCAGCCGTAAAGGCACACACCGATGTAGTGGTGACCTCGTCGAACGCCAAACAGATTGTAGAGAGTTTCCCGGCCGATGAAAAGATTATTTTCGGTCCCGACAAGAATTTGGGTAACTATATCAACAGCGTAACGGGTCGTCACATGTTGTTGTGGGACGGTGCCTGCCATGTACACTCGCAGTTCTCGCTCGAGAAGATTGTAGCCTTGAAAAAGCAGTACCCCGATGCCTTGTTGCTGGCTCATCCCGAGTGCAAACGCGAGATATTGATTATTGCCGACAAGGTGGGTTCGACGGCAGCTTTGCTGCGCTTTGCTACCCAATCGTCGTGCAAGCGGTTTATTGTAGCCACCGAGTCGGGTATCTTGCATGAGATGAAAAAAAGCAATCCCGACAAGGAGTTTATTCCTGCTCCTCCCGACGACGCAAGTAGTTGCGGTTGCAGCGAGTGTAACTTCATGCGATTGAATACGATGAAAAAGTTGTACAATACCCTCAAGTATGAGCTACCCGAAATCGTAGTCGATGAAGCCATAGCCCGGGAGGCTATCAAACCCATACGACGCATGCTCGACATATCGGCTTCGTTGGGAATTTAAGAGAAAAGAGTAATACAAAATTTTACCTATCATATTGTTCATCATGGAATATAATTTCAAAGAAATAGAGAAAAAGTGGCAGAAGTACTGGAAAGAGAACCACATTTACCAAGTCACAGAAAATAAGGACAAACCCAAATACTATGTATTGGATATGTTCCCCTACCCTTCGGGTGCCGGTTTGCACGTAGGTCACCCGCTGGGATATATTGCATCTGACATCTATTCTCGCTACAAGCGTTTGAAAGGTTTCAATGTGCTCCATCCCATGGGATACGATGCCTATGGACTTCCGGCCGAACAGTATGCCATACAGACGGGACAACACCCGGCCATCACGACCGAGAAGAATATAAACCGTTACCGCGAACAGTTGGACAAGATAGGTTTCTGCTACGACTGGAGCCGCGAGATAAGCACTTGTGATCCCAAGTATTACAAGTGGACCCAGTGGGCCTTTATCCAGATGTTCAACAGCTACTACGACAACGACAGGCAACAAGCCCGTTCGATAGAAGAACTGGTAAAACATTTCGAGACAAAAGGTACCGAAGGGCTGAATGTGGCTTGCAGCGAAGAGCTCTCTTTTACGGCCGACGAATGGAAGGCCAAAACCGAAAAAGAGCAGCAGGAGACGTTGATGAATTATCGCATCGCTTATCTGGGCGACACGATGGTGAACTGGTGTCCCAAACTGGGTACCGTGCTGGCTAACGACGAGGTGAGCGAGGGAGTATCGATACGAGGCGGATATCCCGTGGAACAGAAGGTGATGCGCCAATGGTGCCTGCGGGTATCGGCTTATGCCCAACAGTTGCTCGATGGTCTCGATAAAATCGATTGGACCGATTCGCTCAAGGAGACGCAGAAGAACTGGATAGGACGTTCGGAGGGAGCCGAGATGCAATTCAAGGTGGTCGGTTCGGATGTCGAATTTACTATATTCACTACTCGTGCCGATACGGTCTTCGGGGTAACTTTTATGGTACTGGCTCCCGAAAGCGAATATGTGAAAAAGGTAGTGACTCCCGAACAGAAAGAGGCTGTCTATAAATACCTCGAGAGTATCAAACACCGCACCGAGCGCGAGCGTCTCATGGACCGTAGCGTAACGGGTGTCTTTACCGGAGCCTATGCCATCAATCCATTGAACAACAAACACATTCCCATCTATGTAAGTGACTATGTACTGGCCGGTTACGGTACGGGAGCCATCATGGCCGTTCCTGCACACGACAGTCGCGACTATGCCTTTGCCAAACATTTCGACCTGCCTATCATTCCGTTGATCGAGGGTTGTGATGTATCGGAAGAGAGTTTCGATGCCAAGGAGGGCAAGATGATCAATTCGTGTGGCAACGGTCTTGATCTGAACGGCATGGAGGTGAAAGACGCCATTGCCGCTACCAAGAAATTTATCAAGGAGAAGGGCATTGGTAGGGTGAAGGTGAACTATCGTTTGCGCGATGCCATCTTCAGTCGTCAGCGTTATTGGGGTGAACCCTTCCCGGTCTATTACAAAGAGGGTATGCCCTATATGCTCGATGAAAGCAAATTGCCTTTGAAACTCCCCGAGGTGGACAAATTCCTGCCTACCGAGAGCGGTGAACCCCCGTTGGGACGTGCCAAAAACTGGGAGACCGAAGACCACTATCCGCTGGAGTTGTGTACGATGCCTGGTTTTGCCGGTTCGTCGGCCTACTATCTGCGTTACATGGATCCTCACAACGACAAGGCGTTGGTATCGAAAGAGAACAACGAGTACTGGCGCAATGTCGATCTCTACATAGGAGGTACCGAACACGCTACGGGGCACCTTATTTACAGTCGTTTCTGGAACAAGTTCCTGTTCGACAAAGGGGTAGTTTGTGAGGACGAGCCTTTCAAGAAACTGATCAACCAGGGTATGATACAGGGACGCTCCAACTTTGTGTATCGTATCAAAGATACCAACACGTTTGTATCGCTCAACAAGAAGAAAGACTACGATACCACACCCATCCACGTCGATGTAAATATCGTGAGCAACGACGTGCTCGATATCGAGGCCTTCAAGAAATGGCGTCCCGAGTTTGCCACGGCCGAATTTGTTTTGGAAGACGACGGTAGATATATATGCGGCTGGGCCGTGGAGAAGATGTCGAAGTCGATGTTTAACGTGGTAAATCCCGACGATATCGTTGAGAAATATGGTGCCGATACGTTGCGTCTGTATGAAATGTTCCTGGGTCCCATCGAGCAGAGCAAACCGTGGGATACCAACGGTATAGACGGTGTGCACCGTTTCTTGAAAAAACTTTGGAATCTCTTCTACCAGGGCGACAAGCTGGCCGTTCAGGATGTTGAGCCTACGAAAGAGGAGTTGAAGTCGGTACACAAACTCATCAAGAAGATATCGTGGGACGTAGAGAACTTCTCGTACAATACCTCGATAAGTGCCTTCATGATTTGTGTAAACGAGTTGACCGCCCTCAAATCGCGCAACAAACAGATGCTCGAGAAGATTGTCGTGCTGTTGGCACCCTTTGCTCCGCACATCAGCGAAGAGCTGTGGCACGAGTTGGGTCACGAACAGACGGTGTGCGACGCCCAATGGCCCGAGTGGAACGAGGATTATCTGAAAGAGGATGTGGTAACGTATGCCATTTCGTTCAACGGTAAGACCCGTTTCAGTCTCGAAATCAAGGCAGGTACTTCGCGTGAAGAGATCGAGCAGTTGGTACTCAACCATGAGTCGTCGGCCCGATGGCTCGAGGGAAAGACACCCAAAAAGATTATCGTGGTACCCAACAAGATTGTGAATGTAGTTATTTGAAAAAAATCATATCCATGTTCGTGAACCGAGTAGCGGACATGGATATTTTTAATCATAACCCCGAAATAATAAGGAAGAGTAAATAGTTTAGAAACAGAAAAAAGAGTAATATGCGATTGCCTTTTAACAGTATATTGTATGTCGTAAAAGACTATATGGTCATCATATTCGGTTTGTTGTTGTATGCGTTGGGGTGGGTAGGATTCTTGTTGCCCAACGAGATAACGACCGGCGGTGTGACCGGTATAGCGGCCTTAATCTATTATGGAACGAAGATACCGGTATCGGCATCTTATTTTACTATCAACGTAGTGTTGTTGTTGGCTGCCATCAAGATACTGGGGCTTAAGTTCTTTGTGCGTACCATTTTCAGTGTATTTATGTGTTCGTTCTTCCTGGGTATATTGCCCGAGTTCATACCCGGTTCCCTGGTAGAAGAGCAGCCCTTCATGTCGGCCATCATCGGTGGTATCATGTGTGGTGTGGGTGTGGGATTGGTATTTGTATCGAACGGTAGTACGGGAGGTACCGATATCATTGCCGCCATCGTCAACAAGTACAAAAACATATCGTTTGCCAAGATGATGATGTATATCGACTTCTTGATTATTGCCAGCTCGTATGTACTGTTTCACAGCATAGAGAAGATGATCTTCGGTTATGTGGTGATGGGTGTGATGAGCTATACGATGGATATGGTCATCAATGGTAAGCGTCAGTCGGTACAGATCTTGATTTTGTCCGACAAGTATGAAGAGATAGCTACGCATGTCAACCAGGACATACACCGGGGAGTAACCGTAATCGAGGGTATGGGATGGTATTCCAAACAACCCAAGAAGGTGCTGATGATTCTGGCCAAGCGTAACGAATCGGTAAAGATATTCCGCCTTATTAAATCGATAGACCCCAAAGCCTTCATATCGCAATCGAATGTTGTGGGAGTCTATGGTGAGGGTTTTGACAAGATAAAGACTTGATTTAAGGATGGTTTTTGAAAAAGGTCGAAATCGACAAACTATGATTTTTATCACAGATAAGTATCTAAAATAAAAAGGGATATTTATCGTTATACATAAATAGGGGAGGGCAGTTGAATTTTTGTTTGCATGGAAATTTGGCTGCACTCTTGTTTTTACAAAAAAATGGATGAATGCTATGAAACTGGTTTTTGCCACGAATAATAAGCATAAGTTGGAGGAGATATCGGCTATTGTAGGTGACAAGATAGAGATACTCAGTTTGAACGATATCGATTGTCACGACGAGATACCCGAGACGGCCGATACCTTTGAGGGTAATGCCTTGCAAAAGGCCCGTTACATCAAAGAGAAGTATGGTTACGATTGTTTTGCCGACGATACGGGGTTGTGTGTTGTGGCTCTGAACGGCGCCCCCGGCGTCTATTCGGCCCGATATGCGGACGAGCCGGCCAACTCGGAGCGGAATATCGACAAGTTGCTCTCCAATCTGGATAGACGATTAGACCGTAGAGCCAGTTTCATCACCTGCATCGCCTTGATCCTTGACGGTAAGGAGCATATTTTCTATGGCGAGATAGAGGGCAGAATCACAGACGAACGTCGGGGAGAGTCGGGCTTTGGATACGATTCGGTATTCATCCCCGAGGGATACGACGAGACCTTTGCCCAAATGGGAGAGGAGCAGAAAAACAGGATAAGTCATCGGGCTCGGGCCGTGAAAAAGTTGTCGGAGTTTTTAAACACATTATAATCGATTTCATATGTCAAAGAGAATATCGGCTTTAATAGCCATTGTCGCACTGTCGCTCACGTTCTTGACGCGAGCACAACTGGCTGTGGGCGATTGGCAAATCTACTCATCATTGGGCGATCCCGTAAAAGTGATAGATACCCAGGACCGGGTCTATTACATATCGGGTATTTCGCTCTTTTGCTTCGATAAGGAGACCGAAGAGATAGAGGCCTACAACAAAAACAACAAGCTCAACGATATAGAGGTGTCGGGCATCTATTACAACTACGACAAGAATTATCTGGTGGTAGTGTATGCCAACTCGAATGTGGATCTTCTCTATGACAACGGGAAAGTGTATAACATACCCGATATCAAGAATGCGATTATGACTACCTCGAAGACCATCAACGATGTAAAATTCTATGACAACCGCATCTATATGGCTACCGACTTTGGCATCGTTGTGCTCAACGATGAAAAGTATGAGGTGAGCGAGTCGTATAACTATGGAAAGAAAATCACGAAAGTGGGTGCCTGCAACAAGTATTGGTTCCTGGTAACGGGAGAATCGATTTACTACATAGAAAAGGACGCCGTTAAATACAACCTGTCGAACTGGACCGTACTCGATACGGTCGATGGCGTCATATATGAGTTGTTGCCATTCAACGATAAGTATCTGTTTTACAGTAAGGGAGGCATACTTCATTTCTATGATCTGCAACAGAGTGGATTGCCTTTGTTGGGCACATTGAACCTGGGTGTGATACATGTCGATAAATACTACGATAGCTTTGTTTTGAGAGGCTTTGTGTATGTGGCTTTCTGTAAACCCGATATTGTGGACGGGAAGATACAGTATAACAATATTTTCAATTTCCAGAATACATCGGAATATCTGGTGAATGTGGAGACCTCGTCGTATGAAAAAGATCAGTCGATATGGGCCTTGGGAGAATCGGGGTTGTGCCATTTCAAGATGGAAAAAGGAGCTGTAACGATGCTCAAGGAGCCGTTCATGCCCAATGTGTTGAATGTGTCGGACCCCTGGAATCTGCTTATCCATGACAACAAGTTGTATGTCAGCAATACGGGACCTCGCCGGGGTATCGAGGATGAGTATGTGAAGACCCGCATAAGTGTGCTGGACCAGAACAGCTGGACTATTCTCGATTTAGGCGAAGTGCCTTTGGTCAATTACCATCATTCGGCTATACTGTATTCGAGCTACAATATGGCTTTTGACCCCAACGATCCCAATACTTTTTTCATAGGTACTTGGTTTGAAGGGATGTATAAGTTTACCGATAACAAGTGTGTAGGTCATTACACCACCGAAAATTCTCCGTTTACAAAGTATCTGGATTGGGTAATCAGTGTGCCCTCCATCGCTTTTGACGGAGAAGGTAATCTGTGGGTCACCCATTTGGGTGATGTGGGTGTGAGCATGTTGCCCAAATCGAAATTGTCGAAGAGTACCGACGAGCTTACCGTAGCCGACTGGTATCAGTTCAAGTATCCCGATATCGCCAATAACAAGTATGCCAAGATACTCATACCCAAGCACTCCAAATACAAGTGGGTGGTTTATGGCAATTGGCCCGGCCATATCTTTGCCTTCGATGACAAGGGAACCTACAACACGACGGCCGACGATAGAACCAAGAAAATGGTTTCGTTTACCGATCAGGACAACAGTACTTTTACGCCCAATTACTACAATTGTATCGCCGAGGATAACAACGGCCAGTTGTGGATAGGAACTTCGTCGGGGCCCATTGTGGTAACCAATCCCAACAACGTGTTCAACGACAACTTCCGCTGTACACGAATAAAGATTGCCCGAAACGACGGTACCAACAATGCCGACTATCTGTTGCAGAATATCAACATTACCGACATCTTTGTCGATGGTGCCAATCGCAAGTGGATAGGTACGCAGGAGTCGGGATTGTATGTGGTGAGTGCCGACGGGTCGGAGGTGCTGCAACACTTCACGGCCGAAAACAGTAAATTGCCTTCGGACTATGTGACCGAGGTAGTGGTCGATCCGGTAACGGGTGTGGCTTATGTAGGCACCACCAGCGGTTTGGCTGCCTATCGGTCTGATGCCGTTCAGGCATCTGAAGACTACAGCAGCGTGTATGCTTTTCCCAATCCGGTACGCCCCGACTACGAAGGGTGGATATCGGTCACGGGATTGATGGACAACAGCCTGGTGAAGATTACCGACACGGCCGGGAACCTCTTTTTCGAGGGTTATTCCAACGGTGGTCAAATTTCGTGGGACGGTCGCGACCGCAATGGTAATCGGGTAAAGACCGGTGTCTATCTGGTATTCGCTTCGTCGAGTGCCACGGGGAAGCAATCGGGAGTAGTCACCAAGATATTGGTGGTCAATTAAACGAGAGGGGGTAGGAGTCATGCATCCGCTGCATCTGTTTGAATATTGTCCGCGATGCGGGTCGCACCGTTTTGTTGAGAACGATGCTTCGTCGAAGCGTTGTGAAGATTGTGGCTTTGTCTATTATCTCAATCCCAAGGCTTCGGTAGCCGCCTTTGTCATGGACCGGCAGTCGCGGTTGCTGGTTTGTCGCCGGGCTTTTGAGCCGTCGAAAGGTATGCTCGATCTGCCCGGAGGGTTTACCGAGTGTGGCGAGACGGCCGAGGAGGCTGTCGTGCGGGAGCTCTCGGAAGAGATTGGTTGGAAACCCAGCCGGATGCAGTATTTATATTCCTATCCCAACGTGTATCGCTATTCGGGATTCGACGTGCACACGATGGATCTCTTTTTCCTTTGCCGAAGCGATGAGGCATTTGATCATCTGGCGGCACACGACGACGTGGAGTCGTGTTTCTGGCTGTCGCGCGATGAGATTCGCCCCGAAGAGTTTGCCTTTCAGTCCATACGCAGGGCTGTTACACGCCTGCTTCAAGACGACAGTTATTGGCAACTTGCAGATTAGAAAAGGTTGGGAAACCACTCTTTCAAGTAGTTGACACCGATAACTACCAGATAGTAACGCGAGAATTTTCCGGCCATCATCGAGAGTAGTGTCCCTATGGGGTTGGCTCGCAGCAGACCCAGGGCCACGATTATGATGTCGCCGATAACGGGTATGAAGACAAAGAACCCGAAGAGAGAACCTTTCCCTTTGAGAAAGTGCTGCATCTTGGACAGTTTCTCCTCTGATATTTTCAAGTAGGTGTGAATCCATTCTGATTTACCCAGATAACCTATGTAGTAGCAGGTGACCCCACCCAGCCAGTTGCCCAGTGTAGCCGATATCACACAGCCCCAAGGGTCGTATCCGGCCATCAGCAGCAGACCCAAAACCACTTCGGAGCTGAAAGGAAGAATACTGCCGGCCAGAAAGGCGGCGGTGAAGAGTCCCAGATACCCCCATTCGCTTAAGCTGGCAATAAATTCCATATGAACAGTGCGATGTAAAGGACGAGTATGAGGTAAAACGAAATCACTACCGGTTTGCGCCCGCCGTTGTTGGTAAAGAAGAAGGCCGCCTGCATGGCTACCGCCGCATTGAGCAGGGGCAGGTAATAGAGATAATTGTGGTAATCGAGCAGGAGCAGGATGGCTGCATAGATCGACAGCAGGTTTATGAAGCCGTTATAGGCCCGTATTTGGCGTTTCTCGTTGAAAGTGGTATAGAGCATTGTCGTACCCGAGAAAAGGCCCAGGAGAGCCGTTAAAACGATAATCCAGAATTGAGGATTTTCGTAGGGCAGTGTCTGGGGCAGGACCAGGCTGAAACGGGGCAACAACATTTTGAGTTGCTCCAAGGGAATGAGGTCGATTCCCACGGCTATCCAGAAGGGGGTGATGAACCCGATGAGGGCTCCCAAAAGCGACTTTACCGACAGGTATCTTATCTGGAAGAAACCTATGAGAAACAGGGGTACGAAGTAGGCGAACCGGGTGCAGAAGAGGGTGCACAGAGCCAGAGCTCCGAAAATGAGGAAAGCCGGTTGGGCCTTTTCCAATTGATAGGATTGAAAAAAGATCATGAACAGCAACAGCATCACCACGGCCGTGATATTGCCGTTACCCAATAGCGTGAGTGACGGGGTGGCGAGCTCGAAGAGCAGGAAGAAGATAAACGGCAGCAGGGTGTGTTTCTGGATGAGGGAGAAGCGGTTGTTGATGCGCAACAACAGTATTCCGCCCAGGAGTATGAGCAGACTGTTGACGAGCTGGTTGAGCAGGGTAGGGGGCAGCCACCCTCCGGCTTCGGGCAGGAGTAGTCCCCCCTGAGGATCGATGGGTGCGGCAATGCCTGCCCGACCGGCAAAATAGACACCGGCCAGGTAGAGAATAATCCACCAGACCGATGTAGTTTTACCGCTTATGAACAGTTTCAGATTCATCGTTTCAGAGATCGGCACCGATATCGGAACGGAAATATTTACCCTCAAACGAAACTGTCTTTGCACTCTTGAACGAGTTGGCCAGGGCCTCTTCCTTGGTAGCACCATAGGAGCTGAGGGCAATGACGCGTCCGCCGTTGGTTACGATTTTACCATCTTTGAAAGCCGTGCCGGCATGGAAGGGGATACTGTCGGTAACCCGGTCGAGACCGGTGATTTCCTTGCCCTTCTCGTAGTGTCCGGGATAGCCGCCCGATACCAGCATGACGGTAACGGCGCAGCGGGGATCCTCGACAAGTTCCTTTTTACGCAGGTTGCCTTGAGCTACCCCTTCGAGCAGTTCGACCAGATCGGACTGGATGCGCAGCATCACCACCTCGGTTTCGGGGTCGCCCATGCGCACGTTGTACTCGATTACCATGGGTTCGCCGCCCACGTTGATGAGTCCCAGGAAGATGAATCCCTTGTAGGTGATCTTCTCCTCCTTTAATCCCTCGATGGTGGGTTTTACGATGCGCTCTTCGACCTTCTTCATGAAGGCAGCGTCGGCAAAGGGTACGGGCGAAACGGCACCCATGCCGCCCGTGTTGAGGCCGGTGTCGCCTTCGCCTATGCGTTTATAGTCTTTGGCTACGGGCAGTATGCGGTAGTCGTTGCCGTCGGTGAGTACGAATACCGAGCACTCGATACCCGAGAGGAACTCTTCGATAACGACCGTCTTGCTGGCATTGCCAAACATGCCGTCGAGCATCTGTTTCAACTCCTCCTTGGCCTCTTGCAGGTTGTCGATGATGAGCACGCCTTTGCCGGCTGCCAGGCCGTCGGCCTTGAGCACATAGGGGGCTTTGAGGCTGTCGAGGAAGGCGTATGCGGCGTCGAGGTTCTCGCGGGTGAAGCTCTGGTAACGAGCCGTGGGAATGTGGTGACGCATCATGAAGCCCTTGGCAAACTCTTTGCTGCCCTCGAGGCGGGCACCCTCTTGCGAGGGACCTATGACGGGGATATGTTTCAGTTCGTCGTGCGAGACGAAGTAGTCGTATATGCCTTTTACCAGGGGGTCTTCGGGACCAACGACCACCATGTCGATGTGATTTTCGACAGCAAACCGGCCGAGCGAATCGAAGTCGGTTGCCGCAATATCCACGTTGGTTCCTATGGCGGCAGTCCCGGCATTACCGGGAGCGATGAAGAGGTGATCGGTTTTGGGGCTTTGTTTCAGTTTCCAGGCCAGGGCACATTCGCGTCCTCCCGAGCCTAACAGCAATATATTCATGATAGTCGTTTTTAGGTATTAATCTTGTTTATCGGTCTCTGGTTCTTGAGGTTTGTTAGCCTCGTCGTTGGGTTTGATCGAGGGTTGCTTGAAGGTGACGAACTTCTGGAAGGCTTCGTCGCCGTGCAGCCGTTTGGGTTTTTCGCCTTCGGCATTGAATCGGTCGCGGTGCTCAAAGGGACGTCCCTTGGGTTTGAAGCCCGGGCGGAAAGCAGGACGTTCGCCCTGTTCGTTTCGGTCTCTGCGTTCGTTCCAGTCTTTGCGTTCGGGACGTTCGTCACGACGGTTGCCGAAGCTTTTGCGCCGGTTGTAGGGCGAGCTTTCATGCGAGTCGTGGTGGCGTCGGGGCGAGTCGTAGCGTTGTTTGTCGAGATTGCGTCCTTCGCCTTTGAACTCCTTGTAGCGTCCGTCGAAGATTTCGTATTTGCGATATTCACACTCGAGCGCTCCGTTCATGAGGTCGATTTTCACCGAGGGTTTCAACCCTATCCGGTCGAAGCACTCCTTGTGGTAGCTGATGATCCAGGCGTCGTATCCCTTGAACACATGTTTCAACCGGTTGCCTATCGACTCGTAGAGGCCCAGCAGGTCGCTCGACGAGATGCGCTCGCCGTAGGGCGGGTTGGTGATGAGTATTCCCTCGGGCGAGGGAGCGGTTTCGTATCGCTGGATAGGCATGATTTTGAGATCGATGTATTTGGCTACACCGGCACTCTTGATATTCTGGGTGGCGATGTCGATGGCCCGGGGCGAAATGTCACTGCCGTATATGCGGTGGGTGAATTCACGCTCGTGGCTGTCGTCGTTGTAGAGGGTTTCGAAGAGCTCTTCGTCGAAATCTTTCCACCGCTCGAAGGCGAAGTTCTTGCGGAAGATACCGGGATAGGTGTTGGTGGCGATGAGGGCGGCTTCGATGAGTATGGTACCCGAGCCGCACATGGGGTCGATGAGGTCTTTCTCGCCGTGCCAGCCGGTCTTGAGTATCATGCCGGCGGCGAGTACCTCGTTGATGGGAGCTTCGGTTTGTCCCACCCGGTAGCCGCGTTTGTGGAGCGACTCGCCCGAGCTGTCGAGCGAGAGGGTGCAGCTCATGTGCGAGATGTGCAGGTTGAGCACGACTTCGGCTCCGTTGAGGCGCACCGACGGACGTTTGCCGCTCTTCTCCATGAAGTAGTCGGCGATGGCATCTTTGGCCCGGTAGGTGACAAATTTGGAGTGTTTGAAGCTGTCGGAGTAGGTGACCGAGTCGATCGAAAAGGTGGTCTCGGGTGTGAGCAGGGTCTCCCAGGGGAAGGCCTTCATCTTTTCATAGACTTCGTCGGGGTCCGAGGCTTCGAACTTATAGATAGGTTTGAGTATTCTCAGAGCGGTTCGGCAGGCCAGGTTGGCTTTGTAGAGCAAGGTTTTGTCTCCCGTGAAAGAGACCATCCGGCGACCCATTTTTACGTTTTCGCCACCCAGTTGTTTTATCTCTTCGGCCAGGACATCTTCGAGGCCCTGGAAGGTTTTGGCTACGATTTCAAATTTTTCGGTGTTCACGACGCGTGTGTATTGTAGGTTTTTTACTGTTTTGCTTTGGCTTGTACAAGGCGTTCGCCGGGGGCTACATTCTCGGTTACCCAGATGTTACCGCCTATGACGGCCCCCTTGCCGATGGTAATGCGCCCCAGTATGGTAGCGTTGGAGTAGATGATTACATCGTCTTCGATGATGGGGTGGCGGGCGATTCCCTTGATGGGGTTGTTGTTCTCGTCGAGGGGGAAGCTGCGGGCACCCAGCGTGACACCCTGGTAGAGTTTCACCCGGTTGCCTATGATCGAGGTGGCTCCAATGACTACGCCGGTGCCGTGGTCGATGGCAAAGTATTCGCCTATGGTGGCGGCGGGGTGTATGTCGATACCTGTCTCGGAGTGGGCCATCTCGGTGATGATGCGGGGAATGAGGGGCACGCCCAGCGAGAGCAGTTTGTGGGCGATGCGATAGTTGCAGATGGCCCGTATGGCGGGATAGCACAAGATAACCTCGGCTTTGCTCTGTGCAGCGGGGTCGCCGTTGTACATGGCGGTGACGTCGGTCGAGAGTATGCGCCGCATTTCGGGCAGATAGGATATGAAATCGACCGCCTTCTGTTCGGCCAGCTCTTCGATGATTTTGGGATCGGTATGTACGAGCGGGTCGTTGGATGCAAACAGAAGCCCGGCCGTGATTTGCTGCACGAGCAGGTCAAACAGTTTCTCGGTGTTGATACCGGTGTGGTAGAGCAGGTTCTTGTCGCTCACGTCGGGAGAGCCGTAGAACCCGGGGAAGATGAGCGAGCGACAGAGGGCGATGAGCTCTTGCAGTTGTTTTCCCGAAGGGAGCATCTCTCCCTTGCAACTCTGGTGGTGCAACTCTTCGAGCGAAAGGAAATCGGATAGTTTCTTGACCGTCTCTTTCAGATTTTCGGCATATTTGTAGCTGCTCATGTGAATGTTAACTATTTGATGGAGCCAAGATAGTGCTGCTTTTCTGTCACGATTGCACAAGAGGTGTGGTAGGGCGGATGGGCAGCCTATTTTGTATTTAGGGGCAAAGATAAGAAATATAGCCGATAATGAACTCTTTAAGGAGTAATTCTTATGATTCTTTGAGGATAAGTATCGACTCGGGGCCCATGTTCATCAGGAGGTCGAGTATGCTCAGGTCGGGCAGGAATCCGTATTTGGGGGCAAATACCTGATAGTAGGGCTTGAGGTGCATCGAGGGTATGGTTTCGGCGATATTCCGTTTGGGGTGGATGGCTTCGCGCAGGTCGGTTTCGCCGGGAGCGGGTTGGGCATACCGGGTGGTATATTCCACGTGCGGGGCGATGCCGATGAGATCGCAGAGGATCTGCCGAATCGCTTCGTTGAAGTCGAGCAGAAAGGTGTATCGCTTCTCGAAGAAGGGTCGTATATCGTCCTGGTAGTACTCGAAGAAGGGCGACGAGCCATAGGCCGAGGCAATGGCGTTCCAGTGCAGGTGGCGCCACTCCCCGTGGTCGGAGATGCGTATGTCGCGGGTGGGGCACTTGAGGGTATCGGGCTTGACCACAGGCACCGAGAGCGACAGGATTCCGTTGGCACCGGCAATGTGGCAGCGGTTGCGGTAGGTCTGTTTGGTGTAGTTGCACCACTGCTCGACGACTACGCGGTCGTAGGCGAGCATCGCCATGTAGTAGGATACCGGAGCGAAGTAGGCAGTAGAGAGATAGACTGTGGTCATAGCGGTTTCTTGAAAAAACGGTCGGTGCGGAACGATTGCCAGAATGGTTTTTGCGGGTCTCTCGAGTAGCCTATCCACAGCCCTCTACCGATAAGCAGGGAGTGGGGCAGGGGGCCGAAGGTGCGAGAGTCGGCCAGGCCGGCCCGGTTGTCGCCGATGACCCAGTAGTAGTCTTGCGAGAGCCGGCAGCGGGTCACTTCGCGGTTGTTCTCATAGATTTTCCCGTTGCGGCAGGTGACAGGCAGGTTCTCGTATTGGGTGAGGAGTCGGGCCAGCCACTCGGCGTTCTGGGGGGTGACCTGTATCGATTTTCCCCGGGAGGGGAGTTCTATCTCGTAGCTGTCGCGATTGAGGAATACCGGGTAGAGCAGCGAGTCGGGTGCCAATTCGTGGCGCACCTTCTCGTAGGCGTAGCGCGAGAGGAAGAGCAGCCGGTTGTCGCCCACTTTTCCTTGCTCGACAAAGGTTGCTCCGTCGTGTCGCAGGATGCGGTTGACGGTGTTTTTCATCGAGTCGGGCGAGAGGTAGGCCTCGAGAATGAGGGGTGGCTGTGCCACGGCCCGTCGGTTGATATACAGTCGGTTGCCGGTGCTGCGGATGGTGTCGCCGGGTAGCCCGATGCAGCGGGCCATGGCCACCTCGGTAACGGACGATTGGGTTTGGTAAAGCGAGGGCAAGGCAAAGACCAGCAGGTCGCGATGGGCCGGGGTGCGGTTGCCCCAGCGGAACGACCACTTATCGACCCACAGGCGGTCGCCCGGCAAGAGGCTGTTCTCCATCTGTCCGGGGGCTACGCAGTAGGGTTCGGCCACGAAAAAGCGAATGGACCACACCACCGCGATAATGACGATTACCGTGATGAGAATCGTGCGTATGGTCTCTCTTTTCATCGTTTAGTTGACGAGGCTATCGACCGACCGGAACATGCGGTTGAAGCGGATTTTTCCGCTGAACAGACCTTTGTCCTTGTCGAGCGAGAGGAATACAAACATAGGTTTGCCCACGATGTGGTCTTCGGGTACAAAGCCCCAGTAGCGGCTGTCGGCCGACTTGTCGCGGTTGTCGCCCAGCATCATGTAGTAGTCCATCTTGAAGGTGTAGGAGTCGGTCTCCTGGCCGTTGATATAGATTTTTCCATCCTTCACTTGCAGGGTGTTGTGCTCATAAGCAACAATGGGCCGCTCGTAGATGGGCAGGTTTTCGAGGGTGAGTTTGAGGGTGGCACCCTTCTTGGGAATCCACACGGGGCCGTAGTCCGAGCGGGTCCAGGTGTTCGAGGCTACCAGCGGGTAGGTCTGTCCGCCCAGGAATCCGGGCTCTTCAACTATCTGCTCGATCGACGAGTCTTTCTTCATCTCCTCGATCATGGCCTGCGTCAGGGGGAGTTCATAGACGGGGTTCATGCTGCCGTCGGGGTTGGGGGTGATGCCCCAACTGGTGAGGTTCATGCGGGCGTTGACACTCGATATGTCGAGGGGTACACGGTCATCGACACTGATACCCCACTTCTCGAAGTCTCTGTTTTCGAGGTAACGACCGTTGGTCTTTACCAGGTAGTTGAGCTGCATGTGTTTGGGGCGGGGCTGCTTCACACCGTCGATATAGATATCGTTTTTGACAATGCTGAAGGTATCGCCGGGCAGACCCACACAACGTTTCACATAGTTCTCGCGACGATCTACGGGGCGGTAAATGATGTCGCCATAGAGCGCCTTGTTGCGATTGACGGCTTCGCGCCCGTCGTAGAAGCAGAGGGTGTAATAGTCGGGGTTGGGTTGCTTGGTAGCCACGGTATCGCCGGCCGGGAAGTTAAACACCACGATGTCGTTGCGCTCGACCTTGCCGAAACCCTTGAGCCGGTGGTAGGCCCACTGCGGCCACTCGATATACGATTTCGTATTGAGTATGGGCAGGGTGTGCTGGGCCAGAGGGAAGTGCAGCGGAGTGTTGGGCACGCGGGGACCGTAGCTCATCTTGCTCACCAGCAGATAGTCGCCTACCAGCATCGACTTCTCGAGCGACGAGGAGGGTATCTGGTAGTTCTGGAAGATGAAGATGAAGATGAAATAGACCAATACCAGGGCATAGACAATGGCATCGACCCACTCCATGACGGTGCGCACGGTGCGGTTTTTGCTCGTCTTCCACCAGCCCCAGGGGATGTACTGGGTGAGGTAGATGTCGATGAGGAGCAGGAGCCCGAACAGCACATAGTAGTTGTTGAGCCAGATGGTCCAGCCGATATAGATGAGGGCTACGATCGAGAATCGTATCCAGCGGGTCTTTTTGACCTTTTTAAGCCGTTCGGCAAGGCTATATTTCGAAGGCGCTTTTTGATCCATGACAGGGGGTTATTTGAGGAACGAGAAGAGATCTTGCATGGTGAGAAAACCTTTCTTGCCTACGGTAAACTCGGCGGCGATGACGGCTCCCAGGGCAAACCCTTTGCGGCTCTTGGCCTCGTGGGTGATGCGAATCGAATCGACCGGGCTGTCGTAGGTGATGGAGTGGGTACCGGGCACCTCGCCTTCGCGACGGGCTACGATGGGAATGGCATCGGCCGGGGCGGGCAGATTTTCGGTCCACGAATTTTTCGAGTCGAGTTGAGAGATGATATCCTCGGCCAGCGTGATGGCAGTGCCGCTGGGGTGGTCGAGTTTGTGTATGTGGTGAATCTCTTCGAGGCTCACCGAGTATTGGGGGAAGTGGTTCATGATGCTTGCCAGGTATTTGTTGACGGCAAAGAAGATGTTCACACCCAGGCTGAAGTTGGAGGCGTAGAAGAAAGTCTGTCCATGCTCGCAGGCCTCTTTTACCTCGGGCAGATGCTCGAGCCAGCCCGTGGTCCCCGACACGACGGGTATGCCGGCGGCAAAGGCCCGGCGGTAGTTGCCCACAGCCACACTGGGTGCCGTGAATTCAATGGCCACATCGGCGCTCTTGAATTGAGGCGAGTCAAAATCTTCCTGGTTGTCTTTGTCGATGTGACATACAATTTCATGACCGCGGGACAGGGCTATCTCTTCGATGGCGTGTCCCATTTTTCCGTATCCGATAAGTGCTATTTTCATATCAAACTTCTGTTACAAAACATCTCGGTTTGTACCGATTTATTCAACAAGGTTGGTTTAATTTGCATATATGCAGAGACAAAGATAATAAAAGATAGAGAATGGTGAGCGCAAAGGCAGATAAAAACAAAGTTTTAGGTTTTTATTCGTGTCGAACTATCACCTTCTCGAAAGGAATAGAGAGAGTGAAAAACACACGATAGAAAAGTCTGTATGGAGAAACTCATGCAATATGTGTGGCAGCACCGGCTGTTCGATGCGTCGCACCTGACTACGGTCGATGGGCGCAAGGTGCGGGTTATTGACGTGGGTCGGTTGAATACCGATTCGGGTCCCGATTTTTTCAACGCCAAAATCGGGGTCGATGGCTGTGTGTGGGCCGGTAATGTGGAGATTCACCGGCGTGCCTCGGACTGGCGACGACACAACCATCACCTCGACCCGGCCTACGACTCGGTGGTATTGCATGTGGTCGAGGTGGCCGACACCCCGGTCTATCGCACCAACGGCGAGGAGATTCCTACACTGGTTCTTGCCTGTTCGCCCACGTTTCGGGCCGATTACGAGTCGCTGGTTGCCCACTCGCCCCACCAGTCGTGTGCCCGTTTCATAGGCGATTTCGACCCGGTTTTGCTGGCCGACTGGATTTCGTCGCTGGCCGTGGAGCGGCTACAGGCCAAAGCTCAGCGGTTGCACGACTGGCTGTCGCTCTATCGGGGTAGTTGGGAGGAGGTGTGCTATGTGGTGGTAGCCCGCAGCTTGGGTTTCGGTATCAACGGCGACGCTTTCGAGCGGTTGGCCCGCAGTCTGCCGTTGCGTTTCATGCAGAAACATGCCGACTCGCTGTCGCAGGTCGAGGCTTTCCTCTTCGGACAGGCCGGGCTGCTGGTCGAGGGGGTATGTGCGGGCGACGACTATTATGCCCGGTTGACGAGCGAGTATGCCTTCTTGCGAAACAAATTCGGGCTCACGCCCATCAATCTCGACAGCTGGAAATTCTTCAGACTGCGACCGGCCAATTTCCCTCACCGGCGCATCGCCATGCTGGCACAATACATACACCGGGGTTTCAACCTCTTTTCGCGCATTTGCGAGGCGGGTAACGACGAGGAGCTTCGGGTTATTTTCAAGGTCGAGCTTTCGGGCTACTGGACCACGCATTATCTTTTTGGACACACTTCGCCCGAGTCGCATGCGGTGTTGGGCGAGGGGGCTGTCGATATCGTGCTCATCAATGCCGTGGCACCCTTGCTCTATGCCTGTGGCGTTTCTACCGGTAACGAGGCGATGACCGACCGGGCGCTGAGTCTGCTCGAGTCGTTGCGTCCCGAGAATAACTCGATTGTGCGTCGCTTTGCCGCCATGGGTATAGGGGTGACCAATGCTCTCGAGAGCCAGGCGGTGATACAACTCAACAACGAGTATTGTCAGGCTCACAAGTGTCTCTATTGCCGCATCGGGCACAAGTTGCTTTCACGCTCGGCTTTGAGACGATAGCCTTCTGTTCGTGGAGAACCTTTCCTCCCCCCAAAAAAAGTACCCGTGACGGGCGAAGGGGAGATCGCGAGCCACGGGTAGGGTCGTATGAAAAGATAGGTAGTTTTGTTTCGGTGCAGTTAATAGTTCTCTCGGGCGGGTTCGAAGAAGGCGCGCGGTTCGAGACAGGCCGGGCATCGGGCCGGGGCCACGGTACCTTCGTAGATGTAGCCACAGTTGCGGCATTGCCAGCGGATAGGAGTATTGCGTTTGAAGAGGGTGTCGTCGTTGAGCCGCTCGAGCAATTTGCGGTAACGCCATTCGTGGAAGTTCTCGACCTGTGCAATCATCTTGAAGGCAGTAGCCACATCCTTGAAACCTTCGTCGGTAGCCACCTGCTCGAAGTCGTTGTAGAGGTCGCTCCATTCGAGGCGTTCGCCCTCAGCTGCTTCGAGCAGATTTTCGGCCGTGGTACCTATGCGTCCGGCCGGGTATTCGGCAGTAATCGAGACCATGCCCCCCTGCAGAAACTTGAAGAAACGGGTGGCGTGGGCCAACTCCTGTTCGGCCGTTTCGGCAAAGACGGCGCTTATCTGTTCATATCCCTCTTCTTTGGCCTTGCGGGCAAAGAGTGTATATCGGTTGCGGGCCTGCGACTCGCCGGCAAAGGCTTTGAGCAGGTTTTGTTCGGTTAGGGTTCCTTGAATCGATTTCATAGTGGCAATTTGTTTTTGTACAGTAAGAACAAACGGCCCGTGAAAAGGTTCAGAAAAAACGAATGGAAAAGATTTTTTCTCTTAAAAGGGGTAGGGGTGATAAAACGAAAACGGGTTCGGCACAGTTGCCGAACCCGTTTCGTCATTAGGTTAGTATCTGTTTTTTTATTTCTCTTTCATCTGCTCTACGGTAACATAAGGCGTATTGGTGTTCTGGAAGAGGAAAGCGTAGCAATCGGTGGCCTCGTCGATGCGTTTCGACACCGGCTTGCCGGCTCCGTGTCCGGCTTTCGAGTCGATGCGGATGAGAATGGGGGCATCGCCGGCCTGGGCATATTGCATCTGAGCCGCAAACTTGAACGAGTGGGCCGGTACTACCCGGTCGTCGTGGTCGGCGGTGGTGATAAGTGTGGCGGGGTATTTCTCGCCCTTTTTGATGTTGTGCAGCGGCGAGTATTTATAGAGGTATTCAAACTGCTCGGGGTTGTCGCTCGAACCATACTCTACAACCCATCCCCAACCAATGGTGAATTTGTGGTAGCGGAGCATGTCCATCACCCCTACACTGGGCAGGCACACGGCAAAGAGGTCGGGGCGCTGTACCTCGCAGGCACCCACAAGCAGACCGCCGTTCGAGCCACCGGCAATGGCCAGCTTTTTCGACGAGGTATATCGGTTATCGATGAGGTATTTGGCTGCCGAAATGAAGTCGTCGAATACGTTCTGTTTGTTCTCGAGCATGCCGGCCTTGTGCCACTTCTCGCCATACTCGAGGCCTCCGCGCAGTGTGACAAATACATATATGCCGCCCTGCTCCATAAACATGATCGACGAGGGGCTGAACGACGGGGTGAGGTTTATCTGGAAACCGCCGTATCCATAGAGGTAACAGGGGTTGTTACCGTTGAGTTTCAGCCCTTTCTTGTACGAGACAAACATGGGCACGCGTGTGCCGTCCTTGCTGGTGAAGAATATCTGCTCGGTGGTGAAATCGTCGGGGTTGAAGGCAACCTCGGGGCGCAGATAGAGTGTCGATTTTCCGCTCTCGATGTCGAACGAATAGCTGGTTGCCGGGGACGTGAAGGTGGTAATCGAGTAGTAGAGCTGGGTATCCTCCTTCTCGCCGTTGAACCCGTCGATCGTGCCGATGCCCGGCAGGGTAACCTCGCGAATGAGCGAGCCGTCCATGCGGTATTGGTAAACCTTGTTTTGGGCATCTTCGAGATAGACGGCCATCAGGCAACCGCCGGCTGCGCTTACCCGTTCGAGCAGAGTCTCTTTCTCGGCAATCACCACCTCGCGTTTCGAGGGGTCGTTGAGGTCGATTTTGATGAGGTTATAGTTCTCGGCCCCCTCGTTGGACATGACATAGAGCTGGTCGTTCTCGCACTCGACGATGCTGTAGTCGTGGGTGAATCCCTGGAGCAGCACGTTGAACGAGGAGTCGGTGTTTCGCTTGTAGAGTATCTCACTGCCCGACGTTCCCTCCGACGACGATATGAAAGTCCAGCGGCTGTCGTCGCTCTCCCAGGCCGAGAAGTAGCGCAACGGGTGTTTCGGGTCGGTATAGACGAGGCGGTCGGCACTTTGGGGGGTGCCTACTTGGTGATAATAGACTTTTTGATATTCGTTCTTGGAGGTAAACACGCCATCTTTGGGCTCGTCGTATCGGCTGTAATAGAATCCTTTGCCGTCGGCACTCCAGGTAGCTCCCGAGAATTTGGCCCACTTGATGCAGTCGTCGAGCTGGCGTTTGCTTTCGGTCTCCATGACGTGTATCTCAACCCAGTCCGAACCCGAAGCCGCGGTGGCGAAAGCGAAATATTTGCCGTCTTTCGAGAATGAGGTGGAGGCCAGGGCTACGGTTCCGTCGTCGGACAGTTGGTTGGGGTCAAGGAACACTTCGGCTTCTGCCCCCTGGCTTGCCCGGCGATAGATGACGGCCTGGTTTTGCAGTCCGTCGTTGCGCGAGAAGTAGAGCCAATCGCCCTTTTTCGTGGGGGCACTCTCTTGGGGATAGTTCCACAACTCGGTCAGTCGGTCTTTGATGGCTTGGCGGAAGGGAATCTTCGACAGGTAGTCGAAGGTCACTTCGTTTTCGGCCTTCACCCAAGCGGCCGTTGCCTCAGAACTGTCGTTTTCGAGCCAACGGTAGGGGTCGGGCACTTCGGTCCCGAAGTAGTTGTCGGTCTCGTTGCCGCGTTCGGCTTCGGGATAAGGCAGGTGTTCTATTTTCATAACTTGTTTGCAACTGGAAAATGTGGTCATCGCTATGGCCGTTAGGGCGACCGGGATGAGTCGATTTTTCATCATCATCTGTTTTTTTAGAATTTGTTACCTGTTTAGTTGATAAACCCCTCAAAAAGTCGGCGTATCGGGCTCTTGAGGGGTCTATGTATTTTCTATCTCGAACAGCGGCCGAACCGCTGCGGGATTACTTGTGAGGCGTGGTATCGGGGTGCGGATAGTCGATGGTGTAATGCAACCCTCGGCTCTCCTTGCGGTCCATGGCCTGGCGCATGACCAAATAACCGGTATTGATCATGTTGCGCAACTCGCAAATCTCTTTCGAGGCTTTGCTGCGCTTGAAGAGGCTTTCGGTCTCTTCGTAGAGAATATCGAGGCGGTCCCAGGCTCGTTTGAGGCGCAGGTTGGAGCGGACGATACCCACGTAGGTACTCATGATTTGTCCTACCTCTTTGACGCTTTGGGTGATGAGCACCATCTCCTCGGGCGACTGGGTTCCCTCGTCGTTCCACTCGGGGACGTTCTCCTGGTAGGAGTAGTTGTCGATGACCTTGAGGCTGTGTTTGGCAGCGGCATCGGCATAGACCACGGCTTCGATAAGCGAGTTTGAGGCCAGGCGGTTACCACCATGCAGACCCGTGCAGGCACATTCGCCCACGGCATAGAGGCGGTTGATCGACGAGCGGGCGTCGAGATCGACCTTGATTCCGCCACACAGATAGTGGGCTGCGGGGGCTACGGGTATGTAGTCGCGGGTAATGTCGATGCCCAGGCTCAGACACTTCTCATAGATGTTGGGGAAGTGTTTCTTGGTCTCTTCGGGGTCTTTGTGGGTGACGTCGAGATAGACGTGGTCGTCGCCCCGGTTTTTCATCTCGTTGTCGATGGCGCGGGCCACGATGTCGCGGGGAGCCAGCGACAGACGGGGGTCGTACTTCTGCATGAACTCTTTGCCGTCGAGGGTGCGCAACACGGCGCCGTATCCGCGCATGGCCTCGGTAATGAGGAACGAGGGGCGGTCGCCGGGGTGGTAGAGGGCTGTGGGGTGGAACTGGATGAACTCCATGTCCTTGACGGTGCCCTTGGCCCGATAGACCATGGCGATGCCGTCGCCGGTAGCCACGAGCGGGTTGGTGGTGGTCTGGTAGATGGCACCCACGCCGCCGGTAGCCATGAGGGTTACCTTGGAGAGGAATGTATCTACCTTGCCGGTATTGAGGTCGAGCACATAGGCACCGTAGCACTCAATATCGGGGGTCTGCCGGGTAACGGTTACCCCCAGGTGGTGCTGGGTGATGATTTCGATGGCAAAATGTTTTTCGAAGATGGTGATGTTGGGGTGTTGTTTGACGGCCTTGATGAGGCTGTCTTGAATCTCGGCCCCGGTATTGTCTTTGTGGTGGAGGATACGAAACTCGGAGTGGCCACCCTCGCGGTGCAGGTCGAACTCTCCTTTTTCGTTTTTGTCGAACTCGACGCCCCATTTGATAAGTTCCTTGATTTGTGAGGGAGCCTCGCGCACTACCTTCTCGACAGCGGCGCGGTCGCTGAGCCAGTCGCCGGCAATCATGGTGTCTTCGATATGATTTTCGAAGTTATCGACCAGGGTGTTGGTGACCGAGGCCACGCCACCTTGGGCGAAATAGGTATTGGCCTCTTCCAGTTCGGTCTTGCAAATGAGGGCTACTTTTCCTTTGTGTGCCACTTTGAGGGCAAAACTCATTCCGGCGATACCGGAACCGATGATTAAAAAGTCGAATTTTCGTATCATCTCTCTTTCTTTTTGTGGAGGGAATACGGGATTGTTCTGCATTTTTCTTTGCACAAAGATAGAAATAATTGCAACAAAATGTACCTTTGCGCCCAGATTCTGTGTAGAATAGCCGCCCGGGTAGAAAAAAGGGTCGGGTAGGGCGAAAAAAATGAATCTGAAATAGGGGAAAAACGTTTTGATAACGTTTTATAAATGAGAATTTTATTTCTTCCTCTTTGGGAAAATAATGAGAAGGAGAAAAATTTTTCAAACGCATGCAGCAAAATAGGTGTGTAATACATCTATTCTTATGTAAACCAAATTGAGAGTTAAGGAATGATTATAGGATTCGATGCAAAAAGGGCTAACGCCAATTTTACCGGTTTGGGCAATTACAGCCGATTCATGGTAGATACGATGGCTACATATGGCAACGAACACAAGTACCGTATGTATATACCCAAGAAATGCAAGAATGCCTTATACGATTCGCTGTTGAAGCACAAAAACGTAGCTTCGATATTGCCCCGTTCCTTTTTCATGAAAAGTTGCAAGGCGCTGTGGCGCACTTTCTTCATCAAGCGCGGCCTGTTGCAAGACGGTGTGCAGCTGTACCACGGCTTGAGCAATGAGTTGCCCGTAGGGCTTCACCGCACGGGCATACGCAGTGTGGTGACCATTCACGACCTCATTTTCTTGCGGTATCCCCAGTATTATCACCGGTTGGACCGCATGATTTATAATTACAAGTTCAGATATGCCTGTCGCAAGGCCGACCGCATAGTGGCGGTGAGCGAGTGCACCAAGCGCGATATCGTGAAGTTCTATGGTATCTCGCCCGATAAAATCGATGTGGTTTATCAGGGGTGCGACCCCGTTTTTGCCCAGCCGGTATCGGATGCCGAGAAGTCGCGTGTGCTTGCGGCTTATGGCTTGCCCGAACACTTTATCTTGAGTGTAGGTACCATCGAGGAGCGTAAAAACCTGTTGCTGGCCGTGAAGGCTGTCGAGCAATTGGGCGATGTGCATTTGGTGGCCGTGGGCAAGAGTACTGCGTATGCCGATAAGGTAAAGGACTATGTCGAGTCTCATGGGCTGAGCGATCGGGTACATATCATCCACAATTTGAAGTTTGGAGACCTGCCGGTGTTGTATCATCTGGCTACGGCCTTTGTCTATCCGTCGCGTTTCGAGGGATTCGGTATTCCCATCGTCGAGGCTCTCTCGGCCGGAGTACCGGTTATCGCCGCTACGGGTTCGTGCCTCGAAGAGGCAGGCGGGCCTCACTCGATATATGTGGGACCCGACGATGTGGAGGGTATGGTTGCTGCCATGAAGCGGGTGCTGAGTGACGAGAATCTGCGCCGTGAGATGATAGCACAGGGCAAGGTCTATGTCGAGCGGTTCGACCCGAAACGGCTGGCCGACGAGATGAATACCGTGTATCTGAAATGTTTCGACGACAACGCTTCGGGCGAAGACCGTTTCGTGCAGACCTCGTCGAACATACGGAAAAAAATATCGCGATACCTTCCCTTCTTGTAGAAAGAGGAGTGGAGGTTGGGTGCGGCAGCCTTAATTGCCGTGTCTGAGTGTTTGTATATGTTGTTCCCAAAAGGACAACATATTTTTTTTGCTCCATCCGTGGCACCCGAAGGGAAGCCGGTGGCCGTTGAGTTCGTAGCAGGCGGCCGGATTCTTGTCGAACGAGAATTGGAGTGCCTCTTGCCAGTGGGGAATCTTCAGCCGTTCTTCGTGCCGGTTGACCTCGAGGCTCCAAAAGATGTCTTCGTTGTAGAAATCGATGCCGGGATGGCTCAGGTAACGGGCTATCTGGGGTTCCATATCACGGGCCGTGCGGGCAAAGGTGTCGATGTGTCGCAACGACAGGCCGCCGTTGCCCACCCGATAGTAGAGCTGGCTGTAGTCCGAGGCTCCCGAGATGTGGCAGTAGATGCGTTTCAGGCGATTGAAGATGCGGTAGTAGAGTCGGCCATATTTGGGTTTGGGTATCCAGGGGGCTCCTATGTAGTCGTAGCCTCGGGCACACCAGGCGTCGAGTTGGTCGTCGAAGACCCAGGCATCGGGTTGATAGATGAGCATGTAGTCCCACGACTCGAAGGTCTCGTAGAACCGGGGCGACATCATAAGCCGGTTGTAGGCGGCAATGCCCAGGAAACAGCTGTCGGGGAAATCGACAATGAGATTGGGTCGATAGGTTTCGGCCAAGGGTGATGGGTCGAGCGACTGGGGTTTCACGAAGCAGATTTCGTGCGAAGCAAGGACTTTGAAGCATTGGCGTAACGATGCCTGCTCGTAGTCGGTCAGCCGGGTCGTATAGATGGGGATAATGACAATTACTCGCTTCTTGTTCATGATTGGGGCGGATTGGTTATCGAGATGAACTCCTCGGCAAAAGCCTGTCCGGGGAACAGGTGCTCGACCGATTTCAATGCGTTTTTCCTTAGTTCGTCGAGATTGGCCTGTTGCAACTCGATAATTTTCCAGGTCAAGTCATTTACATCGTCGCGAGAGTAGAGGTAACCGTTGTACCCTTCTCGAATGACCTCTTTCCCGAAAGGTTTATCGGGGGCAATGACCGGGAGCCCGCACTTGAGCTCCTCGATGATGGTGCGGCTACTGCACTCAAATCGTGAACACACTATGGCCGCGTCGGCCTGAATCAGATAATCGTTGGGGTGGATGGTGTGCTCGACAATCGATACATTGTGGTCGAGTTTATAATTGTTGATTTTCTCTTTGAGTTCCTGGGCATATCGGCTTTCATTGTCGCCGATGAGTAACAGGTGGGTTTCGGGATACTCCTCGACCACTTTGCGCAAGGCTTCGATGGCAATATGTTGTCCTTTGTTGGGCTCGAAATTCCCCAGCATGCCCAGTGTGAATGGCTGGTCGGCTCGGGGAAGACGAGGAGGAACAGCCTCGATAGGCTGGTATATGACGGCAATCTTTTCGGGCGACAGGTATCGCTTGGCGTAGTAGTTGGCAACAAAGTCGGATGTGACGATGATCTTTTGCGAAAGTGCATTTACCCGGGTGAGGCTATGAGCCTTTCCAAAGAGATAGACGAGGTTGCGAGCCAGTTCGGGTATCTCGTGGACCAGCCAGTCGTGGGGTACCTTTTCGGCTTGTGAAGCAAGAGCCCCGATAGGAGTAGCCAGCGTATTGGTAAAGGTTATCTGTGGTTTTACCCGGCGTATGTACCGGCGGGTCTTGTATATGGCTATGTGCTTGCGCAGATTGAAGAGCAGACGCTTGTGCCATCCGTTTTTAGAGGGGCGCACCAGCCACCAGGGTTGGCGTATGAAGGTATATCCGGCCAGGTAGGGCTGTGCTGTCTCCCACAACTCTCCCCGTCCGGGAAAGACAACGTAAATCTCCCACGAATCGCCGCGGGCCTGTTTGATTCCCTTGATTAAATCCAGCAGATATTGTTCTGCGTCACCGGTGGTTTGTTTTCCATGTGAAAAGAGGAGGATCTTCATCGGGGTTGTCGTTTTTATCAAGGTTAAAGTTATGTCACGGGGATATGGCTTGTCTTGTTGTATTGTCGTCGATTATCGACGTGCGAGGCTGCTGACAACCCCACATCCCGATAGTTTTTCTGTTGAGTTATTACTGTGCTGTTTCTGGTCACAAAGATAGCGATAAATCTTTAAATGCCTGTGTTTCGTGAAGGTGAATGAGCAAAATGAACAAAAATTGTACTGTTGGGAGGTATTTTTCCACTCCCTTTTTAATGGGTATCGACCGATATATATTACCTTTGTCCCCAGAACCCAGATTGCTAAGGCTTTTTTATGATTTCCATCATAGTTTGTTCCATCAATCCTGCCAAAGTTGAAGCGTTTCGAGCCAATGTGCTCGAGACAATAGGTCTCCCCTGCGAGTTTATCTTTTATGACAATCGGGAGACAGGCTACAGCATTACTCATGTGTATAATCTTTGTGCCGAGAAGGCCAAGGGCGAATACCTCTGTTTTGCCCATGAGGATATCTGTTTCAGAACTTCCAACTGGGGTGAGCGCGTTGTGTCGCTGTTGCAGAAACCTACTACGGGAGTTGTGGGTTTTGCCGGTTCGACGGCCAAGTTGGCTACCTATTCGGGATGGGGCTCGATGAAACAATACACGCGCTACAACTATGTGCAGCGCTTTAGAGATGGCTCCATAAAATATTTTATTGCCAACCCCGACAAGGTATCGGCTTCGCCGGTAATCGTGCTCGATGGTATGTGCCTGTTTATGCGTCGGGAGGTGTGGGCCGAGATTCGGTTCGACGAGAAGACTTTCCAGGGCTTCCATCTGTATGACCTCGATATCTCGATGGCCGTAGGACAGAAGTATGTCAACTATGTGATAAATGATGTGCTGCTGGAGCACTTCTCCGAGGGCTCTTACAACAAGGCCTGGTTTGACGACACGGTGAAGTTTCACAAGAAATGGGCCGATCGCCTGCCTTTTTATCTGAAGAAACCCAATCCGGTGGTGGCCTATTTCAGGGAGATAAGGATGTCGTTTCTCTTTATCAGGATGTTGATGAAGAAGCGTGTGGGCAGTTGGGACTTTATCGAGTTCTGCTGTCACGAACACTTCAAGCGCTACTATTGGCACATCAGTTCGCTCAAACTGTTGCAACGACTCTACAAGTACAAGCGGCAATGGCGTCGCGAGGGGTTGTTGTAATCTCTACTCTTTATCCTGTTTTTGCATGTAGTGTTTCCGCTCCTCGGGGGTGAATCGCTCGATGGCATAGCGTAGCATGGTGCGTGGCATCAGTCGGTACCGAGTGTCGAGAAACTGGCACAGGCGGGCTTTGTCTTTTTTCCCCACCTCGCGCAGCATCCAGCCGGTAGCTTTGCGTATGAGATCGTGCTCGTGGTTGAGCAGAAGGTCGGCCAGGGCAAGTGTGTCGTCTATCTTTCCCCGGCGAATCCATTGCCAGGTAGCCACGATGGCGATGCGTTGCTCCCACAAGAGGGGGCTTTGTGCCAGGCGATAGAGTGGGGCATGGTCGCGATGCTCGAGGTATCCGCCCACGATTTGTGTCGCCGAAAGATCGACTAGGTCCCAGTTGTTGATATAAGCGGTATTGGCCAGATAGGTGTTGTATAGGATAGCCCGTTGGTTCTCGTCGCCTCGCTTGAACAGTTCGACCATACACAACAGAGCGGCCAAGCGAAACTCGTGTATGGGGCTGTGCAGAAGTTGGACGATTTCGGCAAGGGGGGTGTCGAGGTATTGCTTGGCAATAGTCCGCAGAGTGGGAACGGGTACCCCGATGAAAATATCGTTTTCGCCATACTCTCCCTTCCCGGTTTTGAAGAAACTCGATAGGATTTTCTTTTTCTCGGGGTTGGCTGCTGCCTGTATCGATTTTTCTATCTCTTGTGCGGTGTGCATGATCTGTCGATTTTTTACAAAAGTAATAAATGTTTTCAGGTTTCCGATTTTCGTCAGATGGTTGCCTGTGATAATTGTTGTTAATAACAATGTTTTTGATTGTTAAAATTACGGTCTTTGGCTGGAAAATTTCTGCATAACGGGTCGATTGGCGGAAAATATTCGATTCTCAAGAGTCTAAATTTTTAATAAATTATTGATAAACAAAGTAATAATGCTGTTTTTGATTGTGCGGAGAAATGTGTGAAATAGAGTGGTTGATGTTGGGGAATTGGATTTCTCTTTTTTAAGGGGTGGATGTTGCACCAGAATGGTTGTTTTTCGAGAAAACGAAGGAGGCTGGGTTGTGTCGAATTTGAAAATTGTATTTTTATTTGCCTCTGCACTCGCCATTCACTATTTTTGTAGAAGATAGGATACGGTTCGGCATAGCCAAACTTGAAAAACAAGTTTTTCCGTTTGTCTCTACACTCACCTTTCACTATTTTTGTCACATGAAATAAAAACTTCAAAACGGTCCTATGGTTCTTAATTACATCTGGATTGCATTTTTTGTCATCGCCTTTGTGGTGGCGGTGGTACAGACCGTGGTGTATGGTAACACGGCCATCTGGACCGATATTATGAACGCATCGTTCTCCTCGGCTCGTAACGCGTTTGACATTTCACTGGGGTTGACCGGTGTTCTCACCCTTTGGCTTGGCCTGATGAAAATAGGTGAGCGGGGTGGTATGGTGGCCGTTTTGTCGCGATTGATCAGTCCGCTCTTTACCCGCCTGTTTCCGGGTGTGCCCAAAGGACATCCTGCACTGGGTTCGATGTTTATGAACGTCTCGGCCAATATGCTGGGTCTTGACAATGCGGCAACTCCGTTGGGGTTGAAGGCAATGAAAGAGTTGCAGGAGCTGAATCCTAAAAAAGACACGGCAACCGATGCGATGCTCATGTTTCTGGTGCTGAACGCGTCGGGACTCACCTTGATACCTATTGGGGTGATGACCTATCGGGCTCAGATGGGGGCAGCCAATCCGTCGGATGTGTTCCTGCCCATCCTCATTGCAACCTTTATGGCAACCTTTGTGGGGCTTCTGGCGTTGTGTATCAAGCAGCGTATCAATATTTTCGATCGGGTGATTTTGCTGTGGGGGTTGGGCCTCACGGCATTTGTTGGCGGGGTGTTTTACTACTTTTCGTCGTTGCCCGAAGAGAAGATTTCGACCTATTCGGCTTTTGCCGCCAACAGTATATTGTTTACGATTATCCTGGCCTTTATCATCTCGGGGCTTGTGAAACGCATCAACGTGTATGATGCCTTTATCGAGGGAGCCAAAGAGGGCTTCAAGACCGCTGTGATGATTATTCCCTACCTGGTTGCCATCCTGGTGGCTATCGGTATATTCAGGGCATCGGGGGCCATGGACTATATTGTCGATGGATTCGCGGCATTTTTCGGTTGGCTGGGTATCGATACCGAGTTTGTGGGGGCCCTGCCTACGGCGTTGATGAAATCGTTGAGTGGTAGCGGTTCGCGCGGAATGATGGTCGATGCCATGTCGTCCTACGGGGTGGATTCGTTTGTGGGTCGGGTAGCTTGTACGGTACAAGGATCGACCGATACCACATTTTACATACTGGCTGTCTATTTTGGTAGCGTAGGGGTGTGCAAGACCCGTTATGCTGTAGGTTATGCCCTGTTGGCCGACGTGATAGGCGCCATATCGGCTATTACGGTCTCTTATTTCTTCTTCAAATAGAATGTGGATGACACGACGTCCCGGCAGCGTATGTCGTGAGGGCGTCGATATAGAGCGGCATAGGATAAGTGCCCGAGCGTAATGAGGGTGTAAATAAACTTGTTTCTGCCCTTGGTTTGCACTATCTTTGCAGGGATATAAGAATATAAAAAGAACGAAGTTATGGCTGTGAGTTATTTTGCCGAAGATGTCAAGATGCCGGCGATAAAGAAGAGAGAGACGACCGACTGGATACGTCGGGTCGCTTCGGGATACGGGAAAAAATGCGGCGATATAGCCTATATTTTTTGCTCCGATGAGAAAATCCTCGAGGTGAACCAAACCTATTTGCAGCATGACTATTATACCGATGTAATAACCTTCGACTATACCGAGGGTGACAAGATAAGCGGCGATATATTTATCAGCGTGGACACGGTTCGTTCCAATGCCGAGCAGTTCGGGACCGATTATGACGAGGAGCTCCATCGCATCATCATACATGGTATTCTGCACTTGTGCGGAATCAACGACAAAGGTCCGGGTGAGCGCGAGATAATGACCCGTCATGAAAACGAGGCTCTGAAACTGAGATAATCGAGAGAATATGTGCGGCCGGAGTGGGGGAGGAGTGTTCCTTCTCCCGGTTGTGGCCGAGGAGAAATAAATACAATGGACTTTAATTATGATGTAATCGTAGTGGGTGCAGGTCACGCCGGTTGTGAAGCGGCGTGCGCTTCGGCCAACTTGGGGTCGAAGACTCTGCTTATCACTATGGATATGAACAAGATAGCCCAAATGAGTTGCAACCCTGCTGTGGGTGGGATTGCCAAGGGACAGATTGTTCGTGAAATCGATGCTTTGGGCGGTTTCATGGGTATTGTTACCGATGAGACGGCTATCCAGTTCAGGATGTTGAACCGCTCGAAAGGGCCTGCCATGTGGAGTCCCCGATCGCAGAGCGACCGAGCTAAATTTATTACGACCTGGCGTTCTATTCTCGAGAATACCGATAACCTTTATATGTGGCAAGATTCTGTAAATCAGATTCTTGTAAAAGATGGGAGGGTTGCTGGCGTAGTGACGGCCATGAATGTGACTTTCACCGCCAAGTGTGTGATACTCACGACGGGCACCTTCATGAACGGATTGATGCACATCGGTCGCACCAAGTTGCGGGGCGGGCGAATTTCGGAGCCGGCATCATACGGTATCACCGAACAATTGGTCGAACTGGGCTTTACGGCCGGCCGAATGAAAACGGGTACTCCGGTGCGAATCGACGGCCGTAGTATCCACTTCGACGAGGCTATCGAACAGCGAGGTGAGAACGACTTTCACAAGTTCTCGTTTCTCGATTTCAAGCCCCGACCGTTGAAACAGCGCAGCTGCTGGACCATCTATACCAACGAGCAGGTACACGATATTCTTCGGGTCGGGTTGCCCGATTCGCCTCTTTATAACGGGCAGATACAGAGTATCGGACCCCGTTATTGCCCCAGTATCGAGACCAAAATCGTTACTTTTCCCGATAAAACGGAGCACCAGCTCTTCCTCGAACCCGAGGGGGAGACGACTCAGGAGTATTACCTCAATGGTTTCTCATCGTCCCTGCCGCTCGATGTACAGGTGCGGGCTTTGCAGGCAATCCCGGCGTTGCGCGATGTGCGCATATATCGCCCCGGATATGCCATCGAATATGACTATTTCGACCCCACACAGTTGAATCATAACCTCGAGACCAAGCAGATTGCCAACCTCTTTTTTGCCGGGCAGATAAACGGGACAACGGGGTATGAAGAGGCCGGAGGGCAGGGTATCATTGCCGGAATCAATGCCCACATCAACTGTCATGGAGGGGAACCCTTCACGTTGGGTCGCGACGAGGCCTACATAGGTGTGCTTATCGACGACTTGGTAACCAAAGGGGTTGATGAGCCCTATCGTATGTTCACCTCGCGGGCCGAATATCGCATCCTGTTGCGGCAGGACGATGCCGATGTGCGGTTGACCGAGCGCTCCTATCGTTTGGGTTTGGCCAAGCAAGATCGTTACGATTTGTTGAAAGAGAAACGGGATAGGGTGGCCCATCTGATACATTTTGCCGAGCACTACTCGATAAAACCGGCTTATATTAATGCCGGTCTGGAGGCTTTGGGCACGACGCCTCTTAAACAAGGAGTGCGGTTGATCGACCTGGTATTGCGCCCGCAGCTCGATTTGTCACAACTTTCACAGCTGGTCCCTGCCTTGAAACGCGAGATGGATACCATAAAAAATCGTCACGACGAGATTGTGGAGGCTGCCGAAATCAAGATGAAATACCAGGGATATATAGATCGTGAGAAGATGATTGCCGAGAAGATTGCCCGACTGGAGCATATTCGCATACGGGGTAAATTCAAGTATAGCGAGATACATGCTCTATCGACCGAGGCGCGCCAGAAACTGGAACGAATCGATCCCGAAACCATTGCGCAGGCTTCACGTATCCCGGGTATCTCTCCGAGCGATATAAACATTCTGTTGCTGCTTTCGGGCCGCTAATGTTTCACGTGAAACAAAATGCGAGAAAGCCTTTGTATAAAAGGGAAAACAAATAAAAAACAAGAATAAAAATGAGTGTAGAGATTATTAAAAGCAAGATTCGCGATGTAGTCGATTTTCCGCAAAAGGGAATTGTGTTTAGAGACCTGACTACTGTTTTCAAAGAGCCCGACTGTTTGCAGGAGCTGGCCGATATGCTCACCCGCATGTATGCCGAGAAGGGGATAACCAAGGTGGTAGGCATCGAGTCTCGTGGATTTATTATGGGCCCCATTGTGGCTACCCGTATTGGGGCAGGCTTTGTGCCGATGCGTAAACCGGGAAAGTTGCCCGCCGAAACGTGGCAGGAGAGTTATACCAAAGAGTATGGTGTCGATGTGATCGAGATTCACAAAGATGCGCTTTGTGAAAACGATGTGGTTCTGCTGCACGACGATTTGCTGGCTACCGGTGGAACGATGCTTGCGGCATATAAGTTGGTAAAACGGTTTAACCCGAAAAAAGTATATGTTAACTTCCTGGTTGAACTGGAATTTTTGAAGGGACGTGAGGCTTTCCCTGAAGATGTCGAGGTAGAGGCTCTCATCAAATATTGATACGGATTGATCGAGAAAAACGAAAATATAAAGAATAAACTGGCCCTTTTACCCGATACACCCGGGGTGTATCAATACTTCGATAAAACGGGCAAGATTATTTATGTGGGTAAGGCGAAAAACCTGAAGCGGAGGGTATCGTCTTATTTCAACAAGGTGCACGATTCGGCCAAGACGAATATGCTGGTGAAGAATATTTATGACCTGCAATATATCGTCGTCAAGACCGAGGAGGATGCTCTGCATCTCGAGAACAGTCTCATCAAGGAGTACAAGCCCCGCTATAACGTCTTGCTCAAGGACGATAAGACCTACCCGTGGATTTGCTTGCGAAACGAGCATTTCCCACGGGTTTTTCTTACCCGCCGGATCAATAAGGATGGCTCGAAATATTATGGCCCTTATGCCAATGTGCATCTGGCCAAGACCGTGCTTGAGCTGATACGCGAGTTGTATCCCATACGCACCTGCAACTATGCCCTTACCCCCGAAAACATCGCCAAAAAACGATTTCGGGTATGTCTGCAATATCACATCAAAAATTGCAAAGGATGCTGCGAGGGGAAGATTTCGGAAGAGGAGTATAATGGATATATCGAGCAGGTGCGTCAGATTCTCAACGGTGATATCCATCAGCTGAGTAAACATCTGCTGGAAGAGATGCAAACCTTGTCGGCCGAACTTCGTTTTGAAGAGGCACAAGTTGTCAAGGAAAAGTATGATTTAATCGAGAAATATAAGGCTAAATCGGTCATTGTAAATCCGGCCGTGCACGAGATCGACGTTTTCTCTTACGACGAGGACGATGGGGTTGCCTTTGTCAACTACATGCATGTGCGGGGTGGGTCGATTGTGCAGAGTATTACTATCGAGTATAAGAAAAAACTCGATGAATCGGCGCCCGAAATTCTTTCGTTGGGTATTGCCGAGTTGCGGTCGCGCTTCGGCAGTAAGGCTCGCGAGGCGCTTGTGCCTTTCCTGCCCGAGTCGAGTTTTGACGATGTCGAGTTTGTGGTTCCGCAGCGAGGCGATAAGAAAAAGTTGCTGGCCGTCTCGGAGCAGAATGTGAAGCAGTATAAAATCGACCGGTTGAAGCAAAGCGAAAAACTTAATCCCGAGCAACGGGTCATGCGGGTACTCTCGCGCATACAGCAAGATTTCAGGCTGCCCGAGTTGCCGTGGCATATGGAGTGTTTCGATAACTCCAATATTCAAGGCACCAACCCGGTGGCTTCGTGTGTGGTCTTCAAGAAGGGTAAACCCTCGAAAAAGGATTATCGCCATTTTGATATCAAGACCGTGGTGGGGCCCGACGATTTTGCTTCGATGCGCGAGATTATCTATCGTCGTTACCGACGTTTGCTCGACGAGGGGGAGGAGTTGCCCCAGTTGATTATTGTCGATGGTGGCAAGGGGCAGTTGAGTGCCGCCTTGGAGTCGCTCGAGACGTTGGGGTTGCGTGGCAAGGTGCCCATTGTGGGTATTGCCAAGCGGTTGGAGGAGATTTATTTCCCGGGCGATTCTCTGCCGCTCTATATCGACAAGAATTCAGAATCGCTGCGAGTTATCCAGCATATGCGCGACGAGGCTCACCGGTTTGGTATCACTTTCCATCGCAACAAGCGTAGCAAGAGTCAGGTAAAATCGGCCCTCGATTCCATCGCCGGGATAGGCCCCAAAACCCGTGAGCAGTTGCTGACTCACTTCAAGAGCGTGAAGCGTATCAAGGAGGCTTCGGAGGCCGATTTGGCTTCGGTTGTGGGGGCTGCCAAGGCGCGAATTCTCAAAGAGTATCTGGATTAGTTTTATATATTTGATATACAGTGTATTATAATTCTTTTTCCGCTCGCCTGTTCCCGGTGAGTGGATCGATTGTGAGGGGGGGCTGAGGTGTGTTGTTGAAATAAAATTTGTTTCTGCCGTCGTTTGTATTATCTTTGTACCTTACCGATTGTTGCCCAATCTACATTATTCCCGGGAATATCGATTGGGGCGGTTTCTGTTCAAAAGAAAGAATAGTTTGATTTCATGAGAGTAGTTGTTCAACGAGTAAAGCGGGCTTCGGTTACGATTGGTGGGGAGCTGCACTCTTCCATTGGTCGGGGGCTCTTGATTTTACTGGGAGTAGAAGAGAGTGATGAACTCTCGGAGCTCGAATGGCTGGTGAAGAAGTGCGCCAACCTGCGTATATTTGACGATGAAAACGGGGTGATGAACCGTTCGTTGCTCGATGTGGGCGGCGAGGCAATGGTCGTGAGTCAGTTCACTTTGTTGGCCTCGACCAAGAAGGGGAATCGCCCGTCGTACATACGTGCGGCAGGTCACGAGGTGGCTGTGCCCATGTATGAGGCCTTCTGCCGGCGTTTCTCGGAGGAGATAGGGCAACAGGTCGCCACGGGTGTTTTCGGGGCCGATATGCAGGTAGAATTGGTAAATGACGGCCCGGTAACGATATGGATGGATACAAAAAACAAGGAGTGAGTGCGATGACGATAAAAGAGGCACAAGAGCAGGTTGATGCCTGGATAAAGAGTGTGGGGGTACGATATTTCAGCGAACTGACCAATATGGCCATCCTCACCGAAGAGGTGGGCGAGGTGGCCCGCATTATGGCTCGCCGCTATGGCGACCAGTCGTTCAAGGCCGGAGAAGAGTCGCAGAGCGATCTGTCGGACGAGTTGTGCGATGTCTTTTGGGTGTTGCTGTGTCTGGCCAATCAGACCGGCGTTGACCTGACTGCCGCCTTTGAAAAGAATATCGAAAAGAAGACTAAACGAGATAAAACAAGACATATCAATAATCCTAAATTGACCAACAATGGATAAATACGAAGAAATGTTGAGTCGGTATAATACCGATTTGGACGATGCTCAGGTTGCGGCTGCCGTAGAGAAAATCGTTCGGGACAATCTGGCCGCAAACAGTACACCCGATGTGTACAAGTTTTTGTTCCACTGCATCGACTTGACCTCGTTGCATACCGAGGACAATACCGAGTCGATTACGCGCATGACCAAGCGAGTAAACGATTTTGAAGAGGAGCACCCCGAGATGGACAATGTGGCTGCCATTTGCGTGTATCCCAACTTTGCCGGGACCGTTCGTGCCAATCTCGACGTGACGGCCGTGAATATTGCGGCTGTGTCGGGTGGTTTTCCCTCGTCGCAGACCTTTACTGAGGTGAAGGTGGCCGAGACGGCTTTGGCCGTGGCCGATGGCGCCGACGAAATCGATATTGTCATCAACGTGGGCAACTTCCTGGCCGGTAACTATGAGGAGATGTGCCAGGAAATCGAGGAGCTGAAGCATGCCTGCAAAGAGTCGCATTTGAAGGTGATTCTCGAGTCGGGTGCTTTGAAGACGGCTTCCAACATCAAGAAAGCCTCGTTGCTGTCGATCTACTCGGGTGCCGATTTCATTAAGACTTCGACCGGTAAAACCGAGCCAGCGGCTACACTCGAGGCAGCCTATGTGATGTGCCAGGCCATCAAGGAGTATTATGAGCAGACGGGTACCATGATCGGGTTCAAACCGGCCGGAGGCATCTCTACGACGGTCGATGCCGTGAAGTATTACTGTGTGGTAAAAGAGGTGTTGGGCGAGAAATGGCTCAACAACGAGCATTTCAGAATCGGTGCTAGCCGCTTGGCCAACAATCTGCTTACCGATATCTGGGGCACTCCTACCAAGTTCTTCTAATCGCTGCGATTGAGCTATTTACGACAAAAGGCCGGGAAACAGTTCCCGGCCTTTTGCGTGATATATCGGCTGTATGGTTGTTTCAGCATCGATTAAATGTAGGTATCGTCATAGGCCATCTTGGCATCGGTAACGAACTGTTTGATCTTCTGCTCCTCGCTTTTGGGGCAGATGAGCAGCACATTATCGGCCTCGGCGATGATGTAGTCTTTGAGCCCCTCGACCACCACCAGTTTGTCGCCTTTCACGGCGATTACATTGTTGGCCGTGTTGTAGAGCAGCGTTTTGCAGCCCTGTGCCACGTTGCCGTCTTTGTTCTTGGGCGAATGGTCATAGAGGGCGCTCCACGAACCCAGGTCGCTCCAGCCGAAGTCGGCACAGAGAACGAACACGTTCGATGCCTTCTCCATGACACCAAAGTCGATCGATATGTTGGGGCAGGCGGCGAAGTTTTCGTCGATAAACTGTTTCTCGGCCGGAGTATTGAACACGTCGTTGTGCTCTTCGAACCGGTTGGAGATATCGGGCAAGAAGCGTTGGAAAGCCTTGATAATGGTCTGTACGTTCCAGATGAAGATACCCGAGTTCCAGAAGAACTCACCGCTCTCGACAAACATCTTGGCAAACTCGAGGTTGGGTTTCTCGGTAAACGTTTTTACCGTCTTGATATCGCCTTCGGCATCTTCGCCTATCTGTATGTAGCCATAACCCGTTTCGGGGCGGTTGGGTTTGATACCCAGGGTGAGAAGAGCCGGATACTTGGCTACGAATTCGAGTCCCTGGTTGATGCAGCGGGCAAACTCCTCCTCCTTGAGAATGAGGTGGTCGGAGGGAGCCACTACAATATTGGCGTTAGGATTGATGGCCCGGATGTGATAAGCAGCCCAGGCGATGCAGGGGGCCGTGTTGCGGCGAGCCGGTTCCAGCAGAATATTCTCGGCGGGCAGCTCGGGGAGTTGTTCTTTGATCACATCGACATAAATTTCGTTCGTGACGATGAAGATGTGGTCTTGGGGGATTATCTTGACGAAGCGGTCGTAGCTCATCTGGAGCAATGAGCGTCCAATCCCGAAGAAATCGAGAAATTGTTTCGGTCTGCTATTTCGGCTGAACGGCCAAAAACGGCTTCCTACGCCGCCTCCCATAATTACACAATATCTATTTTCCATAATTGTGTCGGTTTTTTATGTTAATTCTTCCGCTAATGTAATCTATTTTTTATTAGAAAGATAGACTGGGGAACTTTTTTTGAAAAAAAACAGAGATTATTTGGCACATTCAAAATCTATCCTTACCTTTGCCACGTCTTTTCTGCCCAGATGGCGGAATCGGTAGACGCGCTGGTCTCAAACACCAGTGGATTAACCTCCATGCCGGTTCGATCCCGGCTCTGGGTACTTCAAACCCTTGATAATCAGTTGATTATCAAGGGTTTTTTCTTTTTATCGGGCGTACTAAAAGTGGGCCTAGTCGACAAAATTCAGGATGAAACCTCAGTAAAGCATTGATTTTAATATCTTTGTGAAGATTATTATAAATATGGCACAAAAAATGCTTTTTCTGTGGGTCTTCACATGTGGTC
>NZ_NFHZ01000029.1 GCF_002161555.1 Barnesiella sp. An55 | reverse complement strand
ACTGTTCTACGAGGTTCTGCAACGAAACCTCCTTCTCTTGCTTATTCATGATTCTCTCCTTCCTTCGTTAGGTGAAACATTTCGATATATTCCTCGATCATCTCCTTAAATACGGGCACCTGGGACTCTCGGTCTAACCAAACGAGCGAGCGAGGGAGAGCAGAAGATTCTACCTCTATCTCTACCGACGGTTCTTTCGCCGGCTCTTCGGCCGGGTAGCGGGTAATCCGAACAATCAGGTCGTCGTTGGTGAACTTTATCGTGTGAACTTTCATCGCTCACCTCCTTTCCCCGAGAACCGGGCCGTAATACCGGCCACTCCCCGATAGGCGTAGGCTGTCAGTGCGAGCGCCGGCAAGGCCAGCAAAGGCTCGCCTGTGGCCAGGGCGAACAACAAGACAAACAACGAAGCGACGAAACGGACGCTTCGCCACATCTCACGGCGAGTGAGCTTTACTTCGAGCTCTTTTTCAAAAAAACGGATTAGGTAATTTTCGAGGGCCGATGTTTTTCGCCCTTCCCTTGCCTGCGATACAGGCAACACGACTGTTTTTTTCATTTTTACAACGCATTTAAAATGAAACATATGTTAACCAAAACACGGGAAGGGAATAAAAAAGTTCCGCTCCCCGTTGCGTTACACCTAATAAGGGCAGTGGGCGCATTAACGCTCCACACGGGACGGAACTATATATTGACCGACAAGCACAAAAAATGCTCGCAGCATAACTATTGGCGAGCCTCCTCGCCCTTATCAAATGTAACGCATTACAAAGATGGGGGTTCTTTTCGAGAAAAGCAAGAGATCGGGCGAAAAAAGAAACGCTTCGCCACATTTCACGGCGGGTGAGTTTGACCTCGAGCTCCCGCTCAAAAAATCGGATTAGGTAATTTTCGAGGGCCGATGTTTTTCGCCCTTCCCTTGCCTGCGATACAGGCATTGCGATTGGATTCTTCATTTTTGTTACGCGGTTTAAAATGAAACAATATGTTGACTGGTGACGGGAAAGGGAACAAAAAAAGTTCCGCTTTCCCGTTGCGTAACACCTTGACAAGGCCGTGGGTGCATTAACACTCCACACGGGGGTCGGAACTTATATAATATCAGCCGATGGGCATAAAAAATGCCAACGGCAAAGTTGGCGAACGTCGTCGCCTTGTCAAAATGTTACGCACTACAAAGATGAGATATTTTTTTGAAACGAACAAGGGATAAGACAAAAATAAAACGGCCTCGCTTTCCCGTTGCACTACACTTGAATCAAGCAGTGGGCGCATTAACGCTCCACACGGGGGTCGGGGCCGTACTCTATACTACCGAACCGGCCGCCATTTCCTGTGTCGCCAAACAAACCATCTTGATGCGCCGAGCGCAAAAAAATGAACAGGAAAGACAGCCGATATTCGTAATGATATCCGATATCAAGTTGGAATCTATATTATTTTTTCTCTTTATACTGAGTTGCTTCTAATTCTTGTTGAATAGGCGCACTCTTCTCAGAGTCTTTCCCTTTAGAGAACGGTTCCTTAACCTTCTCTTCTTCATTTACTACTACCTCTGCCCTTGCTTTTTCTTCCTCCGCTTTACGACCCATCTCGTCAAATTTTGTATAAAGGAAACCGGTTAATACCCCGTATATTACAATAGCAACAATTCCAAAATAGAACCGTCTAGTCATTATATACTGTTTCCATGGTAATTGTTGTATTAAGACCGGAGATACAAGAAGATACAAACACATAAACAAAATCAACAGCACGCCCAATCCCATTGTGTTACAAATGAGTAATGGGAGATTTATTTCATCATTCGCAATAAATATATTTACTATTCCAAACAAAAAAGTTATTGCAGTAGTAAATATAGCGATCAAATCAAATGCTTTTTTATCGGTATTTTTAATAGATGATTTAATCTTATCGATTTCCACCTTCTCCTTAGTAACCGCATATATCATTTTCTGCGATTTGTACTGCTGTTCATAAGAATCTGCACGCTTAGCCAACGCATCATAATTATCGTTATTAACAAATGGCGATGGCACAAACAAATTCAATTCATATTTTCCCGAATATACACAAGACTCTTCAAACGGCAGTTGATATGCAACAAAAGTATGTGATTTACACCATTTTATACATTCTTTATATAAGGGAATCAATCGTTCTAACTCCGAGAATTTATCCTCCATTAAATGATCATTGATATCTTCCATATCAATATGTCTCTGGATACAATCAATAATGGATTGAATAGCTTTCTCGTAAGGGTGAAAATTTCGTATAGAAGTCTCTGCCTGTATATCTTCAATAACTCTTAATTCCTCTTTTATTTCCTTCAGCTTAATATCTTTTTTTACCCGAGTAAGAAAAGAAAATCGACAATTATAAAGATAATTATATACAGAATCCCAGGAGAACTCATCACTAATTTTCTCCAGCTCACTTTTTCCATGCTTAGGATCACTCTTATATGCACCATATACTCTTTTAAACTCAGCAATAAGATTGTCCATCAACTTAATTTGATTTTCTCTCTTTAGAGAAGTCCTATACATCTCCATTTTGGAAACAAATGGAGCTATTCTAATATTATCTTTATCTGGAACAGGTCTCTTCTCAAATAAAGAATAATCGCCTATATCAAGATCATTAGTCGGAATTTTTTCTTCCTTGAAATTTGAAGTAACATATCTAAGAGGCTCTTTTCTCACTCTACGGAGTATATATGCCGTCTTTTGCAGTAATAATGTATATATTTCTTTTACTCCAACAGAGGTATTTTGAACCATCATCTCAATGGAACTTCTTAACTCCAAAATTTTATAAGCTTGACCTTCATCAATAAACAAATAATACTCTTGTTGGCATATAGGAATTGCAATATTGTAAAATGTCTCAAGTAACGATTGCCTATCTGTCTTCCGGAATAACCTTTTCAGCCAAACATTGCTATTTTCATAGTCCGCCTTTTTATATTTGCTCCTAACAAGAAAAAAGAATGATTCATAAGACGCTAACGCATTGAACAACGAAGCTCCTAAATAAAAGACTTCTAGCTGAATACGGTCTTTAAGTGTTGTAATTGGTCCTACTGGAGGATTAGGGATATCCGCTAATTCCTGTTTAAACTTATCTAATACTGTACCAAATTCTTCCTCTCTTATATACTCCCCGGAAAGAATTGATCGAGTAAGATGTATAAAACTAAATTCTATGAAATCTTGGATTCTATTATAAAAATCTTGACATGCTTCACTATCACTATAATCTATATGGCTCCACTTCTCATTACCAAACTCAGCCACATATTTTTCATAGCATTTCTTCAATTCCATTATTCCCCTCCAATTTAATCAGTAAGACTAAACCGTTTATTGGAATCCTTGCGAATTGAATCCTTTGGCATCTTAGCACTCAATTGTCCCATAAATTCTGCGAAATCCATTGCCCGATTCCAACTATCCCATCTATGAGTAATCGCTACCAGGTCGAAGGCGTTTAATTCGATAAGTTTTTCATTCTCTGCGCGAAGAGCATTAACGGCATTTCGTATATTTTCAAATTCAGAACCCGCATATTCTGAGGAGTTATCCTCTCCACCTTCCCGCCTTTTAATAATTTTATACTCAGAAACATATGAAGGCAATGTATTTGCTTGAATTACATTATATACATCACTCTCCACCGGGCCATAGGGCATGGCATAAAAGTTATCAAATATATCCAAAAGATCATCACCCTTATCTTTCTTAGGAGCTGCCGTCAAAAATAACAATTTCAAGGCGGTGAGTTTAGACAACGGTTTGCCCTTTATCGTTTTATGATCATCTCTCCACTCCTCAAAAAGTTGGAGCATATAGTCAAAAGCCTTTATTTTTTTTTGTGTTTTTTCTACTATCCCTATCATAATTCCTTTTTGTACTTTTATTATACGAGAACAATAATACGATGAAAAGGGTCACAAACTATGGCATTATAATAAAATTTATATTGCCCTTATATCTTTGTTGGACAGAGCAAATCATACTATTTAAGCTATAATAATTGTCATGTGTTTGTTGCAAATATAGATATTTTTATTTTTAGTTATATCATTATATTGATAATATAATAAGTAATGTTCCTTAATTTGTAAAATATACAGTAACAAAATTCAGAACCTTTACACAAAATCACACATAAAGTATCAAAGAGCGACCTTAATATAAACAACTAATATTCAGGCATAAACCGGCACTTTATCCTATTATTTTTTATCCTTCTCGAACAATTTTCCAGCCTTCAAAGTTTTATTCAACTATAAACCAGTTTCTTAGGGATTCAAAAAGGGAAAATTTCCCTTTTTCTCAGAGAGTTGACCCCCCTACCGCCCTGCGGAGCGAGAGAGCCTCCCCCCCCCCGCCCCGGTCGGAATATGCCCAAAGGCCCCCCTGCCGGTGGGGCGGTGCCGGCGAGGTGCGGGGGGGTACCGTCGAACGGTAGAGAAGAAGGTGCGACCTTCTCGATGGGCGGTACCTCTCCTCTTACTTATACACAAAGCCGCCCACTTTCACAAGCAGACGGCTTCGGAGGGATCCCCCTTTACACAAACTAAAAACAACTATCAGAAATTCCAAAGGGTATAGCTAACCGAGACCCCGACAAAGGGCTGGAAGCCACGAGGGGTAAGGCCATAACCGGCACCGACCCCAAGGCTCCATCTCCGAGGCTTTTCGCGCACGGTGACGACCTGTGTCCTCGGATATAGGAAAATGCTGTCGAGGCTCGGCTGAAACCCTGAGACATAGGCGGTGAATGTGCTATCGCCATACACCTTCTGCGTGATAGGGATAGCCACCTCTATACTATCGGCCAGGGAAATAGCTGGTGCCGAACGCGCGGAAACGGAACGCTTTTCGCCGGCGGCTTCAGCCCGTGAGATTTCGGAGCCGGCTGCCTGACCAGCGAAACGGAAGAGAAGCGTGTCACCGGCTGCCAGCGAGAAGGACGGACTGTCGGCGGCATGTTGGCCGATGCCCTGGTAGAGGCTATCACTGCCAGCCGACGACATGCGTGCGGTGTCGGCTTTCAGAGAGGGGCCACCGGCGCGATGCCCATCGATGGAAGCGGACGGAAGCCGCACTACGACATATCTCACCAACTGGCTATCCCGAGGGACAGGAAGATAATAAGGGACTGTATCGAAGAAGAAGAAGGTGGTGGTGTCTCTCTCTCGATCCAGCTCGAGAGTGGGCCCGATGGGGCGAAGCCAGCCCCATAGCGCCACAATGAGGAGAACCCCGACGAATATCCAAGGGAGCGCTTTCATGTGAGGCTATCGAGATAGTGAACAATCCCGGCGACGTGTAAATCGACAATCGCCTTTTTGCCGGTGTCACTCAACAGGAAATCGACCTCTTCGCGATTGTCCTGGAACAGGTTCTCGGTGAGCACGGCCGGGCAAAGGGTATGCTTCAAGATGTAGAGATGGCCCTCTTTGTCGGGGTCTCCGTCTGTCTCATCTTTCCGGAGCATGAAGCCGGCGGCGCCGGCCGCCTCGTACAGGCAAGAGGCCAGGTCGTCGGCTTTCGTGTTCCCGACACTCGTCCAAGCCTCCCAGCCTTTGGCCGAGAGCCATTCCCCACCCTGCCCGGCGGCATTGACGTGAACCGATATAAGGATAGCCTGTTTCCCGGCATCCTGGTATAGCTTGTTTGCTCTCGATACTCGTTCTTTGAGAGGAATATCCTCCTGTTCAGGAACGAGCCGAGAGACATCGAGCCCCCTGGACTCCAACTCGGCCGCTATGAGGCGGACAAGCTCTCGGGTGTAGGCATACTCCAGGAGGCGCCCATCGGGCGAGCACTTCCCAGCTGTTTCACGGCCGTGGCGTTGTCGAGGATTATTTTCATAGCGGCATTATTTGTATTCGGGTAAAAGGTATTGAATATTCATGGCAGCATCGTGCAGAATGGGGCGAGCTTCGTTCTCGGCAGGAATATTCTCGTGAGTGAATTCGACGAAGATACTCCCCACCCAATCGTATTTATTGTCATTGAGCCGCTTGATGATAGCGGCATGGCACCCACAAGACGACAGTAGGGCCTTCGCATATCTATCGTCAACCTGCTCGTCGATGTTAGAGATGTACATAAAGAGGTTCTTGCTCATATCGGCGCTGAACTTTGCCACCTCTGCCATCTTCAGGCTGTGGATCTTTTCGCGCATTCCTTCCACGCCCTTGCGCTTCACCTCATAGTAAACCGATAGCATACACTCATTGCCCAAGGGGTGAGGCTGCACAATATAGACCCGATCGGCTTTCAGCAGATAGAGGACGTTCCACAGCTCGCCAAAGACAATCGAAGAGCTGTCGTTCCTGCGTTTGTATTTTGCCTCCTGCTCACTTTTGAAGGCTTCGATTTTCAGGTCGGTGACCTTTTCTCTCGACTTTTGGGTCGATTTCATATAGATGCTTAAAACCGTTGTGACGATTGTCCCGATGGCGGTGATAATAGCGGCCAAGTATTCCATGTTTTTCCAGCGTGTTTGATTTGCGTTTCCTGTCCATTCCGCCGAGTAGATCTCCCGGGAGGAACAGGTGATATTTTTTGAGCTTTTCTATTGATACTCCAAGTATTATGCTTATCTTTGTCTTAGCCAATCGGATATATCTATTGGCAGTCATAAGCGAAAAGTCCTTGTGTAGGCCCGACTGAAAAGTCTTTGGGCCTTTTTTCATATATTCTCCTTCAGCCTTTTCCCTTTTTCAAAAGTGAATGAAAAACCAACGCCATTGGCTGTTTCATTGCTGACAACTCGAAGTGAAAACCTGGCGATATTCGAAATTCGAGTCCTCCCGTCGAATACAGCCAGGCCAAACTGGCGAACGACAATCTGGTCTCGACTGTCGGTATCCTGTGTAGCGGTAAAAATAAACTCTTTTTTATATCGCCCATAGTGAACAATGATACTCGGGAAATTGTCTTCCACGACTTGTTTTCCTATTTCATCAGGCGAGTTTGAAATCAGGGTTGCGGCTCCAGGCATATAGGGCCATCGGTAAAATTGGAATCGTGATTTTGGGTTATTCACATTCTGCGGGATTCGCCAGCCCGCCACTCTTCGGTATCTTTTTTTGTCAACATTCCTATCCCTCGTAGAGATATGGCGCATCAGGCGAATTTCAAACGTCGAGGCGTCCACCCCATCCGGGAGGTACTCAACCGGATACAGGACAAGATTCCCTGCTTCTATTTTCAGCGTGATGTCGATGTATGGTGATGTCACTCCAATAGGGCCAGAATTTTGACCACCAATCAAGGTAGCCATATCGTCAAGAATAAGCCCGAGACTGTCGGGGGTGATGCTGTTCGCTTCGGTTTCTGCGCGGAGTGCTTTGATTTTAGCTTTGATTTCGTCGATTTGAGCCATAGTATTTCTGTTTTTCCTCAAAAATATGGCCGAACGACGAATCGTAAAAAGACAAAAAAACCGCATCCTTTTTCAAAGATGCGGGGTAAAAAATTCTCCATTAAGTTTAATCAAAACGAAAGAGCAACTAGTTCTTTTCCTAGTTTATGTAAGCCCTCTACTATTTTCTCAGCTTGCTTTCTTCGAGGCTTCGACCGACCAGCTGCATAATGCCCTAACTGTTTTTGGTTGATACCTGTAATGTATTGCAGAGCTGAGAAAGAGAAAATATTTTGATAGAAGCACAACAGGCTTTGAACATCAAATTGATATACAATTTGATACTCTTGATCAAAAATTTCAGGATAGCTATCCCCATCTGCTTTAGCACACTCAATGTAGAAATCGATGCTATCTCGGACTTCTTTCTCCAGATCGCTCCAGTCGCCAGTAACAGCCACTACCCAACCTTCCAGTAAATCGCAAGAAGCCGAATAGCCATTCTCAGTTTTCGACACATGTACAACGATACTTTGCTCAGAATTTTCCATACTTCCTATTTTTATAGCTACAAAAGTAGAATATTTACTACGATTTTCAAAAAAAGAAAAGATACCTGCAGAGAAAAATTAAAGCCCCGACCTTCACAAGCCAGGACTTCACGAGTTGTATGTAGGTTATTGGCTATTTTACGGGCTTCATCAACCAACCATGTCGCCCATCAGGATAATAGGCCGAGCGAAAACCGAGCGAGAGCATGGTCTTCGCGACATCGTTGGGCTCTAAATCGGCCATATCGTCCAGGTCGCGCAAAATATCGTCGGTGGTACGAACGACGGCCCCCTCGTCGGTGAGAGCGGCGGCCGGCACCCACTCCTGTAAATACTGTTCTACGAGGTTCTGCAACGAAACCTCCTTCTCTTGCTTATTCATGATTCTCTCCTTCCTTCGTTAGGTGAAACATTTCGATATATTCCTCGATCATCTC
>NZ_NFHZ01000028.1 GCF_002161555.1 Barnesiella sp. An55 | reverse complement strand
CTCTTGATGGCTACCGCAAAGTTACTGATGTTCTAATCGAAAAATTTTCTGATGTTTGTAACTTATTGATGTTTAATAATTAAAACATTGTCGGAGAATTTTTCTCCGGACACTAGTGATGAAGAAAATGAATTTACTTTTAGTTTTGGGGACCAGTTTGCTGTGTTGCTCGGGTGTGGTGGCTCAGCGAGTTGAGTCTGAGGGTGTACTGAAAAGTAGTAGGCAGTTGGACATGGAATGGGCCGATCATATGCGTGAAAATTTTCAAACATGGACATCGTCCCGGCCTGCAAAGCCTTTCACGTTGAAGTTCGATTCCAAGCAGAAACCAATGCCGATGAAAGCTTCGTCGGCCGCAGAAGAGACTCTCATTTTGAGCGAGGATTTTTCTAAATTCACGGCTGGTAGTGAAGAGACTCCCGATTCTCAAGATTTGAGCTACTTGGGGGAAGGTATGAATATCCCCGAGGAATATACCCAGACTTCTGGCTGGATGGGTGACAAGGTTTTTCAAGCCGGGGGATGTGCTTTTATCGATCACACCGTGCTTCCTGGTGCTTCCGAGGAAGAGAATGTCTATATACAAGGATGTCTCTATACTCCGGTAATAGATCTGTCGGGGAATGATGGCATCTTCACCATTACATTTCGGGCCAAGACTTTGGATCAAAACAGCGATATCTTGAATATCAAGACCTATGTGCAGGCCGACGAATACTATCGGTATGTCGATGACGAGAACGAAATGACTATCAATGACGAATGGCAGACCTATACCATTGCCCTCACTAAGGGAAGTACTTCGAACCGCATCTGTTTCCTCACAAACAGTTCAAACTTTTATATTGACGATATAACCATTAAGAGTGGAGGCCTTCCGCAACCTACGGGCTCAACGGCTTCTCAATATACCGGAACGAGTGTAGTCCTCAGTTGGAATCGTATGCCCGAGGCCGAATCCTATTTGTTGGATCTGTACTATAAAGATGAGAATGGCAATAGTGTTTATAAATTGAAGGATGAAGAGACAGCCGATACGACATTCACCGCTTCGGGATTGGTTGTCGAGAATACCTATTTCTTTACGGTTCGTGCCAAGAATGCTTCGGGTATTTCTCCCTATTCCGAAGAATATGCCATTTTATCCGAACTGGTTTCGCCCGACCTCATGTCGTGTATTAATTATACGGGCGATTCGTTTATGGCTCGCTGGAGACCGGTCGAGGGTGCCACATCCTATTTGTTGAGTGTCTATAATCTGGTTGTCGATAATTATACAATGGTACCTGTCTATCTGCTGCGTCAGGAAGAGACGACCGATACTTGCATGACCGTTACGGGTTGCGACCCCTCGCTCACCTATTATTATACCGTTCAGTCAAAAGGGGCCGGCGTATCTTTGGAATCGGGCTACGCCATGCCTGCTGTGCCGCAACTTACGGCGCCCGCTTTGCTCGAGCCGAGCAATGTTACTTCGAATGGCTTCACGGCCAATTGGGAAGAGGTGCCTTATGCCGAGGGCTACACGCCGTTCCTTTATAAAGAGCACACGGCCATGAGCGATCAGTCGCTGTCGATTATCGATACCGATTTTGCCGATGCCGTGTGTCCTCCCAGTTATCAACCGTGGGGCGACATGACCATTACCGATCCCTTCCAGTCGTTCAGTCCCTTCTACTTCGACGAGTTTGCCGGTATGGCCGACTGGTATATCAGTGTTACTGCTTTTGCCGATGGCGCTTTGGGTCTCGATAATATGTATCCCGACTTCTTCGATATGGGTTATCTGATTTCTCCCAAACTCGACTTCTCGTTGGGCGACGGTACAGTGAAAATCGATGTCGATTGGCTCAGCATTCATGCCTCTTCTACAACCGATGTCTATGCTGTGGTTGCTTTTGCTACAGTTGGCGAAGACAATAGCATTAATATTGAGGGCACGCCTCAAACTTTCCTGGTACCCAAGGAGACGCTGAAGCACGAGACGATTACACTCACGGGTGGCCAGCCCGATAGTTACCTCATCATCTTCACCGAAGATAATGGTATTATCATGTTTGATAATTTGAAGGTGGAGATGAGTATGGACAAAGATCAAAAAGTGATGTTGCCCTTGATGTCGCTCTTTACCGAAGAGACCTCCATGGACTTCAACGACCTCGAGAATCTCCCCGGCGAGCGTTATGCCTATAATGTCTCCTCGGCCTACATTGGCGATGGAACTTCCCCATATCAGTCTGGATTCTCCGACTTGCAGTTTATCAACCTTTTGCCCTCATCGGTTACCAGCGAAACAATCGATGCCGGAGCCAAGGCTTATGTGAAAGCCGGCAAGCTCTATGTCGAGAATCCCGATAATGAGCCGGTGAGTCTGTACGATGTAAAAGGTTCGCAACTCATGGCAATTCCTCAAGGCGAGACCGAGGCAGTTTACGATTTGCCCGGTGCCGGACTCTATATTGTGAAAGTAGGCAATAAAGCCATGAAGGTAGTTCGATAAATAATACCGAGGCTTGTACTCATTAGCAAGGGCGACTCTTATGGAGTCGCCCTTGCTAATGAGCCCTGTTTGTTGATTGCGGGGCAGGAATAAGAATACGCCCTAAACGATTGGAGCAATCGTTTAGGGCGCGTATAACGTAGGTATGGTTGAGCTTAGATATACTCTTCGTTTTTCTGCCAGGTACCAGTCTTGTCGATAAAACCCCACAAGGTGTCGAGTTTCACTTCGGCGAGACCTTTGGAAAAAGAGTCGGCCTCATCATACAGGAAGGGCAGAAATATCTGCCCGGCTTTATCGATAAAACCCCATTTCCCGTTTTGTTTCACCGCAGCTACATCCTCTTTGAAGTTCCAGGCAAAATCATATTGCAGGGGGATGAGCAGGTGACCCGTTTTGTCGATAAATCCCCATTTCTCATCAACCCGCACCGCAGCCAACGACTCGTTGAAACACCAGGAGTCGTCATACCGGGGCGAAATCACCACCTTGCCCGAGTGATCGATATAGCCCCATTTATTGTGCAGCTTTACCGGGGCGAGCCCTTCATGAAAATCGGCTATGTGTTCATAGATGGTAGGGACAACCTCCTTTCCTTCTTGATTGATGTAGCCATAGCGTCCGTTCCGTTCTACCATGGCCAGCCCGTTATGAAAAGCGTGTGCCCAGTCATAGTCAAACTTGACTACCTCGAGCCCATGCCGGTCGATGTAGCCATACTTGTGGTCTATCATCACGGCGGCTACCCCCTCGTGAAACGAGTGGGCGGCATCGAATTGCGGAGCGATGAATACCTTGCCTGAGTTTTTCTCCCGGTATCCATATTTCCCCGATTCGTCCTTGAACGATTCCAAATCGGGGAACCCGCCTAATGAATTAAACTTAGAACTACTTTTCATAAATCGGTAAGAATAAAAAGGAAACATCAACAAATATATTTTTTTTAATTGTAATATCCAAGAAATATCCCGAAAATATTTGTCTCAGAGGTGCATGCCATCGAGGCTTTTAATGGAGAGTTTAGACGCCTAAAAAAAACAAAAATTAGAAAAAAAGATTTGGCTGTTTCTCTAAACCGACTTACCTTTAACCTCACTTAAATGTTAACTTAATTTTGATTGTGCTATGACAAGTGCTTTATTCTGGCTGGTACCTATCTCTTCGGTACTGGCGCTCCTCTTTGCTTGGTATTTTTATAGGCAGATGATGAAAACCGATGAGGGAACCCCTCAGATGAAAAAGATCGCCCTGCATGTGCGTAAGGGCGCAATGTCTTATTTACGCCAGCAGTACAAGATTGTAGGACTCGTATTTTTAGTCCTGGTTGTCTTGTTCTCGATTATGGCGTTTGGCTTTGGGGTTCAGAACAAGTGGGTCCCGGTGGCATTTCTTACCGGCGGTTTTTTCTCGGGATTGTCGGGTTATCTGGGTATGAAAACAGCCACTTATGCATCGGCTCGTACGGCCAATGCCGCTCGCACCTCGTTGAATAGCGGTTTGCGCATTGCCTTCCGCAGTGGAGCCGTCATGGGGTTGGTTGTAGTAGGTTTGGGACTGCTCGATATCTCGTTCTGGTATCTGTTGCTCAATGCCGTGATTCCGGCCGAGGCGCTGAATCCGGCTCATAAACTTTGTGTGATTACCACTACGATGCTTACCTTTGGTATGGGAGCATCGACCCAGGCTCTGTTTGCCCGTGTGGGTGGTGGTATCTATACCAAGGCTGCCGATGTGGGTGCCGACCTGGTAGGTAAGGTCGAAGCCGGTATCCCCGAGGACGATCCCCGCAACCCGGCAACGATTGCCGACAACGTGGGCGACAACGTGGGCGATGTGGCCGGTATGGGTGCCGACCTGTATGAATCGTATTGTGGTTCTATTCTGGCTACTTCGGCTTTGGGTGCTGCCGCCTTTATGGGTGCCGGCGAAACCGAGATGCAGATGAAGGCCGTGATTGCTCCCATGCTGATTGCCGCTGTGGGTATTCTGCTCTCGATTATCGGTATATTCTCGGTTCGCACTCGCGAGGACGCCAAGATGAAAGACCTGTTGAAGTCGCTTTCGTTCGGGACCAACCTCAGTTCCATACTCATCGTCTTTGCCACGTTCGTTATTTTGTGGGCGTTGCAGCTCCATAACTGGGCGTTGATAGGAGGGTCGGTAGTCGTAGGTCTGCTGGTCGGCATCATCATAGGACGCAGCACCGAGTACTACACCTCACAATCCTATCGTCCCACACAACGGCTGTCGGAGAGCGGTAAGACCGGTCCCGCAACCGTGATAATATCGGGTATCGGGTTGGGTATGATTTCGACCGCGGTTCCCGTAATTGCCGTAGTAGCCGGTATCATTCTCTCCTATCTGTTCGCTTCGGGATTCGACCTGGCCAATGTCACCCTAGGTCTCTACGGTATCGGTATCGCCGCCGTGGGTATGCTCTCGACACTGGGCATTACGTTGGCAACCGATGCATATGGCCCCATTGCCGATAATGCCGGTGGTAACGCCGAGATGAGCGGTTTGGGTGAGGAGGTGCGCAAGAGAACCGATGCCCTTGACTCGCTGGGTAATACGACTGCTGCAACCGGCAAAGGCTTTGCCATCGGGTCGGCCGCCCTCACCGGGTTGGCCCTGTTGGCCTCATACATGGAAGAGATTCGCATCGGTCTCACCCGTATCGGAGAAACCGTACTCGAGTTTGCCGACGGAACCACCGTGATGATTAGCGAAGCCTCCTTTACCGATTTCATGCGCTATTACGATATCACCCTCATGAACCCCAAGGTACTCTCGGGTATGTTCATTGGTTCGATGATGGCCTTCCTCTTCTGTGGGTTGACCATGAATGCCGTAGGTCGTGCCGCCTCTCACATGGTCGAGGAGGTGCGTCGTCAGTTCCGTGAAATCAAAGGCATCCTCACCGGCGAAGCCGAGCCCGACTACGAGCGCTGCGTAGCCATCTCGACCCAAGGTGCTCAACGCGAGATGGTCGTACCCTCTCTGCTGGCTATTATAGCTCCCATTGTGACGGGATTGATCTTTGGCGTGTCGGGTGTAGTAGGACTGCTCATCGGCGGGTTGAGTGCCGGTTTTGTACTGGCCATCTTCATGGCCAATGCCGGTGGAGCCTGGGACAATGCCAAGAAATATGTCGAGGAAGGAAACTTTGGCGGTAAACACAGCGAGGTGCACAAGGCAACCGTCGTAGGTGATACCGTAGGCGACCCCTTCAAAGACACGTCGGGCCCGAGTCTGAATATCCTCATCAAACTGATGAGTATGGTAGCCATCGTCATGGCCGGTTTGACCGTGGCCTGGAGCCTGTTGTAATTTGGAATTAGAGTAATAAAGGAGAGGCGCTTCACCCAAGAGGCGCCTCTCCTCTTATATGGGACTGTGAAGGTATTTACAAAGGAGTAAGACGTAGAGAGCACTTGTGAATCAGCTTTATTAAAACCTGGCAAAATAAGAGTATGGTTGTTTTGTAATTTTCTGTTTCCTTAGATTTTATTTTATCTCGCCAAAAAAGGTTAATCTAAAATAGATTTTTTATCTTTGTGTCCCAGAGAATATTTTTCTTTTATATGGAGAAAAATAATTAAATAAGAAATAAGTGATAATAGTAGAGAGTATAATGCACTTGAAGGGGACAGTTTACAAGGGAGATGAGTTTCAGATACCCATAGGAGGGCGATACTTAATCTTATTTCAGTGAGCTGGATAGATTTTGGATTTAAACTATTCATTATAGAGAAATAAATACATAAGCAATATGACCGATCTTTCATTAATTGCCAACACGGGCATTCATATGATTACTTTTCCTTTAGAGATAAATTTAGAGGAAAATTTTAAAATGTGGTATCACGAGTGGTACGATATTACCGATGGAGAGTGGAAGCTCGAATTGGTTGACCAAGTGAATTTTGACCAAGGAACCGTTTACTACCGCAAAAACGACTTGAAGAATAATGGTTATATGGGTAATATCGTCTCCCAAGGTTATACCTATAGTGATTTGAGAGAGGATGGGGTTCTGCCTATTGCCGATGAAAATGGTATGTTGGACGAAAACAGAGGTGAAATTTTCAAAATGACATTTACCGATAAGCACAATGTCTTGGAGAAATTTACCAATGTGTGGATGCCTGCACCTTTCTTTTATAAACGGACAGAAAAACTGTTCCGATTCGGTTCGTTAAACTGGGTGCGATTTAAGTTGATTTTCCAGAAGATGGAGAAAGGTAAGTTGCACTATACGGTATTGATGGCATTTGACACACGAACTAAATATGAGTCGGACGAGTATAACGAATGTCCCATATTCCCCGATCAGTCGGCAACACAGATGACTTATGCCTTATGCGATGACGAGAGGTTGCTTATGGATTATTGCAAGCCCGATCCTCGGTGGTCTTATATCGATGCCTACCTGATGAAACTGGTTCACCCCGATATTCAAAGGATTTCACAAATACGGGGCGCAGGTGTACATAAAATGGCCTATAGCGCATCGTATATATTCCTGATTAATTATATTGCGAAGCATAAATTGTTCCCTACGGTAGAGCTGTACAAAGATAGCAATGTGCTGGTGAAAGACATAGATATGATTGTCGATATAGGTAACTCGCGCACAACGGCTTTGCTGGTAGAGGATAATACGTCGTTCAATCAAGTCCCCAAACTCCAGCTGACCGATTATACAAGTCCTTTGACTGAAGATGAGTCGGGGAATGTAATCATACGTCGTTATGCCGAGCCGTTTGATATGCGCCTGGTATTCCGCAAGGTGTCATTTGGCCACTTCGGGATCAGTAACAGCAAGCAGTTTGTGTATCCCAGTTTTGTACGCCTGGGACAGGAGGCCAACGAGTTGATTCATGCCGCAACGGTAAATCAAGATGAGATGGAGACTCTATCGACCTACTCCAGTCCCAAAAGATATCTGTGGGACTATAAACCCAATAAAGAGGAGTGGCGATTCCTTACCTTGGAGGGAGAACCCGATGATTCTATCTTGAGAATCGAGGGGCTCAGTGAGTATCTGACCAGTGATGGGCAAATCGCTCAGGATGGGGAAGGAGGTGTCACCTATCACTATTCTCGCCGCACGTTGATGACTTTCTCGTTCCTGGAGATGCTGGTGCAGGCTCGCACCCAAATCAATGGGTATGAACATCGTGTCGCTCGTGGCGATAGAAGTATGCCTCGTCGTATCAAACGTATTATTGTTACTTGTCCCACGGCAATGTCGAAGGTTGAACGCGAGTCGCTGATACGTTGTGCAAAAGATGCGGTAACCCTTTTGTCGAAATTTGACGGGAATGGCGATGAGGCTAAAATAGATATCGTTCCCGAATTCAAATCACATAAAGATACCGATCCGTCATGGTATTATGACGAGGCAACCTGTGCCCAGCTTGTCTATATGTATGGCGAGGTAGGTTATAAATACAGGGGTAGTTGTAGTGAGTTCTTCGATTTGTATGGCAAACTCGAAGAGGGGGATACCCAAAAATCGCTTACGCTTGCATCGCTTGATATTGGTGCCGGCACATCCGATTTAATGATTAGTAAATATACCTATACCAAGGACGATATTACCCGCATAACTCCCGATCCGCAATTCTATGACAGTTTCTATTTTGCCGGTGACGATATGCTCGAAGCGCTTATCAAGAATATCATGTTTATGAGTGAGAAGAGTGCTTTCAGGCAGCAAATGCGTAATATTTCGTTTGATGAGTTCCAGCAGAAGATGAAAGATTTTGTCGGTCCCGATTACCATGGGCAGACCATACGCGACCGCATCATTCGTCGGGATTTTAATCTGCAATATTCGGTGCCGCTGATGTATTACTTCTTGGATTTGGTGAAAAACAAGAGCAAAGATTGTATCGTTCACTACTCGGATGTGTTTGCCGAGTGTCCTCCCAACGCGGTTATTCTGGACGATTTCTACAATCGGTTTGGTTTCAGGCTGGAAAAAGTTGAATGGGAATTCAATTATAAGGAAGTGTGTGAGGTCATCACCAAAGCTTTTGAACCGTTATTGCAAAAGGTAGCCACCATTATCTTTGCCTACTCGTGTGATATCGTGTTGTTGTCGGGACGGCCGGCTTCGTTACAACCGATTCGGGATATCCTGCTTAAGTATTATTGTGTATCGCCCAACAGACTGATTCTGCTGAATAATTATTTTATTGGAGACTGGTATCCCTATGATAATAATACTGGATATATTGTTGATTCAAAGCCTATTGTAGCTATCGGAGCTGCGGTTGCCCATTATGCCGCAGAGCTTTCGAATCTGAACAACTTTATTATTATGACCGATAAGCTGCAGAAGAATCTGAAGTCAACGATAAATTACATCGAGGCGACTCGGGAGGGGCTGCCCATTACTTACCTGATTACTCCGGAAAAACCGTCGGGTGAATTGACCGTTAGTAGTCTGCCAAGCAATCTGAATATCCGTCAGTTGGGTATCGACTCCTATCCGGCCCGATCTTTATATACGGTCGATTTCGATCGCATAAAGATTGCTAATCGTGTTATGGAGCAACATAAAGATGAGGATATGGGATATAGCACACCTCGTCTGCTTACCCTTGTAAATGATACCATAGACGAGTATAAGAAGCGGATGCCATTCAAAGTAACGATAGAACGTGAAAACGACGATAAAGAAACCCTGCATATTACAAGTGTTGTCGATCGTTTTGACAGAGAGTTACCTGTGAGTGTGATAGAGATTCATATACAGAGCCTGGGTGCCGGAGAGAAACATTGGCTGGACACTGGAGCCTTTGCATTTTAATAATAAATAAAGATTGGTTAGTATGAAAGAATCAGATATAGTTAAAGAGACTGGCGATTTGAAGTCGAATATTGAGACTTCGTTGCAATGGAGCGAAGATTATCATAAAGATACTTTCCCGAGGAAAAAATTTAAAGAGTATCGACGTTTGGTCAAAAAGATAGAATATTCGTTGCAAGACCGATGCTCTGTGGCTGCTTATGGAGAGAGCCAGGT
>NZ_NFHZ01000027.1 GCF_002161555.1 Barnesiella sp. An55 | reverse complement strand
GGTGATCATAGCGATTATTGTTTGTAATTCTTTGTAATTCAGTACTATAAAGATACAACAATTTTCGCTAATCACCAAATTTACAAACACTTACAATTCGTCGAACTCACGTTAAAATATACTTTTCCTATTGTGTTTTATCGCGTCAATGATTCCGTTTACAGTTCTATTTCTCCGTTGTTTTTCATAATCAGGAACCTTCTCAGGGTGACCAATGTCAAAAACAATATTATCTCGTCTTACCACACCAATATACTTGATGCTCGAATCCATATTGAGAGAATCTACTGTTTCGAAAACCATATCGTTTTTTCTGGAAGGATCCCAAACAGCTGTTGCAGTCAAAGCGAAAATGGGAAATCCATACTTCAAATATGTTTTTGAAGTACGCAAATAGTCTCCCAAGAACCAATAATCCACCCGAAAATCTCGCCCCCATGTAGTTACGGTATGTGCTTCATCTACAACAACAAGACCTATTCTCCGATCTCCAATTATACTATTAAGAGAATAAGAAAGCATTAACTCTGGCGACATATATAGAATATTTATGTCGCCATTTTGAGTCTTTGCCAAAATCTCAGCAGCTTCATTTGCAGTCTTATTCCCATTAAGAGCCGCAACTTTACAATACTTTGGATGTAAATTACAAACCTGATCATCCATCAATGCAATCAGTGGCGAAATCACAATAGTTAATAAATGGTATTTTTCAGCCAAATATATTGCCGACAACTGAAATAATATCGATTTACCTGCACCCGTCGGCGATGTCAATAAAACATTATTATACGATTTTCCACCCAACGCCTTTTCAGCTTCTGATACAACCGTTTCGATAATCTCCCCCTGAGAAATCAATTTTACGTTTCTATTGACTTCTAAATTTTCATACATTTTCAAGTTTCGAAAAGAATCATATCCCCAAATATCCTTTAATGTAGCAGCCAATTCTCCTCTCACTTGTTTTGTTTCTATCGGAGCACATTGCCAATATATTTCTATTGATTTTCCACTCTGCTTTATTGCCGACAGAAGTATGCCACAAGTTTCATTTAGCATCTCATTCTTAGGCAATACATAAGCATTATACTCAAGAGGTTCATCAAAATATATAGCTTCCATAAATTGCTGGAGAGAACCACTATCAAGAGATAAAACTGGCAATGCCAAATCTTTGGGCTGATTCTTCACACTCGCAATAGATTCAGGTTCTATAAAATTGACTTTGCGAATACATGTCGATTGGGAAAAGTCAGGTTCTATATAACAAACCTGTTGCTTATTCCCACTATGTACGCAATATGAATAATAATTACAATAAATCTCATTATCCTTGACTTCTTGGAACGAGTCCGACTCAAAATCTGGAATATCATATGTTGTCGGATTATCATACACCTTCAACAAATTATTTCTCAACAGGCAAAACTGCTTTCTCAAAATATCAAGACTTGAGAATGATGAAGATAAAGCGATCATCGATTCCATTGTCATCATACAAGGAGATTTAGATGCCATAACATTCATCATAATCTCTGTAGGATTGATCTTTTCAAGGTCTATCAATCCGCCTTCGGTCAGAATGTTTTTATCCAATAACTCATCTTTCAACAACCAAAGAATAGATGAATCAAAACCTTGTAATACAACTATACAAGACTGTTGATAAAGATGTTTTTTTATAATAGAAATAATTTGTTGTTTATTCATCGTGTTTTTCTTATTGGAAATAATAATCTATCAGACTGTAATCACAATGTACGCCACGTCTCTTAATCTCATCATACGTACCTATTGATTTGCTACAAGAGAGTACCGATCTTTGTGATTCTTCTGCAATCTTATTCAGCATAGACAGCATTGCCCGGCTCAATTTCAAAATAAACTCAATAAGATTGTCATCTACAGACTGTCTCTCCCAAAGTTGTAATAAGTCAAACTCTTTTCCTCTATTGTTTAGCATATAAGCCATTGTATATGCAGTTAATGGAGCTCTACAATTTCCTTTATTTTTTACCTCGGGCATATTATATATAAAATTCCACAAAATGAGCAGTCCGATGGTTTTCTTATAATATTCTTCATCTGGTTGTATATTCTTCTCAACCACATACTTAAGAAACAGATCGTAATTTGTACCCTCACCCTTAACAACATCATAAGGCGTATCCTGATAACATTTCCACACTTTAGCCAACAATTCTTTTCTAAAGAAACGCTCTTTTTTATCAAACATTGACTTAAACATGTGCTGTTCTTCTTTAGAATTCTTTCGGGCAAGTTCTTGATCATACTGCCCCCGCAATCTCTCATAATACCAATATACTCCATCTTTACCTACTCTCCTACTCAAATCCTCCATAGTCATATTGTAGGGATTACTTGTAGAAAAATCAGCATACTTGACCTTACTTTGTGAATTTGAATATTTAGTGATATTTGCGGCAACTTCTTTTTTCTTTACATCATCTTCATTTATCACAATGATTTTCACCGGCACATAAACTCCCAGCAACGAAATTGGCTCACCTGTGTTCTGACGTTTGGCATTAAATAATGCAGCCGTCGTTTGACCTCCATTTACAATTTGAAAATCACGAATAGCTGAAATAACACCCGTGCTAACGCAATCGTTTCTTATATCTTCAGTATCTACTTTTGTACTCTCTCCTTCACTTACGGTTTCAACATCATTTGCCAAAGCTACAATTCCATTATTATACGCCAAAAACATATGCTTCTCTTCCCGCAATGTTTTCTGAATTCCAATATTGGCATTATTCTTTTCACTCCCTTTAAAACCCAAAAAGTATCGGACATTATTCAACAGAAGATTCGTATTATACTCTTGATATAAACTTTGAAGCAGTTTACCGGGGAACATTGTCAAGAAACACTTGTAACCAACCTGTTGTGCCTCCATTTCTATATATGGAAGTTTATAACCATATTCACCATACTCCTTGCCAAACACAATATCTATATTTTGATGATCAGATTCGGTATTACACAACTGATAGAGCCTTGCAATATCAAATACTTCTGTTTGTATTGATCGTCCTTTAATCCTCTGTTTCTTAACATTAGTTTCTTGAATAAAAGAGTTTGAGAAAATCAACAGACGAACTGTAACAAGATTACTGGGTGGTTGAGAACTCGGCCTACCAGGGCCCCGTTTTACCGGTTTATCATGAAGCAGTTCCGAGAGTTCAAACAGTGCGCTTTCTTGCGTAATTCTTTCAGCCACATTACCATTGAGACACTGTAAATAATATCCTTGGAGTCTATTCGGTGCAATTTGAAAATCAGAATTGGTCACACTCTCAACCCCATCATAGACTCGATCATTATATAACGAATATATCAAAGTAAGTACTTCTCCATTGCCACTTATCGCATAGCCATATATCTCCCCCAATACCTTTCCATCCATGCTTTTTACCAAATCATAAGCATTGGTGTAATTTTCGATACCGAGTTGCTCCTTCAATCTTTCGACCAAACTATGCGCAAAAGCACGAGAGCGAGAATTATCATTCTCGGACAAATACAATAATGTCTCTTCATCAAGTCCTTTTGCAAATTCTTTTATATCCATACTATTTATATAGAATTTTTATTCCTAATTATATATACTACCCTTTCCTATCCAAAAGAGTATTATTCCCATTCAGCGTTCAGAATAGAAATAACTCGATAGAATAAGTGCATTATAATACAAATAAAACCCGAGAATTATTTCCTACCCCTCTTCTTACTAAATTGAAGTCTTCTTTCTGTATATCTTTATACAAGTATCACAAAGTTAGTTATTTTATTATAAAAATTGCCCATATCCTTTTAATAAATTCTACATAAGGAAATTCTCTCATCCGAGATTATTTCCCTACCGCTTCGGGCAGAGTGGTAAAGATATAACCCCTCTTTTGCAAGGTGCGGATGAGCCGCTCGAGATAGCGATCGTAGAACTTGTCGGTGCGACGCTCGTCGGTCCCCAGGTGGAAAAGCAGGATGTGGCCGTTGAGCCCCTCGCGCTTCTCGACCTCCATCACCCGGTTGTAGATAGCCCGGTTGCTGCGGTAATTCTTCATGTCGGGGGTGGTATAGTCGGCATTGGTCCAGGTACCCGGGGTGAAGTTGACGATGCGCAGCCCCATGCCCCGTGCCCAGGCGGCGATGGTCTCGTTGTAGTATTCGTAGGGCGGAATAAAGATTCTCGTCTGCGACGGATCGATACCGGCCCGACTCATGCGGCCATAGACGGCCTGCATATCCTGTTCGAAAAGCGACTGGTCTATCAGTGTAGAGTCGCGGCGCTCCCAGGCGCAATAGAGCAGATGGCCGTCGCTGTGGGCCCCCACATAGTGACCGGCCTTGTGCAGAGCTTGCACTGTCTGGGGGAAACGTTCGTAAAACTCACCCGTGAAGAAAAACGAACCTTGCACGCCACACTTCTCCAGTGTCTCGAGGATGCGTTGGGCACCGTCGTTCTTGTCGGCCGCCGTAAAGACGAGCGAGATTTGCCGTTGCGAACGGTCGGTGCGCACAATTCCGCCACAGGCATACTCGTTGCGGTCGGGACCTGCGGTCTCGATACCTTCGCGCTGCAACGACGACAACAGGTAGCTGAGGCTGGCAGTGCCGTCCATCGTGGGCTCGTTGGTCGAGTAGTCTTGCATATCGTCGTGATAGACTACATCGGCCGACTGGAAGGGTACGTAAGGATCCTCGCGCGACAATCGTACTCCCCGCAGATTGTTGAAAATCGAAGCATACACCGGGCCATCGACCAATCCGCCCACGGTTGTCCCTACCTTCAGGGCAATGAGCGGCGTGTGGGGATCGACGGGATAGTCGCCCCACAAGGGCAACTCGGTAATCATGCTCGTGCCCCAAGGGTTACAGCCAAAGAGCCAGTCGATGAGAGAGGCCTCCATCTCGCGATAACGGTCGTCGCCGGTCAGTTCGCGGTAGAGCCGGCACTGGGTAGCCACGGCCGCCGTGAGATTATTGGAGCACCAGATGGCAGGAACGCCGTTGAGAAAGGGATTGTCTTGCGCCCGTTCAAGCACCCGTTCGAGCCCGCTGCGCAGGTTGCGGGTAAACTCCCGGCTCACCCGCCGGTCGTCCACCCCGGCCAAATGATAGTGCCCCAGGTTGATAAAGGGATACCATTGATAATGGCGGGCACTGTCGGCCCCCATCCAGGGGGTCACCGGCTCGAAGCGTCCATACTCGACCGCCGCCTGCAAGTAGGAGGATTCGCCCGTCGAGAGGTAGAGTTGGGCGGCCGCCAGCTCCATATCGTCGGTCCAGTTGCACTCTTCATAGATATAGGGCGAGACGACTGAAGCCGTCTGGCATACACCGGGATGTTCCACCCCGTGGCGATAGGCATCGCGGGCTTTGGCCAACAGCGTGTCGGCCATCTCGGGATAGTAGTCGGCCAAAACTTGGGCTCCCAAAGCGAAACACGAGGCATACTTGCCGGCCGTGCTGGCCACACCGGTGGTGGCATTGGTAAACTCGCCCCGCACCTGGGGCTCGCCCGAACAGTAATAGACGGGGCGTCCCAGCCCTTTGCCCCAACCATAGTCGATATCGTCTTGCGACGGCAGCTTGAAGCCCTTGTGGTCGCGGTCGTCGGCAATCTGGTTATACATCTCGCCCCGCGACGGATTCATGCGGTTGAGCCAGTCGAGCCCCCACTTGATTTCATCGACAATATCGGGGATACCGTTGGCCCCGGGCAACCCGTTGGCATCGTAGGCATCGCCATATACTTCGGGATTCTTCAGATAGGCAAACATCATCTGATAGGTGGCATTGGCCGAGGTCGTCACATATTGCAACTGGTCACTCGCATCGTGCCAGCCACCCCGCACGTCGATGTGCTGGCCGCTGCGGATGGGATGATAGACGATGTAGCCATCGTGAGTGTGGCAGCTGTCGCGTTCGAATGGGTTGAAACCGCAACGTTGCTGTCGCATGTAACGCAGGATGAAGTCGGCCGTTCCGTCATAGACCCGAGGCCCGATAACAAATCGGGGCGAAAAGGTCTTGCCGGCCCGCAACCGATAGATACCGGGACGGTTGCAGCCGCTGAAGTCGAGCCGATAGGTACGCTGCATTTGGCCCCACACGGCTGTCGGTCGGGGATTATCGAAGCGCATCACCTCCTCGCCGGTACAGTCATCGACCAGCGCATACGACTCGACATCGACCGCCTCGTCGCTCATATAGACAGCCACTTTGGGCGAAGCAGGCAGATATCCCAACTGGTTCACCCGTATCCACTCGCCGCCCCAGACGGCCGTACCGAGAGAGAGCACTCCCGCCACGAGAACCCCGACAATCTTTTTCATGACTTTATGCTTTTACCGGTTTCTTAATCAGCAACGACAACCCGATGAAAGTAAACAGGGCATTCATGATGAGCAATTCGTAACTGAACGAATATCCCCCGAACCAGGCTTGCGAATTGCGATCCAAAATGAAACAGAGTACCGGCGACAAGATAGCCACCAGCGGGATGTAGCGGTCTTTCACCGGGGCCTTCACAAAAATGCCGAAGGCAAACAATCCCAAAATAGGCCCATAGGTATAGCTGGCCAACGTATAGACGGCATCGATTACGCTCGTGTTGTTCAACAGGTTAAAGACAAATATCACTACGCCCATCACTACGGCCATACCTATATGTACCCGTTTGCGCAGATGCACCACCTGCTCCTCGCTCTTCCCCTTCACACCCAGGATATCGACCGTAAACGAAGTGGTGAGCGCCGTCAAGGCCGACCCGGCAGCCGAATAGGCCGACGAGATGAGCCCCACCACAAACAGGATACCCACAACCAGCGGGAAGTAGCCTTGCGTCGCTATCTGCGGGAAGAGTTCGTCGCTCTTCTGTGGCACGGCAATACCCTCGGTAGCGGCATAGACATAGAGCAGCACACCCAGCATCAGGAAGAGGGCATTGACAAAAAACTGTGCGATGCCGCTCGTAATCATGTTTTTCTGCGAATCCTTGGAATTTTTGCAACTCAGGTTACGCTGCATCATATCCTGGTCGAGACCGTTCATGGCAATCATCGTGAAGACACCGGCCAGGAACTGCTTGAAGAAGTAGCGCTTGTCGTTCACATCGTCGAAGTAGAACATCTGCGACATCTCCGAGCCACGTATTGTCTGCCACAAGCCACCCAGGTCGAGGTGCATATCGGCAGCAATATAATAGATACAAAGTATTACCGAAACAATAAGGCAAACCGTCTTGAGCGTATCGGTCCAGATGAGCGACTTCACCCCACCCCTGAAGGTGTAGAGCCACACCAGCCCCACGGTGAAAATCACATTCAAGATAAAGGGCAGATGCAGCGGCGCGAAGACCAGCATCTGCAACACCACACACACCAGGAAGAGGCGCACGGCAGCCCCCAACATCTTGGAAATAAAGAAAAACCAGGCCCCCGTACGGTACGACGAGAGGCCAAACCGATTCTCGAGATACTCATAGATCGAAACCAGATTCATGCGATAGAAGAGCGGCACCAGCACATAGGCAATGAGCAGCTGCCCCACGATAAAACCCAGCACCATCTGCAAGTATGAAAAACCGCTGGCAGCCACCATCCCGGGCACCGAGATAAAGGTTACCCCCGAAATCATGGAGCCAATCATGGCAAAGGCCACCACATACCAAGGCGACTTGCGGTTACCCACAAAAAATCCTTGGTTGTCGGCCCGGTGACCCACCACATACGAGATGCTGAACAAAACAATGAAATATGCAAAAATGGTGATTAAGACAACTACGGGTGTCATATTCTTCTGCTATTTAATTAAGTGTGTTTCTTGAATTACTCTTCATACAACAGATAGGGACGGCGTTGCTTCCTGAACTTCTCCACGTCGCCACGCCACATCGCCTTGATTTCGTCGGCCGACTTGCCCTCCTCGATCATCCGGCGCACATAGTCCACCCCAATCAGCTTCTCGAAGAAGGAGCGAAAAAACTGATCACCCATATTCAGGTTACGGTAAGCATCGATTACATACTCGAGATTGATACCCTTGGCCCAAATCTCCTCGTCGGTGAGGCTCGTCAAATCGACCCCATAGCACCGCTTGTTCAGTTGCGGCGGATTCTTGGCCCCCGGTACGCTGCGCGGGGTAAAGGAGAAATCATAGCCCTTCATGTTGGGGTGACCATACACCTGGAAAGGCCACTCGGTCCCCCGTCCCAGACTCACCGGCGTAGCCTCGAAATAGCAAGTCGAGGGATATAGATAAACCGCCCGCATATTCGGCAAGTTGGGCGACGGAGCCACAGGCAGCACATAGTGCGTCTGGTGCGTATAGTTCAGGCACGGCACCACCGTGAGGTCGCACACCCGATTCTCGGGCAGCCAATGCTCGCCATTCACCATGCGGGCCAACTCACCCAACGTCAATCCATGCACCACCGGGATAGGCAACCACCCCACCCCCGACTTGTACTTCATGTCGAGAATAGGGCCATCGATATAGTGGCCGTTCGGGTTGGGACGGTCGAGCACAATCACCCGGCGACCAAACTCGGCACAAGCATCCATCAGCTTCACCATCGAAATATAATAGGTATAATAGCGCAATCCCACATCCTGGATATCGACCAACAGCACATCAAACGAGTGCATCGACTCGTCCGAAGGGCGACCCGACTTTCCGTCATACAGCGAACTTATCTTAATACCCGTCTTGGAATCGACCGACCCCGCCACATGTTCGCCCGCATCGGCATCACCACGAAAACCATGTTCCGGCGAGAATATCGTCACCACATTCATGCCGTCGGCCACTAGCATATCTACCAGATGGCGGTCTCCCACCATCCCCGTGTGATTCGAAAAAACAGCCACCCGCTTCCCTTTCAAAGCCGGGTAATACTCACTTGTGCGCTCGGCGCCCACAACCACACGGGCATCTTCGGCCCGGCACACAGCCAGGGCACAACCCAACAGCAATAGAAATAAGAGAGTCTTTCTCATGGTATCTATCCTCTTATAAAAGATTATTCACATTTTATTTGTAAATGTAAACATATTTTCAGGATAAGACAACCGCAATAAATATATTTAATAGATTTTATCAACTATACAGAAAGTCCTATTACCCTATTGTGCCCACGTCTGAACCTATTCAAGTGTCGTGAGTATTTCCTTTGCAGGTATTCCTGGATCCCGCGTCGCAGCGCGGTATGACCTGTTGGGTCTCCAGACACGGGAGCTAGGTATCGTCTTTGCGGGTATTTCTAGCACCCGCAAAGACGCAGGTGCTAGAAAAAAGTTATACTAACCACACTCAAAAAGTATTGTTGAAAAAATCGAAGTAAATCAAGATGAGATTATTTCAAATTCATAAGAATTCGTATATAGCAATTTTATTTTTTTATTATCTTTGACATATTATATAGCAACCTCAAAATAAAAGTTATATGGAGATTTTATACCCACATGAAAATAAAAAAGCTAAGTAACAAACCAAAAACTTAGGATTTTGTTTGAAGAATGCAAGAACAAATATTATACCTCAGTTAATGAGAATAAAGAATATCACTGAAAAAGCGGAATTTAGGAATTTAAGCAAATAACAATATAAAGAGGAACACTCTTCTTATTTACAAATAGGAGATAAAATAACTCATATTTTTTTATTGATGCCCTATCAAAAAAATATGAAAAGTATCTTGTTGAAAGAATAATAGCGAAAAACCTTATTATAAGAAATTACCTGATAAATACTAGATATATCATAAATTTTAAATAGAGAATTAAAATGGGGAAACGTAATAGTAAATACTCTGATGAAAACATAATTTTCCACATATTTCGTCTACCACTTTATATTTACGCAATTATATTTCTCTTTGCCATTTCGTTTTATTTATTAAAATGGCATATGCAAAGGGAATATTATTCACAACCGTAATACCAATCGCATTATCATTAACATTCTGCTTAATACTATATTATATTTACAAAATAAGGCTCAAAGACATTAGATGCGATTATGATAAGAAAACGAAACAATTAGAGGATAGTTGCAATAAAAAAATTCAAAAAATAATATCTGATTATAACTTAAAGCTAACAGCTCTAAACAAGAGAGAGGAAATTATAAAATCTTTAATAAAATCGGGGACTCCATTTAAATATGTGGCTGAGATGGCTGCTGACCTTTTGACTTATTTATATGAAAAAGATGAAAATTATTTAAGATATAAACCGCACCCAGCAATAAGCTCAGCAGAAAAGTTGAGACAACTAAGAGAATCCTTTAAAGAAAAAATGTCAATATACAAAGAGTATGAATATAAATTATTGTATATAATTAAACTGTTCCCGGAAATAAATGAATATTTAAATAATGATTATGAGCTTCTAAAAATATCCGAATATATATCATACTCAGATTTTCAAGACAATAGAGATAAAAGCAAAGATTTTCTAAGTGATGCAGAATGGAATACATTAACAATTCAACAAAGGAATCAATTAGCACTAAACCGATATATACAAAAAAGGAAAAAATCTAATTGGGCTATTGGTAGAGACTACGAAATGTCATGTGCCCATTCATTGAGAGAAAAAGGATTTAATGTAGAAATGAATGGGATCGAAAAAAAATATGGAGATCTAGGTAGAGACTTAATAGCAACGAAATTTGACAATAGCATTTTTGGTGATTATGATACAAAAGGTAAGATATTTATAATACAATGTAAATGTTGGAATAAAGATTTACCAATACCTGAAAGCGTTTTAATGCAATTATATGGGACAACAATAGCTTATAAGATAGAAAATAAAAGTATTATTAGCGATGGCGTCGAAATTATACCAATCCTAATGATACCATCTTTTACAAGGCTTTCTGAAATGGCGAAAAATTTTGCAAAAATGCTTCAAATAAAAATACTAGTTCAAGATTTTGTAGAATTTCCTCGTATAAAATGCAACATAAATAATGGCCACAAAATATATCATCTCCCATTTGATCAACAATATGATAATGCTCAAATAAAAAATAAAGGCGAATTTTATGCTTATTCCGTTGAAGAGGCTGAGAGTAAAGGGTTCCGCAGAGCTATGAAGCATTCATTTAATTAAATGTTTGCAAGTTGCAAACATTTGAAAGAGATATCCCCTTTATTGTACAAAGACACCCTTTTATCGCTATCCAAGAATCGCTAATAAAGTTAAAAAGCCTCAGTCAAATAAGACGATATCTCACGTCAAAATACGGTATTACTGGGCGCAGTATAACCTATTCGTGTCCCCCACCGTGATGCGGGGTCCAGCCCGGGGAGGATGGAGCTTTACACCCCGAACATAATGGTAAGCCGTAAACCCCGCCTTTATCGGGCCGGGAGAGGGCAAGCCGGAGGAGGGAACGGGGCGAGGATTGTCTGAGCTCACAGCGAGTTCCGCAGCCCCCGACGATGGCGCCGCCCGCGACCGACTCGGCCCGATAACAGCGGCGGCGCTTCTTGGTTCGTTCTTCTCGCTGTTGAGAAGAATGAACAACTATGTTCGTTCCCTTTGCCGATATTTCCTGGATCCCGCGTCAAGGCGCGGGATGACTTGTCGGGTCTCCAGGCACTGGAGGCTATGGTATTTATCCTGCCGATATTTCCTGGATCCCGCATCGGAGTGCGGGATGACTGAGACGGGTATTCCGGGATATCTCATCGCGGTTGGGATGGAAGATGGGGTATAGGCATAAAAAAAGAGCCGGAGGGTTGTCTTCTTCTCGACTTCCTTCCGGCTCTCCTTCTTAAGGTGGCGGCTACCTACTCTCCCACTTGCGCAGTACCATCGGCGTGACGGGGCTTAACTTCTCTGTTCGGAATGGAAAGAGGTGGATCCCCCGTGCTATAACCGCCTTAATATCTC
>NZ_NFHZ01000026.1 GCF_002161555.1 Barnesiella sp. An55 | reverse complement strand
ATACGCTATCAAACGCTTGAAAACATAAAAACGCCCACAAAAGCCAAAAATGGGCGTTTTTATGGGCGTTTAATTCTTAACTTGCTGATATTCAGCATTGGAAGCGGAGAAACAGGCTCCAGAAGCTACCAAAACAGCAAGGGAAAGACCATACAGATTACGATTGTCGAGAGAGACGTCAATTTCCTGGGGTATAACTACGGAGTCATATCGTTCTACGATTTCGAGATAGACGGCAACCATTATGTACTCAATGGACTGGGGCACCAATGGAATACGGTCCATGGAAATATCGCAAGAATGAATCTGCTCCTGGCCACCTATGGAAACAGCAGCCAGACTTGGGTGATGGAAGGATATGCCAGCCAGGAAAAGCCCAATGAAAACTGGATTAAATATGCGGCCAACAATGCAACCAAAACAAGAGTGATAAGGTGCATTAAGTCTCCGGTAGAATATATCTATGACTGATATTGATAAATAACCATAATGAAACCAATGTTGAACTTTAACCAAAGAACAATGATGAGAAGAAATCTTTTTTATGTGACACTCGCCTCCATCGGTGTATTGACCTCGTGTACCAACGACGATACAACGGCCCCCTCTTTACCTGACAATGGGACTAGAATCGTGAAAACCTCAATAACGAAATATGAAGGTATCGGGCAGAACATAGAAGCCGAAAATAACATAACCGATATACAGGCTTGCATATTTGAGGACGAAAAGATGACTAAAATCTATAACAATCTTATCCCCTCAAAGAGCAGTTTCGACATACAAATCGACAAGCATGCCGGTACATTATATGTATTGGCCAATACCCAGGAGCAAATCAATCTGGAAGAGCTGAAGAGCCAGGAGATTACCGAGGAAGAGTGGTTGAAAAAATGTATGACGATGAAAGATAATGCCCCGGTACAGTTCTATACGGGAAGTTTAAGTCTCGATGACATGGGCAGCTCTCAAACCGTGCTCCCGGTAAATCTGAAAAGAGGCTATGCCCGTTTCGACCTCAATCTGAGGACCGCCGGTGTAGCCTCGGTAAACAGCATTACCCTGAAGAATGCAGCACAGTCGGGAACTCTTTTCCCCTCTGCTACCCAAATCGCCACGAAAGAGGTTCAGGTCAAGGACATGACCGTATCGTTCGACTCTCCCCTCACGACCGACACCCCGGCTGTATTGTATGCCTATGAACAAGCCCAAGGGAATCTCGAAATAAGCGTAGATGTAACGATCGACGGGAAGCCTCATACCCTCACCAAAGCGATTAGCGGTGATATCAAACGCAACACGATATACACGATTACCGTGCGCAAAGATGTCATCGACGTAACAATCGAAGTCTCTCTCGACGAGTGGGAGGAAGGAAACGATACGACGAGCTTGTACCCCAAGCTCGTCGTATCTCTTTAACTTGAGAGAAGTAAATCAAAGATGGGATACATCCCCAATTTATCTTGCCCCATAAAAAAAGGAATAGAAGTTATGAAAAAAAGATTTTCAATTTTGTTTTTTATACCCGCTTTTCTAATCGGTTCATCATGCAACGACCAGCTTGATGAAGAGAACCATTTCGAGAGTGCCGACAGGATAATTTGTGCAGAAGTATCCCATCTTTTTTCCAACAGTTCTACCGAGGAGAATCGAGAAAACGATATCGACGACATCAAGGCATACCTTTTTGACGAAAATAAATTGGTAAAGGAGTATGCCGGAATCAAACGCAGCGAAAACCGATATGAGTTCCCATTCGATGCCCTGAAGGGAAATCTCTATATCGTAGCCAACGCTTCCCGTTTGCCCGACTTCATAGCCCCCGAATCGGGCCTGTCGGAGGAACAGTGGGCCGAAACCATCGTCCACTCGACCCATGGAAAGGCCGAAATGGTATATACCGGTGTTCTATCCCTGTCGGACCACGCTGCGTCCGATCGCCTGATCCCGGTGTCGTTGAAACGAGTTGCAGCCCGTTTCGATTTGAAAATTGCCGTGGCCGGTACCGCCGAGGTAAAAGAGATTACATTCAAGAATGTACAAAAGAATGTCTATCTTTTCCCGAAATCAGAACTCGCTTCTCCCGAAGGAGCTCCTGTCACCGACATCCCGCTTACCCCGGAACAGCCTTATCAGGCGAGCCAGAATGGCATCCTGTACATTTATGAACAGCACAATAGCGATCTGAAAGTGGAGCTAAAGGCCTCGATCGACGGTAAGGAATACTCGCTCGAAACCAATTTGCCGGAAAGAATAGTTCGCAACACGGTCTATTCCATAACCCTGCGTAAAGATGTGATCGATGCCGACGTACAATTAACCGTAGAAGAGTGGAAAGACGGCGGCAATACCAACCTGAAACCGGGAATCGACGACCGGCTCACCATCGACTCGTCGCTCACCGAGTTGCCCCAGAATGTCACCGTAGCCAACGAGGGGAGCACGCTCATCTTACCCCACCTGGCAACCGACTTTATCGTGGCCATCCAAAGCGACAGCGAACTGGAGGTATTCCCGGTAGCCGACCTCTCGCTGACCGTGGAACCGATCTCCAACGCAGAATGGAAGCATAAAACCTCCTCTTCGTTAGCCGGCATCAATCTCTTCAGAATCCGCAAGAAACTCTATTCGCCCAATATGAAAACCGTAGATATTCCGGTCTATTTTCATCGGAAGGGACTGACCAACTCCTACCCCGAGGACAATATTCTCATAAGAATGACAGGAAACCCTACCACCAGCAAGGGAGCTCTGGAGTTTGGAATAGATACCTATACCCACGACTTCAACCGGTATATCGACAATGAATTCGGCATCTTTACGCTTCCTCCCGAGAAAGAGATGATTGTAGAATTTGCCGAAGGAGAAGATAGCTGGATAAGAATCGACACCGAGAACGGCGGTAACGAATACCGCGTGCTGGGAGGCTGGCGCCCCAACGACCCCACGGCCAACGGGCGGAAACAGTCGGCCACGCTCGTAATCCGCAACAAAAGTGACCACTCCGACCGGGAAGAATATACCGTCATCCGACGCAATTATGGCCTGCCCGTCACCTTTCTGCATGGCGTGTGGTGGTGCAAATACAATGCCATCAAAAATTCGAAGACCTTTGACGACCAGGTACTCTCCTCGGCCGACCCGGCGGCGCAAGCCAACAAAACCCTCTTCCAGTATCTCACCGACTGCACACCGGACGAGTACTACAAACTTTGGGGATGGGCCTATCAGGGCAACAGCGGACAAGGCATGCAAGTGATCGAGCAAGACAGTGTCATCGTTCTCGAGAGATTCACCAGAGACGAAAAGGTACACATCAACAAACTGCCGCCCACGACCCTCTCGCCCGACGGATACGAGCTCCCCTCCATGGAGGAGTTCAACCGCTTGTTCGACGCCACCAACTATATCTGGATGATGTACAACGGAACCCATATCCTGAAAAATCCATGGAACGGACATTCCACCGTAAAGCGTCAGCAACTGCGCAAAAACAACATACAGGTGGGGTCCATGACCATTTCGAATCTCATCTACATTGCCCTGTCGAGTCCCGACTTCCCGGAACATGAACCGCTCGTGTGGTACGGCCCGGCAGCACAATGGAACGACACCGGCATCCTGCACTCCGGCCACTATAACAATATCCTCTTCGGCGTCTATTCCCCCACCGGCGAAGGGTGGTATATGAACGGAGGTATGGGCAACCTCTACATGACCAAAAACGGAGCCAGCAGTCACGACACCCGCATCCTCCGATTCAAGAAGTCAGACGTCGAATATATCTACTGACATTATGCCATAAGCATATATACCCGAAGGGATAAACGAGATAACCAAACTCGCTTATCCCTTCTTCTATTATCATACGGTAGAAAATAATACAGGGAAGGAAAGATACCTATTCCTCAATGCAAGATTTAATGGAGTTCATCGCTTTATGATGCCTATCTTCTATTTCTCCAACTTTAAACAACACCAGCCCCTCAGACTTTATATTTGGGGATATAAAAAAAAGGGGCAAACCTCGCAAACGCTTGATTCACACCCTTTATGGCGGAGAGAGAGGGATTCGAACCTACACATTCAAGAAATATCATAAAATTGCAAATTACTGATAATCATATACTATTTGGAGTGCATAGTAAATCTAAATCTTTCTGAATATCTTTTGCTATTCCAAATATTGGGTGTATATTTGGGTGTAGAATTTCAAACGCACCCAATTATGAATATCAAACGAAACATCATTTTTGCATTGGAAAGCCGGAAAAAGAACGGTGTGCCAATCGTGGAGAATGTCCCCATCCGTATGCGCGTCATATACGCAAGCCAGCGCATTGAGTTTACAACGGGCTACCGCATCGATGTAGCCAAATGGGATTCCGACAAGCAGCGAGTAAAGAACGGGTGTACCAACAAATTAAAGCAAAGTGCATCCGAAATAAATGCGGATCTGCTGAAATACTATGCCGAGATTCAAAATGTGTTCAAGGAGTTTGAGGTACAGGAAACTATGCCAACCACCCAACAGCTAAAGGATGTGTTCAACCTACGGATGAAGAATGCCAACGAAGAACAGCAGGAAGAAGCACGGATAAGTTTTTGGGAGGTGTTCGATGAATTTGTAAAAGAATGCGGCAACCAGAATAACTGGACTGAATCCACATACGAAAAGTTTGCAGCCGTTAAAAATCACCTCAAGGAGTTCAAGGAAGATGTGACCTTTGAGTATTTCGATGAGTTCGGTTTGAACGAGTATGTCAATTTCCTGCGAGACAAAAAGGATATGAGGAACAGTACCATCGGCAAGCAAATGGGATTTCTCAAATGGGTTTTACGGTGGAGTTTCAAAAAGGGATATAACCAGAATATCGCATACGACACATTCAAACCTAAACTGAAAACCACTTCCAAGAAGGTAATCTTTCTTACATGGGATGAGCTGAACAAACTTAAAGATTATCAAATACCGAAAGACAAGCAATATCTGGAGCGTGTCCGGGATGTTTTCCTCTTCTGTTGCTTCACAAGTCTGCGATATTCGGATGTCCGTAACTTAAAGCGAAGTGATGTCAAGTCCGACCACATAGAAGTTACCACCGTTAAAACGGCAGACAGTCTGAGTATTGAACTGAACAAGTACAGTAAAGCCATACTTGAAAAATACAAGGACATTCATTTTGAAAATCACATGGCACTGCCAGTCATCAGCAATCAGAAAATGAATGATTATCTGAAAGAACTGGGAGAACTGGCAGAAATTAACGAACCTATACGTGAAACCTACTATAAAGGGAATGAGCGTATAGATGAAGTCACCCCGAAATACGCATTGCTCAGCACACATGCAGGAAGAAGAACATTCATCTGTAATGCGCTGGCTCTCGGTATTCCAGCACAGGTTGTAATGAAATGGACAGGGCACAGTGATTATAAAGCCATGAAGCCTTACATTGACATAGCAGATGATATTAAAGCTAATGCGATGAACAAGTTTAACCAACTCTAAATATATTACTTATGTACGAAGATTATACAAGACAATCCATGCCATCCAAAGAATATAGGGAGTTATTAGGTAGTGCATTATGTGTTTTTAATTCCAATAATGCATTTATCATAGAGAATATCCTAAGAGAGGATGGCGGAGCTAATTATAATTGGTATGATTTAATAGACAGAACATCAGGAAATCTATCGAAGCCTATTTCAGACACAATAACAAATAAAGCCGGTTCTAAGATTGCGACTTTATTTAACCAACTGGTAACTCAAAGAAATAGAATAATACATAGTTTCCAAATAACAGATAAGGATGATGAACAAAAACTTGCAACTAAGGATAAGAAAAATAATCAATATGTAATAACTAAAGAAATTCTGTTAGAGTTCATTAAAAATAACGAAGAATTAAGTACTGAACTACATAAGTTCAGAGGGCATTAAATTAAATCATATGGCAGGAAAGATACAGACGATGATTCCCCAATACGGAGAACTCAACAGAATATACAGAGATTACATAGACAGTCATTCTTTCTCTTTTGGCAGGCAGAAATTTATATCGGACTTCTATCAGGAGTATAATGACATGAAAGCTTTTGAAGCCGCCATCCTTGAGCTAGTGCTTGACAGGCAAAAAGAGCAGTACACCTTGATACTCAACAGTCTGAAAACTGAAATAGAAAAGAGCATACAGGCTTATGAGATACGCCCGTTAAGTGACAGAGCCATAGAACGTGCTTGCTATCAGCACATGGAAAGGTATTCTCAGGAAATTGAAGCCCAGCTGGATGTTACAAGAAGTCTGAGCAAGCCGCTGAATGAAGCCAACAACAGGTATGATTCCATTGGTTACAGGGAGCATACAGCCGAAGAGGAAAAACAGGCAGAAAAAGAATATGAACGCTGCAAGGCTGAATATGACAGGGAAAAAGCCAAACTGAATAAACTCTATGACCAGCAAAAGGCTGCAAGAACAGAGGCATTCCAATATATGAAGAACTGTTGTGCGGACATATACCGTCAAAGCCGCCTTTTTCTGGATATATTGAAGAAATACATTCCTGACGGAAAGCAAGAGGATGAACCGGACAAACCAATCAGTCAGCAGGAAACAACAGAAGAACGACAGGAATATTTCAGCATGAAATTACTTTCGCTCATTCATGAGGCGTGTGCAGGAGAACAGTTTGAAGAAATTTCAGAACAGGATTTCTATGCCAATATGAATCTTTACCCCTGCAAGTGCAAGCTGAAAATAAAACCGAGAGAAAAAATACGTGTATGCTATCTGATATTTCTGATGAGCGAAAAACTCCCCAAACTGGACAGGGACAAATGGAAAGACGGAATACTGAAACTGCTGGATATTGAGGAGAGTTATTACAAATCAAAATATAAAGAGCCCGTTTCCGATTTCCCCAGTGACAGCAACCGGAATTTTGCAAAAGAAATGGAACACATATTCCGATAATACGTGATATATTTTGATATTTTACGATATTTCCACTTTTACCACTCGAAATAATTTTTGAGTGGTATTTTTATTTTCTGATATTCAATAAGATATAATAATATTCGGTTAATACCGTCCACATCCTTACCACTCATAACCCTACCTAATTTTGCATCGTTCGAGAACAGAAATAACAGCCAGTGCGCAGGGCTGATTGTTTAACGACTAAATAGATTGGACGATGAAAAATATCCAAGAATTATTATCAAAACCCGTCTGGCAGATGACAGGCGAAGAATTCATATTCCTGAGTAAGCATGCTTCTGGTCAGGCCGAAGCATTGCCGCAACCCGTCACGGACACAAAAAAGAAATATGTGTACGGAATACTAGGTATAGCCAAACTGTTCGGGTGCAGTCTGCCCACTGCCAACCGCATAAAGAAAAGCGGTAAGATAGACAAGGCGATTACCCAGATAGGGCGCAAGATTATCGTAGATGCGGAACTGGCTCTTGAACTTGCCGGAAAGAAAACCGGAGGACGGAAATAATGGGAGGTATGCTTATGGACTATATGAGAGAAATAAAGGAAATATCGGCGGAACAGGCGATAATCCTTTGGCAAGCCTCACGTCTGAGCCTGTCAAAAATCTATGAGAAAGCACCTGAGATTCTAAAAGTGCAAGGTTCGGTCATTGGTACACTGGGCAATTTCAGTGCATCCATCGGCAAAGCCAAGAGTAAAAAGACTTTCAATGTATCGGCTATCGTAGCCGCTGCATTGAAAAACGGTACGGTACTGCGGTATGTTGCGGAACTACCGGAAGAAAAAAGAAAGATTCTTTATGTGGACACAGAACAAAGTCATTATCACTGTCTGAAAGTCATGAAACGTATTTTACGGCTTGCCGGTCTTCCTGATGACAGGGACAATGAACATCTGGAGTTTCTTGCTTTGAGGAAATACACGCCCGAACAGCGTATCAGGATTGTCGAACAGGCTATCTATAATACACCGGACATAGGGCTTGTAATCATAGACGGCATCCGCGATATGGTATATGACATCAACAGTCCGGGAGAATCGACACGTATTATATCCAAACTGATGCAGTGGACGGATGACAGGCAGATACACATCCATACGATACTCCACCAGAACAAAGGCGATGAAAACGCAAGAGGGCATATCGGTACGGAGCTGAACAACAAGGCGGAAACCGTTCTGCTGGTGGAAAAGGACAAGAGCAACGGGGATATAAGCAATGTTTCAGCCATGCACATCCGTGCAATGGATTTCGAACCTTTCGCTTTCCGTATCAACGACAATGCATTGCCTGAACTCATAGAGGGGTACAGACCCGAAGCGAAGAAACCCGGAAGACCGGAAGAGGAAAAGTTCGACCCTTACAGGCATATTACCGAACAACAGCACCGCATAGCACTGGAAGCGGCTTTCGGGCTGAAAGAGGAATACGGCTACAAGGATCTGGAAACCGCCTTAATCAAGGCATATATGTCGGTAGGTGTAAAACTGAACCATCAAAAAGCAGTATCACTTATCACCATGCTCCGGAACAAACGGATGATAGTACAGGAGAACGGCAGGAAATACACGTTCAAGCCAGACTTTCACTATTAGACCGTCTAACCTGTAATCACTTCACTTTATTCGGCAGGTCTATATATTAAGGATAAAGCGAAGCGGTTGCAGAGAATGTAAAACCGCTTCACTTTATTACCGTATTCTATATATACGAAAATAAAGTGAAGTGATTATACAGACCGTACTTCATAAAAAGGTACGGGCGAAAAGAGAAATAAATATTCCAACCATTATTCAAACACTCATCTTATTATGGATATACAAACAGCAAAACAAATCAGGATAGCGGATTTTCTGTACAGTTTGGGACATTCTCCCGTCAAGCAGCAAGGTATCAACCTGTGGTATAAATCCCCGTTACGGGAAGAGACAGAGCCCTCGTTCAAAATAAATACCGAACGTAACCAATGGTATGATTTTGCAATTGGTAAAGGTGGAAATATCATTGCACTGGCACAGGAACTCTACTGTTCCGACTATGTGCCTTATCTTCTACAGAAAATCGAGGAACAGACTCCGCACATCCGTCCCGTATCTTTCTCTTTTGGCAAGCAGTCATTTTCCGAGCCGAGTTTTCAGAAGTTGGACATTGTACAGCTGGCTTCTCCTGCCCTGCTTGCCTATCTACAGGAAAGAGGAATAAACACAGCACTGGCGAAAAGAGAATGTAAGGAAGCCCGTTTCACCCACAACGGCAAACGGTATTTCGCCATTGCCTTTCCGAACATATCGGGCGGATATGAAATCCGCAACCGATATTTCAAGGGATGCATCGCACCGAAAGAAATATCACATATCAGACAATCGGAAAAACCGAAGAGTACATGTTTCGTTTTTGAGGGATTCATGGACTACCTTTCCTTTCTGACACTAAGGCTTGAAAACTGTCCGCAATCCCCCGATTTCGACAGACAGGACTACATGGTTCTGAACTCTGTTGCCAATGTTTCCAAGGCACTCTATCCGTTGGGAAGTTATGAGCGCATCCATTGTTTCTTTGACAATGACCGTGCTGGAATGGAAGCCATGCAGCAAATCCGAAAGGAGTATGATGCTACCCGGTATATACGGGATACCTCGCAAATCTACGGTGGATGCAAAGACCTGAACGAATATTTGCAGAAACGAATAGCCGATAGGAAAGAGCAAGCGCAATCTGTCAAAAAGAGGAATGATATGCCATCCAAGAAACCGAAAGGCTTCCGGTTATAGCCCACTATAACTACACGCTTCGCTTTCGTAGTTGTGGGCTCTCCCGAGGGGATTAGGGCTTTGCCCTAATAACCCACTCAGGGCGTTTCTCCCCTGAGAACCCCGAGCAAAGAGTGACCCTCTCTTTGCAATCTCCGCTTATGGGTTACACCCCTAAGAACCCTGTGCGGTTATGAGCGGACAACAGAATATTTTATCAACAATCCGAATCAAAATTTAAGAATATGGCAACAAAATCAAGCATACACATCAAGCCCTGCAGAGTCACATCAAGCGGGGCCCATAACCGAAGAACAGCAGAGTATATGCGCAATATCGGCAAGTCTCAAATCTACATAGTACCCGAACTTACTGCCGGTAACGAGCAGTGGATAAACCCCAGCTTCGGCAGTCCCGACCTGCAAGCGCACTATGACTATATCAAGCGAATGGTTAAGGAAAAGACAGGCCGTGTGATGCAGGAGAAGGAACGTGAGCGCAAGGGAAAGAATGGGAAGATTATAAAAGTAGCTGGATGCTCACCAATCCGTGAGGGAGTATTACTCATCCGACCGGACACCACACTGGCAGATGTGCGCAAGTTTAGCGAGGAATGTCAAAAACGCTGGGGCATCACACCGCTGCAAATCTACCTGCATAAGGACGAGGGACACTGGCTTAGTGGACAGCCCGAAGCCGGGGATAGGGAGAGTTTCCAAGTCGGTGAAAAGTGGTTCAAGCCGAATTATCATGCCCATATCATTTTCGACTGGATGAACCACGATACAGGCAAGAGCCGAAAGCTCAATGACGAGGATATGACGGAAATGCAGAGTTTGGCATCCGACATTCTCCTGATGGAGCGTGGGCAGTCAAAGGCTGTTACTGGCAAGGAGCATCTGGAGCGTAACGATTTCATCATTGAGAAGCAGAAAGCCGAACTGCAACGCATGGGTGCTGCAAAACGGCACAAAGAAGAACAGATAGGTCTTGCTGAACAGGAACTGAAACAGGTGAAATCAGAAATACGCACCGACAAGCTAAAGAAAACAGCCACCAATGCAGCCACTGCCATAGCAAGCGGTGTCGGTTCTCTTTTCGGCAGCGGAAAGATAAAATCCTTAGAAATCAGAAATAAAGATTTGAAAGATGAAATCACACTCAGAGATGAAACCATAGAACAATTGCAATCCAACATCAAGCAAATGCAAATGGAACATAGCAGGGCTATGATGAACAAGGATAATGAGTATCGCAAAGCTATCGAGATTATCGAATCCGAGCACAAAGAGGAGAAAACCAATCTTAATTCGATGATTTCAAAAGCTTATCATTGGTTTCCGCATTTTGCTGACCTCCTAAGATTGGAACGCCTTGCTACGCAAATAGGTATTTCTGCCATGGAGTTTGCTGATATGGTTAAGGGTAAGGTCCTAAATTTCACAGGAAGGTTATTTTCGCAGGAACATAACCGATGGTTTTCAACAGATAACACACCTATACAGATTATGCGTGACACTAACAGGCGACTGACCATTGCCGTTAATCGAATACCATTCGGACAATGGTTCAGTGAGCAATATGAAAAACTACGGCAATCTATTCGACAGCCTATCCAACCGAAAAAGAGTAGCGGAATCAAACTGTAACAACAATGGCGACCACTTAAATGCGGTCGCCATCATCAATATACTTTAATTGATTCGATATTTTCGTTCTCTTTTCTCAAAGGCATTTTTACCACCCTCTAATATTTGACAGACCTCATTATTAATATCAGGGTCTTCTAAAGCCCCTGACATGTATTTTAATTGTCCATCTTCATTTTGCGCAATAATTACTTGCTCTGAATCTGAATTCACAACTAAGTTCGCGTTATGAGAAACAATAATAATTTGCCTATACTTTTTTATAGTTTTAAAAATTGATATGAGTTCCTTTGTAATGAAACTATTATCAAGATCATCCTCTGGTTGGTCATAAATAATAGTTTCACTAAACATATTGGCAGCAATTTGTAGCCTTAAGTATATCGTACCTTGTTGACCAAATGACAGTTTTGTTATAGATTTTCCTGCAAGAGTTACGTTTACATCGTGAGATATGAATTGTGTGTACTTCTTAAAAAAGAGTTCTAATAATCTTCCCCTCAAATCATTTTTAATTTCAGTATTAAAAATATTATGGTCAGTCGTTTGTAAAATGAAATCATAAAAATTATCTAATGTCTCTATTTTAAGAATTTTTCTAATCTTTTCTTCGTTATAGCTTCTACCATCAAGCTTTTCTAACAAAAGATTATACATTTTAGTTGAATCAAAATGTATATCCACTGATACATTTAAATCTTCTTGAAGAATCAAATCTAGCAATTCTTTCTTTTTGGGATCAATGGCTATATCATGCCCCTTAAATTCATTCCACTTCTGCTCAATGAGATCAGAGTATGACTCTATACTACCTTTTATCTCAATGCCTAATTTTTTAAATGTCTCACTTGTAATTGCTCTATATTTAGTTTCTTCAATACCCAATGTTTCTATTTGCTGAGAAAGCTCTGAAACCTTGTTTTGATACACAGAAACATTTGATAGCAATGTAGCTAAATCCCCTTTATAATCTTTAAATTCATTTTTTGTATCAATGATTTCTTTCTGAACCTTTTCTCTAGCAGTTATGACGCGAGGGATAAGATTATCTTTAATATATTTTACAGTATTGGATGAATCAATTAAAGGTATATCAACTTTTTGTGGTTTAAATAATTCGTTCCACGCAGATATGTTTTCATTTGTTTCAACAGTAAATTTATCAATATTAGATACCAATTGTTGAAGCGCAGCTATCCAAGAGTTAAATTGATTCAACTTACCAACCCTATTCTTATAACTTTCTAATTTTTTCTTATTTTGTTCAGAGGTTATGTTGGCGATAAAGTCATTATATTTTTTTATTTCTTTATTAATGTTATCGCGTTTCTCTTGCGGTGTCGTATTGTTTGCATTGATTATCTTAGTAATTCTAAAATATTCATTTATAGCAACTTCTGCTCTAGATAGGAAATCTTGTGAAATATTATACTCATCAGTAACTCCAATTGTTTCTCGTATATTTCTTGAGAATTTATCTTTATTCTGCACTAAATCCTTGATTTGGCTTTGTGCAATATACATAAATGGGACATTCGGATTATCCGAAACCTTAAAATCTTTTGCTTCTTCTAATATTGAAGCCTGACGACTAATTATAACATCTGAATTGAGATTAAAGTTCTCGGATTGTGTTTGCTTATGAAAAGCTGCTGCAATGTAGTTTATTAAAACGCTTTTACCTGTTCCTCTACCACCAATAATAGAAACCAAGTTACTATTCAATGGAAGTTCTTGAGGGGCAAAAGAGATATCTGTTTCATTTTCAAACACATTTGTTCTTGCTGGTATATATATTCTTGTAAATGGGCATTTTTCTATGTCAAAGGCTGGATTATCTTTCTGAATACAAACACGCCCTTCAGGTTCATAGACAATCTGCTTTAACCCCTCAAATGTAGGATCTGCTTTAATCCATGTAATCCTGTTGTTTGGGAATACATTGACTTTATCAAGAATATGAGCATCACTACCTGTTACACAAGGTTTAATACTGCCATAAGTAGCCACTATTGTATTAGTATCTAACGCGCCTTGTCCCAAGAAGAAACGAACATCATTCGGATTTCCAGAAAATATCATATCTGACATTCGATAGATTTCCATTCTCGTAGCTTCCATTGAGGAGTGTTGAATTCCACTATTGCCGCCCTTATTGCTATTTGAAACAGCAACTATAATTTGATTTTTCAAAACTTGCTTTTCTATAATCTGCTTTAAGTCTTGAAAATTAACATTAAATTGTCTAATTCCCTCCTTCCTTGCATATTCATCATCAATAGAGTCGTCATTGCGGAATGCCTTTCCTAATGCTATCAAATCGGATTTTAAACATGAATATTCAGAACCTCCATAACTAAATTTTAAACAACGCAAGAATTCTCGCTCTATCACCTCTGTTGGCAATTCTGGATTGAAGATAACATGAATATTGATAGGAGTTTCTTGTTGTGTTACAGGTGTTATTCTTAGTTCAATATTAGGAAGCAGGGTCTTTCCTATTAAACGGCCTGCAACTTGTTTTTGTTTTAGGTATAGATAGTTGTCTATTGAGAAATAATCAGTTATTCCTAAAACAGCGACATTAGTATTTTCCTCTAATTTAGTGATGTATGCATCCCAAGCGGCTTCATCATTACCGTATTGGTCATTCTTTGATGTTCCTGGTGTATGGATATGCAAATCCCATATACGCCATTCCGAACCTTTAGGATATTTTGCCATTATAGTCTTGTTTTAAAGGTTTGCACAATACAGAGCTGTTGCAGAATCCAAATAGCTGATGAAATCGACTATTTTATACGGTCTGATAACAACTTGTTTTCTATCTTTGGCCCAATCGATTTGGTCTTTAGTATCTGCAAATATACTTGGGGCGACAAATACACATTGCGAATCCTCATACTCATATTTGTTTTTAAATTCTTCCAAATGTCGTGAAATAGGCCATACCTCCATCATTGTTTGTTGGCGACCTTCTGCCATTGTAACTTCAACTAATATGCTATTAGTTGTTTCAAAACATTCTATATCACCATTATTACCTCCTGCAGTTGATGTCGGCAAACCCTCATCATCACATGGATAATTAGGAATGACTTCAACACCAGGCAGTTTAGATTTAATCGCAAGGGCTGTCAGGAACTCTAATCTCGCAGGTGCTGATATAAATTTCAAAACATTATGACTTGAAGAAGTTTTATTTGCCAAATGAGACAGTTCAGTTTTGATAGAATCCCATGGGTAGTCTGGAATTAACTGAATTAGTTTTTCTGCGGCAGCAGTCTTAGATATTTCAACAGATCTTAATGCAAATAGAGCATTGTCAATTGTTGCCATATAATCAAAGTATTCTCTTTCAGTGGCATACTTTGTATAATCCGCATAATGACTAAGTATATAATCGATCTTCTCATCTTCATTGTGATTGATATCTATGAATCTACCACCACCTCTAAACGATATGAGACCAGTCATTCTCATTTTGCGAACAAACTCATCCGGATACTCAGCTACAATAGATTTAAGTTTGAACCTCTTAAAGCCACCAAGAATTTCATTTACACATATATCTTCAATTACTTCATTAGAAGGATTGTATCTATGTTCGTTTCGCAAGAGTTTAATTCGTTGATATAGAGCCTCTGCATCATTGTCTTTCCAGAATATCACCAATGGTATTTCTTTATATGATATTCCAGCTCCATTATACTCATCATCTGCATTTAACTTCTTGATGACCTCCAACAATAATATTAATGGTATGTTGTCATTGAGTTCTCTGACAAACGGATTACATCTTTGCTGCTTAGCAAAAGCTTGCATGAAAGCGACCTGTTCATTACGAGGATTTACAACTTCTCTTGATATCACACCCTCATTTATACTTATTGAAACTGTATCTGCAAGATAATTTCCTGTTTGAGAGAATTCGATACGTTTACCCCATTCATAGTAAACGAATCCTAATACCTTCATCAACTTAAATTGAGTGTCAAATCGGCTTGGCCAGCCTTTGGGAAAACCTGCTTCTTTGTGTCCTTTAAGAACTGGATTTGCATTAGGGTTATTTCTTCTGTATATTGTCGCAGTTTCTACATCTGTCAGTGGTTCATCCGCAAATTCTCCTCTTTGTGTCGATGCCCATTTTTGTTTAACAGAATTCGGTAAAATCATTGGCCTATACAACCCAACCTTGAACAACTCTCTCTCAAATAACTCAACCGTATGATCGTTAAGAATTTCTCCATCGAAACGCTTAAGTATGTTCATAAAGTCTTTATAACGCTCCGGGTTACGAATCGTCGTTGTATAAAGCAACGGTTTATATTCAAGTTCTCTTGGCATATTAGTAGTTTGTTATTAGTACTTCATTAAATTGTTTAATTGAATTATCGTGGTAACTTATATAGTTACTTTTTATCGAATGGGTATAATATTTTTGAGACCATTCAATAAATATATCGTTTTTCCTATCCTTGTAATGAGTGACATTTGATATCGCAAATCTAATGTTTAGTTCATTTAACTGATCGAGTATTTGCAATAGCTCCTTTTCATCCTTTTCATTCCACAACTTGTTATATTCGCTAAATGTAATAAGGTACGGTGGATCCAAATAAACGAAATCATTTTCAGATAATTGGATTTTTTTGAGGAATACTTTATAATCAAGATTATACCATTTCGGCTTCTTATTCTTAACTTCCTGAAAATAGTTCTCTAAAGCAGATACTACATTTGAGTTAAAATCTACATTTCCCACAGGTAAATTGAAGTCTCCTCTTTTATTAAATCTCAGCATTCTGTTGAATCCGTATATCAGCAACAAGTACAATATAGACATATTGTCTTTTGATGATTCATTGAAATCCGACCTCATTTGTTCATAAGCTTTCTTATTATATTTAGCAAAATAAGTTTTTTTATATAGGCTTTTCAAATCCATTGGGATACTATCTTCTTTGCATGAATATGACAATCCATATTCTTTTATGATTCTCTCCAAATCAGCGAAAAATGCATTTTTTTTATTCGCTGATTTACTCAGGTATTTGTGAAGTCCTATAATGTAACCATCAATATCATTTAGACAAAACTCTTCTGCAACAGAATTCATAAAAACAGATCCCCCACCAACAAATGGTTCTACAAACTTCCCAATATTATCTGGAAAGTATGTGCCAATTTCTTCCATAAGTTTATACTTGTCACCAACATAAAATAGCGGAGACCTTAATATCTGTTTTTTCATCGCTTTACTTCTGTAATAAATAACAACTCCTTATGGTCTGCAAATTCCGTTTTTCCAGTATTGAAGCAGCGATGTGCGCAATCATATATAACGGTATTACCTCTTTCCTCAAGTATGGATTTAATCTGCTCTAAGGTTATTTTATTCTTTGAGGAACCACTCTTAGAATCATATGTATTGTTATATGAAACAGCAATGTGTCTCACATTAAGATTTTGTATTAAATCCCTAAATGCAACTGGAGCACTTGATGTACAATAAGCACTCATATTTTTAGCCTTAGGCTTCATTGCAACACCAAATAATTCAGGCTTATTCCACTCAACGAGATTTTCATAGATGTGATAAAATCTACTGTACTGACGAGAATTATAAGGCGGATCAATGTAAGCAACATCGGCAGTTATGCTTCTTGCCAATATATTTGAGTCTTCCTTATATATCTCTATATTTTTAGGATTTAACAATTTGATAAGTTGTATCGACAAAGGGTGATATGCTATTTCCTTTTTGATATATGCATCAAAATGACCAACTGTGTTTGCAATTTTATCTATGCTGTATATTAATGATGCCAATAGAATTGCATATTCTTTTGGTGTAAGGTCATTTCTTCTTCTCTCAATATCCTCTCTAATATAGCCTATTAATTTGGAGTTTCTATAATCAAAAAACTTATCACCGAAGTTGTCTGAGAAATAGTTATCTTTTACAGAATCAGGGTTAATAGAGTTATAATATTCTATTATAGAATACAATTTACCCATATCGTATATACCTTCTGCGAAGAATGCTTTATATATGATGTTATTGGATGACAGAAAATCGTTCATTATAATCTTGTCCGCATATGGTATTGCAGCTTTTGAAACAGACGCTGTTCCTGCAAACACATCAAAAAATGAAGAAAATCCCCCTGTGTGCTCGTTGATTATATTCATAATCCAGCGAGTAAGTTTTGCCTTATTACCTATATATCTACGGCTTTCAAGGTCGAACATTTTATATCCGACCTCTGACAATTCAGGAAACAGGGAAGGAATCTTTCCCAATCTGACTTTTTCTGAGACAGATTGTATTACCTCCAATTTATATTCCTTGTTTCCATCCAAGGTAAATAATACCTTTTCTGCCCCCAATAATACTAACGATTTGTGTTCGTCACATCCATATAACCTTACTAAAAGTTGCATTTGCTCCTTTGTTGGTAGTCTTCTACCATTTTCTATTCTACTCAAAAGAGTAACATCTATATTTGTTCTTTTGTAGACTTCTTGTAAGGGTAAATTTAGTCCTTCACGAGCATCTCTTAAATATTGACCTAATGACTCCATCTACTTATTAACTTGACAATTTTTGTCAAAGATAAAATAAATGTTTCAAATAGAAGAATATTTGGCTTTAAAAATTATGGAAGGGGGCATATTGGATAATTATAGATAAAATCGCCAATCATCGACTGATGATAATGAAATTTAGTTTATACTATTGGCTATATATCCCAAACGAACTAAACTAATTTTGCAGTGGCAGCATATGTCTTAAAAATCAAAAAATACACTCAATCCTAATTTCTGGGTGTAAAAAAGGGTGTAAATCTTGCAAATGCTTGATTTACACCCTTTATTGCGGAGAGAGAGGGATTCGAACCCCCGGAACCTCTCAGTTCAACGGTTTTCAAGACCGCCGCAATCGACCACTCTGCCATCTCTCCATAGTCGATGCCTCATTTGAGCGGTGCAAAGATACAACTTATATTCGAGAAATAAAAGCAATTTTATACTTTTTCTATTCCCTATTTCACCCATTTAAGATACAAACCCAGTTCCACAAAGGCTACAACAACCCACCTCTGTCGCACCACATTGCGATGCTTAACGTCACCCCGCACGTGATGCGGGGTCCAGTTCATGACATAAGAGGAATAGCAATTGGACCACTCTCCCGGGTATTCCTGGATCCCGCGTCAAGGTGCGGGATGACCTATCATGTCACCTCGCACTCGATGCGCTCCATGTCACCCTGCACTGTGATGCGGGGTCCAGCCTCGGGAGACAACGGTATGCATGAAGCCCATCCGGCCTATGGGAGAAAGCAGGAAAAGGAACAAACTAAAGATAGAGGAGCAAAGGGAAACCCCGCCTTTATCGGGCAGGGAGAGGGCAAGATGGAGGAGGGAACGGGGCGAGGATTGTCTGAGCTTATAGCGAGTTCCGCAGCCCCCGACGATGGCGCCGCCCCACGACCGACTCGGCCCGATAACAGCGGCGGCGCTTCTTGGTTCGTTCTTCTCGCTGTTGAGAAGAATGAACAACTATGTTCGT
>NZ_NFHZ01000025.1 GCF_002161555.1 Barnesiella sp. An55 | reverse complement strand
AAGACAAGCTCCGGCACCTGCAGGTACCCTCTTTCTCTCTTTGACTCGTCATTAGATACCTGCCCCCATAACGGTGCCGATAATAGGATGAAGATTACACCCATCAAAATTGCATACTTGGATTTCATAGCATTGGATTTAATATATACCGAAAGTACAACGTCTTATTTTCATGCGTCAAGGTATGCATTTTCCTGCACATATCCAAGAGAATAGAGACGAAAATGCAACAACGTGTCACCCCGCACTCGATAGGGGCGTCTTGTCACCCCTCACAACGATGCGGGGCCCAGGAGGTGAATGAGAGGGAAATGACTCCTGCATATATACTTATTTGCCGGTATTTTCTGGATTCCGCATCACGGTGCGGAATGACTCGTCGTATCACCACTCCCCGAACAGGCGGAAGGCATTGGCCGTGGTAGCCGACTCGACCTCGGCAAACGTCGTACCCAGAATATCGGCTATGCGCTGGGCCATGCGGGGCAGATACGACGGCTCGTTGCGCTTGCCCCGGTAAGGCACAGGGGCCAGGTAGGGAGCATCGGTCTCGAGCAGAAGGCGGTCGATGCCTACCTCGCGCACCATCTCTTCGAGGTGGGCATTCTTGAAGGTGACGATGCCGTTTATCCCGAAGTAGTAGTCACCCAACGTGCGCAGAGTGCGCACCTCGTCGGCCGTACCGGTGAAGCTGTGGAATACCCCCCGGAACGACGGCACCCGCCCCGACTGCAACAGCGCTACCATCTCGGCAAAGGCATCGCGGCAGTGGATAATCACAGGCAGGTCGAGCTCGACGGCCCAACCCGTCTGCACGGCAAAAGCCTCCTCCTGTTCCCGGACGAAACTCTTGTCCCAATAGAGGTCGAGACCTATCTCGCCCACGGCACAGTAATCGCCAGCCAGCAGCAACCGGTGGGTCTGGTCGAGCCGCTCTCGATAGTCGGCATCGACCGAGGTGGGGTGCAGCCCCATGGCCATGCGGCAATAGCCGGGGTAAAGATCATGGGTGGCCTGCATGGCAGCCACCGTATCGAGATCGACATTGGGCAGAATCACCCGCTCCACACCCGCCTCGCGGGCACGACGCACCACCTCGGCGCGGTCTTCGTCAAACTCTTCGAGATAAATATGGGTATGTGTATCAATCATTTTCGGGTCGTTTTTCTCCGCTGCGGTAATAATAGACGATGCCATAGGCCTGACAACGGGCCAACCGCTCGGCCGGCGGCCAAGCGGCATAATAGGCCTCGACCTGGTTCCAAAGGTCAAGAATGATGCGGTCGGCCTCCTCGCGCAGCGCATCGAGCCCCGACTGCGAACGGGTCGTGTTGAGCTTGTAGTTTTGCTGCTCACGGTAGGCATCCTTGAAAATATCGTAGTGCACGGTCACTTTGGCAATCGTGGGGTTGTAGATGGGAGCCCCTCCATGCGAAAGCCGCTCGCGTTCCCCCTCGATAAGCCGCTCGCCCCACACGAGGATATGCTTCTCGCTCGTGAGGTCGGGCACGGCAAAGTCGTCGGGGTCGAGACCGTAGAAGAGCTTGTGCTCCTTGCGCACCTCGTTGCGCACCACCGCCAGGTTGAGCACCTGGATGAAGTGCGAGATGTAGAGCCGCGCCGTCTTCAGATGCTCCTGATACCGACGGTTGGCTTCGGCCTGAGCCGTGTAGCAATACTGGAACTGCTCCACGGCACTCTTGAAGCGCCGCAACAGGGCCCTCGCCTCGTTCAGTGTCTTGTACGAAGCCGCCTGATGCTCCACGTCGTAGGCGTGCTCCATCGCCACCGCCTTCTCAAGAGCGGTGATGCGGGCTTTGTCGGTATTGGGCAGTCGGCGATATGGCATGACGATACAGGATTTTCTGAATCAATGGTCTCGTTTGATAAGCGATTGGGCCAGGTCGTACAACGGTTGCTTGGCCTCCTCGGGTACGGCAATCTGCTGCAACGCCTCGATGGCACGACGGCTGTATGCATCGACTTGTTGCAGACACAAGTCACCCGCTCCCACCCGATTGTAGAGGGCGGTCACGGCCGCAATCTTCTCGGCCGGGTCGTAATCGGTAGCCGACAGCCAGCGCGACAGCTCCTCGGCATCGGCGCCCTGGGCCCGTCGCTGGGCGTTGATGAGCATGTAGGTCTTCTTGTTGTTGAGAATATCGCCGCCAATCTTCTTGCCGAAACGGGCCGGGTCGCCATAGACATCGAGCCAGTCGTCCTGCAACTGGAAAGCCAGCCCCAACGACTCGCCAAAGCGGTAGATGCGGTCGGCATCGTCGGCACCGGCACCACCTATGATGGCACCAATCTTCAGAGCACCGCCCAGCAGCACGGCGGTTTTGAGACGTATCATCTCGATATACTCGGCCTCGGTCACATCGTCGCGGCTCTCAAACTCCATGTCGAACTGTTGCCCCTCGCAAATCTCGAGGGCCGTTTTCAGGAACCAGTCGATAACCTGCGCCGTATGCGGAGCCGGTGTGCGGGCTATGTAACGGAAGGCAATAATCTGCATGGCGTCGCCCGAGAGTATAGCCGTATTCTCGTCCCACACCTTGTGCACCGTAGGCTTACCCCGACGCACATCGGCCTTGTCCATCACGTCGTCGTGCAAGAGGGTGAAGTTGTGAAACACCTCCAGCCCCACGGCCGCATCGAGGGCCTGGCGACAATCGCCGCCGAACATCTCGCAGGCCAGCAGAGCCAGCAGCGGGCGCACCCGTTTCCCCCCCAATGACAGTTCGTAACGCACCGGGGCATACAGTCCGTCGGGCGACGGGGCATACTCGATCTGCGCAAGTGCCGACTCTATCGTATCGAAATATTTTTGCAAACTTTCCATAACTTGTCTTCTCCGAATTTTTATGTTTCACATAGAATAGAGGTCAAATGTAGTCATTTCTGCCGAGTCGAACAAGCTCGAGCCCGATAAGTTTACGAACGATATACTTTATCGACCTTTTTCCCGTTATTAATACATTGGAAACCGTTTGTCCCGGTTTTCGTTACGGAAGAGTGAAATAGGGCTCGACCCTGTCAAACTTGGAAACTGTGTTTTCCGTTTGCCTCGGCGCTCGCCTTTCACTATCTTTTCAGAAGAAAGGATGCGGCTCGGCCCTGTCAAACTTGAAAACTGTGTTTTCCGTTTGCCTCGGCGCTCGCCTTTCACTATCTTTGACCCTCGAAAAGGAATTATGAAATATTGGATTCGATACATATCGGTACTGCTGGCACTCGCCACCTGCCTGATCGGGCGGGGACAAGAGGGAACGAGTTCGTTCGACTTCCTCAATATCCCCACTTCGACCCACGCCTATGCCCTAGGGGGTACCAACATATCGGTCATCGACGAGGACATCAACCTCGTCAACCAGAATCCCGCCCTGCTAGGACCCGAAGCCGACCTGCAACTGGGCCTCAACTACATGAAGTATGTGGGCGGCATCAACCTGGCCGGCGTCACCTTTGGCAAAGCGGCTGGTGAACGGGGAGCCTGGGCTGCCGGCATCCAGTACTACGGCTACGGCAAGATGAAGAGCGCCGACGAGACCGGCGTCATCACCGGCGAGTTTTCGCCCAAGGATATCGTGTTCAACGGCATCTATTCGCACGACATCACCACCACGCTGCGCGGCGGTGTCAATGCCAAGGTCATCTACTCCTCCTACGAACAATACACCTCGTGGGCTCTTGCCGTCGATCTGGGACTCAACTACTACAACGCCGACAACGACCTGTCGCTCTCACTCGTAGCCCGCAACCTGGGAGGCCAAATCAAGCGTTACAACGAGACCTTCGAGCGTATGCCCTTCGACCTGCAGATTGGCTATACCCAAAGCCTCGAGCATGCCCCCATACGCATATCGGTCACCGCCCGCAACCTCACCCGCTGGAAGTTACCCTACCCCACCATCGAAAGCAGCTCCTACACGGGCAGCACCGACATTGTCGAGAAGAGTGGCTTTGTCGATAACCTCTTCCGCCACCTCATCTTCGGCGTGGAGTATCTGCCTACCGACCGGCTCTACTTCGGGCTGGGATACAACTACAAGACCCGCACCGACATGAAGACGGCCAGCCGCAACTTCCTCTCGGGATTCAGCATCGGCGGCGGTATCAGGGTGCGGATGTTCGGTCTCGGCGTCGCCCTGGCCCAACAACACACGGGAGCCACCACCCTCATGGTGAACCTCTCGGTCAACCTGTTTGAATTCAAAAAATAACAACTTCATATGGACAAACCTCGCATCATCATCGCCATCGACGGATTCTCATCCTGCGGCAAAAGTACCATGGCCAAGGCTCTGGCCCGTCGCATTGGCTATATCTATATCGACAGCGGCGCCATGTACCGCGCCGTCACCCTCTACTGTCTCGACCACAACCTCATCGACGGCGACACCGTCGATACCCGGGCCCTGCAATCGCACATGGACGATATCCACATCGACTTCCGCACCGACCCTGCCTCGGGCAAAACGCACACCTTCCTCAACGGCACCGACGTGGAGCAGGAGATTCGCTCCATGCGGGTATCGGACAAGGTGAGTCCCGTGAGCGCCATACCCTTCGTGCGCACCGCCATGGTCGCCGCCCAGCAGAAGATGGGCGAGCGCAAGGGCATCGTGATGGACGGCCGCGACATCGGCACCACCGTATTCCCCCGGGCCGAGCTGAAAATCTTTGTCACCGCATCGGCCGAGACCCGAGCCCAACGCCGGGTCGATGAACTCAGAGCCAAAGGCGTAGCCGTCGATTTCGACGAAGTGGTGGCCAACATCAACAAGCGCGACCACATAGACCAGACTCGCCAGGAGAGCCCCCTGCGCCGGGCCGACGATGCCATTCTGCTCGACAACTCGCACATGACCCTCGACGAACAGGACGCCTGGCTCCTGGCCCGATACAACGAGGCTTTGGCCAAACTGCAATAAACCGCGACAACGAAAGGAGAGAGAACAGATGGCACGCATAGAAATCGACGAACACTCGGGATTCTGTTTTGGAGTAGTCACCGCCATACGCAAGGCCGAAGAGGAGCTCGACCGCACCGGTCACCTCTACTGCCTGGGCGATATTGTCCACAACAGCAACGAGGTGGAACGGCTCAAGGCCAAAGGACTCATCACCATCGACCACGAACAGCTCAAGCAACTGCACAACGTCAAGGTGCTGTTGCGGGCTCACGGCGAGCCCCCCGAAACCTACCGCATCGCCGCCGAGAACCACATCGAAATTATCGACGCCACCTGCCCCGTAGTGCTGCAACTGCAACGCAAAATCAAAACCGCCTACGACTCCAACCCGCCCGGCGAAGCGCAAATCGTCATCTATGGCAAGACCGGCCATGCCGAAGTGAACGGACTCGTAGGCCAGACTCACGGCCAGGCCGTCGTTATCGAGAACGACCACGACCTCGGCAAAATAGACCTCGACAAGAAACTGCTCCTCTACTCGCAAACCACCAAGTCGGTCGAAGGATTCCGCCACATTGTCGATGAGATAAAGCACCTGAAACCCGACGGACGCTTCGAATCGTTCGACACCATCTGCCGGCAGGTCGCCAACCGCATCCCCAACATCCGCGAGTTTGCCCGTCGCCACGACCTCGTGCTCTTCGTCTGCGGCAAGAAAAGTTCCAACGGACGCGTACTCTTCGGCGAGTGCCAGCAGGTCAACCCCCAGTCGCACCTCGTCTCCGACATCTCCGAGATCGACCCTGCCTGGCTCGAGGGGAAAGAGAGCATCGGCATCTGCGGGGCCACCTCCACCCCTCGCTGGCTCATGACCGAAGTACAAGACTACGTAGCCCGTCTGCTCGAGGGCGAGACACCCGTCAGTTCTCCCGAAAAGCAACCCGAGTGAACCATACAGACCAGCAACATCTTCACGGAGGCGATTCTGTTTCTACCCCCAATGAAACATTTATTTACAACTATCGTTATTTATTCCGTATCGGTTATTCGATTTTTATCTTTATCTTTGCCCAAAGAACTAAATATTATAGGTTATGTCGCAAATTAAATGTATAGGTATCTTGACTTCCGGCGGCGATGCACCCGGAATGAACGCGGCCATTCGCGCGGTAACCCGTGCAGCCATCTACAACGGATTTGAGGTAAAAGGCATTTATCGGGGCTACAAAGGGCTCATCACGGGCGAGATAGCACCCTTCAAAACGCAAAACGTAAGTAACATCATACAACAAGGCGGTACCATCCTGAAGACCGCCCGTTGCCAGGAGTTCAAAACAGCCGAAGGCCGTAAGATCGCCTACGACACGCTGGTCAAGGAAGGTATTGACGCACTCGTAGTCATCGGCGGCGACGGTACACTCACCGGTGCACGCATCTTTGCCACCGAGTACAACTTTCCCATCGTAGGTCTGCCCGGCACCATCGACAACGACCTCTTCGGTACCGATACCACCATCGGCTACGATACCGCCCTCAACACCATCATGGAGGCCGTCGATAAGATTCGCGACACGGCCACCTCGCACGAGCGACTCTTCTTCATCGAGGTCATGGGCCGCGATGCCGGGTTCCTCGCCCTCAACGGAGCCATCGCTACCGGAGCCGAGGCCGCCATCATCCCCGAAATCTCGACCGAGGTCGATCAGCTCGAGGAGCTCATCAAAAACGGATTCCGCAAATCGAAGAACAGTAGTATCGTGCTCGTAGCCGAAAGCCCCATCACCGGTGGCGCCATGCACCTGGCCGAGCGCGTACAAAAGGAGTATCCCCAATACGACGTGCGAGTAACCATCCTGGGCCACATCCAGCGAGGCGGTTCACCCACGGCCCACGACCGTATCCTGGCCAGCCGCATGGGCGCAGCTGCCATCGATGCCCTGCTCGAAGACCAGCGCAACGTCATGATCGGTATCCGCAACAACGAAATCGAATACATCCCCTTCAACAAGGCTATCAAGAATGACAAGCCCATCGACCGCGAGTTGCTCAACACCCTGCGCAAACTCTCGATCTAAGACCGGGAAGAGTAACACCCAAAAGCCCAAACATAGGGGAAAGCGAGATAAGACCCTTGACACGGGGCCACTCGCCCGAAATCACCAAACTCAGACCTACCGGACTGTTCCGGCAGGCCTGAGTTTTTTCTCATAGAGCTATTCATAATTACCTGCTCGATAATCCTGATAATACTGAGTAAACGTCTTCCCTGTCTGTTGCTTGAAGAAACGCATCAGATGACTCGCATCGGAAAAATGGAACAAATCGGCCAACTCGGTTATCGAACGATTGGAAAACAAAAACTCATTCTTGAGTGCAGCCAACAACCGCTGCTTCAACAGGTGATTGGCCGACACACCAAACTGAGCCTTCACCGCATGATTCAATGTGACTCGACTGATCTGCAACAAATCGGCATATTCAATCACCCGTTGCTTCTCATAGATATGCTGCTCGAGCATATCTTTGAACCGAAAAGCATAATTATTTTTAGACAAATCGACCGGGAGTGCATAGCGTGAGGCATACTCGCGATTCAGCAGCATCAGCAAATAATATAACAGGGAAACTATGATATGGTAGCTATCATTATCGGGCCGCAGCAACTCACGCTGTATCTTCGCCAAAATACCTTCATACTCATCCAACCGAGCGTCATCGGTCAGAAAACAGGGAGGAGTATCGGTTTGGTAACAGTAAAGCAACCTGTACATAAAGAACTTGTCGGCAATAAATGTACGCGTAAAATCCTCTCTGAATATAAGAAACCTGTATTCCAACTGTGATTCGTCAACCACCCACTCTTGCTGCTGATGAGGCGAAAGCAACAACACCATATTGTCGTGTAGCTCCAACTTGCGAGTCTCCAAAAGCAGATAGCCACGCCCTTTACGGAAAAAGAAAAATTCAAAAAAATCGGTTTCAAACCGTCGATTCTCAGTCAATACCCCTGCAATCTCCCGACAATCGCCCGTGTTGATATAGAAATCGGTTCCACACTCGGTCTTGCAAAAAGGGATATGAACCAGCCGTTGAGGATTCACCACCCGATTAGTCGCACGCATACACACCTCCTTTTTTTACAAAGATAATCGTTATTTATCAAAATGGCATATCTTTATCGAGTTTGGGCATAACACAATCGGGCCATATTCCCGTACTTTGCAAGCGACACAAAGCCCAATTAAAGAGACGAGCCATGAGCCAATGTATCAAATCGTTTATCCAAAATATGAATATCGTCGTCGGGTGTACCATCGGGTGCAGCTATTGCTATGCTCGCAACAACTGCCGCCGGTTTCGCATGACCCCCGACTTCTCCCGTCCCGAATACATGAGCCATAAACTGCGACGCCTCGACAACCCTCGCCCGCACAACTTCCTGCTCACCGGCATGAGCGACTTCTCCGACTGGCATTCCGAGTGGAACGCCGAAATCTTCGAGCGCATCGCCCACAACCCCCAGCACACCTGCCTGTTCCTGACCAAACATCCCGAACGAATCAACTTCGACACCTCGCTCGACAACGTATGGATGGGAGTCACCATCACCTGTGAAGCAGAGAAAGAACGGCTACGACTGCTGCAAAAGCACATCAAGGCTCGCCACTACCACGTCACCTTCGAACCCCTCTTCGGCGATATCGGCGATATCGATTTCAAGGGTATCGACTGGGTAGTCATCGGTACCGAAACGGGGCACCGCAAAGGGAAAATCACCGCTCATCCCCAGTGGGTGACCCACATCGCCCAACAAGCCAAAGCCCACGGCATACCCGTATTCATGAAAGAAGAACTCGCCCCGATTGTGGGCGAAGAGCACATGATTCAAGAATTACCCCAAACATTTATACACTCAATCCCATGAGCAACAACGAGATAGAAATTAGAGAGATTGACGTTCACAGCGTCATGACGCAGTCGTCCCTACCGGTTGGTGGCTATTCGGTAAACCCCTACGTAGGCTGCACGCATGCCTGCCTGTATTGCTATGCCTCCTTCATGAAGCGATTTACCAAGCACCCCGAACCCTGGGGTACTTTCCTCGATGTCAAGAACTGGGGACCTATCAAAAACCCTCGGAAGTACGACGGCAGCCGCATTGTCATCGGGTCGGTCACCGACGGATACAACCCGCAGGAGGCCATCTTCAAGCGCACCCGCCGCCTGCTCGAGGAGCTGCGCGGGACCACGGCCGAAATCATGGTATGCACAAAATCCGACCTCGTCTTGCGCGACCTCGACCTGCTCAAGCAATTCCCCAAAGTTACCGTCTCCTGGTCAATCAACACGCTGGACGAATCGTTTCGCTCCGATATGGACCACGCCGTCAGCATCGCCCGCCGCATCGAAGCCATGAAACAAACCTACGCCGCAGGCATCCGCACCGTGTGCTTCATCTCGCCCATCTTCCCGGGCATCACCGATGCCAAGGCAATCATCGAGCAGGTGAAAGATTTTGCCGACCTCATCTGGCTCGAAAACCTCAATCTGCGCGGGCAGTTCAAACCTACCATCATGCACTACATTGGCGAGAAATACCCCTCGCTCCTGCCCCTTTATGAAGAAATCTACAACCACAAGCGGCTCGATTTTTGGAAAGGTCTCGAGAGCGACATCTCGCAATACGCCCTCCGGCAGGGATATCCCTACCGCGTCAACGACCTGCCCTACGGCCGTTCCCAAAAGGGGAAACCGGTTATCGTCAACTACTTCTATCACGAGAAGATAAGGCTCGACAAGAACAAGTAACCGCATCGACCCAGCACTCAAAAGCACCTCTTGCCCCAGAGACCATCCTCCTCATGGCAAGGGGTTTAACTCGTTAAACAGACAAACACGCACGACCCGCTTGGCAAAATGCAAATAAAATTTGCATTTACAATCGACATCCGTTATCTTTGTCTATCTTACTTAGATTTCAAAGTTATGGAACCGTCCGACCAAGCATACACCAACGAAGAGCAACTGATCGAAGACAAATTCCAGGAATTGCTCAACGGCTATCTCAACTCCAACCACCGAAAAAAAGTAGAGATCATCGAGCGTGCGTTCAAATTTGCCAAAGAGGCCCACAAGGGCATACGCCGTCGCTCGGGCGAACCCTATATACTGCACCCCATCGCCGTGGCCCGCATCGTGAGCCAGGAGATAGGATTGGGCTCCACATCGATATGTGCCGCCCTGCTGCACGACGTGGTCGAAGATACCGAATACACCGTCGAGGATATCGAGAATCATTTTGGCAAAAAGATAGCCTCGATAGTCGATGGACTCACCAAAATCTCGGGCGGTATCTTTGGCGACCAGGCCTCGGCCCAAGCCGAGAATTTCCGCCGGCTGCTGCTCACCATGTCGGAAGACATTCGGGTCATCCTCATCAAGATGGCCGACCGCCTGCACAACATGCGCACCCTCGGCTCCATGCTCCCCAGCAAGCAATACAAGATTGCCGGTGAAACCCTCTACATCTACGCCCCGCTGGCCCACCGCTTGGGACTGTTTGCCATCAAAACCGAGCTCGAGGACCTCGCCTTCAAATATGAGCACCCCGATGCCTACAACCAGATAAAACAGAAAATTGCCGAGACCGAAGAGTCTCGTCAGCAAATCTACAACAACTTTGCCAAGCCCATTGTAGCCAAGCTCAAGGAGTTGGGATTCGACTTCGAGATGAAAGCCCGCGTCAAGTCCATCTACTCCATTTGGAACAAGATGGAGTCCAAGCACATCCCCTTCGAGGAAGTGTATGACCTCTACGCCGTACGCATCATCTTCAAATGCCCCAACGAGGCCGACGAGAAGAAAGAGTGCTGGACCATCTACTCGGTCATCACCGATATCTACAAGCTACACCCCGAACGCACCCGTGACTGGGTGAGCCGCCCCAAGGCCAACGGTTACAAGGCCCTGCACCTCACCGTTATGGGCCCCGGCGGCAACTGGATTGAGGTGCAGATACGCAGCGAAAAGATGGACGAAATCGCCGAGCGCGGCTTTGCCGCTCACTGGAAATACAAGGTGGGCAACTCCGACGAAGAGTCGGAACTCGACATCTGGCTCAAGACCATCAAAGACATTCTCGAGCACCCCGAGCCCAATGCCATCGACTTTCTCGATACCATCAAGCTCAACCTCTTCAGCACCGAGATTTTCGTCTTCACCCCAAAAGGTGACCTCATCACGCTGCCCAAAGACGCCACGGCACTCGACCTGGCCTTCACCCTGCACTCCGACCTCGGCTTCCACTGCATCGCAGCCAAGGTGAACCACCGGCTCGTACCCCTGAGTCAGAAACTCCACAGCGGCGACCAGGTAGAGATACTCACCTCCAAGTCGCAAACTCCCAAAGAGGAATGGCTCAACCTCGTCACCACCGCCAAGGCCCGCAGCCGGCTCATGGCCGCCCTGCGTAAAGACCGCCGTAAAATCATTGCCAAGGGCGAAGCCCAATTCAAGGAATATCTCGAGAACAACCACATCGAGTACAACAACGACCTCATGACCAAAATTCTGGGCAGCCTGGGACTACAACACCGCGACGACCTCTTCTACAAGATTGGGAACGAAGAGATTACGCCAGGCGAGAACATCAAGAAAATCATCAAGGGAAAGAGCATAAATCCCTTTATGCGATACCTCAAGCTCTCGTTTGGCAACAATGCCAACAAAACCGAGCAACCCAAAGCCCAACCTGTACACCCCGCCACAATAGACCGCAAGCAAACCTATATCCTGCGCGACGAAAACGGGGTGAAGAACTACAAAGTGGCCGACTGCTGCTGCCCCATTCCCGGCGACGACGTGCTGGGCTATGTCGAGGACGACGAGACCGTAGTGGTGCACAAGCGAGAGTGCCCCGTGGCCATGCGCCTCAAATCGAGCTTCGGGCCCCGCCTAGTATCGACCCAGTGGGAAGCCAGCAAAGCGCTCTCGTTCCCTGCCAAAATCGAGATACAGGGCATCGACCGCATGGGTATCCTCAATGAGATAACCCGGGTCATCTCCAACGAACTGATGATCGACATGCGGGGCCTCACCATACAAGCCAACGAAGGCGTATTCAACGGCACCGTCAACATCATGGTACACGACACCCAGGTAGTCGAGTCGCTCTGCAACAAATTACGTAAAATAAAGGGCGTACAGAAAGCTGCACGCTGTAAAGAATAACCCCTTAAAATCATGGATCAATCCCGCATACAGAAAATTTTGTCCAGCAAACGCGTTTTACAATTTGTCTTTTTCGTAGCTGCGGTAGCCCTGGTTACCTACTTCTTCCCCGGCGAAGGGAAATTCCGCTACACCTTCCAAGAGGGGAAACCCTGGAAATACGGGCTGCTCACCGCTCCCTTCGACTTTCCCATCTACAAGGACGAAGCCGTCATCCAGCAAGAGAAAGACAGCATCATGGTCGGCTTCCAGCCGGTATTCTCGTTCAACAATGCCATCGGCACCAAATCGACTGCCGACTTCGAGGCATCGCTCAACAAACGCACCGACCTCAACATATCGCCCTCCCTGCGAAAGAGTCTGGTCCAAGCCCTGAGCGACGCCTATCGCAAAGGCATCGTCTCGTCCGACAGCTACACCCAACTGCAATCGAGCAAGTTCAAAGAGATACGCATCGTCGAGAACAATGTAGCCCGCGAGATGCCCGTGGCCGAGCTGCAATCGCCTCGCGAAGCCTACGAAAACATCATCGCACGCTTCCCCGACGCCTACTCGCACCATGTGTTACAAAACTGCAACCTCAACGACTACCTCAACACCAACATCGACTTCGATAGCGTCACCACCGACCGGCTCAGAGACAACCTGCTGCAACGCATCGCCCTCTCCGACGGCATCGTGCAAGCCGGCGAACGCATTGTCGATCGGGGCGAAATCATCACCCCGCAAACCTACCGCATACTCAAATCGCTCGAAGCCGTGTCGCTCAAGAAGAACGCCGTCAACGACCACCGCGGCTACACCGTCATAGGGCAGATTATCGTCTTCACCTGCCTCTTTGCCTTCTTCTACCTGTTTCTGGCACTCTTCCGTCCGCAAACCTTCAACGAGATGCGCACCCTCGGGTTCATCATGATGCTCATCGTGGGGCTGTCGCTCATCGCCTTCTTCCTATCCGAGGTGCGTGTGCAAGGCATATACCTCGTGCCCTTTGCCATCATCCCCATTATCGTCGTCACCTTCTTCGACTCCCGCACGGCACTCTACGTACACCTCATCACCGTACTCATCTGTGCCTTTGCCGCCCCATTCGCCCTCGAGTTCATCTTTCTGCAACTCATCGTGGGCATGACCGCCATCGACAGCCTCAACGACCTCTCGCGCCGGTCGCAACTCATGCGCTGCGCCGTGCTCGTCTTTTTTGCCTACTGCTTTGCCTACGTAGGCTACACGCTGCTCTCCGAGAGCGACCTGTCGAAAATCAACTACACCATGTTCATCTATTTCGGCATCAACTGTGTGTTCCTGCTCTTTGCCTACCTGCTCATATACATCTTCGAGAAGAGCTTCGGGTTCATCTCTACCGTCACACTGGTCGAACTCTCCGATGTGAACAACCCCCTTCTGCGCCAGCTTTCCGAGGAGTGCCCCGGTACCTTCCAGCACTCGCTGCAAATCTCCAACCTGGCCGCCGAAGCCGCCAACAAGATTGGAGCCAAGGCCCAACTGGTGCGCACCGGAGCCCTCTATCACGATATAGGCAAGATGAAAAATCCCGCCTTCTTCACCGAGAACCAGTCGGGATTCAATCCCCACACCCCCCTCTCGTTTGAGCAAAGCGCACAGATTGTCATCTCGCACGTGACCGACGGACTCAAGATGGCCGACAAGCAAGGACTGCCTCAGGCAATCAAAGACTTTATCGCCACCCACCACGGCAAGGGGAAAGCCAAGTTTTTCTACAACTCCTACCGCAACAAATACCCCGATCGCCCCGTCGATGAATCGAAGTTTACCTATCCCGGTCCCAACCCCTTCACCAAGGAGACCGGTATCCTCATGATGGCCGACGCCGTCGAAGCCGCCTCGCGCAGCCTCAAGGAATATACCAACGAGAGCATCTCGCAACTGGTCAACCGCATCATCGACTCGCAAATCGCCGACGGACTGTTGCGCGACACCCCCCTCAGTTTCCGCGATGTAGAGACCATCAAGGCCACCTTCATCGAGAAACTCAAGACCATCTATCACACCCGCATCAGCTACCCCGAGCTCAACAAGCCCGCGAAGCCTCGCGAAGTGAAAGAACCGGCAGCCGCCGAAACCGAGGCCCCAACAGAGCCTAAGGCTCCCGCTCCGGTCAAAGCAGATGAATCCCCGACAACCGAGCTGGCTCCCGAAGCGAAAGCCCCCGAGAAAAAGCCCGAGACTCCCGCAGCCTCTCCCGAGGCAAAACCGGGTCCCGAAGCGCCCACTCCCGAGAAGAAAGATTGATCATCCCATAACCCGAACCTCACGGTCGGTCTCCTTGCGGCCTGGCAGAAAAATCTGCCGGGCCGCAAGACTTTTCTGACCTCTTTATAAAAAGAGACCTCGCCCCAAGCCCACAGTCTCTACCTTTTATTACCCTGCCACAAACCCGGGCCCGGGCCATATTTCCTTTGCAGAAAATGGCAAAAGAGATGGCAAATGTACAGAAAAACGAAGCGATAACGGTTGAAGCCAACCGACTGAGAAATGAACGACTGAAACGATTTTACTCACCCCTCACGGGCGAAGGCAGCGACACGGGCGACCGGCGCCCGGTGCAGTTGCCCGATGCCCCTATTCCCCTCCAGTACATACCTGCGGCCATGTGCGACGAGTCACTGGTACAGCAACTCACCCGGGCCGGCAGTCTGACCCGATACCTGCAGCAACAGGGAACCGAGCTCCCCGACAGCAGCCGCACGCCTGCACCCGACGGCGAAGTGGACGAGGGCGACCCCTCGCCCCTCGACAACCTGTGGCGGGAGTGGATACGAGTGCGCATACGATACGACTTCGAGTTCTGGGCCTTCAGTTTCGTGCGCATCAAAGACAAGTTGGGAGCCGAAGATATACCCTTCACCCTCAACCGGCCGCAACGCCGCATCCTGGGCATGCTCGAAGAGATGCGCACGACCAACCGCCCCATCCGACTCATCCTGCTCAAGGCCCGCCAGTGGGGAGGCTCCACCCTCATACAAATCTACATGGCCTGGATACAGCTGGTGCACCGCCGCAACTGGAACAGTGTGATATGTGCCCACATCAAGGAGTCGGCCGCCAACATCAAAGGCATGTACAGCAAACTGCTCGCCAACTACCCCGACTGGCTGCTCGAAGGGGGAAAGCCCAAGTTCCGCCCCTTTGAACGCATGGCCAACACCTCGGTTATCGTCGGTCGCGACTGCCGGGTCACCATCGGCTCGGCCGAGAGCCAGGAGTCGGTGCGGGGTATCGACGCCGCCATGGCCCACCTCTCCGAGGTCGCCTTCTGGCGCAACAGCCGCATGAAGTCGCCCGAGCAGTTGGTGCGCTCGGTGTGCGGCTCGATCATGCTGCTGCCCTACTCGATGGTGGTGATGGAGAGCACGGCCAACGGCACCGGCTCCTACTTCCACCAGGAGTGCGAGCGGGCCAAGCGGCACGAAAGCGACAAGCAATTTGCCTTCGTCCCCTGGTTCGAAATAGAGATGTATGCCATCCCCGTCGATGACTACGACGCTCTCATCGCCACCCTCAACGACTACGAACGCATGCTGTGGGAGCGCGGAGCCACCCTAGAGGCCATCGCCTGGTACCGGCAGAAACGGAAAGAGTATGCCCGTCATACCGACATGATGGCCGAGTATCCCAGCGACGACATCGAGGCCTTCTGCTACTCGGGCGAGCGGGTTTTCGACCCCACCCTCGTCGAGAAGCTGCGCCGGGGCTGCTGTGCCCCCCGGTTCGTAGGCGACATTCACGGCAAGGAACTTACCGGGCGCGAAGCCCTCGAGAGTATCGAGTTGGAGGCCAAACCGGGCGGACCTCTCCAGATATGGGAATATCCGGCCGAGAAACACGAGATACGCGACCGCTACCTGGCGGTAGTCGATATCGGCGGACGTTCCGATGTGGCCGACTACTCGGTCATCGCCATCTTCGACCGCTACTGGATGCTCGAGGGAGGGCCGGCCGAGGTGGTGGCCCAGTGGCGCGGACATATCGACCACGACCTGCTGGCCTGGAAATCGGCCCAACTTGCCGCCTATTACCAGAACGCCCTGCTGGTCATCGAGAGTAATACCCTCGAGACCGAACACGACGACAGCGAGCACTCGGCCTATCTGCTCGACACCCTCTCGCGTTACTACGAAAATCTCTACGCCCGACAGGCTCCCCCCGACAGCATCGGGCAGCGACCCGCCTCACGCTGGGGATTCCACATGAACCGCGCCACCAAAGTGTTGGTAATCGACGCCCAGCGATCGGCCCTGCGCGAAGGAGCCTACATCGAGCACGATGCCCAGGCCTGCTACGAGCACGATGTCTTTGAGCGCAAACCCAACGGCAGCTACGGAGCCATGGAGGGGCACCACGACGACATCCTCATCACCCGTTGCATAGGCAACTACATTTGCAGCCGCGACCTCCCCTCGTTCATCAAGCCAGGTCACCGAGGCGAGTCTATTGTCAACGAGTCGTCGATATAGCTCCCGGGAAGAAGAACTGCTCTCCCCGACACAAGAAAGCCTATCCCCCGGAGATTTCGTTTTCGCAGGAGTTTCGTAAGAATCACTAATAATCTGAAAAATAGCACGTCCCGTGGTGGTATTCTCTTGCAAACTCGTATCTTTGCAGCCAGAGTAACACCAAGGGGACTCGTGACATTCCACCAAAAATCAAGGGATTAATCGTCGTTCTCCTCAAATTCATAACCCGACAATTATCATCGATATGAAAGCGAAATACATCTTGGGAATAGCCATTGCCTGCCTGCCGCTCTTCTTTACGAGCCAGGCCAAGGAGCAACCCGCCAAACAAGAAAAGAGTACTCAGGTACAGAAAGTAAAATCCCGCCAACTCACCAAAGCCGAGTTTCTCTCTCGAGTAGCCAACTTTGAGAAAACCCCCGACCGCTGGGAGTATCTGGGTGCACGCCCCTGCATCGTCGATTTCTATGCCTCGTGGTGCGGCCCCTGCCGGCAACAGGCTCCCATACTCGAGGAGATTGCCGGCGAATATGCCGGGCAAATCGACGTCTATAAAATCGACATCGACAAAGAGCCCCAACTGGCTGCCGCATTCGGGATACAGAGCATCCCCACCCTGCTCTTCTGCCCCATGAAGAATCAACCCCAAATCGCTACCGGACTCATGAGCAAAGAGGCCCTGCAACAAGCCATCAAGGAGGTTCTCCTCCCGTAAGGGCCGGGCACTTTTCGCCATTAAAACGGGGATACAAAGAGTCAGTCACAGGCTGGGCCAGAATCAATCGACATCGTCGGGCCACAGGCGCAGCGCAATACGGGCACACCCCTCGGCATCAGCCAGCGCATGGTGATGGTGGTCAAAGGGGATACCCAGATAGGCACACACCGTGGGCAACTTGTAGTTGCCGATGACCGCACGTGGTATGAGCTGCTGCGCCCGCCTGAAGGTACAAAGGAAATCGCCATACACATAGTCGATGCCATACATGCGACAGGTAGCCCGCAACACCCGCTCGTCGAAAGCCTTGTTGTGAGCTACCAGCTGCAACCCTTCGACCAGCGGCGACAACTCGCGCCACACCTGCCCGAAGTTGGGCGCATGGCAGGTATCGGCCGGGAAGATACCGTGTATCTCCTCAGAAAAACGGCGCAGATAATAATTGGGCTCGGGGCACACCAACCGGTGTATGCGGTGGGTCACCTCACCCCCGTGTACCACCACAAGACCTACCGAACAGATGCTGGTAGGTTCGTAATTGGCAGTCTCGAAATCTATGGCGGCAAAATCTTTCATCAGAGGAACAATTCGAGGAGTAAAAGTACAGAAAATTCCAATATCTACCCCTATCGACACCCGGTCGAATTTCGCCGCACAAATTTTGCGTTGTGTGAGATTACCCCTACCTTTGTCCTTGAAGAGAAAAACAAGAAGATGAAAATAGGAATTATCGTAGCCATGCAGAGCGAACTCGATTGTGTGCGTCGCCTGCTGGAGAATCCCCGCGAGGAGCGCTACGGCTCGTCGCTCTTTATCGTGGGCACGCGTGGTGTCCACGAGTTGATACTCACCCAAAGCGGCATCGGCAAGGTGTCGTCGGCCATCCGCGCCTATGAACTCATAGACCGCTATCGTCCCGACTGTGTGCTCAACACCGGCGTGGCCGGTGGCATAGACCCCTCGATGCGGGTAATGGATATCGTCGTAGGCTCCGAAATTGTCTATCACGACGTGTGGTGCGGCGAAGGCAACGCCTGGGGCCAGATACAGGGGCTACCCCCGCGGTTCCACAGCGACCCGGCACTCGTCGAGAAAACCTTGCAGGTAGAGACCTCGCTGCGCATCTATAAAGGGCTGGTATGCAGCGGCGACCGCTTCATCACCGACCCGGTGGAACTCTCCGAAATCAAGGCTCTCTTTCCCGAAGGCATGGCCGTCGATATGGAGTCGGGCTCCATCGCCCAGGTATGCCACATGCGCGGGGTACCCTTCCTGAGCTTCCGCATCATCAGCGACACCCCGGGCGTCGAGGGTCACCTGGCCCAGTACAACCACTTCTGGGACGATGCCCCCCACCGCTCGTTCGAGGTACTCACCAGCCTCATCGAAAAACTGTAATATTTCACACAATATATAAATACCCGTTTGTATGAAAAAGATTCCCAGCTTTACCATAGACCACATTCACCTGCTGCGAGGCATCTATGTTTCGCGCAAAGACTATCTGGGCGACCACGTAGTCACCACTTTCGACATCCGCATGAAAGAGCCCAACCGCGAGCCCGCCATCGGCTACGGAGCCCTGCACACCATCGAACACCTGGCTGCCACCTTCCTGCGCAACCACCCCGTGTGGGGCGACAAAATCGTATTCTGGGGGCCCATGGGCTGCTGCACGGGCAACTACTTTCTGGTACAGGGCGACCTTGAGTCGCGCGACATTGTCGAACTCATGCGCGAGACCTTCCGTTTCATTCGCGATTTCGAAGGCGAAGTGCCCGGCGCCGCTCCCCGCGACTGCGGCAACTACCTGCTGCACGACCTGCCCATGGCCCGTTGGGAAGCTGACAAATACCTGCGCGAGGTACTCGACGTGATCGAAGAGAAAAACCTCGTCTACCCGACGGTCGAGGAATAAAACAGCAATCGCATTTTTTGGATTTTATCATAAATCAACATATATTTGCAAAGGCTCAAAAAGCTAAACAATTAGTCTTTTGAGCAGACATACGAACGGAAGCGTTTTTTAGATATTACTTTGTTCAAGAAAATCGCCAAATTTTCAAAACCGTACAGAGTAATACAACAGAACGCTCACGCCTTTGATATAGTCATATATCAATATAGGCGTGGGGCTGTTGTTTATTTGTATGGTGGGTGTTTGGCGATACCTCTTGAACAGATAAACTTTGGCCTAGTCGACAAAATTCAGGATGAAACCAGTTGAAAAACTTCCTAGTCGACAAAATTCAGGATAATCCTCAATAATGTCTTGATATATATTCGTCAATAAGTTTCATTCTATGA
>NZ_NFHZ01000024.1 GCF_002161555.1 Barnesiella sp. An55 | reverse complement strand
AAACCTGTTGGGTGCAATTGCTGCATATTGTTGCTTTCCCAAGAAGCCGTGTATCAATGTTACAAGAACTATTGACACACAGCTCGCTTTGTTTTGAATTCGTCGAACTCACGTTATTTTATTTCCCTTATGTGAAGCATATAGGTGATATTTTAGACATGCCAGAGTTGCAGCCATATCGGAATAAAATCACACAATTTCATTCTCAACTTACTCCAGTTGAAAAACAGACAAATTCGGCATTTTTTCGGGATGGAACTTGTCCTATAATTTGTGCTTCGAAGGCTTTTGGTATGGGGATTGACGTTCCGGATATTACCGAAGTGTATCATCATGCCCCTTCTGGATGTCTTCCTGATTATGTACAAGAGATAGGTCGTCTGGCACGAGATGAAAAATTGACTGGTATTGCTAAAATTGATTTTAATGAGCAGGATTTTCGATATACAAGACAGTTGCATGGACTTTCAACTATTAAAACTTATCAAGTAAAAGCGGTTCTAAAAAAACTGATGGAGTTGTATCGATTGCGTGGTGAAAAACGAAATATGATGATTTCGCCGGCCGATTTTGAATATATCTTTCCCAATGCCGGGGATCAACTTGATCAGCGATTTAAAAGTTGTTTGTTATTGATCTCTCACGATTTAATGCGGTCTTTGCAATTTCGTGCTATTATTGTAAGAGCAAAGAATTTGTTTGTCGATACGTACATAGAGTTACCTAAGGAAGAATCGCAGCGTTTTTATGACGATTACATTCAGTATCTCACTCCTTTGGGTGCCGGTACTGGGCGATTTATTTTACATGCAGAAAAGTTTTGGACAGACAAGCAAAGTAATATAAGTTTCCCTCTGTTTAAGCGAAAACTCATGCTACAGCAAATATTTAAGAATTATCATGTAACGCCTATCGTACGTGTGGATATTTCTTTGAATAATAATTTAACTGAGACATCGGCAAAACTTCTTTTAGAAAGATTCTTTGCACAGTCGTTTCGTATTCTTGACCGATTGGCCAATCCTGTGGCAGGAGCAGCTCGACATATAAAATACAAAGAAATCAGGAACGAACTCGTTGATTATTCACCTATTCAGAAAGAAGAGTTTTTACGGTCGTTTATTCTTGCTTTTGCTCCGGCTGTGGGAGATAGCGAAAGAATAGCCTACTGCCAGGTTAAGGTGAAAGTAGAAGAAGATGATAATCAAATAACACTTCTTCGACAAGGATATGAAGCGGTTAAGAGCCAACTGTTAGTTGCATATGATCAGATTGTAACTAATACTCATAATCAAGTTTATTGTAAAGGGAATGATATCGCAGTCTTTTTGGCTGAAATCTTGAATTGTCTGAATATTGCATCGTTTCAAAAAGTGGGAGGAGCAGATCCTCAGGTATTTGTTCGTATCAACAATCCTGCATATTTAAATAGACTGGTAAAAAATGGTAATTACCGTAATCAGATGTTGTCTGATATTTATGATAAGCACCATTTGTCTGAGCGGATTTTTACCCATTTCTTTCTTACAGATATGACAGATAAGCAACGATGGGATTTTATTGAAGACTATTTCTTGGGAGCATCAGAGGAAAAACTACATAGCCTTGGGAAATAATGAATGTATTTTATCTCTCAATCCACATTGCTGATTTGCCGATCAAACAACTGCAATCTATGGCCAGTTTTAAAAAACTAACCATAGGAGATTTAGTTGTACTTAGACTGGATAGACGTCTTGTATTGGTAATCATAAATCGATCCTTGGATGAAAATGAAAAATTGACGGCATATCCTATGGTTGCGCAGGTTATTTGTGAAGATGAGAATTTACCAAAGTTGTTACCACTACTGTATTATAATGATAGATACAATAGTAAAATTTTTGATATAGATGGGCTCCAATTTTTACTAAACGCTTTTAAATCCAGCAAATTAGTTTCGGACTTCATAATAGAAACTCTTGCATTAGCAAAGAGGGAAATCGATCAACGGGATACGAAACTTGCACTCCGCCTATTTAAATGCTCGGGGATGGTGCCGACAACAAGGAGCTCAAATGCTGCGTATGATAGACAGCATTTGATAAAAGAAGGGAAATTATTAATCGTCGAAAAATTCTTTACGCCTCAGATGAGACAGGAATTTTACGATAGTATCGCCTTAGGATTAACTGAAAGAGAATCTCTTGTGAAACTTCGGCGTAAATATCCTAAGCTTTTTAGTAAAATTCTTTTAGAGTTTCGAGATAAAGATATTTATACAAGAATATGACATTATAATTCAGAAATGTCATATGAGTATATGCTTTTTGATATATAAACTCCTCTATGAACTATTAAAATTGTATTTGGCTCAAATTGACGGTGATTTATAACGCTTTTTGTCATACTGTTGGATAATCATTTAAAAAGCCCTACCTTTGCGCCTTTCATAAACGAAACGCCGTGAACAGGTTGCTCCGTCCTATAGCCCGGTTCTTTTTGCCTATATTGTTTATTTCGTATATAGGTTGCATATCGCTGTTTACCCACACCCACGTGGTAAACGGAGTTACCATTGTGCACTCGCACCCCTACAAGAGCGATGCCCATCACAGTCACACGGCTACCGAGTTTCAGCTCATACATGTCTTGTCGCACCTGACCACGGCCGAGCCGTCGGTGGGGGTGCTGCTGTTGGGCGTATTGCTGCCCTTTTGGTGGTTGAGCTATCCTCTCGATAGTCGGGTGTATGTTCCTGTGGTGTGGAGGGCTCACGGCCTTCGAGCCCCGCCTGTTTCGATTCTGTAAAATAGATGTAAACAGAAGGATTACTCCTGCTCTTGGCGAGTGGGGGATGGATGAGTTTTTACTATTCAGAATCGGAAAAAAATGAAAAAATATATCGTTATATTAGCGGTATGCCTGTGGCATATCAGCTTTGTGTGTGCCGAGACGGCAACTCAAAAACCATTGGATATCAATATTGTGGGACATGTGCTCGACAAGAATACCCGGGAGCATCTGCCCTATATTACCATTTCGTTGAAGGGAACGACCGTGGGGACGATGACCGACGCCTCGGGGCACTATTTCCTGAAAAATCTGCCCGAGGGCGATTTTGTGCTCGAGGCTTCGTCGGTAGGCTATGAGACCGGTAGGCATAAGGTTTCGCTGAAGAAGGGGGTGACGCTGGAGATTGATTTCGAAATTGAGGCGAGTGACGTGGCTCTTGATGGGGTTGTGGTCTCGGCCAACCGTAGTGAGACTACGCGGCAATTGGCTCCCACGCTGGTCAATGTGTTGAACATAAAGACTTTCGAGAATACCAACTCGGGCACCCTGGCGCAGGGACTTAACTTCCAGCCTGGTGTGCGGGTCGAGAACGATTGCCAGAACTGTGGTTTCCAGCAGGTGCGTATCAACGGGCTCGACGGTCCCTACACGCAGATTCTCATGGATTCGCGTCCCATCTTCAGTTCTCTCTCGGGGGTGTATGGATTGGAGCAAATCCCGGCCAACATGATCGAGCGGGTCGAGGTGATGCGTGGCGGCGGGTCGGCACTCTTCGGTTCGTCGGCCATTGCCGGTACCATCAACATCATCACCAGAGAGCCGTTGCGCAACAGTGGCTCCATTGCGCACTCCATCACTTCGGTAGGGGGTAGCGCCAACCTCGAGAACAACACGTCGCTCAATGCTTCGCTGGTGACCGACGACAACAAGGCGGGACTTTATGTCTTTGGGCAGAACCGTCAGCGGGCCGGCTACGACCACGACGGCGACGGGTTTACCGAGTTGCCCGAACTGAAGTCGCAGACGCTGGGTTTCCGCTCTTATCTGAAGACCAGCAACTACTCCAAACTTACGCTGGAGTACCACCACATAGGCGAGTACCGCCGGGGTGGCAACCTGTTGAACCGTCCGCCTCACGAGGCCGATATCGCCGAGCAGGTGAATCACTCGATCAACGGCGGTGGCCTCAACTACAACCTTTTCACGCCCAACGAGAAGCATCGTATCAATCTCTATGTCTCAGCCCAGCATATCGACCGCGACAGCTATTACGGTACGCAGCAGAATCTCGATGCCTATGGCGAGACCAGCGACTTGACGGTGGTGGCCGGCGGGCAGTATATCTACAGCTTCGATCGTTGTCTCTTCATGCCGGCCGACTTGACTGCCGGTATCGAATACAACTATGACAAGCTGCACGACGAGATGAAGGGCTACCACCGCTCGACCCGTCAGAAGGTGCATATCGAGAGTGCCTTCTTGCAGAACGAATGGAAAAACGACCGCTGGAGTTTCCTTGTGGGCGGGCGTCTCGACAAGCACAATCTCATCGGGCATGTCATCTTCAGTCCACGGGCCAACGTGCGTTTCAATCCTACACCCAATGTCAATCTGAGGGCCAGCTATTCATCGGGATTTCGGGCTCCGCAGACCTACGACGAGGACCTGCACGTGGCTGCCGTGGGAGGCGAGGGAACTATCATCCAGCAGGCGGCCAACCTGAAGGAGGAGAAGTCGCACAGCTTCAGTCTCTCGGCCGACATGTACCGCCGTTTCGGAGCCTTCCAGTGTAACCTGTTGCTCGAGGGATTCTACACGCGGCTGAACAATGTGTTTGTGCTCGAGGAGATTGGTTTCGACAAGACTCACAACGCTACGGTGAAGGAGCGTCGAAACGGTCAGGGGGCCGAGGTGGCCGGTGTGACTCTCGAGGGTAAGGTGGCCTATCTCTCTCTGGTGCAGTTGCAGGCTGGTGTCACCTGGCAGCAGAGCCACTACACCCGGGCCGAGCGTTGGAGCGACGATGAGTCGGTCCCGGCCGAGCGTCGCATCTTCCGCACCCCCGACTGGTATGGCTACTTTACCGCCACCTATACGCCTGTGAAACCGTTGACCATCGCCCTCTCGGGCACCTACACCGGTTCCATGCTCGTGCAGCACATGAAGGGCTACATAGCCAAGGATGTGGCGGAGACCACCCCCGATTTCTTCGACATGACCGCCAAGGTGTCGTATGATATCCCCCTCTATAAAGCCATCACGTTGCAGCTCCATGCCGGGGTGCAGAATATCTTCAATGCCTATCAACGCGACTTCGACCAGGGTAAAGACCGGGATTCGGGCTATATCTACGGTCCCTCCATGCCCCGCAGCTATTTTGCCGGCATGAAGCTCTCGTTCTGATCTCCCTCGAGGGTGTAACCGTTTTGTTCTGACCAGCGTTTGCCCTCGGTCGATAGTATCGAATCTCTTGTTTGTTTTCAGGAGGGTCTGCAAGGCAGTGCCGGGTGACGTCGAGTTGTATGGACGGTATGGAGGTTGCCTGGGGCGGGAGCGCATGGGATATGTTCAAAAACATCTTTTTTGTTGCATTGACGCATTTTTTGTTGCATTGACGCATTTTTTTGTTGCATTGACGCGCTCTTTTGTTGCATTGACGCATTGTTTTGACGAATTGAAATGAAATTAATACAATATTATGATAATTTCGTAAAAAATGTATCAATAAAAAATAAAACTGAATTTATGAGGGCGAGACTACTTTTTATTTTTATGCTGGTGCTGGGAATGGCACAGGCGCGTGTCGTGACTTTTACTCCAGAATCAGCCGCTGGAATGAATGGCGCGTTTACTATCATGCTTGATGATTTGGTTGTGATGGAGGTATCGAACGGATCTTGTTCTGACGATATGCTTACTCTGCGCAACAACGGGGCCACACTCTCTTTTACGTTGAACGATCCCTCTTGGTCGGAGGTTATTACGAACATACACATTATTGTAGTAAGCGGTGATCCGGCCAACCGTATCAGCGGTAGCGGATATGTAGCGTCGGGCGAGACCGGCGTGTGGACCGGCAGTGAGATGGGCGTAACCCTCACCAACAATGCGACGGACTGGGTAGGCATCAGTAAAATCGTGGTGTGTACCAATGGCTCGGTTTGGGGAGATGACGGAGGCGACCAGCCGCTTGGCGATGAGGGAACGTTTGTGTTTGATTGCTACGGTACGATCGATGGCTCCGATTCGCTGGTGGTCGATACCCAGATAGCCACCTTTATCCAGCACAAAGGCAATGGCTCGGACGAGCCGGCTTATACCAATCCATGGCGCGTATATACCGATAACACGGTGACGATACGCATGAAGGAGGATTATGTGCTGCAAGGCGTGAAAATCAAGTTGGTGAGCGGTTATGGCAACCCCAGACTCGAATATTCGGAGGAGGTTACCGAATCGTATGCCGGCGATTACAAAACCATTTCGGACTTCCCCGAGAACGTGAGCAGTTTCACCATGACCAACGTGGGCTCACAGACCCGCTGGCAGCAGATAGAGATTGCCTATGGCAAGTGGAATGACGATGTAGCGGTTAAGGTGCCGAGGACGATCGATTTCGATACGCTCAGTATAGGCAACCGAAGTACCCGCTACGTTCCCGTATTTGCGTGGAAAGCCACGGAGATTACGGGAGCAAGCATCTCCGAACCGTTCTCCATGGACGATTTTACTCCACCCGTTTCGTTGGGAGAGAACGAGACTTACCCCTTGCCGTTGAATATATTGTCGCAAACGGAAGGTACCTTTGCCGACACCTTGTGCATTACGTTCACCGATACCGTTTGCAAGATACCGGTAAAGGCAACGGTGATAGATGGAAAGTTGGGTGCATCGAAAGGGGCTTTCCCCTCGACGCTGGGGTATCTCTATGATGCCAATGACGACGGGCACATGGAATATTTCCGTGGGGCATATCCCTATGTGGAGCAATACTCGTTTGACGGTATGCTTTTATCGACGGTTGCTACGGGGAATTACCTTTTCTCGCTCGACGACATGGACGGTGACGGCAAGCCCGAAATCGTGTGCAGCCAAAGCAATGACGGGGATAACCCGGGCAGTGTCTCGATTCACAGTCTCGATGGCAGGTTGCGCACCTCTTTCCCCGTGAGTCTGGACGGCGGCACCTATACCGTCATGCTCGATGCCAACAGCGACGGGCGTCCCGATTTCTATTTCGAGGACTACGACAACGACCGCCATCTCATCTATTATCAACAACCCGATGGTTCGTTTGTAGGCAAAGAGATACGGGTGCTCGAAGACCCGAGTGAGATTGAAAACGCCATGTTCGGCCAGTATGGTGCCAATGCCACGGTGACCAAGCCGGTCAACTTCAGTGGCGTGTCGCTGGCCAAGAAACCTCCCCTGCGGCAGCAGAAGGGTTCGGTAGCCGCCAGTGAGGTTATCCGCAAGACCCGCTCGGCCGAACTCTTCTATGGCAATACCTCGCCCACGGCGGTCGATGTGAATCTCGACGGATATCCCGACCTGCTGAACCTCAACAACGGCAATGCCCTGCTCAGTATCGGCGACGGCACCTATTATTACGGTTCGTTCGAGGGGCAGACCACGGTGAAGGACCTCAACGGCGACGGCATGCCCGACTTCGTGCTCTACGACGAGGAGAGCCGCACGGTGACCCTCTTCCTCTACGAGGGGAACAACAGTTTCAAGAAACAGATGCTGATGCAGAACTTCAACATCACGGGCATCTACACCTTCGACTTTGACCACGATGGCGATGTGGACATTCTGTTGCCTTTCGACTATACGGAGTCTTCGCAGTATGCCTACTTCGTCTTCTTCGAGAACCAGGGAAACAACGAGTTCAAGAAGCGGGAACGTTCGTTTGACTACGGCCGTGCGTTGAGTTTCATAGGCGGAGGCGATGTGGATAACGACGGGCGTTTCGAGGTGGTGGCGCGCGAGGAGAAGAACATCTTCCTCATCGACTGCGCGACGAATTTTGATATTGGGGCCGAGTCGGGACTCATTGCGACCGTACCCGATCCCAAAAGTTATCAGTATGAAGGGGACTATCAATTTGTTTTCGGCGACTTTGACAACGACGGGCGAACCGAATGGTGGGGTGGTGTGAACTTCGAGACCGGCTGGTCCCTCGCTACACCCTACAGCGTTCGCGAGTTGGGCCGGTTCGATGCCGACAAACTCAACACCGCACCCCAAAAGATGGCCACTCCTTCCTATGTATATGATGCCGCTATCGATATGCTACGTGTGGAATGGGCGGCGGGCAGCGATGCCGAAAACTCGGCCTGCGACCTGAGCTATGCCTTGCGCATCGGCAGCGAGCCGGGCAAAGGTGACATGTGGTATGCCTACGCCGATGCCGACGGACGCCGTCTGCGTCCCGGCCAGGGTAATGCCGGTTACAATACCTATACCCTTGTCTCTACGGCGGGCTGGCCGAAAGGTACCTATTATTTGGCCGTTCAGGCCATCGATGCCAATGGGTTGGGTGGAGCCTGGTCGGACGAGGTGACCTTCGACTACTCGGGGCTCTCTGCCTCGTTCATGGCCTCGGCCACTCAGATGAATGTGGTGGACACGCTCACCCTTTTCACCGTGGCCGACTATGATGCCTCCAGTACCTATACCTGGGACTTCGGCGAGGGTGGCCGTGAGGTGAGCCGCGAAGGCAACCGCTGGCAGGTGGTGTATGACCAGGCCGGACGCAAGACCGTCAGCCTCTCGGTGACCGATGCCGACGGCCTGATGGCAAACAGCGAAGAGGTTTCGCTCGAGGTCTATCCTCTGCGCTGGGTAGCCGACTCCATCGACATCGAAGACAACTGGAGATATTCGACCTATTCCTCGGCGGGACGTTATTTCGACATCGACATGAACGGGTCGCTCGATGTGGTGGGTACTGCGGTAATCAATTCGGAACAGTCGCTGACGGGTGTCTTCTCCAACGAAGAGAACAACAACCGCTTCAAGAAGGTGGGGCGCACCTATAACTCCGACCTCAATCCCGATCTGGAACTAATTATACCCATCGACTTCAACATGGACGGTATCCCCGATTTCATGGGAAATACCAACAAGGGCAACCTGTTCATCAACGAGGGTAGTTTCGATTTCACCTATTCTACCGAGACCTATACGGTGCCCCCGAAACAGAGCACGTATGATAAAGAGATTACCGAATATGACTTGCATGATATATACAGCCGTTTTGACTTCGACAACGATGGCTATCTCGATGTAGCCTATGGCGGATTCCACTATCTTCGGGTGGGTATCAACCGGGGCGACAACCTCAGTTTTGACCGGCAAACTCTTCCCGTCCCCGATTCCGATGATAATATCATATGGAACATGGGGCAATGGATCGATTTTAATCGTGACGGATATATAGATTTCTGGTATCGTGAGGCCGATGACGCTCAGAGGGTTACATGGCGTTTCATTGTCTATCTGAACAATGGCGACGGCACATTCGAGCGGAAACAGGTATATGAGACCCCATATTGGGACTCCGACTTCTCTCCCTTCTTCTTCGACTTGAACAACGATGGATGGCAGGATATTATATGGAGCGTTATGCCCGACTACGACGGGGGCGTGTTGGAAACGGGCAGCACCCATATCGTATTGGGCGATGCCTCGATGTCCTATGTGGGCAAGGAGGAGATAGTTCTCGAAGGATACGCATTCAACGGAGAGTTTTTCTGTTACGGTTGTGGTCACGAAAGCCGGCGCCTGTATGACGTGGACAACAACGGCTGGCTCGACCTGCCGGTGATGGGGGCCGACGGTTTCAGAACAAGTGCAAGTGGCTATGTATCCTTGCAAACGGCCACAGGTCTGCTCTATCTCTACCCCGATTGGGAAACCGTGTTTGAAAAGGGGGCTCAGTCTCCTGTCGATGAAATGCCTTTTGCCGACCTGAATGGCGACGGCCTGCCCGATGGAAACGATATGATCATGGCAACCAAACATACGAATACCGCTCCCGAGGCTCCGAAGAATGTGCGTGCCGTGCAGACCGAAGAGGGCGTGCTGCTGCAATGGGACGATGCCCGCGATGCCGAGACTCCGGCCGTACACCTGCGCTACAACGTGAGTCTGAAGCGCAAGGGGGCAACGGGCGAGAACAGTTATGTGATTTCGCCCATGAACGGCGGTAGCGATTTGGCAGCGGCCATACCGGGTTATCGCGGCTATCGCAATTGCCCCCGCATGGTGGTGCCCACCCGACGGTTTGAGGTGGGTCAGGAGTATGAACTGAAAGTACAGACCATCGACTTGTGGAATGAACACTCACCCTTCTCCGAGACCTTCACCTTCCGCATGGAGAGCCAGGTGAGCATCGATGCTCCGGCCGAGACCTGCACCGAACGTGTGGTGACCGTGACCTACCAGGGTACCGAGAGCGGTACGCCGCAGTGGTCGGCGGGCGAAGACGGCGAGCTGCTCGAAGCCGATGGCAATTCGGTGGATATGGTGTGGAGTACGCCGGGTGTAAAGACCATCACGGTGACCGTAGGGGGCATCACCTCCGAGCGGAGTATCAAGGTGAATGAGGCGCCCGATTTATCGGTCGATTTTCCCGAGGCGATATTGATCAAGTCCACCGCGCATTTCAATCTGCCCGACGTGTTTGGAGACCCGAGCAAGCATACCTATTTGCGCGCTTCGTTCTACCGCGGTGGACAGGAAGACCTGCCCATAGGCAGTTACACCCAAGCGAGTGACCCCATAGCTTACACCGAGGGTACCTTTGCCTTGGCTCGAAAGGCGGGTGCGACCGAAGCTCGCCTGGTGCTGCTGGAAGCCGGGCGATACTGGATGGAGGTGTACTACGACGATCCCGTATGCGGGGAGATGAGTCAACGGTTCTGGTTCGACGTGGTGGATGTGCAACCCGAAATAGCCATCGTAGGTGTCGATGGCGGCAAGAATGTGATACAATGGAACGTGGAGGCCGCCCAGGCTTCGGGTATCGACTTCGAAACGGTGCGCATCTACAAGGAATCGGGTTCGACAAACAACTTCGTACTGGTAGGCGAGGCTGCACTGGCCGATGGCCGCTATGTAGATATCTCTTCCGATCCTACCGTGCGCAAGAGCCGCTACACCATCGATATGTGCACGGCCGACGGCATGACCTCGGGACGCAGTGACGTGCACGGCAGCGTACATATCATGCTGAACCAGGGTATCACGCCAAACAGTGTGAACATCGTGTGGACGGTCTACGAAGGTGGAGTCGTTGATCAATACACCATCTTGCGCGGCTCGTCGCCCGATGCACTCGAGGTGCTGACTACGGCTTCGGGCTACGAAACCAGCTATACCGACCAGGAGAAACCCGAGGGCGAAGTCTATTATGCGTTGCAGTACACCAATCTTTACAGCGATGCATGGGGACAGGGGGCTGCGGGGAAGAACCTGCGTCGGGCCACCCAGGAGCAACCGTCGTTTGAAGGTCGCTCGAATGTGGTGAACGGCAACCAGTCGGCAACGATTTCCATGGCCGAGTCGCTGTATGTGATGGTACTGGAACCCAACGGAACCCTTACGCCCGAGCAGACGACCTTGCATCTGTATGCCGAAGTGCTGCCGGCTACCGCTACCTACAAGCGGGTGAACTGGCAAATATTGTCGGGTAGCGAGCTGGCCGAGGTGGATGAGTCGGGGGTGCTGACTTATACGGGTAATGGCGCTAACGGCACGGTGCGTGTACAGGCATCGACCATTGATGGCTCGAACCTCAAGGTGGTGAAAGATATACCGGTCAGCGATTTCGGGCAAGGTGGAGATATCGTGCTGGTAAGCAGTATCTACATTAGTGCGCCCTACACGACACTTACTCCCTCACAGAGCAGTGTACAGTTGAGTGCCGAGGTGTATCCCACCCATGCGACCGACCAGAGAATACGCTGGATGGCCGTAGGCGACTCGCCGGTAATTCTGGTGATGAACTCGGGCCTGGCCGTAGCACAAGGCACGAACGGTGTGGCTACGATACGCGCCGTTGCGTTGGATGGTAGCGAGGCGTATGACGAGATAACCCTCACGGCCTCGGGCTTCGAATCGGAAATAGAGGACACGACGACCGGCATACGGGTGTATAGCTACAACCGCACGCTGTTTGTGGAAAATGTGGAAGGGCTTTCGCTCGATCTTTTCGATCTGGCGGGCCGTCATGTGAACCATGTGGAAAAAGCCGAGGCTCAGGAGGCAATCAGTAGCTTGGATGCCGGCATCTATCTGCTGTACATCGAGGGTAATGGCTGCCGCAGAGTGATGATCAAATAATCCCTCGGTCCTGATCTGGCATGACGAGATAGACCGCATGCCGATTGAAATTGAAAAGAGAAATCCTCCTGCTTTGGGCCCTGTAATAAGTCAGGGGCTAAGGCAGGAGGATTTTTATGTGATGGGGGTATCTGTGTAAACCCGTAGAATCGTCAATCGAGGGTAATCAGCTCATAGGTTTGGGATCCCAGCCCAATCTGTTCGCCATACTCGAGGGTGTGCATGCCGTGGCGCGAATCGATGCGCTCGATCAGATGCACTTTGCCGTGATCGGTTGATGCACGCACCAGGTCGGTGCAGGCTTTGTCGAGAGCCACGGGGTCGAGCGAGGCCAGTATGCCGATGTCGCCCATTTGAGGATCCTCGGGCGAAGCGTCGCAGTCGCAATCGACCGAAAGGTTATTGGCTACACTGATGTAGAGAATCTTGTCGCCGCAGTGGTCGGCTACCGATTTGGCAGCCTCGGCCATCGATTCCAGAAAATCGTCCTGAGCCGGCAGATTGCCCCAGGGGTTGCCTTTGGTCTTTCCGGCCGAGTGAATCCAGGCCTTCCCGCCCGACGAGGCGATTCCAATCGACATGTTCTTGATGGCACCGCCGAAACCGCCCATGGCATGGCCCTTGAAGTGCGAGAGGATGATAGTGAAGTCGTATTGCGGATAGTGGGCTCCCACATAGTTCTCCTGGAGGTGCTTGCCTCCGTGTACGGGCAGGGCAACCTCGCCCTCGGCATCCATGATATCGACAGGTGCAATGGCCGTGAAGCCGTGGTCGGCAGCGGCTTTCAGGTGATTTTCGGTATCGGCACGTCCGCCACCGTAGGCCGTGTTGCACTCGACAATGGTACCGTTTACCTTCTGTACAAGATCTTTGATAAGGGCCGGTTGCAGGAAGTTATGACCGCCTGGCTCGCCGGTCGATAGTTTCACGGCTACCTTGCCGGTAACTTCACGATCCAGAGCCTCGTAGATTTTTACCAGATTCTCGGGGGTAATCTCTTTGAACATATAGACTTTGGCAACCTGTTTCCCTTCCTGGGAACCTTGTTGCTCTTGATTCTGCGCCTGGGTGCTACAACTGAAACCGGTCAATGCCGTCAGGAGAGTCCATAGGGCGATTGTCATGAATTTGGTTTGCATAGGGCTATATTGTTTAGGGTTAGAAGTTCAGGTTTACACCGGCCATGACCGTAGCCCGTGGCATGGGATAGCCGGCATTGATTTCGTAGCGCTGGGCCAACAGGTTGTCGCCGCGGGCCCACACGTCGAGCCAGCGGTTCACGCGATAGGAGACGTTGAGGTTCCACAAGACAAACTCCTCGGTTTGGCTGTTGTTGCCTGTCACGGTGTAGAGGTTGTCGATGTATTGCACGCCGGTCGAGACGGTCCACTGCTTGTGGGTATATTGGCCTCCGACATAGAGTTTGTGCTCGGGTGCTCCCACCACGGGATTCTCCATGTGCAGGTAGCTGTAGTTGGCCTCGACCGACCAGTGCGGGGCGATGCGATAGGCGACCTCAGTCTCCACGCCACAGTTGTCGATCTTGCCGGTATTCTGGTTCAGCATACCGCTCCCGTTGGGATTGGGCAGGGTGACGATGAGGTTCTTGCCGTCGATGTAGAAGAGGTTGACGCCGTAGGACAGACGGTTGTCGAGCAGCCGTTGGGCAAAGGCCAGTTCGTAGTTCCACATCGACTCGGGTTTCAAGTTGGGGTTTTGGGGCGGGAACATGTACATCTCGCGTAGGATGGGATAGCGGAACCCTTTTGCCGCCGAGGCTTTCAGTTCGATGGTGTGGGGAAGGTGGAACGACACGCCGGCCTGGGGCACCCATTCGGTTCCTACGCGCGAGTGGTAATCGAGCCGCACACCGGCATTGAGGGTGAGCCAGTGTCGTATGTTTTGGCGGAAGTCGATATAGCCGGCCAGTTCGTCTTCGTGTTTGTTGACCAGGTCGCTTGTCGTGCCTGCTTTCTCGCCGCTCACAAACTTGTTCCAGGCATGGCCTCCATAACGAAACCAGTCGAAGCCCATCGTGATGCGGTTGCCCGGGAAGAATTGGGTGCTCTGGTAGAGCGACACGCCCATCATGTTGTCGAACGAGAGGAACCGGCTGTCTTGCGGCGACTCTCCCTTGGAAGGCGTGTACCCGTCGTTGATCCAGTGGTTGCCCCAGTTGTAGAAGAAGCTGGCGGCTCCCGATGTCTTTTCATATTTGTTTTCTACGGCAAATGAGGTCATTCCTCGTGTGATGCTCTGGTCGCCGTCGAGCAGAGGAGCTCTTACCGGACCCGGATAGGAGGCGTTGAAATGGGTCACATTCACATCGCCGCGCAGATTCCAGTTGTTGGTAACCTCATAGCCCAGCTTGGCATAGCCGTCGTATTGCTCGAAACCCATGTCGGAGCGGTGACCGTCGGTGCGGTTGTACGAGGCGCTGATGAGGCTTGTGAATTTCCCTTTGCGTATGCGGTTGGTCACCTCGCTTTGCAGGGTGTTGAACGAGCCGTATCCCAGGTTGACGTTGGTCTTTACCCCCTCTTCGCGCATCCGGCGGGTAACGATATTGATTACCCCGCCCATGGCGTTCGACCCATAGAGTACCGAAGCCGGGCCGCGCAGTACTTCCACCCGTTCGGCCAGGAACGACTGGTAGGCGTCGGAGATAGGGTGACCGAAGATGCCGGCATATTGTGGGTGGCCGTCGATGAGTACCATCAGTCGGCCCGAGCCTCCACTCAATCCGCGCAGGGCTATACCCCCGGCAGCTCCGTTGGAAACACCGTAGCCCATGATTCCCCGCGAGGTGATGAAGAGGCCGGGAACCTGTTGGGTGAGTACGGGCAATATAGAGGGTTGCATGCTCTGCTCTATCTCCTGGCGGTCGATGACCGAGACGGTGAGGGGCAGATGCCGCACATCGGTCTCGTTGCGGGTGCCGGTCACGACCACTTCGCCGATGTGAATCGGGTCGGATGGCTTCCCGGCCATGGCCAGGTAGGAGTTATACAGTGAGTCGGTTTGTGCCGAAGCTATTCCGGCAAAGCATAAAAACAGGGGTAAAAGTTTTTTCCTCATTCGTTTATACAATTCTTCTGGGTCGTTTTACAAAATTGGTTATTACGGCAAGACTCACCGGCGGGTCTCCTGTGCGTTGTCGCAGCACGATGCGAGAGGGTACCTCGCGGGGTCTCTCCGTTCATTCTTTTTTCAAAAAGTGCCGTCTTTGCGTAACTGTGTCAGTAGCCAAAACGTTGTGCTGCCCGTTTCATCGACTCGATAATCTTCACGTCGAAGGGGCAGCGTGTTTCGCAGGCGCCACAGGCGATACACTCCGATGCGTGGTGCTCGAGCGCCTTGTAGTGTTCCCTCACGGTTTCGGGAATCTCACCTTGTGCAACAGTGAGGTTATAAAATTTGTTCACGGCGGCGATGTCGATTTTCGACGTGCAGGGGGCGCAGTGTCCGCAATACATGCAGTGTCCGCGCCACGAGAATCGGTCGAGGTGGGTCATCACCGAGGTGTAGTCTCGCTCTTCGGGCGAGGCCTGGCACCAGGCTACGGCGGCAGCAATCTCGTCCTGAGTCTTGCATCCCAGCATGACGGCAGCCACGGCCGGTCGGGTGAGGGCGTAGTTGATGGCCTGCACCGGGGTGAAGGCACAGCCAAAGGGCGAGTTCTCTCGGTCGAGCAGGTCGCCACCGCCAAAGACCTTCATCACGTCAATGGCCACCCCTTCGCGCTCGCACAGAGCATAGAGCTGTTCGCGGACGGGATCGATGTTGTGCAGAGCCCCTGCATAGCTTTGCTGGTCGAAGAGTACATCGACATCTTCGTTGGGCGGGAGCAGGTCGTAGCAGGGATTTATCGAGAAGAGCAGCACGTCGATGAGCCCCGTCTTTACCGCCATGGTGGCTACGATGGGGTTGTGGCTGCTCATGCCTATGTGGCGTATCTTCCCCTCGGCTTTCAGCCGCTGGGCAATCTCGATGATTTCGTGGTCGAATACCTTGTGAAAGTCTTGCTCGGCATCGACGTAGTGAATCATCCCCACATCGACATGGTCGGTGCGCAACTGCTTGAGCAGGGACTCGAACGACTCGATGGCCTTCCTGGGGTCGCGGGTGCGCAGGTACTGGTCATTCTCCCAGGTGGTGCACAGGTGCCCCTGTATGACAAACCGGTCGCGGCGGCCCTCCAGTGCTTGGCCGATGTGGGTACGCAGGTCGGGGTTCGACGAATAGATATCGACGAAGTTGATGCCCCGGTCGATGGCGAAGTCGAAGTCGGCCTTCACCTCCTGGGCGCTCTTGTTGATAAATCCCTCGCAACCGAGGGCGATGGCGCTCACCTGTATTCCGGTTCGGCCTAATGTGCGGTATTCCATAAGCGAACTTAAAATTCTTTACCTTGTTTCAGGTCCTCGACAAAGCGGTCGATGCGATGCAGCTCCTTGGGTATATCGATGCTCTGCGGACAGTGGGGTACACATTGGTGACACCCGATGCAGTGACTGGCCTGGCGCAACTTGGGCACACTGCGGTCGTAGCCTACAAGAAAGGCCCGGCGAGCCTTGCGGTAATTCTCGTCTTGCGACGAGGCCGGCACGTTGCCCTCGTTGATGCACTTGTTGTAGTGCAGCAGAATGGCGGGTATGTCGATTCCGTAGGGGCAGGGCATGCAGTATTTGCAGTCGTTGCAGGGTATGGTGGGGTAGCGCAGCATCAGTTGGGCCGTCTCTTCGAGAAAATCCAGATCGGCGTTGGTGAGGGTATCGAGGGGCGAGTAGGTGCGCAGGTTGTCTTGCAGGTGTTCCATGTAGGTCATGCCGCTCAATACCGTGAGCACGTCGGGGTGGGAGCCGGCGAAGCGGAAGGCCCACGAAGCCACGCTCGACTCGGGAGCCTGTTGCTTGAGGGTGGCGGCAATGTGGTCGGGCACGTTTGACAGGCGGCCACCCAACAGGGGTTCCATGATGACGGCAGGGATGTGGCGTTTCTCCAGTTCGGCATAGAGATACTCGGCGTTGACGTTGTTGCCCGAGGCGTGACGCCAATCGACATAGTTGAGCTGTATCTGCACGAAGTCCCAATGCACCTTCTCGTGCATGCCCAGTACCTCGTCAAAGACCTCTTTGGTGCCGTGGAACGAGAATCCCAGGTTGCGGATGCGCCCGGCCTTGCGCTCCTCGATGAGGTAGTCGAGCATGCCGTTCTCGATATAGCGCGCCCTGAAGGTCTCGATGCCGCCGTTGCCGATGGAGTGGAGCAGGTAGTAGTCGATGGTATCGACCTGCAGGTTCTCGAACGACTTGCGATACATGGTGATGGAGTTTTCGCGGGTGTAGTTGGAGAAGTTCGACAACTTGGTAGCCACGAAATATTTGTCGCGCGGGTAGCGTTTGAGGGCGATGCCGGTCGCCTTTTCCGATCCGCCCTGCATATAGACGGGGGAGGTGTCGAAGTAGTTCACGCCGTGGGCGATGGCATAATCGACCAGTTCGTTGACTGCCTCCTGGTCGATGGTACTGCTGGTACCGTCGGGCGAGGGGATATTGGGCAACCGCATCATGCCATAGCCGAGCAACGAAACCCGGTCTTGCGTCTTGGGATTGGTGCGGTAGGTCATCTGGTCGGTGGGGACTTCGGTCGTAGCCGTGTGGGCCGCCTCCTGCCGGTTTTTGCAACCGGGCAATACTGCCGCCGAAGCGATGGCCGTGCCACCCAGAACCTTCAGGAAGTTGCGGCGGTTTATGTTTTTATTGGGTTTGTTTTCCATTGTTCCCAGTTTTGAGAGGTTAGATGATGCGGTGTTGTTTGTGACCCTCGACGTAGATGGCGCTGAAGGGGCGTGCCGGGCACAGATTTTCGCAGGTGCCGCAGCCGATGCAACGCTCTACGTTGACAACCGGTATCTTGGGTGAGTCGGACACGTTGGGGTCTGATGCTACCATCTGGATGGCACCTACGGGGCAGTGACGGGCACAGTTGCCACACTCCACGCCGTCGGTCAGAGGCACGCAGTTGGCTTTCACCCACACGGCATGTCCTATCTGTATGCTCGATTTCTCGGCTACGGTGATGGGGCGGATGGCTCCCGTGGGGCATACCTCGGAGCAGCGGGTGCACTCGGGTCGGCAATATCCTCGCTCATACGACATCTCGGGTTGCATGAAGGTCATGAGGTTGCCCGAGGGACGCAGCACCTGGTTGGGACAGCTCGAGATGCACAACTGGCAGGCGGTGCAATGCTGGGCCAGATGCGATGCACTGAGCGAGCCCGGCGGGGTGATGGGGGTAGCCCGTTTGGGAACTTTCTTCTCTTCGATGACAGCAAGTCCGCCATCGACCTTCATTTCTTGTGCCTTGAGCAGGGCGCTGCCGGCCAGTACACCGGTGAGTGCCAGGAATGTCCGGCGCGAGTTGTCGGTCGGTTCACCTTCGGGTGCGGCCGGCTTTTCTATCTTCTTGGGGGCCCGGGTGCGGGGCACATAGTGAATGGCGTGTTGGGTGCACCGTTCGATGCAATCCATGCACGTCACGCAACGGCTGTAGTCGATAGCGTGATTTTTGGCGTCGATGCACGAGGCTTTGCAGTTGCGGGCACACGATTGGCAACCGTTGCATTTGGTTGTGTCGATAGCGGGGCGGAAGAACGAGAACCGCGACAGCAACCCCAGCGTGGTGCCCACCGGGCAGATGGTGTTGCAGTAGGTGCGTCCGCTACGCCAGGCCAGTACAGCGATGACCACAAAGGTGACGATGGCCACGATGAGCGAGGGGAGACTCTTGAGCCACACCTCGGTCGAGTAGAAGGCGTAGCTGTCCATGCGCTCGGCCACGAGGGCGAGCAGGTTGTTGCCCCACCGGTAAACCGGGGCAAATAGGTTGGTGGCTATGCGGCCATAGGCACTGTATGGGGCGATGAGGGCGGCCCAGGCGGTGAATCCCGCTACTATGGCGACGATAAAAACAACCAGCACGCCGTAGCGCAGCCACGAGAGGGCCGGCGAATAGCGGAACCGATGTTTCTTGCGCTTGCCGGCCAGCCACGAAACGATGTCCTGGAATACACCCAGGGGGCAGATGACCGAGCAGTAGATGCGCCCGAAGAGCAGGGTAAGCACCACCAGCAGAAGGATGACGCCCACATTCAACGCCAGCACGGCCGGGAGAAACTGTATCCGGGCCAGCCACCCGAACCACAGGTGCAGCGTGCCCGTGACGTCGAGAAACAGCAAAGTGATGAGGACGAAGCAGATAGTTGCAGCGACTATTCTGATTTTTCGTAACATAGAAGTTTGTTTTACTATTAAATACTGTGTGTCGTGATGATGATTTCTTGTCTGGAAATCACCTACGAAAATACGCAAAGATTTTTTATTTTGAGGAGCATCGGCTTGGGAAAAACACTTTTTTGCCTGAATTTTTCTCGTGCCGGGCCGGCGTAAAACCTTTCGGTCGAGCCGTCTACGCTGTCGAGCTTCCTCTTTTTATCTTGCATATCGTGAACTCCACGAGGTGTTCGATGGCAAAGGTAGTGCGGGTATGGTGCATGCGAAATAGACAAATTACAGATAGTTGTACCCGTTTTACAGATTGTCGGTTTGTGGGTAGGGATTATACTTTTTTATCCATCGGTTCGTTTTATATATAGATCACTGCTGTCCGGAGAAATTTTACCATAAAGTAGGTTGCTCGACAGAACCCGCCTCCGGAACACAAACGGGAGTTGTCGGCTGATTATAAATTTCACGGATATCCGCCCTCTGGAAG
>NZ_NFHZ01000023.1 GCF_002161555.1 Barnesiella sp. An55 | reverse complement strand
TCTTCGTTGTATATCTTGTTTATTTATTTTCATACCTTCGAAGATCTCCCGGCCGAATTGACTTCGTTCTCTCTTTCTCTTGTACTACACTTGCTTCTTTTCAGTCTTGTCAATGAACTTTATCTCCCTCGCTTTCCCGAGGCTTCGTGGCCCCTTTCCAGCGGCGAAAGTGATGCAAAGGTACACCCTTTACCCCTTTCGCTCCAAATTTTTTACCAACTTTTTTTCAAAAAATTTTCAGCCTCGACACAAAGCCTTTAGTCCTCTGTGTTTTACAACCTCATTTTTTTTCGAAGAACCCGAGTATCGGTAACCACATTTACCAGATAAATACCTCGACAGGCCTCGATACTTATTTCGTTACGCCCTGCGACGGGTTCGGAAAAGAGCATTTGTCCCGACAGATTATAAACCGAGACTTGTCCCTTGCCCGATAGTCCGGTGATGAGAATGTGACCCTCGGAGGCATAGACCGACAGAGCCGTGGCGTCGAGTTGCGGAAGTGCCGAGAACTCGGCGGTCATTACCGACTGAACGGGAGACCAAAGCGAAACGGCATCGTCGCAAAGGGCCCGCACTTGATAACGATACTGGGTCAACGGCGAAAGGCCCTCGACAAGTGCCGAGGAGACCTGCCCTACCCGCTCTTGCGAATGGACGTTGTTGGTATAGTCGCCATACACGATGGTTACATCGTCGATTGCCACATTGCCGGTGGCTTTATTGGCATAGGTTATCTTCATAGCCGTAACCTGCTCGTCCACTTCGAAGGTATAGCTGGGATAGTTTTTGGAGGTATTGACATAGCGCAACGTATCGACGGGGCTCCAGTTGCCCCCTACCTCTTTCTCGACCACCACATAAGAACCGGTGCCCGACGAGGCGAAACGGTACATGAACGAGAAGGTGACGATTCCCTGAGGATAGCTGGGGGTACGGAGGTATTCGCCTGTTTTTTTCAAAGCGACCGAAGGGGCCGATTCGCCACTGCTTGTGGCCGAGGTGTAGTTGCCACTGGCCGTTCCGTCCCAGCCATCGGGCAAAGGCTTACCGTTTGAACCCACACCGTCGAAGCCTTCGGTCACGGTGTGCTGCTCACCCGACTGGGTAAAGCAGAGCACTTCGTAGCCATCGGCATCGGGCACCTCTTCCCAATTGACCCGGAAAGAGGTATCGGTTATCTCGGAGGCATCGAGCAGTTGGGGTGTCTCGAGCGAATCGGTCGTAAACTGCATGCTGTATGCCGCGGCAACCGTACCGACAGGGGTGACGGCATCGACCCGATAGGAGTAACGGGTCAACGGACGCAACCCGGTAAAGCGGTATTCCTGGGCGAGACCGGCCGACTCACTATTGTATATGTAGTCACTCTCCTGATCGAACTGCATAGCAAAACTGCCCAATCGAGAGAAATCGTCTTTGGGTGCCGAGGTCCATTCTGCCGCATCATATAGGGCCGAGGGGTGTGTAACCCAAGGCTGGCGGTAGAGGGTTTGGTCTTGTCCCCAATAAGCTATTTCGTCGGCACGGCCCACCACATCGATGATGACTCCGTTGCGGCAAAGGGCTACGGCATCGTTACCGTTGAAATTGAGAGGAGAGTCCTCCCCTCCGGGGAGAATCAGCGAAGCCTTAGCCTTGAGGGTTTCATCGGTCGATTGTCCGTTCAAGAGCAGATAGCTGCTACCGTTTGGCAACACGGCACTGCCCAACGGAGTGTCGTTGTAGAAATTGCCTCCACCGTTGGTCGAAATACACAAACTATAGACCGAGAGATCGACCGGAGCTCCCGTACCATTATAAATCTCGATGGCCTTGTTGTAGCTCGACCCCTCGACATAGGCCGAGATGATGAGATCGCCGGCTACCGTATTGCCTCGCCAAAGCGATACCCGATAGTCGGTAGCCGAAGGATAGTTAATCCAGTGCACCGTGGCCTCGGCGGCTGTTACATCGGTAGCCGAGGTGACGATGAACGAAGGCACGACCGTGAGCTGTACAGGGATGCGATATTGCCGCTCGAGACCTCCGCCCGCAATGGTCAAAGTGTCGCGATAGTTGCCTTGCGAAGGATTGTTGCAGGCAATTGTAAGCATATAGCCGTCGCTCACCTGTTGCGGGGTAATTGTCGTAGCCGATAGGGTAAACCGGTCGCCTTGTGCCCACGTGAACGAGAGCGGCGAGTCGAGGTTGTCGCCCAAGATTTCGAGTTGGGCCGTGCGAGAGTCGCCAGCCAAGGCGACACCCATGTCGATGGACTGTCCATACCGGGGCAATGCCAGGAAGGGTGCAGTCTCCTCGGGGAAGGTGTAGGTCTCGTCGTGGTGATTGCCCCACACATACTCTACCAAATCGGGATAATCGATATAGGGGTTGCGGTTGCCCTGTATGGTATAGACCGAATCGTTGCGGGCCATTTCGCGCTCGCTTGGCGGGTCTTGCCGATGCCACTTGAGCAACAGGTCGAGAGCCCAGGTTTTCCACACCGGATAGGTGTTGTTGTCGAGCATGGGCGATTGCCAGTAATCGTAGAGATTTTCATAAGCCGTGACTACATAGAAATAGGCACGGGCAAAATCGCCCTTGTATTCATCGGCCGGTTCGAAACAACGATCGGCATAATCCGTACCAAAGCCATTGACTCCAATCTTGGAGACTCCGTTGTCGAAGCCGGGCGTGCCCGTGACCTCGCCCAACGGCAGATTGTTTTTCGACGAATTGGCCGAACCGTCGGCCGGATAGAGGTGGTGCAGGTCGCGATAGGCGTTATTCTCGTAGGCACCCCACCAGCTCTTGGGGAAGGAGTGCTCGATGTGCATACCTTCGACTGCTTTGTAGCCATCGAAATAGCGCACCTCGGAGGAGTAACGATCCCACACACTGCCGTCGTCGAGACGATCGGTGCGCGAGAATCCCTCCCATGTGGCTCCCTCGCCACTGCCATAGCCGAGGGTGTGCATGGCACTTACAATCTGATGCAAAGCCGTTTTCAACTCGGCCCCACTCTTGCCGTCGGCGGCATAATAATAACCGGCAGGAATCGTCGCCCCCAGGCGAAACCCGAGGGAGACGATGACCATTACCGTTAAAACTATAGGAAGAAACTTGTTATTTTTCATATTTTTCAAGATTAAGACCAAGTAATATATCCTGTGAACCAGAGTCCACAGCTCCCGGATTTATCGAGAGCTGCATACCCGCACCGTAGTCTGCATCGAACGGGATACAATGCGCACGATATAGAGCCCCTCGGGCAACTCCCATTCGGCCTCCTCGTCGTGCAGTACCCGCGAGCCACACAGACGGCCGTCCATCGTGTACCACTGAGCCACGGCGTTCATGGGCGCATTGAGTATGTGCAGGGTCGTACCCGACGTGTAAACGAGGATATGATCGCTGGCTACCTCGTCGATTGCCGACGACCAGGTAGAAACCGACACCGTGTTGGATACCGTCTGTGCCGTCTCGCCTACATAGGGGGTGACGGTGTAGTGATACTGCACGGCCGGCGACAAGTTGTCAACCTCATATTCGGTCACATTGCCTACGCGACGGGGATAGCCGTCGAGAGTAACAGGGACGAATCCTCCCCCACTCTTCACTACCACACTGTGCAGATAGGCCCGATGGTCTTTCTTGGCCATGAAAGTGATGGTCGAAGCGGTCGTTCCCTTTGTCACGGGGATAGTCGTGGTAGTAGTACCGTCGAGAGCAATCTGCTTGATCTCTTCGCCATCGACCGAGACATAGAGTACCGACTGGTCGTCTTTATAAGGCTCGGCAACCACCGTTATCGAAGCATCGCCACTCGAGAGGTCGATGGTCGGTGAAGTAGCAGAACCTTCTTTACTACCCGATCCCAAGCGTATAGCTCCTGCATTTGTTTCATATTCTACATATCCTTCGTATGTCCAAGTAGTGGGTTTCGACGAGAATACCACGTTGAGCAATTCGCGTTCGGGAGCACTCGACGAATAGTCGTCGTACCACACATTCAGCTCATAGTCGGTAGCTCCCGACTTGGGAGTCCAGGCGGCCACAAACGAGTTCTTCGCAATATCCCTGGCCGGCAGAGCCACAAAATCGTCGATAGCCTTTCCGGTGAGGTTGACAACTACCGGCGAAGCCATTCCACCACCGGTGATATCGAGTGTAGCCCGATGCGAACCTACCAGTGTCGAGCGGTAAGAGAGCTCGATCATGGCTCCGTTGTTCACGGCGTCGGCCGTGAGGGTGCGGGGAGTAACCGCAAAGCACTCGCTATCGGTGCCACCAATCTCGAGCGAAATATCGCCCTCGAGATTGTGTCCCTTCACTTGCAACTGCATCGTGACCGGCTCGGATACATTGACCGAGGCGGTGCCCAAATCAAGAGTCGAGCCGCTTTGGGGAGTCTCGATATAGGGCGAATCTTCACCCACAGGCGAGAACGGTACATTGCGGCGGTCGCCAAAAATCAAATCGACCAGTTCGGGGTAGTCGATAAAGGGGTTGCGGTTGCCCTGCTCTTTCTGTACCGCATCGTTACGGTCGATCTCTTTCTGGCTTACGGGGTCCATCTCGTTCCAGCGGAGCAACATGTCGAGCTGCCACTGAACGATATGCGGATAGGCCGACACGAAGATGCCGCCCCAGTTGTCAATACGATCAAGATAACGGGTGGCAAAATAGAAATAGGTGCGGGCAAAATCGCCTTTATATTCATCATTGGGTTCGAAAACGGTGCCAGAGTAACCGGGAGTGACCGACTTGCCCCATTTGGAAAATCCGTTTTTTGAACTCGAAGCATCCGAACCTACCTCGCCAAAGGGGTTATTGCTGCGATAGCTGTTTATCTTGCCATCGGTAGGATAGATATGCCAGGCATCGGAATACATGGGCGACGCATCGTTGAACCAACTTTTAGGCACCGAATGCTCCCGGTTGTAACAATCGCCTTCATTTTTATAATTTCCACACTTATCAGTTCCAAAAGTAAAATCGGTTACATCGGAATACATATCCCACACCTTTCCGTCGGGCCGGCGGTCGGTCGTTTTGTAAACTTCCCACAAGCCATCGTAACCAACATTATCTGCATTATTTAAGATGACCGACAAACTTTTCTGCAAGGCTTCTCCGCTCTTCCCGATGGCATCGTCGTAATATCCGGCAGGAATCTCAGCCCACAACGAGAGCGAAAATAGGCAAGCAGCCATGACAAGCCCGAAACGAGTGTGTGAAATACGATTCATAATCTATTATTTAGGTTTTCAAATTTTAGAAAAGGGCGATAAAGATAATAATAATTTATCAAATCCCCCTTAAGAATCGTTCACTTTTACAAAAAAAACGAGCAGGCCGACCTCTTTTGTAGAGGTCGGCCTGCCGTGATAAGATTACTTTCGCCAAGCGAGTTATTCCGATTCGAGTACACCCGAATGGCCCCGCTTCTTGTCTTTCCATATCTGGTACCGATAGACCAGACAGGTAGTAACGAAATAGACTCCGGTGAGTATCCACAGCATCGTGTAGGCATGACGCACATCGTAAATACCGGCTCCGGCCGTATTCATGCGCACAAAGCCTTCGATACCCCACGTCGATGGAATGATGGCTCCCAGCCATTGCCAATACTCGGGCATGGCATATCGCGGCCAGGTGATACCCGAGATAAAGAGGAAGATGACCGAGGTAAAGACAAAGAGCAGGAAAGAGCTCTCGCGCTCCCGCACAAAGACCGAGAGGGTCATGCCAAAGAATATCGAGGCCAGCAGGAAAGGCACGGCAAACGAGTAGATCTCGACCTGACTGCCTATCTGCGGGAACTTGAACAGCCAGGGAATGAAGTGCAGGATGTAGGCCGTACACAAGACATACAGACTGAAGTAGCACAAAGCCTTACCGATAACCAGGTGCAACACGTTGTTGTGCATGTGCTCGCGGCCGCTGTAAAAGAGGTGTAACCGATGATGCTCATAAATGCCACCGGCCAACATACCTATACCCAGGATAAGGCTCTGTTGCAGAATAAGTATCAGAATGGCAGGCAACAGGAACGAAGCCAGACCCGACTCGGGGTTGTAGAGATTGACCGACACATAGGGAATGGGCTGTGCAGCTACGTTGATCTGCTCCTGGGTAGCCCCGCCCAGCGACTCGGTCTGCAACTGTCCTCCCAGATTCAGGGTCACATCGGTCAAGGCAATGAGAAAACCTTTGTAATTGAGCAGAATACTCATGTCGGAGTAGAACGACACGACACTCTGCTCGCCCCGCTCGATCTTCTGACTGAAATCGCTCGGGATAAACAAGATACCGTAGCAGTTCTTCTCGTGCATCATGCGCTTGGCCTCGTCCATATTGGCACAATACGACACGATGTGGGCATGCGGCGTGGCATCCATCTCACGGGCCAGCTCCCGGCTCAAGGGAGTGCGGGCGTTATCGACCACCACCATGGGCACCTCGCGCACCACCTCGGGATTATAGACCGCGGCATAGACAATGGGATAGACAAACGGCAATGCGAAGAAGAAAAGGATTACCCCGAAATCCTGGAAAACGGCACGATACTCCCGCCGCCAAATGTAATAGATGTCGGCCAATCCTATTTTTATGGAATGAAACAATTTCATAACAATCGTTTTTTTACATCAGGGCACATATATCTGCCGCATGAGGGCTTTTTTGAGTCGGGGCAACAACGGAGTCGATGCCACGGCAAACAGGATGAGTGCCACATAGTGCCAGCGCGAGTAATAGAGCGGTATGCCGTTGAGCGCCTGATCGACATAAATCAAGAAATAGTGCCGCACCGGCAACACATACGACATGGCCTGGAAGGGCAGGTACATGGCCGGTACCGGGAACGAGAAGCCGGCAATGGAGAGCGACAAGACTCCCACCAGCCCGGCGGCACTCAACCCGATGCGCAACGAAGGGGCTATGCTCATGATGATTACAGCGAAACTCTGGGTCGATACCACCAGCAGAAACATGGCCGCAATCATGTGCCAGATATTCCCTTGCATGGGGAAGTGCAGATAGCCATAAAGCATGGCCACATAGAAGAGCCCCACGGCAAAAAAGATGATGGTTTGAGGCACGAGCTTCCCGGTAATGGCGACGATTATCGAGTCGTCGGCCGTGCGCAACCATTCACGCGCGGTGGCGTGCTTGATTTCGGAACCGATGCTGAAGACCGTTACCAGCAGAATCATGAGCTGCAGCAAACCGGGCAGGAACGAGTTGTTGAGATAGACCGAGTAGCTTATCCACGGGTTGCCCAGCGCATGCATATCAGAGGCGATGGGCTGCAACTTGGCCATAATCTGCGACTCCTCGACCCCGGTGGCAAGCAGCACCTGCCGCACCACGGCTCCCGAAGCCAATACCGACATGGTCTTGAAACTCTTGTAGAGCAACGAGGCGGGAATGTAGTAGGCATTGTTGGTATAGAACGAGATTTCGGGCTGACGGCCGGCTGTGGCCTTGGCCTCGAAACCCTCGGGAATCATGAGGAAGCCAAAGATGTCGCCCGACTGCATGAGCTCACGGGCCTCGGTAAAGCTGTTGAGTTTGTACCGCACATCGACCGACTCCAACGCTCCCAACTGCTGGGTAAAGTCTTGCGACGAAGAGGAGTGATCTTGATCGACAATAGCTACCGGTATCTTGTGGGGCAACCCCTCGTGCATCAAGGAGAACATGAAGAGGCAGCAAAACAGGGGAGCCACCACCATGCACAGCACATAGGCAGGACGCGACACGAGTTGCCGCATCTCCCTGACGATACTCGCCCACAAGCCTGTAGTATTTTCCTTTTGTTCTGTCATATCGAATCTCCCGATGTTAAACGTATAGACAACAGGCCGGCTTACTTATCGCGTTTCAACAGAACCGACATGCCGGGACGCAGGTTTTCGACCGGCTCCACGGGACGTGCCTTCACCTCGAAGGTCTTGGCGTCGTATTGCCCGGTTACCTTGGTGGCGCGCCACACGGCATAGGAACCCATATCGCGTATATAGAATACCTTGAGGGTAACCTCCTTGTTGTCGAGAGCCGGAATCACGGCACGCACTTCGGCGCCCATGGTCAGGTCGGCCAGCAAATCTTCACGCACGTTGAACGATACCCACATGTCGTCGAGTTTCAACACATTCATGATGGGTGCACCCAGGCTCACCAGCTCGCCCACGTTGGGGAATATGTCGGAGATTTCGCCGTCGGTAGGAGCCGTCAGATACGAGTCGTCGAGTATCGACTCAACCTCGGCCACACTACCCCGGGCAGCAGCCACCATGGCAGCGGCGGCAGCCTTGTCTTCGGCCTGAGCTCCGGCCTTGGCCATCTCGTATTGCGAACGGGCAGCACTCTCGGTAGCCACCATGGCCTTGTAAGAGGCCTCGGCCTCGTCGCGTTTCTGTGCCGAGATGACACCCTTCTTATAAAGCGACTCCATGCGGTCGTAGGTCTTCTTGGCTATGGTAAGACCGGCCTGAGCCTGCTGCCACATATCGTAAGCCGAGTTGAGCATCTCGATGCGGGTACCCTTATCGACCTTCTTGTTCTGGGCTTGTGCCACCGACTCCATGGCCTCAGCCTGGGAGAGCTTGGCTTCGACAAGCGACGAATGTATGTGTACCAGTGTATCGCCGGCCTGCACGTGTTGCCCCTCTTCGACCATAAACTCGACCACTCGTCCCGGCAGTTTACCCGAGACCCGTACTTGGGTCGCCTCGGCCTGTCCCTGAATAATCTGGGGCTCGGGTTTGAGCAGGAACAGTCCTATCAAGGCCAAAACAACGATAATGACAATCAAAGCAATGAGTCCAACGACCAGACTATGCTCTTTCTTTTCTCTTAGATTTTCCATCGTAAATCTTGTTTTGCTATTTTTTTATTTTCTCTTTTTTCAATATCTCATGGTTCCCAAGGCTTTAGCCAGATATACCTCGCAGAGGCGGGTATCGATTTCGGCATCGATTTTCTCCGACTGGGCCTCGAGCCAGGCAGTCTGAGCCTCGAGCACGTTGGTCGTGGTGAGCACGCCCTCTTCAAACCCCACCTGGGCATTGCGCAGGTTTTCGTCGGCCTTCTCGAGATTCTTCACGGCCATGCGGTAGGTGCGATAAGCCTCAGAGGCTTTGAAAGCGGCCTGATTGACTTGCAGCTCGATTTTCTCTTTCGTGTCGGCCAGTTGCAGTTTGGCTACCACGGCCTCACTCTTGGCTGCCTTTATCTTGTTGAAGTTCTGCCCCCAGTGCAGGATAGGAATATTGAGCATGACCCCCACGCTGAACATGCCGTCGAACTCGTTTTTGAAACCGTTGAAGGCATTGGGGTTGGTAAACGAATAGGTACCTACCAGAGCCAACTTGGGCAACATGTCGGAGAGGGCCAGGTTCTTTTTCTTCTCATAAATCTTGGCCGCATAATCGAGGCTGAGCACCTCGTTGCGGTTCTTAAACACCTCTTCCATATTGTAGGCGAGCGGTTGTTCCTGCGGCTCGACCCTATCCAGCGATTCGTCTTCGAGGGTAAAGACCGAATTTACGGGCAACCCGCAAATCTGAGCCAGGGCCATACGCGACAGTGCCAGACCGTTATCGACCTTGGCCAGGGTTATCTGCGCGGCGTTGAGTCGCACGGCTACCGTGAGCCCGTCGGACTGGGTGGCTACCCCCTCCTCGATCATATCCTGCACATGGCGGTTAAGGGTATCGAGCAGAGCGGTATAACTCTCGGCCAACTTCTTTTTATGAACGAGCGACACCACCTGCCAATAGGCCTCGTCGGTTTGATAGACAATCTCCTTCTCGGCCGTGTTGCGCTGCGAGACGGCCAACTTCTCGGCATAGCTGGCAATATCGTTGAGGGCCTTGATTTTGCCTCCCATGAAGATGGGTTGCGTCAAAGTGACCAACCCGGCATAGACATTGTGCACGTCGAACTCGAAGGCCTCTTTGGGGATGAGCGCCACGGTTTGGGGAATGGGCTGCCCGTTGTTCAGGATGGGCTCGCCCGTCATGGGGTTGGTTACTATGTTATACTTATATTCTTGGGTGGCCAGGTCGAAACTCTTGGTGGGCAGGTATTGGTCCTCTTCCAACAGCGAGATGGATTTCTGGTTATACATATAGGTGCCGGTAAAGTCTATCCCCGGGAAATAGGCTCCCCGGGCCGACTTCTTGGTATAACCCGCGCCCTTGACTTTCTCTTCGGCAATGCGCAATTGCTTGTTGTTCTTCAAAGCCATGCGGCGACACGAATCGAGCGATACGGGTTGCTGTGCCGAAACGGTTAAGAACGAGAGCAGAAAGAGGGCGACCAAGACTCTTCCCGCCAGTAAGTGTCGGTTCATTCTCATATCTTTTTACCTTTTACGTTGCAGGGCCAATACTTGCCATGCTTATAGTTGCCTAAACAATTTTATATCTTAAAAAAATAATGCCCTCGGCATTGTCCCGCAAAAATACGCCGAGTTTAGCATTAAACAAACATTTGAGGTCTTTGTTTTCTCTTTTTACCGTTTTTTAATACTCCGGTCTGCAAAGGAGCCATGAGTCTCACAGGGCCTGCGTCGTCTCACTCTTTCAAGGTGAAGGAGCGAGAGCCTATCTTGTAGTTGTCGGCAAAGATATCGACGCGATATTCACCGGAATAGAGGAACTCCTCGACGGCCCAATACATGGTCACATCGTTCAACTCGTCGCCCGTAAACTCGATGAGTCGGCGGCACGAGAAGTTGATCTCGCGATTTTCAAAGGGGAATACATCGGCGCGGTCTTTAACCAGCACATCGCCATCGGGTTTCACAATGCGGGCATAGATATATTTCTCGCCCACCTCGGCCGTTACATTCTTGGCGATAGAGAAGCTAATCTTTATTTTGTCGGTCTTCTTGATGCGCTTGGCCACCTTGCCCCGCGAATCAATGGGAGTTACCACAATACCCACAGCATCGAGTTTCGAGGCCAGGGTCACCTTCTCGGTAAGCTCTTCACGTTCCTGTTTCAGTTGATTGGCCGTCTCCGACACTTCGCGATAGCGGCGGGTCACCTGGGCATTCTCTTCACGCAGCTGCTTGTTGGCAGCATTGAGCGAATCGATTTGCATCACATAGTGACGCATGATACCTCGCAGTGTGGCAAGTTCTTTCTTCAACTCCTCGATACGGGCCGAACTGGTATTCTTGACCGTGCGCAACTCTTCGAGCAAGCGCTGAACTTTTACCTTCTCGGCATCGAGTTTCTCGATGAGCGAGTCGTTGTTGAACATCATCTGCTGTCCTTCGAACTGGTCGTACTGGGCCGCCAGATCGCTATACTCCTTCTCGAGCTCGGTGCGTTGCTTGTCGATCTCGACCTGCTCCTTGAAGTCGGACATCTGTTTATGCTGGATATATATGAAAACACCCGTCCCTATCAAAGCGACAGCCAACACGGCGATAATAATCACTACCAATTTACTTCTTTTCATAGTTTATTCAGAAACTATTATTCGCGTGCAAAAGTAACTCATTCTCGCATATCAATCAAGGAGAGATAGATTATTTAAGTTATAAATGTTAAAATAGTTTGCTTTATTCACTTCGCGAAATGCAGCGCAAGCACGAACGAGGCTATCGGCAAAAAGAAAGGAGAGCCGGTGAGAAAAATCTTTTTCTCATAAAAATAATTAAGTTAATGCCTATTGCAAACGATTTTCCCTATCTTTGTGAAACCTTAGAAAAAACATACGCCTGAGCATTTATGGGAAAATTGATAGAATTTTTCAAGAAGCACCCGATAATCAAAACATTAGTTCAGATGGTTATCGTTTTTTTCCTGCTGATAGGAATTACCCTGTATGGGCTCAAACTATATACCCGACACGGAAAAGCCGTGCTGGTACCCGATGTGAAAGCCATGGCTCTGCCCGATGCCCTGCGCACTCTCGACCGCAATGGCTTCGAATATGACATCATCGATTCGCTCTATATCGACGAGGCTGTGCCCGGCACCATCGTAGAACAGACTCCGGCCGCAGGCAGCAAAGTAAAGTCGGGACGCACTGTTTACCTCTCGATCAACGCCTATTCACCCCGCATGATTACCTGTCCCAAGGTATCCGACATGTCGATGCGGCAAGCCCTCTCGACACTGGAGAGCCGAGGATTGAGCGATGTGCGCATACAAGAGGTACCCTCGGAATACCCCGACCTGGCTATCGGCCTGCAATACCAGGGCGAAACAATCGAACCCGGCGATAAAATCCCGGCCAACAGCACAGTGACTCTGCTCGTGGGCAGCGGGATATCAGAGTCTTATCCCGACTCTGATATCGAAGGAGAATTCCCGCAAACACCCGACGCCGAGACTCCCATCACCGATGACAGCTGGTTTAACTAAACTGATGCTTCGAAAAGAATGAACTTTTGCGACGAAGACATAGAAGCCGATGATAAAATCGTTGCCGAAGAGGGCGAACGCGAACTGTATGAGCACTTTCGGTTCGTTGCCGACAAGGGGCAGAGCCTGCTGCGGGTGGACAAGTTCCTGGTAGCTCGCCTCGAAAGCTCGTCGCGCAACCGAGTGCAACAAGCGGCCGAAGCCGGCTGTATCCTCGTCAACGGCAAGCCCGTCAAGTCGAACTACCGGGTAAAGCCGCTCGACGTCGTGTCGGTGGTCATGGATCGTCCCCGCTACGAATTTGAAATCATCCCCCAGGATATTCCACTCGATGTCGTCTATGAAGACGATGCCGTGCTGGTGGTCAACAAACCGGCCGGGCTAGTGGTGCATCCCGGGCACGGCAATTACAGCGGAACACTGGTAAATGCCTTGGCCTACTACTTCCGCAACACCCCCAACTACGACGTGAACGACCCCCGACTGGGACTGGTCCACCGCATCGACAAAGAGACCTCGGGCCTGCTGGTCATCGCCAAGACACCCGAAGCCAAGACCAACCTGGGTTTACAATTTTTCCACAAGACTACCCAACGCAAATATGTGGCCCTCGTATGGGGGCTCATGGAGCAGGACGAAGGCACCATAGTGGGCAACATAGGCCGCAGCCTCAAAGACCGCCTGCAAATGACCGTATTCCCCGACGGAGACCAAGGCAAACATGCGGTTACCCACTACAAGACCCTGGAACGACTGGGATATGTTTCCATCGTTGAGTGTAAACTCGAAACCGGGCGTACACACCAGATTAGGGTACATATGAAATATATAGGACACACGCTGTTCAACGACGAGCGTTACGGCGGGAATCAGATACTCAAGGGGACTACTTTCTCGAAGTATAAACAGTTTGTTCAAAACTGCTTCGACATCTGCCCCCGACAGGCTCTTCACGCCAAGACTCTCGGATTCAAGCATCCGGTCACGGGCGAAGAGATGTTTTTCGACTCGCCTATCCCCCAGGATATGACACAGCTTTTTGACAAATGGCGCAACTACACCGCCAACCGAGATATATAAGGAGAGATTATTAAGACAGAGAAAAAACAACCCATCAACAAAAAGACGGTTCTATACCTTAAAACAAAGAGTTATGGAATGCCCAAAAGAATTTGACGATATCAGGCCGTTTTACGACCGTGAGTTTCACGACAAGATGAAAGTCTTGGTCAAAGAACCGAGATTTGAACATGCCGTACGATATGTCTTGCCCGACGTCAACTACGACGAGTTGTGCCAACAACTACTCGCGCTCGACAACAAGAAAGATTTTCAACTGCTCATCATGCGTGCCTTCCTCGAAGGACTCACCAAGAAGACAACCCAGAGTCTCACCGAGGGAAACTTCGAAGTGCTCGACAAGAACAAGAACTACACCTACATGTCGAACCATCGCGACATCATTCTCGATGCCTCGTTCCTCAACCTGCTGCTCATCCGGCACGGGATAGACACCAGCGAGATTGCCATCGGCAACAACCTGCTTATCTTTGAATGGATATCCGACCTGGTGCGACTCAACAAGAGCTTCATCGTGAAGCGTAACGTAGGCATGCGGCAGATGCTCGAGGCGGCTCGTCAACTGTCGGGGTATATTCACTTTGCCATCACCCAGAAGAAAGAGTCGGTATGGATTGCCCAACGCGAAGGGCGTTCAAAAGACTCGGACGACCGCACACAAGAGTCGCTCATCAAGATGCTGGGACTGGCCGGCAACGGTTCTCTCATCGACAACCTCAAAGAGATCAACATCGTGCCCGTCTCCATCTCCTACGAATACGACCCCTGCGACTACCTCAAGGCTCAGGAGTTCCTGCTCAAACGCGACAACCCCGACTTCAAGAAGACGCAAGAAGACGACCTCCACAGCATGGAAATCGGGCTGCTGGGCTATAAAGGACGCGTGCACTTCCAGATTGCCCCCTGCATCAACGACGAACTCGACAAGCTCGGCCACATCGAAGAGAAATCGGAACTGCTTGCCCAGACGCTCCGAATCATCGACAGGGGCATCCACCTGGGCTACAAGATATACCCCGGCAACTACATCGCCTACGACCTGCTCAACGGGGTGAATCGCTTTGCCGACCGCTACACCAGCGAGGAGCAGCTCACCTTTACCAACTACCTCCACTCGCAGTTGGCCAAGATTCCCAACATAACCGAAGAGAAAGACAAGCAATTCCTCAAACGGTGCATCCTGCTGATGTATGCCAATCCGCTAAAGAACCAACTGATTGCTCTGGGGCAAGAAGCCTGACAAGAAATCTATAAGACAAAACGATGAGTGGTTTTCGGCATAAAAACGCTCATCGTTTTTCTTCTCAAACTCAAAACAGAATCTATGCGGCTACCTCTTCTTCTCATCCTATTCCCGCTGCTGGCACTCCTGACCGATGCCTATATCGTCAAACGGAATCTGCAGCACAAGCCCAAATGGCTGAAAGCCCTTTGGTGGACCGTTTCGGGCGTGGTGCTTGTGGCCGTATTCCTGGCCGTGCTCTTCCAGTTCAAGTTCCGCGGGACAATCGACATCAATGTGGCCATGTGGATATTCTATGCCTTCTTCCTCATCTACATGCCCAAGTGGCTCTATACCCTCTGTTCCCTGTTCGATTACCTGCCCCGCCTGTGGCACAGGCAACGGAGCAACTGGGGACACTATGCAGGACTCGCACTGGCTCTCTATACCGTGGGAACCATGCTATACGGAGCCTTCTATGCCCGGCAGCACCCGGTATATAACTACCGCACCATCACCTTCGACCGCCTGCCCGAAGCCTTCGACGGCTACCGCATCGTGCAATTCTCCGACCTCCATATCGAGACCCTGGGATCGGCCGGCCGATATCTGCCCCGATGGGTAGCCGACATCGACAGCCTCCACCCCGACCTCATCGTCTTTACCGGCGACCTGGTCAATCGGCAGGGCGGAGAACTTCCCCCCTTCATGGAACAGCTCTCGCGACTCTCGGCTACCGACGGAGTCTATTCGGTACTGGGCAACCACGACTACGGCGACTACTATCACTGGCAATCGCCGGCCGAGAAAGAGAAAACTCTGCAAGAACTCATTGCCAACGAAGGGCGCATGGGCTGGCACCTGCTCAACAACCGTTCGGTGTGGCTGCACCGCGGCAACGACAGCATCGCCCTCATCGGGGTCGAGAACTGGGGCATGCCTCCCTTCCCCAAATACGGACGTCTGCACGAAGCCTACCCCGCCCTGAACGATTCGACTTTCAAGATACTGCTCTCGCACAACCCGCTGCACTGGCGCTACGAGGTGATACCCCAAACCAACATCGACCTCACCCTCTCGGGCCATACCCATGCCATGCAGCTGAAACTGGGTTGGAAGGGATTTGAGTACTCGCTGGCCGAGCCCATGTATCCCGAGTGGAGCGGCCTCTACAAAGCACCCGACAGCCAGCACCAGCTCTATGTCAACGAGGGCATGGGCTGCGTGTTCCTGCCCATTCGCATAGGAGCCCGACCCGAGATTACCATCATCACGCTAAAGAAAAGCTCATGAATACGACGTTCCACAAACTCCTCGCCCAGTCGCTGGGCATCGCCGAGCCGCAAATAGCCAAGACCATCGAGCTGCTCGATGGGGGAGCCACCATTCCCTTCATCAGCCGCTACCGCAAAGAGGCCACCGGTTCGCTCGACGAGGTGCAGATAGGCCACATCAAGGAGGGCTACGACCGCCTGTGCGAACTGGCCAAACGCAAGGAATCGATTCTTTCGACCATCGGCGAGCAGGGCAAACTCACCGACGAGCTGCGACAACGCATCGACAACTGCTGGGACGCGACCGAACTCGAAGATATCTACCTCCCCTATAAACCTCGCCGGAGAACCCGTGCCGAGATTGCCCGCGAACGCGGACTCGAGCCGCTGGCCAAAATCATCATGTCGCAGCGCAACGACCGCATCGAGGCCTGCGCCGCACGCTTTATCAACGCCGAGGTACCCGACACCGAAAGTGCCATTAAGGGTGCGTGCGACATCATGGCCGAGTGGATGGCCGAGAACGAGCGGGCCCGCAACACCGTGCGCCGAGCCTTTGAACAGAGCGGAGTCGTCACGGCCAAGGTAGTCAAGGGAAAGGAAGAAGAGGGCGACAAATACCGCGACTACTTCGCCTGGAGCGAACCCTTGCGGAGATGTGCCTCGCACAAGATACTGGCCGTGCGTCGCGGCGAAAACGAGGGGATATTGCGCGTATCGATTGCCCCCGACGACGAAAAGGCCATCGACCGCCTGCAACGACTCTTTGTCAAGGGCGAGGGCGAAGCCTCGAACCTCGTAGTCCAAGCGGTGACCGACAGCTATAAACGGCTGCTGCGCCCCTCGATCGAGAGCGAGTTTGCCGCCTCGTCCAAAGCGAAGGCCGACGACGAAGCCATCGCCATCTTTGCCGAAAACGTAAAACAGTTGCTCCTGGCTCCCCCGCTGGGACAGAAACGGGTACTGGCCATCGACCCCGGTTTCCGCACCGGCTGCAAGGTGGTCTGCCTCGACGCTCAAGGCAACCTGCTGCACAACGAGACCATCTATCCCCACCCACCCCGGCAGGACTATGCAGGCGCAGCCCGCAAACTCACCCAACTGGTCGAGAGCTACAGAATCGAAGCTATCGCCATCGGCAACGGTACGGCCGGGCGCGAGACCGAACAGTTTGTCACCAACCTGCGCTACGACCGCAAGATACAGGTCTTCGTCGTGAGCGAGAGCGGAGCCTCCATCTACTCGGCTTCGAAGGTGGCCCGCGAGGAGTTCCCCGACCAGGACGTAACGGTGCGCGGCGCCGTGTCAATAGGCCGACGCCTCATCGACCCGCTGGCCGAACTGGTGAAAATCGACCCCAAGTCGATAGGCGTGGGACAATACCAGCACGATGTCGATCAGGCCAAACTGAAACGGTCGCTCGACCGCGTGGTCGAATATTGCGTCAACTCGGTGGGAGTAAACGTCAACACCGCCAGCAAGCACCTGCTCACCTATATCTCGGGGCTCGGTCCCCAACTGGCTCAAAACATTGTGGCGTATCGCCAGGCCAACGGCGACTTCGTGAGCCGCAGCGACCTGCTCAAGGTGCCCCGCATGGGAGCCAAAGCCTTTGAGCAGTCGGCCGGATTCCTGCGTATTCCCCACGCAGCCAACCCGCTCGACAATTCGGCCGTTCACCCCGAGCGATATGCCATCGTTGAACAGATGGCCGCCGACCTGGGTTGCACCATCGACGAACTCATCGAGAACAAAGAGCTGAAAAAAGGTCTCGACCTGAAGCGATATATCGCTGGCGATGTGGGCATGCCCACCCTCAACGACATCATGGCCGAGCTCGACAAACCCGGTCGAGACCCCCGTCGGTACATCGAGATGATGGAGTTCGACGCCAAAGTCAAAACCCTCGACGATCTGCAAGAGGGCATGATACTCAACGGCATCGTCACCAACATCACTCAGTTTGGCTGCTTTGTCGATATCGGCATCAAGGAAAACGGGCTGGTTCACATCTCACAGATGGCCGACCGCTATGTAGCCAATCCCGCCGAAATTGTGTCCATGCACCAGCCGGTAAGGGTACGGGTCATCGGGATAGACCGCGAACGAAAACGCATACAACTCTCCTTAAAAGATGTGTCATGAATACCGCACTAATCAGTTTGGCTTCAAACACGCCCGATAAACAAGGGCAGATGGAACAGGCTTTTGCCGAGTTGCAGGCGATGGGTATCATTACCGACTCCTCCTCGATCTACGAGACTGCACCCTATGGTAACCCCCATCACCCCAACTACCTCAACGCCGTGGCCCGCATCTGCACCCCCGACGGGTATCCCGAACTCTACGACACCCTCAAGGCTCTGGAGCAGAGCCACGGCCGCACCCCCCAGTCGAAACAGAGCGGCGAGATACCCCTCGATATCGACATCGTCGTGTGGAATGACCAAACCCTGCGTCCCCATGACTACGAGCGCGAATATTTCCAAACCGGGCTCAAAGAGATACAGGCTGTGGAAAACCAACAGCACCACCCAATTGTTTCACATTAAATACAAATGCATATGAAAACTGTAGAAGAAACCCTGCTCAAACGCACATCGGTGCGTCGTTACCAATACGACAAGATACCGGCCGAGACCCTCGACTTCATCTACCGGGCCATCGCCAACACCCCTACCAGTTATAACGGACAACAGTTCTCGGTCATCGCCATCGACGACCAGGCCATTAAAGAGGAGCTCTACGCCATCACCAACCAGAAACAGATCAAGACCTGCGCCACGCTGCTGATGTTCTGCGCCGACTATCACAAGATCGACGTGCTGGCCCGGAAAAAAGGGATAGACAACCCGCACTTCGAAAACACGCTCGACGGCGTGATGGTGGGTATCATCGATGCCGCCCTGGCCATGCAGAATGCCGTTGTCGCCGCACAGGCCGCCGGATTGGGAAGCTGCTGCGTGGGATATGCCCGCACGGCCAACCCCGAGAAGATTGCCGAAATTCTGCACCTGCCGCAAGGCACCTTTGTCGTATGTGCCCTCACCCTGGGTATTCCCCGCGAGTCGCCCGACCTGAAGCCCAAACAACCCCTCTCGCTCGTGGTTCATCACAACCACTACCGCACCGACGACATGAGTGCCGACCTCGAGCAGTACGACCACACCATATCGGAGTACAACCGCCATCGCAGCGGCACCACCACCGAGAACGACTGGTGTGGCCACATACTCGACTACTACCGCATGGCTCTCGACTACGACATGGAGGGTTACCTCAACAAACAGGGTTGCAAACTGCCTTTTACACCCAAGAAAAAGGAGTGAAATTCGTCGATAAAGCAGAAAAGATTCCGACGGAAAAAGGGGCGGTTAGGCGACAATTTTCAGCCTTTTGTCGATACTGTTTTGCATTGGCCAAAAGCCATCATACATTTGTATCACAATTGATTAATCGCCCTATGTATATGTGAATATTACAGACTATTTTTTTCGATTAACTATTCTATATATTTTGGTTATGTAGCAATTTCGCTGGGAAGCGGGATTGCTACTTTTTTTATCAGAGGTACAGGGCTCGGCGAAACACCTAAGCCTCGATGCCACACAGCCGCCAGATGTCGTCGGGAGTCTCGGCCAAATGGCAGGCACCGGCCCGACTCAACTCGTCGCGGCCACGAAATCCCCAAGTCACCCCGGCCGACTCTACCCCGGCAGCCCGAGCCGTACACATATCTACATCCGAGTCACCCACATACAGAGTATCGTCCTTCTCTACCCCGGCACGTTGCAAGATATCATACACGATATCAGGAGCCGGTTTCGTGGGTATCCCCTCGCGCTGCCCCAGTACAGCCACAAACGGAATCTGGGGGAAAAAGTGCGCAATGAGCTTTTCGGTCCCAGCCTGATACTTGTTCGAGGCCACCGCCATCTTTACCCCCCGGGCCAACAACACCTCGAGCAGATGCGGCATCCCGTCGTAGGGACGTGTGTGATCGGTATTATGCTCGGTATAATACTCCAGGAAAAAGGTGCGCATGTATGCTATATTCTCGGCCGAACGAGACTCCTCGGGCAAAGCCCGTTCAAAAAGTTTGGTAATTCCATTCCCCACGAAATAGAGATACTCCTCTACCCGATGCTCGGGAAATCCACAACGACGCAAGGCATAGTTGGTACTCGTGGCCAGGTCGGCAATCGTATTCAGCAGCGTACCATCCAAATCAAAAATGACCAGTTGTTTCATCTTCTTCTACTTTTTAGGCATGCAAAGATAGTGAAAGGTGAGTGCAGAGGGAAACCGAAAACACAGTTTTCAAGGTTTATCTATGCCGAACCGACTCCTATCTTCTACAAAGATAGTGAAAGGTGAGTGCAGAGGGAAACCGAAAACACAGTTTTCAAGGTTTATCTATGCCGAACCGACTCCTATTTTAACGTGAGTTCGACGAATTGTAAGTGTTTGTAAATTTGGTGATTAGCGAAAATTGTTGTATCTTTATAGTACTGAATTACAAAGAATTACAAACAATAATCGCTATGATCACC
>NZ_NFHZ01000022.1 GCF_002161555.1 Barnesiella sp. An55 | reverse complement strand
CTCTTCCAGAGGGCGAATATCCGTGAAATTTATAATCAGCCGACAACTCCAGTTAGTGTTCCGGAGGCGGGTTCTGTCGAGCAACCTACTTTATGGTAAAATTTCTCCGGACAGCAGTGATGCGCAAATATATTTGAAAGTTTCGAGCCGCAAAATTTTTAACCGAATATATGGCCCGAAAAGCTCATTAAATGAACTTCTCAGTCCTGCTTGGCTACCCGATGGAGGTAAAAAAGAGAGCGGGAGTCTCTTTCTTGGAGGCTCCCGCTTTGTAGTCGCTACTATCGAAAAAGTGTATTTTAGAGATACCCTTTGATAATACCACGTTTGGAGTTGCGCACGAACAGCACGATTTCGTCACGCTCTTTGGTGGCGGGCAACTCGGCCTCGATGCGCTCGATGGCGTCGCTGTTGTTCATGTCCGACAGGTAGAGGTAACGATAGATCTCCTGTATGTTGCAGATGGTTTCGTTGCTGAAGTTGCGACGACGCAGACCAATGGAGTTGATACCGGCATAGGAGATGGGGTTGCGCCCTGCTTTGATGTAGGGAGGGATGTCTTTGTTGACGTGCGATCCGCCCTGGATCATCACATGAGCTCCAATGTGGGTGAACTGGTGAATGAGGGTACCCCCGCCGATAACGGCATAGTTATCGACCACTACCTCGCCGGCAACCTGAGTGGCGTTGGAGATGATTACGTTGTCGCCTATGACACAGTCGTGAGCAATGTGCGAGTAGGCCATGATGAGGCAGTTGCTGCCAACCACGGTTTTACCTTTGGCGGCTGTACCGCGGTTCACGGTCACACATTCGCGCAAGGTAGTGTTGTCGCCTATCTCTACGATGGTATCTTCGCCCTGGAACTTCAGGTCTTGGGGAATGGCCGAGATGACGGCCCCCGGGAATATTTTGCAGTTTTTCCCGATACGAGCGCCTTCCAGAATGGTGACGTTGGAGCCTATCTGAGTCCCTTCGCCGATGACTACGTTTTTATCGATTGTAACAAATGGTTCGATTACCACATTATTGGCAATCTTGGCATCGGGGTGGACATATGCTAAAGGTTGTTTCATTTCCTTGTGCTTGTTTTAGTATGTTATTTGTTCTTGATAATCTGTGCCATAAATTCGGCCTCGGTAGTGATGCGCTCACCTACGAAGGCATAGCCTTTCATGTAGGCACATCCGCGACGTACCTCCGACATGAGCGACAGGTGGAAGATGACCGTATCGCCCGGTACTACTTTCTGACGGAATTTGACGTTGTCTATTTTCATAAAGTAGGTCGAGTAGCGCTCGGGCTCATCTACGGTATTGAGTACCAGCAGACCGCCGGTTTGTGCCATGGCCTCGACCAGCAGTACGCCGGGCATGATGGGCTCGGCAGGGAAGTGGCCCTGGAAGAAGGGTTCGTTGCCCGATACGTTCTTGACGCCGACGATGTGGCGCGTGCCCATCTCGATAATCTTATCGACCAGCAGGAAGGGATAGCGGTGGGGAAGCAGCTGGCGAATGCGGTTGACATCCATGATGGGAGCCTTGTTGGGATTGTAAATGGGGCATTGGATATCTTGGCGACGCACCTCTTTGCGAATGAGACGGGCAAACTGGTTGTTGATTTTGTGACCGGGGCGGGTAGCGATGATGCGGCCTTTGATGGGCTTGCCTACCAGCGCGATGTCGCCCAGGATATCGAGCAGTTTGTGGCGGGCCGGCTCGTTGTCAAACTCGAGGGGTTTGTTGTTGATATACCCCAGCTCATCGACGTGTTTGTGGGGTACACCCAGGAGGTCGGCCAACCGGTCGAGCTCGGTTTGCGAGGTCTTTTGGTCATAGATGACGATGGCGTTGTCGAGGTCTCCACCCTTGATGAGGTTGTGTTTCACGAGTGGCTCTACCTCTCTTACGAAGACAAAGGTGCGGGCGCCGGCAATCTCTTTCTTGAAGTCGTGCAGATCGTCGAGACTGGCAAACTGGTTGTTCAAGATGGGCGAATCGAACGAAATGAGTACGTTGACACTGAACTCATCGTCGGGCAGAACGACGATCGACGAACCGCTTTCCTCGTCGTGCAACTCGATTTTCGATTTGATGAGGTAGTATTCGCGCTCGGCATTCTGTTCTACGAGGCCGCAACGCTCGATCTCTTCGGCATAGACAGCGGCGCTGCCGTCGAGAATAGGCAACTCGGGAGCATTTACCTGGATGAGGCAGTTGTCGATTTCGGCCGCATAGAGGGCTGCCATGGCGTGTTCGATGGTGCTCACTCTTACGTCGCCGTTGGCAATCACCGTGCCTCGGCTGGTCTCTACAACGTTTTCGGCCAGCGCTTCGATAATAGGTTGACCTTCGAGGTCGATGCGCTGTATTTTATATCCGTGATGTTCGGGGGCCGGGAGGAAGGTTGCCGTGATGTCCAATCCGGTATGCAACCCTTTTCCGCTAACCGAGAAACTGGTTTTGAGGGTTTTTTGTTTCATCGATATTCTGTTTTATTTGTTTTTCAATTGTTCTTTCAGCGACTCAATCTCCTTCGAGAGCTCTTTTACGGTGCGGGTGAGGTCGGGCAGGCGCTTGATGTAAACGACCTGTCGGGCAAACTCTTTGGAGGGTACGGCCGGATAGCCCATGATGACGGCGTCGTCATCGACATGGTTGGGGATACCCGATTGGGCTCCTACCTGTATGCGGTCGCCCAGTCTGATGTGTCCGGCAACGCCTACCTGTCCGCCTATCATGGCGTGGCTGCCCACCTTGGCCGACCCGGCAATACCGGCTTGTGCGGCGATTACCGTGTGCTCGCCCACCTCTACGTTGTGGGCTATTTGTATGAGGTTGTCGAGTTTCACTCCTTTGTGGATGACAGTCGAACCCATGGTGGCACGGTCGATGGTGGTGTTGGCACCAATCTCGACATTATCTTCGAGAACGACGTTACCTATCTGGGCAATCTTGGCATATTCGCCGTTGGCTTGCGGAGCAAATCCGAAACCGTCGGCTCCAATCACTACGCCGGCGTGCAGGGTGCAGTTGTTGCCAATCACGCAGCTGTGATAGATTTTTACGCCCGGGTAGAGGGTTACGTTGTCGCCAATGACCACGTCGTTGCCCACATATACCTGGGGATAGATTTTTACCTTCTTCCCCAGTTTCACCCGTTCGCCAATATAGGCGAAGGCTCCCAGATAGATGTCGTCGGGGAGGGTGACACTCGAGGCTACATAGTTGGGTTGCTCGATGCCCTGTTTGGCCGTGAGCGCCTCGTTTACCAGGTTGAGCAACATGGCCAGGCAGGCATAGGGGTCATCGACCTTGATGAGGGTGGCCTCGATGGGATGCTCGGGCTCGAACTCACGATGAACCAGTACGATGCTGGCATGAGTCTGGTAAATATAGTGTGTGTATTTGGGGTTGGCCAGGAAGGTGAGAGTACCGGGGGTGCCTTCTTCGATTTTAGACAGGTTGCTTACCTCGACCGAAGCATTGCCCACCACCTCTCCATGCAGGAAATCTGCGATTTGTTGCGCTGAGAATTTCATATTGGTTCTCTGTCATATGGTTATACAATCGGCAAATTTCGCAATTTTTTTCAAATTCTGGGTAATAACGGGTAGAATTTATTACAAAACAATTACAAGTTTTGTGTGGCGCTTGTTGTATAGAGTTGATAGTTAGGCATATATGGGATGTTCCAAATTTTGACTTCGAGAGGCTCGAGGTAGCTAAGTCGCAGGTTGTGACAGGGTTGGGTATGAAATTTTTTTGAAACAATCGGCGATTTTTTTAAGTGAAAAATGATTTCAATTCGGATAATTGTGTTACCTTTGCACCCTGTATTTTCCAAGGTGCTTTACAGAGAAAGTCCTGGTTGTGCAAATAGTTTATAATAAAATAGATATAGGAATAAACTATGAAGTTGATGCAAGAAAAACTGTCGAAGTATGATGCTCCGCAGAAAGCCAAGGCACTAGGTGTTTATCCTTATTTCCGCAAGATAGAAAGCGATCAGGATACCGAAGTCTTAATCAATGGTAAGAAAGTTTTAATGTTCGGTTCGAACAGCTATTTGGGCCTTACCAATCACCCCAAAATCAAAGAAGCTGCTATTGCTGCCATTCGCAAATATGGTACGGGCTGTGCCGGTTCGCGCTTCTTGAACGGTACGCTCGATATTCACGAAGAGTTGGAACATCGGTTGGCCAAGTTTGTGGGTAAAGAGGAGGCTATTATTTATTCCACGGGATTCCAGGTAAACCTGGGTGTCGTATCGTGTGTGACAGGTCGTGGCGACTATATTTTGTGGGACGAGCTCGACCATGCCTCGATTATCGAAGGCCGTCGGTTGTCGTTCTCTACGCCTGTGAAATATCGTCATAATGATATGCAGTCGCTTGAGGAGCAGTTGCGTAATTGCGATCCCGACAAAGTGAAATTGATTGTTACCGATGGCGTATTCTCGATGGAGGGCGATGTAGCCAACCTGCCCGAGATTGTGCGTCTGGCCAAGCAGTACAATGCTGCCGTGATGGTCGATGAGGCTCATGGTATCGGTGTCTTTGGCCGCAACGGTCGGGGTACTTGCGATCACTTCGGGGTAGCCGATGATGTTGATCTCATCATGGGTACCTTCAGTAAGTCGCTGGCTTCGCTGGGTGGTTTCATTGCTACCGACAAGGTGACGGCCAACTATCTGCGTCACAACTCCCGTTCGTATATCTTCAGCGCAAGTATCACGCCGGCTTCGACGGCCGCCGTAGGTGCCGCCTTGGATATCATGGAGAGCGAGCCCGAGCGTATCGCCAACTTGTGGGATGTAACCAACTATGCACTCGAGGGCTTCCGCCGCATCGGGTGTGAGATTGGTAATACCTGCACGCCTATCATCCCGCTCTTCATCCGCGATAACGAAAAGACCTTCAGAGTAACGCGCGACCTCTTCGACGAGGGCATCTTTGTAAACCCGGTAGTAGCTCCCGCAGTAGCTCCCAAGGATACGTTGATTCGCTTCTCGCTGATGGCTACGCACACGCGTGCTCAAGTTGATATCGCTCTCGACAAGATCGAGAAGTGCTTCAAACGTCTCGAGATTATTAAATAAGTATAAGTATAGGTTGTTTAGCGCCGCCGGAGGGTTTGCTCTCTGGCGGCGTTTTTTTTGAGCCAAGGGTTGTGGGCGAGGGGAAGGAGATGACAAAAAGCCCGCCTCACGGGAGTGGGGCGGGCTGGGTATCGACGGCAGGGTCTCCTTAGTCGTCGATGTCTATCAGGTTGAACTGTTTGTCGAATGTCAGTTCCAGACCGTTGGTAATCTTTACCTCATAGTCGCGTTTGTCGCGGTCTATTTGTACGACTTTCGTATCGGGATAGTTTTGCGATACATATTGGGCAATTTGGGCAGGGATAACAGCCGTGGGCACTGTCGAGTATTTGCAGTCGATCTCTTTCCATTCACCGTCTTTCAAGAACTCTACCTTGGAACCGCTGGTAAATACCACTTCGTAGCGGGTTTCAAAAATTTCCTGTTCGAGTTTGGCCAGGGCCACCTTTTCTTTGGGGAAGTGGGTCTTGATGAATTGTTGAGCCTTGGCGGGCAACTGGGTTACGGCGATGGGTTTGTCGTTGTCGGCGCAAGCGGTTGCGATACCCAATACCATCAAAATTGTCGAGAGAATCAATAACTTTTTCATAACTTTCAAAGATTTATTAGTGATACATTGTTTTCGTTTGATGGTACAAAGATCGAGTCCAATTTTGAAGTGAATTTGAAATTTCGGGAATTTTCTCGAAAAAAATCATTTTTCTTTTCGTTTGAGGGGCCAGGTGACGATAAAGTAGTGCCGCCCGTTGGCATGGCGATACTCGATGTGGAGGTTGTAGTAGCGGCACACGGCCTTGACCAGTGCCAGCCCCAGACCGGTAGAGCCCTCTTTTTTGTGGCCCTGGTAGAAGCGGTCGAATATGTGGGCGGCATCGAGCGGAGTATCACCGTCGTTGGCGATGGTGAGTGTGCCGTTGTGTAGCGAGATGTCGATGCGGTGACCGGGCTCGGTGTGGACGTAGGCGTTTTTGAGCAGGTTGGTGACAAGGGTCGAGGCCAGCGAGTCGTTCATGGATACTACGAAATGGTCGGGAAGGTCGAGGTGGCAGTCAATATGGCGCGACTCGTAAATCTCGTTGTAGAGTGGGGCCTGTTCGCCGATGAGTGCGGCAATATCGACCGGGGAGCTCTCGGGGAACTGCCCGTTCTCGATTTTGGTGAGCAGCAACAGGGTTTTGTTGAGGCGCACGATATGATTCAACGACCGTTGCATCTTGAACAGCTCTTCGACCTGCTTCTCGTTCGGTTCGGTATTGTCGAGCAACCATTCGATGCGGTTCCCCAGGATGGCCAGCGGGGTTTGCAGTTCGTGCGAGGCATTGCCAATGAATTGCTTTTGTTGCTCAAAGAGTACCAGCGAACGGTCGGCTGCTTCTTGCACGGCCTGGTTGAGTTTGTGAAACTCGGTGATGTTTGTATTGTCGGGAACTGGCGAACCGGGTTTGCCCGGGGTGAAGCGGTCGAGCCACTGCAACAGGTCGTATAGAGGCCTCATGCTGCGGTGGAATATCCAGGTGGTTACCCCTATTAAGGTAATGAGTAGCGTGAAGTAGAGCAGGATAATCCAAAAGAGAATGGTGCGTACCAAATCCTCTTTTTCAAACGTAGGCATGGCCACCTTCAGTTCGTAGTAGTTGTCGTCGTTGTCGCAGAAGATGGTCGAGAGGATACGGGCCGGCTCGGTCTCCTCCTTTTCGGGGATATAGACTTCGGCGTCGTAGTATTCGATATGCGATTTCGACTCGGCATACTCCCGGGGGATGGGGGTAATCGAGTAGCTGTTGTTCGAGCCGTCGTTCAGGGGCGGCAGTTCTCGTCCGGCCAGCATGCGAATGATAATCAGCTCGGAGTAATCGCCAAGGGCATCGTCGGCCTCGTCGTTAATCTCATCGACAGTCATGAAGTAGAACAGTGTAGCCCACAATGCCATGAGCGGGATGAGTACGGCCGATAGGCGCAATGCGATGCGATAAATCAGTTTCATGCGGCAAGAAAGAGTTTTTTATTCGGTCGGGGGAATGAGTTTATAGCCAAACCCGTAAATGGATTTTATCTCGATGTCGGCGCCGGCTTCGGTCAGTTTGCGGCGCAGGTTCTTCATTTGGGCATATACGAAGTGGAAGTTGTCGGCCTGGTCGGCGTGGTCGCCCCATACGGCTTCGGCCAAAACCGATTTATCGACCAGGTGATTGGGCCGCTGCATGAAGTATAGCAGAATGTCAAACTCTTTCTTCAGGAGGGGCAACTCGCTGCCGGCCACCCGCACCCGCGAACTCTCGGGCTCGAGCGACACGTTGCCCAGGCGCAGCTCCATTTCGCCCCCGCTTTTGCCGCGACGCAGCACGCTCTTGATGCGGGCCAGCAGTTCGGCCGTGTGGAAGGGCTTGGGCAGATAGTCGTCGGCCCCCATGTCGAGCCCCAGAATCTTGTCGTCGAGCGAGTCGCGGGCCGAGATGATGATGACGTTGTCGCGCTTGCGTTGTTGCTTGAGGTGCTCGAGCAGATGCAGCCCGTTACCGTCGGGCAGCATGATGTCGAGCAGGATACAGTCATAGGTGTAGGCCGCCAGCTTGGCATCGGCTTCGGCATAGGTCGTGGCGGTTTCGACCACATAGTGTTCTTGGGTCAATGCCCGTTGCATGATCTCCCGCAGAGAGGGTTCGTCTTCAACAATCAGTATTTTCATGTCTCAAATTTATACAATTGATTTTGTAGAGAATCTGAAATGACCTAAATTTTTTTTGCGGATCTTGTCATTCCGTGCTGTTTCTGTCATTCCGCACTACGATGCGGAATCCATGAGAGCCCGGGTAGAGAATTCCCGTAAAGGAGAATCCCCACGAACACTCACTTCTGGACCCCGCATCGAGTGCGGGGTGACCTACATGTCGTCATCGAGTGGGTGAATGAAAAAAGAGTCTGCATCGCCGGGCGATACAGACTCTCTATGGTGTAAGGGGGGGAGTGCAAATTACTCGCTCACCTCCTCGAATGCGTCTTTACCAAGGCCACAAACCGGGCAAACCCAATCTTCGGGCAGATCTTCAAAGGGAGTGCCGGGAGCGATTCCACCATCGGGATCACCTACTGCGGGGTCGTAAACCCATTCACAAGCTGTGCAAATGTACTTTTTCATATCAGTCTTTCTTTTATAAAAATAGGTTTTTATTAGGTCCTGTCCTGAATGAGGACTTATCTCGGCGATAAAAATACAATCTTTGGGTATATAAACCAAATTACCTCCCGTTTTTTGGGTATTGTTTGGATATTCTAACATTTTTGGGGGCTGACCTCCGGGAGTAAGTAGGTTTTGAGTAGGCACAAAAAAAATTGATTGTCTCACGACAACCAATCTTTGTTAACCTTAAATCTAATACCATGAAAAACACAGTGCAAATATAGGGGTAAATATGTTTTCAAACATAATATTTGAGAAGAAATTTTCTTGGATTTAATCTATTTTAAGTAATGTGAATCGAGATAGGGCGGTTTGTATATAGTCTTTAACAGTTGAAATGGAAAGAGATAGCGGTTTTTCTCTTTTTCGGGATTTTATTGTACATTTGTCTTTCGTAAAAAAGATGTGTCGAACAGGAGGGTGACCCGTCGGGCGTGACAGCCCCCGGCGAGGACCTCGCAAAAAAACAGTTATGAAGGTTGCCGATTTGCTAAAGAATACCGGGAGTACCGGTTTTTCGTTTGAGATATTACCCCCGCTGAAGGGGAGCAGCATCGAGAAGTCGTTCAAGACTATCGATACGTTGCGCGAGTTTGACCCGTTGTATATCAACATAACGACACATCGCAGCGAGATGGTTTATAAGGATACGGCCGACGGGTTGTTCCGCCGGGTCTCGGAGCGTAGCCGACCGGGCACGGTGGCGGTGGCTGCCGCCATTAAAAACAAGTATCAGATACCCACGGTGCCGCACATGATATGCAGCGGCTTTACGGCGCATGAGACAGAGTATGCCTTGATCGACCTCAACTTCCTGGGTATATGCGACCTGCTTATTCTGCGGGGCGACAAGGCCAAGCACGAGAGCCGCTACACGGCCATGCCGGGCGGTTATGAGCATGCCATCGAACTGGAACAACAGGTGAACCGTTTCAACGAGGGATACTTTATCGACGGTACCCGCATGGATGTGGTCAATTCGCGGCCCTTCTCCTATGGGGTGGCCGGTTATCCCGAGAAGCACGACGAGTCGCCCAACCCCGACGAGGATATGAAGTGGTTGAAGGCCAAGGTCGATATGGGGGCCGACTATATCGTCACGCAGATGTTTTTCGATAACTCCAAGTTTTTCGACTTTGTAGCTCGCTGCCGGGCTGCCGGTATCACCGTGCCTATTGTACCGGGACTGAAACCCATCTCGAAGGCCTCGCAGCTGACGTTGCTGCCGCGGGTATTCCACGTGGATATACCCGACGGACTGGTGCGCGAGGTGGCCAAGTGCAAAGACGATTCGCAAGTGAAGCAGGTGGGTATCGAGTGGTGCACGGCCCAGTCGCTCGAGTTGAAAGCTCGGGGTGTACCCAGTATTCACTTCTATTCGCTCATGGCTGTCGATAGTGTGTATCGGATAGCCAAGCAGGTTTATTAAGAGACAAGAGGAAGAGAGCGCTATGTTTTTCAAAGATATTATCGGGCAGGACGAGGTGAAGCAGCGGTTGCTGCGCTCGGTCGATAGCGGCCATATAGCCCATGCCCAGTTGTTGTGCGGCCCCGAGGGGATAGGCAAGTTTGCCATGGCCATGGCCTATGCCCGGTATATACACTGCACCAATCGCCAGCAGGGCGATGCTTGCGGGGTGTGCCAGTCGTGCCAGCAGTATGAGGCCTTTACGCATCCCGATTTGCATTTTGTCTTTCCCATGGTCAGGGTTGAGAAGAAGAAACGCATTTGCGACGATTATCTGCCCGAGTGGTGCGAGTTTTTGAAAGATCATACCTACTTTGGTCTCGATGCGTGGTTGAGCTATATCAATGCCGAGAACAAGCAGGCCATGATATATGGCGAGGAGAGCGAGAGCATCTTGCGCAAGATGTCGTTGAAGAGCTACGAGTCGCCTTATAAGATTATGATTATCTGGTTACCCGAGCGCATGAACGACACTTGTGCCAACAAGCTGCTCAAGTTGCTCGAGGAGCCCTATCCCGGCAGCGTGTTTCTGTTGGTGAGCAACAGCCCCGAGCGGGTGTTGGGCACCATACGGTCGCGGTCGCAACTCATCGAGATGCGTTCGCTTCCCACGCCGGTCATTGCCGAGGCCTTGCAAAGCCGCTACGGTATAGCCGCACAAGATGCCCTGGCTGTGGCTCATGTGGCCGAGGGCAGTTATTTGCGGGCGTGTGAGTCGCTCCAACTGAACGAAGAGAGCCACCTGTTCTTCAACTATTTCGTGCAGGTGATGCGCCTTGCCTACGGGCGGAAGATCAAGGACCTGAAGGGGTGGAGCGAAGAGGTGGCCGAGTTGGGCCGCGAGCGCTTGCGTCGCTTCCTGGCCTATGCCCAGCGCATGGTGCGCGAAAACTATATCTATAATCTGCACGTGCCCGACTTGTCGTACATGAACCGCGAGGAGGAGCAGTTCTCGACCCGTTTTGCCCCCTTCATACACGAGCGCAATGTGCAGGCCATCATGAAGCATCTGAGCGATGCCGAGAATGACATCGGGCAGAATGCCAACGCCAAAATCGTGCTCTTCGACCTGGCCATCAAACTTATTCTGCTCTTGAAAAGTTGAGGCTGGAGAGTGATTTATTTTTCGCTCCAAGTCGATTATATTTGCCGGAAAAGCATTATCTTTGTCGTCCCCGACGGGAAACCGGCGGGGATGAACATACTGCCACTGGGGCTGACCGGTTTTGACAGCGGGTAGAAGTGGTGGGTAAGCATGCAGAGCGTTGTTGCCCCGCTCTATAATCTCAGACAACAAAAATTTAACTGGCGAAAATAACTACGCTCTTGCTGCTTAATCGAAGTACAGTAGATTAGCTTAATCTCTGCAACAGTTGCGGAGACAAGACATCACCCGGTTGCTGTGGTTCCGAAGCGTTCCGAAACGGTGGTGCAATAATCTCGGAAATAGTCGAAGGCAGGTTTCGGGCCGACGATGAAATTTTAGAAACTAAGGTACAGATTGGTGGCTTCGGTCTTGTCTGTACCCGACAATCAAAGCGAAGATAAGCATGTAGAAAGCTCATTAGTTCCTTGTTTGGACGAGGGTTCGAATCCCTCCAGCTCCACCAACCATTCGACCCGGGGTTGCATCGCAATCGAGATGCGACCCCGGGCTTTTTTGTGCCGTAGGGTCGCTGGCTTCTCTCGGGTGAAGGTGCCGAAAAAGAGCCGGGGAGGAGCCGACAGACTGGCTGTCGATTCCTCCCCGGGACAGGGGAAATGGAGTCTCTACCCCTTGCAGGGGGGCGAGTATCAGTTCGCTTATTTTATCAGTTCGTAGTAGGGCAGACGGTCGAGGGGCACGTCGATGACGATTTTCTTGGGACCTTTGAAAGTCTTGCCCTGGTCGTCGCGCCATTTGCCTTTAGGCAGATATACCGTGCGACTGTTGCCGGCGGTGGTCATGGGGGCGATGAGGTATTTGTCGCCCAGCATGAACTGGTCTTTACACTCGGTAAAGCCGCTGTGGGGGAAGCTGTACTCCATGTGGCGCAAGATGGGCTCGCCGGTCTTGGCGGCATTCAGGGCACACTGGTAGATATAGTCGCCCATCGTGTGGTGCAGACGGGCATAGCGGGCGCAAATCTCGCGGTTTTCGGGGCTGAGGATTCGCCAGGGAGCTACCGAGAACTGCATCATAGGCATGAGGGCGTGTACCTGGCAGGAGCGCACGATGAGCTCTTCGTTGAATTCGCCGGGGTTGATGTTGAGGAACGAGGTGAACTGTCCGCCACCAATCATGTCGGGGCAGGCATAGGGATAGCCCAGCATGCCGCAAATAGCCATGTTGGGGATGAGCATCGATACGGCGTGCCACGAGTAGTCCTTGTCGCCAATACGTTGCACGAGGGGCAGTCCGCCGGTTTTCCAGGCGGCACGGAATTCGTTGAAAGGGTAGGAGAGGCCCAGTTCGGCCCAGCGTTGAGAGAAGATGTTCTGGTCGGCATTCTTGTCGTAGTAGTCATACTCGCCGTTGGCCAGGATGGCGATGTCGCCGGCATCGAATTTGAACCCGTCGATACCATATTTCTCCATGCATTGGTTGAGGGTCTGTTTCAGCGATTCAACAGCCTCGGGGTTGGTCATGTCGTAGCAGGCGCTATACCCGTTCCACCAGTTGACCACGGCGGGCGTGCCGTTTTTGTTTTTCAGCAGGTAGCCTTTGGCGTCGAGGTCGCGGAACTCGGGCGAGTCGGCCGAAACGAAAGGCGATATCCACAGCATCACCTTGAAGCCGAGACGGTGCAGCTCGTCGGTCATGGCCCGGGCATCGGGGAATTTTTCGGCCTTGAACTCGAAGTTGCCATAGTAGCGTTGCCAGTTGTCATCGATCATGAGGATGCCTTTGGGGAATCCGTAGTCGATGATGTGGTGGGCATACTCCAGAATGTCTTTTTGATTCTGGTTATACATGAGCTCGATCCAGGTATTGTATTGCGGTTCTTTGAAGAAGAGCTCGGGAGGGGTTGTACCTTGAGCCGGGAAGTGGTTTTGGCTGGCGTGCAGATAGGCATCGCGCAGGGTTTTGCCGGCCTGGGTTACCTGAGGTTTCTCGTAGTCCGACTCGATGAGGAGCGTATCGTTGCTCAGTCGGAAACGAAAGGGTTGGTCGCTCCACACATAACGTCCTTGCGACGACAGCAGCAGGGGAGAGACTTCGTTGTTGAAGTTAACCTTCGATAGGTCGTAGAGCGGGGTAGTTGAGGCAAAAGGCATTTCGTTGCCGATACCTACGAAACATCCCCACCATTTTTCGCCTTCGAGGGGAGCAACTGTAGTTTGTTGTTGTGCCTGTAAGGCAAATAGAGCACTTGCAAATAAAGCAAATAGTGATGTTTTTCTCATGATATAAATAATGTTGATGAATTTAACGATTGCGAAGCTACGAAATTTTTGACGGGATGGCAAGCGGGTGAGGTGAGTTAGTGTTTTTTAACATGTAGTAAACTGGGGAGAGAAGTGGGTAATTGTGGCATTTGAAGGAGCGCATAGGGAAAAACAAAACCCGGGTACTGTTGCAGGCCTGGATTTCGGTTTAAGAGTTATATATAATACAAATCGGAGCCATATCTTGCGATATGACTCCGATTGTTTATTTACCGGAAAGGTTATTTATCGGTCGTTTATCGTTTGATAAATTTTACCACCTTCTCGGCATTGTTCATCTTCACTTTCACGATGTAGCAGCCGTTGGCCAGGTCGCTAACGTTTACAGGAGCTTCGGTAGCTACCTTAACCAGTTTACCGGCCAGGTCGTAGATAGCCAGAGTAGCCTCTTCGTTCAGACCGTTGGCATAGAGCATACCGGCGTTGTAGTAGATCGACACAGCATCGATGCTCTCGTTGTCGAACCTACTGAGGTTGTGAACGTTACATAGTAGAAATGGGCGCTGGTCAAAGCACCTACTTCATATACGTTGTTGCTGATTTGATCCAGCAGAGAGCCATCGTTGTCGGAGAACTCAGATACCTTGTAACCTTCTTCGGGGTTGAATACCAGTTTAACGAAGGTATTTTCGATAATTTCAGAACCGCTGGCATATACGTTGCTTTCGTCGTCGGTGATGGTAACCGTACCTTCACCCATGACCATGCAGGTTACTTGCCAGTAGGGAATCTCTTCGAACGTAGCAGCTACGGTCACGTCGCCATCGATAGCTTCGATCGTATAGGCATTGTCAACCAGGGCGTCTTTCTTCTCTTCGTTGTTGATGAGCAGCGAAGCCAGTCTATAACCTTCGTCGGCAGTTACCTTCAAGGTTACTTTCGAACCAGGCATTACACTGCCAAATTCAGAAGCTTCGGCAGCATCGTCGATAAACATCTCTACGTGACCACCAGTAGTCTCGGTATAGCTTACAGTTACCAGTTTAACGAATTCAACGGTAACCTCGGTGTCGTCTTCGATAACGAAGGTCGTGCCATCGTTGGGTTCGCCATTGACCAATACTTGGCTCAAGGCATATCCTTCGGCCGGTTCGGCAACAACAGTGAGGGCGGTAAATTGCTCAACGGGACCGCTGGTTACCTCTTCGTTCTGGGCATTTACCACTTTGAACGAACCACCCTCGGTGGGTTGGGTAATGGTGAGGTTGTTGGTCGGGAAGGTGTGACCGGCTACGATTTGAACCGAGATAAAGTCGCAGGTATAAACATCGGCCCAGTAGGGAGCTTCTTCACGATGGGTTGTACCTTCAACCACACCGGCAGGACAAGCACCGTAGGTGCCTTTGTTCTCGAGTTCGGCTTCCGATTCGGAGGTAACCTTGTAATAGGCAATGAGTTCTTGAGGCATGTTCTCTTGGGTGTATCCACCGCGAACCGACTCTTTCAATTCTTTTTCGTTCAAGGCTTTGTTCCAGAGTTGAACCTCGTCAACGTAGCAGGAGAAACCACCGTTACCTACGAAGAATACGCACTCGTCTTGAAGCAGACCGATACCGTGGCCTTCGCGTACGCCGTTCTCGGTAATTACGCTCAAGTCGCCCGTGCCGGCCAGTTTACCGTTCTTGTAGAGTTTGATGGTGCGGTTGGTATCATCGACAACGACCGAGATAAAGGCCCATTCGTCGGTGGTGAGGGTAGCGCTGGTAGCTACATCGGAGATGCCGGGGCAGCTGCCGCTATCTTCCCAGGCACGAGCCTTCAAGGTGAGGCGTCCGTTATCCAGGAATACACCAAATGTACCGGTAGCACCGTAGAAGAGCGATTGTCCGTGACCGAGAATTTGGCCTTCGGTACTAACGGCTTTTACCCAAGCCGACATGGTGAAGTTGCGGGCCCGATGGTCGGTACCGGTAACGTTGCCGCCATTCCACGAGTTGTTCACTCCATTTTCGTGTTCACCCAATACGATATCGTCGAAGCGGAACTGATATTTCTTGTCGCCATTGAGGCTGGGAACCAATACGGCTTTGGGGCCTTCGATCTGGAAGCTTACGGCAATCGTCGTGTTTTGGTTGACTACATAAGTGTCGCCACTGTTGAAATCTGTGCCGTTTACTTGCAGCGAGAGAATTTCGTAACCCGAGTTGGGGGTAGCGGTGATGGTCAGGGTTGTACCCTCTTCAATTTGAGTGTTTTCACCTGCGTTGAGTGCAGCATCGCCATTCATGACGGTGAGTGTACCGTTCTCTACGGTCTCGGGCAGGGTTACCGAGTAGTACACGATGTCGGCCAGCGTAACGGTGATTGTGGCGTCGGCAGTTACCGTGAAGGTGTAAGTGCCATCTTCGTTAGCTTCGAGAGGTTCGTCGCCAAAGGTTACCGATACGAGTTTCTTTCCTTGGGGAACGGTGATAGTCAAGGTGAGTTCACTGCCAACTACTACCGAAGAGAGATCCTCGACCGGTTCGCCGTTCAAGGTAACCTGATACTCTACGTCCTCGGGGGCGTTAACCGATACGCTGTGCTTTTCGATTTCGACAAACGAAACGGCAATCGTAGTATTTTCGTTTACTGCATAAGTGGCACCGCTTTCAATGGGAGTACCGTTTACGGTAAGCGACTCCAGGCGATAGTCTGCGGCAGGAGTAGCGGTGATGGTGAGAATTGTACCCTCTGCAATTTGTGCGTTTTCACCGGGGTTGAGGGCGGTTTCGCCATTCATGACGGTGAGCGTACCGTTCTCTACGGTCTGGGGCAGTGTTGCTGTATAGTAATCAATGACGTCGGCCAGGGTAATGGTGAGCGTGGCATCGGCAGTTACCGTGAAGGTGTAAGTGCCATCCTGGTTAGCCTCGAGCGGCGTTTCACCGAGGGTTACCGAAGCAATCTTCTTGCCTTGAGGCAGAGCGCTTATCGTCAAGGTGAGTTCACTGCCAACTACTACCGAAGAGAGATCCTCGACCGGTTCGCCGTTCAGGGTAACCTGATACTCTACGCCGTCGGGGACGTTAACCGATACGCTGTGCTTTTCGATTTCGACAAACGAAACGGCAATCGTAGCATTTTCGTTTACTGCATAAGTGGCACCACTTTCAAAGGACGCATCGTTTACGGTAAGCGATTCCAGTCGATAGTCTGCGGCAGGAGTGGCCGTGATAGTCAGTTCGGCTCCTTCTTCAACTTCGTTCACGCCGGGGTTGAGGGCGTTTTCGCCGTTCATGACGGTGAGCGTACCGTTCTCTACGGTCTCGGGCAACGTCACGGTGTACATCGTAGTGGTGACAATCGTGCGGCCTTCGGCCAAGGCAGGAGCTGTTTCGGTGAAGCCGGTATTGCTAATCAATCCGCCATCAGAGTTGGTACTTCCACCTGTGAGTTTATAGAATACAGCCTTGGTATCGGCATGAGCCGAGTCGGTGGCCTTGTTGGTGAACGTACCGGTAGTCCCGCTCTCGATTTCGTTGAAGTCGTACCAGGCGGTCAACCCCGAAACTCCCTGAGGATCGTTGTTGTAGGCTTGGGCAACTTCGTCGGCCGTGAGAGCCTTGTTATAGAACTGCATCTCGTCACAGAGGCCTGAGAACCCGGCGCCACCCACGAAGAAGATACAGGGGTTATCGCTAAATAGAGTCAGTTGCGAGCCGTTGTTGCGGGTCTCGATTAAGGTACCATCTTTATAGACCTTTACCGAGAAGTCGCTGTTGTCGTAAACCAGCGTCAGGTAGGTCCAGGTATTCAAGGCGACGGTTGCATTGAGATCACCCGACAATGCTTTGCCGGATCCCGAAATGATTTTGAGGGTACCGTCGGTTGTTGTAGCCAATACCAAGCTACCGTTGTAGTTGAGGTGAGCACGAGCACCATGCCCCATGATCACATTGCCTTTGTTGTTGCTCTCGTTGGTAAACTTGTCCATGTTGATCCAAGCAGACAGGGTAAACGATTTCCCCGTGCGGTCGGTTGCACCGCCACTGCGGTCGCCCAGGATTGTTTCGGGTACCTCCAGCCGATAGGCCGAAGAATTCCAACTCGACAGCGTGAACTGAGGAATGGTAATTGCTTTATTCTCTTGAGCCTGTGTAGAGAAGAATGGCAAGAGAACAAACAATAGTGAGAATAGTAGAAATTGTTTTCTCATGATAAGAATTTTTTAAATAACGTGAGTTCGACGAATTCAAAACAAAGCGAGCTGTGTGTCAATAGTTCTTGTAACATTGATACACGGCTTCTTGGGAAAGCAACAATATGCAGCAATTGCACCCAACAGGTTTACGGAAAATCTATGGAAAAACCTCCAAAATTCGACAGATTAACGCAATGTAATCTGTGAATTAAGTAGTTAGGAGAAAATCGCGGAAGTTGGATAGAGGGCTGAATAGCGTTCCAAAGCGGATTGGAGAAAGAGAACGGTTTCCTAATCGTTACCCGTCAGAAATGCAGATTTAACAGTCACCGTTCCGTTTGCGCCGCTCTGCGTAGGTTTGCTTGTCAAGGTTTAACTCGTTGATTTATAGTTTTGCAACCAAAAAAGAACGAGTATGACAAGGAGCACATTTCGCGTGCTGTTCTATGCGAACGGCAGCAAGGAGAAGAATGGAACTGTCCCCATCATGGGACGGGTTACAATCAACGGAACGGTGGCGCAGTTCAGTTGCAAGCGGAGCATCTCAAAAGAACTTTGGGATGCAAAGGGCAACCGTGCCAAAGGCAAGAGTTTGGAGGCAAGGGAAACGAACCTTGCGCTTGACAACATCAAGGCGCAAATCATCAAGCACTACCAGCGCATATCCGACCGTGAGGCGTTTGTGACGGCAGAGATGGTACGCAACGCCTATCAGGGCATAGGCGGCGAGTATGAAACGCTGCTCAAAGCCTTCGACCGTGAGAACGAGGTGTTCAAGAAGCGTGTCGGCAAGGACAGGAAACTGGCGACTTACCAGTCAAGGGTAGTGGCAAGGAACTATGTGGCGGCGTTCATCAAGTCGTTCTACAAGCGCAGCGACATGTCGATGCTGGAGCTTACGCCCGACTTCATCAAGGAGTTTGCGGTCTATCTCTCCACGGAAGCGGGATTGCGCAACGGCACGATATGGGAAAAGTGCATGTGGCTGAAAGGTGTGGTGATGCGTGCGCACTTCAACGGTCTGATACCGAGAAACCCGTTTGCGCAGTTCCACATCAGCCCGAATGTCAAGGAGCGTGAGTTTTTGACGGAGGATGAGTTGAAGGCGGTAATGACGCACGAGTTCGCAGACCCGAAGCTGGCATACATCCGTGACCTGTTCGTGTTTGCGAGCTTCACCGCCCTTTCTTTCGTGGACATCAAGGAACTGACCAACGACCGAATCGTGGAGGTGAACGGCGAGAAATGGATTATCTCCAAGCGTCACAAGACGGGCGTACCTTTCCAAGTAAAGCTGCTGGACATCCCCTTGCAGATAATCGAGCGTTACCGACCGTTCCAAGAAAACGACTTGGTATTCCCCAATCTGAACTATTGGTCAATCTGCAAACCGTTGAAGAAGATGATACGGGAATGCGGCGTGAATAAGGACATCAGCTTCCATTGCTCACGTCATGGATTCGCAACCCTGGCTCTCTGCAAGGGTATGCCGATAGAGAGCGTAAGCCGCATTTTGGGACATACGAACATCGAAACGACCCAAATCTATGCGAAGATAACCGTGGAGAAGCTGGATAACGACCTCACGATGCTGGGCGACAAGTTGAGCAAGTCATTCGGTAACATCAAGGTGGCAGGGATATGAAACGGGCAACAATCACGATGGACGGAAGCGGCAGGGTTGCCGTACCGTCCGATATAGCCAATGTGTGGATGAGCGAAATGGAGTTGGTAACGCTGTTTGATGTAATCGCCCCGACACTCCGTGCCGCTGTCCGAGCCGTGTATAGGAGCGGAGTGTTGCAATCTTGCGAAGTGGAAAGGCACATCAGGCTGCCAAACGGTTATTATTTGGAAGTGTATGCGCTGCCAATGGTAATGGCACTGGCTTTCCGTATCAACACATCCAATGCCGCAAGAGTGCGTAATGTCTTGCTGGAAAGGCTGTGCTTGCGAAAAGACAGACAAATGCTTTGGCTTTCGTTAGGTAACAGCATATCGTGTAAGTGTTAGCGAGTGCGGTTGCGTGTCACTACGCCCATGCACTCACACAATCCAAGTCTGCCCGAAGAAGTACCATTTTCCGCTTCTTCGGGCTTTTTCTTTTCGCCTTTTGATGACTGATATTGTCCATCTTACTGCATTTTCTTATCCGTCGGTTTCTTTTGCGCCGTTCTGCATAGTTTTACATATCAAGGTTTTAGCCGTCCTGCCGTAGCTTTGCAACCATGTTTAATCCACCTGCCGACAAGGTGTCGGCGGCACTAAAACCTATATTTGAAACATGGAAAAGAAAGAAGAATTTATCCGTGTAGGCACCACGCTCTACAAGATTGTGAACCAGCCCCGCATTGACGGCGGCTATGTGAGGAGACGCATCGCATGGAACGCCGAGACCCTGCGACAGGACTACGGCAAGGACTACATGGCGGGCATCCCGAAGTATGACGGCTTCTGCACCGTACCCGACCATGTAGGCTACCAGCCCGTAGTCGGCAAGTTCCTCAACCTCTACGAGCCGATAAGCCATGTTCCCGTGCCGGGCGATTTCCCCTGCATTCGCTCGTTGGTGGAACACATCTTCGGCGAACAGTACGGGTTGGGCATGGACTACCTGCAACTGCTGTATCTGTATCCCGTTCAGAAGCTGCCCATCTTGTTGCTCGTGTCCGAAGAGAGGAATACGGGCAAAAGCACGTTCCTGAACTTCCTGAAAGCCGTATTCCAGAACAACGTGACGTTCAACACCAACGAGGACTTCCGCAGCCAGTTCAATTCCGACTGGGCGGGCAAGCTGCTCATCATGGTGGACGAAGTGCTGCTCAACCGCCGTGAGGACAGCGAACGGTTGAAGAACCTCAGCACCACACTATCCTACAAGGTGGAGGCGAAAGGCAAAGACCGTGACGAGATAGGCTTCTTCGCCAAGTTCGTGTTGTGCTCCAACAACGAGCATCTGCCCGTTATCATTGACGCAGGTGAAACACGCTATTGGGTGCGGAAGATTGTGCCGCTACGGAATGATGATACCGACTTCCTGCAAAAACTGAAAGCGGAGATACCCGCTTTTCTTCATTTCCTGCAACACCGGCAGCTATCCACCGAAAAAGAAAGCCGAATGTGGTTCAACCCGAAGCTGCTGGAGACGGAAGCCCTGCGGAAGATTATCCGAAGCAACCGCAACCGTTTGGAGATAGAAATGACGGAACTCCTGCTCGACATCATGGCAAGCGTGGGCGTCAGTTCTGTTTCTTTTTGCCTCAATGATATTATCCCGTTGCTCGTCTGCTCGCAAGTAAAGGTGGAGAAGTCGCAGGTTCGGAAAGTGGTGCAGGAGAATGCTGGAAGCTTACCCCTGCATCCAATTCGCTTTCCTACACCACCTACCAATACGACTACAACCGTGAATGCCGTTACTCGCCCGTCAGGAGGATTGGACGCTACTATCTGGTAAGCAAGGAACAGTTGGAAACACTCTGATATTTTGATGAAATGATGAAAGCATATATAAACATAAAGAATGACAGCGACTTACATTCTCATCAAACGCTCAACAAAAGGATTGGGCTGATGAAAAGAGAAAGGCAACACAACGCCGCTCATCGCTTTTCTTTTGGCGAGCGGTTTGATGAAACGCTGATGAAAGGTTATTGCATTAGCTGTCTGTATATTAGACTATCCAATCATCAAATCATCGGAATTTCAGCCCTTATCAAGTCCGCAGGGGAAACGGCAACACCATCCCTGTCTGTATGCTGTTGTGCCGACAGGCAATCATGCCGGCACAACGGCACAGAATATCATACAAGGCTGGCAAAAAGAAAAGGGCGACCAACATCCGCCGACATCATCGCCGACACCGCCGCAGGCTTTTGGGAACGAAAAGCCATAGCTCATTAGGGCGTTTTCTTCACGCACCGCTGACGCTAATGCTAAAAACACCCCAATGAGCCAACGGGGTTACACCCCTCTGGACACCCCCGTTTGCCCCGTGCGGCACGACCGCAGGCGGACGGATACCGACAAACAATTTGTAGAACCAAAAAAACAAGAAACAAACATGGGATACATAAGCATCCAAATCAACAAGGCGAAAGGGTCGGCTGACACGGGCGCATCCGACCACATAGAACGCAAAACAATGCCCAAGAACGCCGACCCCACACGCACCCATCTCAACCGTGAACTGGTGGAGTTCCCCGACGGTGTGGCAGACCGCACCGAAGCGATAAGCCACCGCATCCACACGGCAGGCATCAGACGAAAAATTACTCCCGACCAAGTACGGGCAATCCGCATCGTGCTTTCGGGTTCGCATGAAGATATGGTGAGAGTGCAGGACGAAGGCAGGCTGGGTGAATGGTGCGATGACAACCTGCAATGGCTGCACCGCACATTCGGCAGGGAGAACACCGTTTCGGCAGTGTTGCACATGGACGAACACACGCCGCACATCCATGCAACGGTCGTACCGATAGTGACGGGAGAGCGCAGGAAAGCCAAGAAGAAACAAGCGGACAGCAAACGCACCTACCGCAAGAAAGCCAACGCCGTGCGTTTGTGTGCCGATGACCTCCTGACCCGTGAAAGGCTTGTCGCTTACCACGACAGCTACGCCGCAGCGATGGCGAAGTACGGATTGCAGCGTGGCATACGAGGTTCGGAAGCACGGCACACAACCACCGCCCAATACTACCGTGACCTGAAACGGCAGACGGGAGAGCTTGAAGCCAACGTGCAGCAGTTGCAGACCGAACGCCAACAGGCAAAGCAGGAACTTGACGAAGTCAAAAAAGAAATCAAGTCGGAGAAGCTGGAAGCCGCCAAGACCGAGGCGAAAGCGGCACTCGTGGCAAAAGTAGGTTCTCTTTTGGGTAGCGGCAGACTGAAAGAGTTGGAAGCCGACAACCGAACCTTGCAAGGCGAGGTTGCCGCCCGTGACGAGAGTATCGAATTATTGCAAAAGCAGATGGAGCAGCAGCAGGAGGAACACAGCCGCCAATTGGTGGAACTGCAAGCCAAGTACCGCAGGGAAATGGCGGACAAGGAAGCGGCACACCAAGAGGAAGTGTCATTCCTAAAATCCATTATCCAAAAAGCCAAGAAATGGTTTCCGCTGTTTCAAGAGCTGGTGTATATGGAGAAGTTCTGCCTTAAAGTCGGCTTCAACGAAAGGCAGACTGCCACGCTCATCAGCGGCAAACCGCTGTTCTACGAGGGCGAGCTCTATTCGGAAGAGCACAGGCGGAAGTTCACGACCGAGGAAGCAGGCTTCCAAGTGGTAAAAGACCCGAAAGACAAGTCCAAGCTTGCACTTGCCATCAACGGGCAAGTGATTGGAGAGTGGTTCAAGGAGCAGTTTGGCAGGCTGTTCTCATCCGTTAAAAGGACGGTTGAACCGCTTAGGAGAGGCAAGGGCATGGGATTATAAACAATACCAACGGAAAAATAGCAAGTTTGTGTTTGGGGCAGACCAAAACCGCTTGCTATCCTCAGTTGGTTGAAACGTCATTTTATTTGTGCCCGAATCCTACTCAAACTTGCCTGTGTGATGCCTAAATAGGTGGCGATACTTCCTAACGGCAACCGCTGTAACAAATCAGGCTCTTTCTCCAACAACTCGTGATACCGTTCCGAGGCGACGGCTGACAACATGGAAATCAGCCGTTCCTCGGCAGCAAGCAGTTCCATTTCCGCATAACGCCGTCCCCAATTGGCTATGTGCAAATCCTTCAAGAATAACTCTTTCAGTTTTTTCCTTTCCAATACATATAAGACAGAATTTTCCATCAGCTCCATTGTTTCATACCCCGGTTCGTCATTCACATATCCTTTCATGGAAACAATAGTCGCCCCTTCCTTGCCGACCCAAAAGGTAATTTCTTTCCCCTCTACCGAAGTATAGGCGCGGACAATGCCTTTCTTGATGAAAAAGATGTCTTTTTCTATCTTGCCATATTCCAACACTTGGAATCCTTTTGGGTATGAGACTTCCGTCAGGCATTGCCGCAACTTGTCCAAAGACGCATCCGGCATGGCATATCTCTGGTTGATGATTTCCTTTATATCCATAAGTCATTTTGTTGTGGTACAAAATTATAAAATAGCGCACAGAAACAGCTGCTAACGGCTGTTTTTTTGTCAAATGCAAAATCCGTTTTTACCAAATGTAAAAAACGGTTAGAAATTACTTGCTTACTTTTGCACCCGAATTTAATAAATCATAGGTATGAATTGGATAATTTTATTTTTGGCAGGATTGTTTGAGGTAAGCCTTACATTCTGCTTGGGAAAAACGAGAGAGGCATCAGGTATTGGTTTTTATCTGTGGGGAAGCGGTTTCTTGGCTTCCACGGTATTGAGTATGGCATTACTTGCCAAAGCGGTTCAGACTTTGCCTTTGGGCACGGCATACGCCATTTGGACGGGTATCGGAGCGGTCGGCACGGTCTTGATTGGGATATTCGTTTTCAAAGAGCCGGCCACTCCCATACGGCTTTTCTTCCTGTTCACGCTCATTGCCTCCTTGATTGGATTGAAAGTTGTGTCATACTGAAAGGAGGAATAAATGATGAAATATGAATTGAGAGAAAACCACGGCATTCCGGCACCTCTGCTGGCTCTGCTGGCAGTCGCTACCGGGCTTTCCGTTGCCAACTGCTACTACAACCAGCCTTTGTTGGGCAGCATGGCAAAGGATTTTGGGGTAAGCGACTTTTCTGCCAGCATGGTTGCGACATTGACCCAGATAGGTTATGTAGTCGGACTTGTGTTTGTCATTCCGCTTGGCGATTTGGTTTCACGAAAGCAGCTGATATTGACCAATTATATCATTTCATCGTGCGCATTGCTTGCCATAGCACTTGCCCCTAACATCTATTGGGTGTGGGGCGCATCCTTGCTTGCCGGAGCATCTTCGGTTATGCCGCAGTTCTTCATCCCGTTGGTGTCTTTCCATTCAGCACCAGCACACAAGGTACGCAACGTGGGGATTATACAGTCCTGTCTGCTCATAGGCATTCTTGGCTCACGGGTGTTAAGTGGTTTCCTGGCTGATATGTGGGGATGGCGTTCCGTCTATTTTGTGGCTTGTGTGTTTATGCTCGGATGCTTTCTTATGATTTACAAGATGCTTCCCGTTCTGCCTGCTCGTTCACGTGAAAATTATGCGGGTCTGATGAAATCCTTGTTGCGTCTGCTTGCCAAATACCCGTACTTGCGTATCGCTTCGTTGAGGGCGGCATTGGCTTATGGCTCGTTCTTTGCGTTGTGGAGTTGCCTTGCTTTCCGGATGAAGCAAGAGCCATTCTTTGCGGATGACGATATTATCGGGGCACTCGGTTTGTGCGGATTGGCAGGTGCGTCTACGGTTGTATTCATTAGCGGCTATATCCAGAAGTACGGCGTAAGGTTCTTCTCCATTGTCGGGGGATGTGTTATCTTGGCTGCATGGTTGTTGGCATTTTTTGGAAATGACAGCTACTTGTGGATGATAATCGCCATCCTTTTGATTGATGCAGGAATGCAATGCATCCATTTGTCAAATCAGACCAGCGTGGTCTCCCTTGACGCATCCGCCATCAACCGAGTCAATACCGTTTATATGACCATCTACTTTCTGGGCGGTTCTGCTGGTACGTTCGTTTCAGGTCTGTTTTGGCAACATTACGGATGGGCAGGCGTGGTAGGAGTAGGAGTTGCCTTTACCGTGGCTTCCTTGTTCGTTAATTGCTTCCAACCAAGACTGCATAAGGATGAATGCTCAATATTCTGACTAAAATAATTTTTGGAATGATCCTTTCAGTCTGAATATTTTTCATACCTTTGTACCGTAAGAGTTTCCCGAACAAGCAAAGCGATGCAGACCACGGCAATTAGAACGGTTACCAACTCATTACCCGAAAACGAGGTAATTCTTCTAACTCTCTTGATTTCAAAGAGGTATATTCCTTATACAGATTTACGATAAAATTATCAAAGCTCCTGTGTCTTGAATGTTCCACCTGTGCTATATTCTTAAGTTCGTCATTGACAGTCTCGATAATGGCCCGTTTTCTGAGTAGCAGTTTGTCTGAGAG
>NZ_NFHZ01000021.1 GCF_002161555.1 Barnesiella sp. An55 | reverse complement strand
TTCGGTGATCATAGCGATTATTGTTTGTAATTCTTTGTAATTCAGTACTATAAAGATACAACAATTTTCGCTAATCACCAAATTTACAAACACTTACAATTCGTCGAACTCACGTTAAATACATAAACGAAGAGCCACTCTCGATTTTTGAGAGTGGCTCTTCGTTTACAATCAACATGACATTTTTATGCCCCCTGCCGTTTCTGCAAAGCCTCATGCATGGCAGCGGCAGCCCGACGACCATCGCCCATGGCCAAGATTACAGTAGCGCCACCGCGCACAATATCGCCCCCGGCATAAATATCGGGGATAGACGATTGCAATGTATCGGCATTGACCACAATCGTACCCTTGGGTGTTACCTCAAGTCCGTTAATAGCATTGGGGACCAGCGGATTGGGCGACACTCCCACACTCACAATCACCTCGTCAATATCGACCGTTTCAATTGCTCCGGGGATGGGCACGGGCGAACGGCGTCCCGAAGCATCGGGCTCACCCAAGGTCATCTTCTGGAGTCTCATTTGGCGCACACGACCCCGCTCATCACCTATATATTCGACAGGATTGTGCAAGGTAAGGAATTCTACCCCTTCTTGCTTGGCATGGTGTATCTCCTCTTTACGGGCAGGCATCTCCTCCTCGGAACGCCGATAGACAATCATCGCCCTGTCGGCACCCAGCCGACGGGCCGTACGCACCGAGTCCATTGCCGTATTACCGCCGCCAATCACAGCTACCCGATGTCCTTTATATACCGGGGTATCACTCTCGGGATTGGCCGCATCCATCAGGTTCACCCGCGTGAGGTATTCGTTGCTCGACATCACACCGTTCAGATTCTCACCAGGAATATTCATGAAGCGGGGCAAACCAGCACCACTGGCTACCATGATACCTTTGAAACCCATCTCGTGCAGGTCGTCATACGAGAGCGTCTTACCCACAATACAGTCGGTCATAAACTCCACCCCCATGCGACGAAGGCTATCAATCTCGACATCGACGATGCGATTGGGAAGGCGGAATTCGGGAATACCATATTTCAACACACCACCAATCTCGTGTAGAGCTTCAAAAACCGTAACCCGATAACCCCGTTTTGCCATATCGCCGGCAAACGAGAGGCCACACGGTCCCGAACCTACCACAGCAATCTTGATGCCGTTGTCGGGCTCCATCTCGGGAAGAGCCACCTCGCCCGAAGCCTGCTCATAATCGGCTGCAAAACGTTCGAGGTAACCAATTGCAATCGGTTCCTTCTTCAGCTTTTGCAGATAGAAACACTTCGACTCGCACTGGCGCTCCTGAGGGCACACACGGCCACACACAGCCGGCAGAGCACTCGTCTCCTTGAGTGTGCGGGCAGCCGACAAGAAATCGCCACGCTCTATATTCTTGATAAACTTGGGAATGTTGATACCCACCGGACATCCCGTCATGCAGAGGGGCTCTACACAATCGAGACAGCGCGTAGCCTCCAACACAGCCTGCTCGCGGGTAAGGCCTCGATTCACCTCTTCACGATTGGTCACCCGGTAAGCCGGGTCGAGTTCGGTCATCTTCACCCGCGGGATATCGGTACGTTCCTTGGCTTTTTTACTTTTACGGAGTTCTTCTCTCCACTGTTCGGCACGTTGTGCCAGTAACTCTTCCTTATTCATACGCTTAGCAACACTCCTCCTTTTTATTCCACATCTTTATACGACGACAAGCGCATAAGCATCTCATCAAAATCGACCTGATGCGCATCAAACTCGGGCCCGTCGATACATACAAACCGGGTCTTGCCTCCCACCGTGATACGGCAGGCGCCACACATGCCGGTACCATCGACCATAATCGTATTGAGCGAAGCTACCGTAGGGATATTGTACTTCTGGGTCAACAGCGAGACAAACTTCATCATCACGGCTGGCCCTATGGTTACACACAGGTCAACCTTCTCGCGCTTGATTACCTCCTCGACCCCCTGGGTTACCAATCCTTTTTGGCCGTACGAACCGTCGTCGGTCATCACAATCACCTCGTCGGAGTGCTCGCGCATCTGCTTCTCCAGAATAATCAACTCCTTCGTACGGGCCGCCAATACCGTAATCACCCGGTTACCGGCCGCCTTCATCGCCTCGACAATAGGCAACAGCGGGGCACAGCCCACACCACCGCCACAACATACTACCGTACCGAAGCGCTCGATATGGGTAGCTTTGCCCAACGGGCCCACTACATCGGTAATGTAATCGCCTGGATTGAGGGCGCACAACTTGGCCGACGACTTGCCCACAGCCTGTACCACCAGCGTGATGGTCCCGGCCTGAGTATCGGCCGAGGCTATTGTGAGCGGTATGCGCTCACCCTTCTCACCCACCCGCACAATTACAAAGTGACCCGCTTTGCGAGCCCGGGCAATGAGAGGAGCCTCTACTACCAATTTTACAACTTTCTCAGAAAAATGCTCTTTCTCTACAATTCTATTCATTGATATATCTTTATACTCTTTTCTCCCTCAAAGATACCAAAAAGCTTCGGTCGAAACAAGGATTCCCAAGGCTACCGACAACCAAATTTTATCTTATTTCATGCAAATATGACAATTTTTAATTTAATACACTGTTTTCATGCAATTTTTATCGCTCCATTCTTCCCGGTTGCAGACCGACAGCTCACAACGCGACATCACGCAATACCGACAGGGATACCCGCAAAAGAGAATACTAACCCAAAGTGCCCCACTCTCTGCCCTACGCATCAAGGTACAGAGGAACCGTCAAAAAAAAGAGAGCCACTCGTGTGAGTGACTCTCTTTACTATGCGATATAATCAACGATTATTCACCTACTTTGTAAGCGGAAATCTCACGGATTCCGGGCAGACCGAAGTTGGCTTTCTTCAAACCTTGAACATAGATGGCCATACCAATACGATCGGGGTTATCCTCCAGTTTAGCCTCGTTTCTCAAAGCCTTGGCAGCATCGGTATCATTCAGTTTCACCAAGAGACACTTCGTACCGTCGGTTTCATTGGCATCGTCGGCGATGAATACCTGGCTGTAACCCGTGAAGGCAGCAGCACCGGCCCATTCGATATCGCCAGCCGTTTGAGCCTCTTCAAACGATTCGTAGAAAGTCTTCGAAGGGTTGTTTTTGATGCAACCTACGATGTGGCCTTTTACGGCAAACGTAGAGTTGTCGGCTTGAGTCAGAGCCTCGGCTACGGTAATAGCTTTCGACCAGTCCACGTCGGGAGTAGGCTCGGGAGTATCGCCACCGCTCTCACCCATGTAGTGCTCTACTTGAGCGCGACCAAAGGCGAAGTCGTCGATGCAGTAGGTCGTCGAGTTGCTGTTACCGCCTTGTGCTACATAACGGAAACCGATGTAAACGATGTCGCCCTTGCCTTCGAGGCTGATGTCACCCGAAGCTACCCAGCCTTTGAAGTTACCACCGGGGTTAGTCGAAGTAGCCAAAACCGGATTCAGTTTTTCTTTGCTCGAAGCGTTCGATTTGGGCTCGTTGAGCACATATACCTCGAGCGACGAAGTGCTTTGCCAGTAAGCGCCCTCGCTGTAGAACGAGAATACTTTGTTGGCAGCATCTTTCACATTCAAGGCAGGCGAAAACATCCACAACTCATAAGTTTTGCCAGCATTCTTGTCGCTGCTGTCGTGAGCCGTAGCCTGAATGTATTTTTCGGTTATACCCGTCGAACTGCTGGTAAAGGTCTTGCTTTGCCAAGTGCGGTCGTCATCGACAGGCGAAACGATTTCGTGCGTCCAACCCGGGCAGAGGTCGTTGATGGGGGTGTATTGAGCCTCGATGTTGTTGAACTGATAAATCGTATCGGTAATTACGACAGAAGGAGTCGTAGTAGGTCCTCCAGTACCTCCACCCAAGCCGGGGAGTACATCGTCATCGCTGTTCGAACAAGCGGAAAATCCGGCAACTGTCATAGCTGCCATAAAAATCCATGCAAATTTTCTCATTTTTTTCATACTTAAATTTATTTGAGGTTGTTGTATTAATCTTGTGATTACTTGGGAAATTCAAAACCTTCGAGATCGGCAAAGGGATTGTCGAGCGAACGAATGGTCAATTGCCACGATCCGGCATAGGCCTCGTTGTCCTGGAACCATCCCACGATAGCCGTGATGTCGCCCCGATTGTCCGATCCAAATACCGGGAGACGACGATCGGCAAAGCGGGCATATTCGCTGGTCGAGATGCTTACGCTCGTGGTGTTGCCGCTATCGTCGGCAATCTCACGCGAGCGGGGGAAGCCGATATTATACTTCTTGCTGCTGTCGTAGGTAGCCGGAGCAAATGTGGGGTTTTGTCCATATTTGGCCAAGGCAACCGTCACCCCCTGTCCGTCGGTGGGGAAAGGTACTACCTCGTCATTCAACTTCTCGCCATCGGAATCATAGCCGGTGAAGTAGGCATTCTTGATTTTTACAATCTTGAAGTAACCATATTTGTCCAGCTCGGTAATCTGTTTCAAGGTCATCTCCTCGACTACGATTTTCGAGGGATCGGGATTACCTATCTTCTGGATATGTTTCATGGCCAGCGTGTAGGGAATACGACCCGGCTCTTCACGTATCTTGTTGTCGTTGCGATATCCGCGCACACCCAGTTGGGGAGCACCGGCATAGCGGCCCAATACCAATCCGTTGCAACGGATGGCTACCACCTGACCGATGGGAAGCATACCCGACAGACTGCCGGCATCGACCGATACCTTCAGGCATGTGTGGTCGTCTTCGAGACTTTGGATGACAAAATATTTATACACGTTGCCGGCACGATCGTCGGTGATGATGCGGCCTCGCACCACGATATCGTTGGGCGAGTCGATCGTGTCGATCGTAAACAAGCCGTCTTTCGTATCAAAGTTTTCGATAAGGTCTTTAATGGTCACCGTCTGAGCCCAAGCCTCGGCACTACCCTCGGGAACGGTGGCTATCTCTTCGGGTATGGCATCGAACTCTTTTTCACATGCCGTAAACATCGCCAGGGCGAACAGTACGGCTCCGATATATTTCAATTGTTTCATATCTCTTGAGTTGTTTGATTAAAATTTGAAACCTATGTTGAGGAACATATTGAAGCCCCAGGCATAATAGTATTTGTTGGGGAATTTATCGACCGATTGAATATCCTTGGTCACGCTCTTGTTGTCGCGGCTTACACGACCCTGTTGGTAACCGCCGGTTATCATGCTGGTGTTGTTGAGGATATTGTTCAGGCTCAGGTTGATGTTGAGCTGTTGCTTACGGTTGTTGAGGTAGATGAGTTTGCCCACCGAAGCATCGAGCATGAACCCGCCCTTGAGTTTCTCTTGCGAACCGATCATCTCTTTCTGGTTGTAGAGTTTGACAATGTCCGAACCGTCGCCGCCCGACAGGTTTTGCAGCAGCACCGGTTTTCCGGTATTCTCGTCAAAGCCCCATACCATCGAGGTCTGTCCGTTCTTGTCGATACCGATGATGCGGTAGCCGTTGTAATATTGCTCCAGACCTACCTCATTGGGATACCGGCCACCATACATGTTCATGTGGGTGAAACGCGAGGGAGAAAAGTCGAGGTAGTTGTTGTCGAAGTACGACAGGGTAACATCGGCAAACCACATTTTGGGGTGGAAGTAGTCGATGGTGATGCTGGCAGCCAGTTGCGGGCCGTTGCTCACGTGCAAACCCTCGGTATATACCCGCTCGGTATAGTCGGTCGAGGGAGCGCGACCATCGACAATCACAGGCAACTGCTCGGTAAAGAGGTTCATGCCGTTCTCGGCGCTCATCGTACCCCAGCAGTTGTTGGTATATTTATAGCTGGCATAAGTACCGGCAGCCGATACCGTGAAGCTGTTGTTGAGTTTCACACTCACACCGGCCTCGACACCCATGTGGCGTTTGTTCACGCCCGAGAGGGTGTGGTTTACATAGGTACGGAACTCGTCGTGGTAGTAACCCGAGCTCTCTACTCCGTCACGGAACTCGGTGAAGAATGCCGTTACACGACCTTTTACTACCGAAGTATTCAATTGATAGGTGAGGTCGCCCGAGAAGACCTTCTCCGATTTCAGGCCTCTGATCTGCGTATCCTTCACACGGGGAGCCACATAGGAATAACCGGCCAACGGGGCACGCGTCTCAGCCAGAGCATTGAACGACAAGCGGTTGTGACCATCTATCTTATAGACAATACCAGCCTTGATACTGGGATCGACAAAGTATAACTGCTTGCCGAAGCCTTTTGACTGGGCACCGACTACCTCGGCACGACCGTTACGCATCAGACCTTCGCGTTGGAACGAAGAGTAGGACAAGCGGGCAGCATAGTAGATGTCGAACAACGGCAGTTTCCAATCGTTTTGGGCAAATGCCGAAGCCTTAATCACATGCATATTATAATTGTAGCCAAACACGTCGCCTTTACGCACGGCCCGGTTGGGATTGTCCACATCGTTTTGGATAATCACCAGATTGTCGGTAAAGTCGCGCTCGGCAAACTGATCGATATCGATCCACTGGTTACCACCCAGCAGGTCGTCAACCGTTTTATAGTGCATACCCTTGGCATACTTGGCTTCGATACCGGCCGTCAATTTCAGTTTGCTGTTCAGCTGATTGGTGTAGAGGAAGTTCAAGGGAATTTCCATCAAGTCGTTGTGGCGGCGCTCCAGAATATATTTGGCGCTACCGTTGGGATTCACCACATTGTTGGTGTAGTTGGCACTGTACATGGCATCCCAGTTGATTTGGGTAATATCGGGATCACCGGCCCGCCACATATCGGCCAGTTGGTTGGCCAGGTCTTTGTTCACCTGTCCGTAGTAGGCATTGTACACATCGTCGGGACCATTGACGCCCAATTGATAGTATTGCCAGCTGGGCAGGTTACGGTAGTAGTCGGGACGAGGGTCGGGCGCATTGTAGAACGAGATGGCCGAGTTGCTGTACAGACTGTAATGGAAACCCAAACCGGCAGCCAGGTTGCTGCGGTCGTCGATTTTCCAATCCCAGTTGAAAATGGCGGTGGGGTCGTAGCTGTGTACGATGCGCGAGTTGCGCTTCTCGCCGTTCTGGTAACCCCAGTAAGGGTTGTAATAGATACCGCGGTAGTCATACACCTCTTGCGAAACGGCGGCCGATTGTGCCCGTTTGGTAGGAGCGCCAAAGGTCGTCAAGGCAAAACGGTGATTGTCGAGCACCTTTTCGGCAGCGAGGAAGTAGCCAAACGAATTGTAGAAGGTACCCTCGGTGCGACCCTCGTCGGCCCAACGGTAAACAACCGATCCCGTAAAGGCCCAGCCGTTGTCCATGATACCGGTCGAGTGGATGGCCTGACCGCGCAGTTTGTAAGCCCGGTTGGTATAGGCGGCATTCACATTGGTACCGGCGGCATAGTTGGTGGCACGAGTATTGATGTTGGTCGTTCCGCCCAGCGAACCGTAGGCATAGCCCGGCATCTCGAGACCGTTCACGGCATCTTTGTTGCGCATGGCGTTGTTCAAACCACCCAGACTCGAGTAGTTGAAACGACCGCGCTCCAAGTCGTTGAAATTAACCCCGTTGATATAGGTCGAAGACTCCCGTTGTTCATAACCACGCACGTTGAAGCGCATGGGGCTGTAAGAGTAGCTGGCAGCTTGCAGATAGACATCGTCGGCTGCACCCGACAGATACGAAGCCGATTGGGAAGCAGCGCTGCCCTCTTCGTCGAAGAACGACTCGTCGAGTTCAAAGACATTGTCTTCGAGAGCCTGTTGATTGAGCGACTCGTCGGCTCGTTTCTCGTTCAAAGACATATTCAACGTATTGTCTCCCTTCGTTACCTCATAATCGACGCTTTGGGCTTTGTACTCGTCCGATGAAAAGACAACCGACACAGCGCCTTCGCGCACATTTTTCAGTTCATATTTACCATCGAGATCGGTAACTGCCGACGACTTCCGTATCGTCACTTTTACATTCGCAATAGGTCTGTTTGTTTCATAGTCAACAACAGTGCCTCTCACTATCGCCGCCTGCACTAAGGCCGGCACAAAGAGAAGCAATGCCATTAATAACCATAGTTTACGATTCATTACATCAAAAGGTTTAATTATATACTGTATTATCTGTGTATTCACTATCCTAATCGCGTCCCGTCCCATACTCAAAAATAGGAGGGAAAGGAATTTGCAAATTAAAAGATTATTTTTCATTAAACAAACTTCTGCGAAAGGAATATTTATTACAATCGTGTTAAATTATAACCGCTTAGCGACACCGTTTCACAGACATTTTGTAAGCAAAAGAGCTAAATAAGCTAAAATTCAATGGCTTAAACTGTCACTCTGCCATTTTGTACCTCAACGACAAGCCTCCCACCCCATGAAGTTATTCGAGAACGAGCCTTCATTTCCCCACGGCATGGAGCGAGACTTCAGATTCAGCGCAAGCCACTCATTTCCAATCGGTAAAAGTAGATATACACCCGTCCATCCCATATACCTGTTCCATTTGTAGCAGAGATTTATTCCCAAAAATTTCGCTTATTTGGCAAATTAAACTATCTTGCAGCCCATTTAATCCAAATTGAAATCACAAAAACAAAAATTCTACACAAGCTATGAAAAAAATAGGACTGCTGCTACTTGCCGTATTTTTGTTGGGCTCGACCGTTTCGCAGGCTCAGGCTCCGAAGAAACATTTTGCCATATACGCCGTAGCCTTCTACAACCTCGAGAACCTGTTCGACACCATCAACGACCCGGCTATCAACGACGAGGAGTTTACCCCCTCGGGCTCTTACCGCTGGGGCGGATTGAAATACCGCAACAAGTTGCATAACCTGGCTTTTGCCATCAGCAACTTTGCCACCGACAACACCAGCCCCTTCAAACTGAAAAACGGCCCGGCCGTCATTGGTGTATCGGAGGTGGAAAACCAACAGGTACTCGAAGACCTCATCCACACCGGTGAGCTGGCCAAACGCAACTATGGCATCGTGCACTACGACTCGCCCGATCGCCGCGGTATCGACGTGGGTCTCATCTACGACAAAGACCAGTTTACCGTCGAGTCGAGCAGCAGTGCCCGCCTGTATGCCAAAGAGTTCCCCGACCTCATCACCCGCGACCAACTGGTCGTTTCGGGCCGACTGGCCGGCGAGCGCGTGCACTTTATCGTGAACCACTGGCCCTCGAGACTGGGTGGTGAGAAACAGTCGAGCCCCAAACGCGAAGCTGCCGCAGCCCTCACCAAACACCTGGCCGACTCGCTGCTGGCTGCCGACCCCAACTCGAAAGTAATTATCATGGGCGACCTCAACGACGACCCCAAGAACAACAGTTGCAAAGAGGTGCTGGGTGCCAAGAAAAAACAACAGGAGGTGAAACCCGGTGGGTACTTCAATACCATGTGGGAGATGTATGACCGGGGTATAGGCACACTGGCCTACAACGGCGCGTGGAACCTCTTCGACCAAATTATCATCTCGGCCAACCTGGTGGGCAAAGACCGCTCGACCTTGAAGTATGTACGTTCCGAAGTATTCAACCGCGACTTCCTCAAACAGAAAGAGGGCAAATACAAAGGCTACCCCCTGCGCACCCATGCCGCCGGTGCCTATCTGAACGGATATAGCGACCACTTCCCCACCCTCATCTATCTGGCTAAAGAGGTGGAATAAAACCGAGAATCACACCTTGTTAATAATAGAACAGAAGGAGCCGCAGTATCCCTGCGGCTCCTTCTGTTTTGTATCTTATGGATCTCCCCACTACAACGCTACCCGGCGAGCTACCCGGCGGCCGCCCGACGAAAGGGCCACGATGTAGATGCCCGAGGGATAACTGTCCACCGGAATCCACACCCGAGTCTCATCGCCCGGATAGTCGCACCAAAGCACACGGCCCGAGAGGTCGAGCAGCTCAACCACGTCAAACTCGCCCTCGGCACAGACAACCTCGAGCCTGTCGCCCTGACGGGCTATACGCCAGCTGTCGCTGTCGATTTCGTCCACCCCACTGTAACAGGGATCGTTCACGGCATCGGCCGTTGCATATTCGATTGTACCATCAGGCGCCTTGGCATAGACGAGCCTGTCTTGCGTATCGAGACCTCCCTCGCCCGCCGAGCATCCCGGCCGCAACCAGTCACCCTCTTCTACGCCCAGCCCCTCGATCCACAGCACGGCATCGCCGGTCCAGAAACGTTGGCGCAACGTGTTGCCCACCTCGATGGTATCGATCTTGCTGATGGTCGAGTTCACCTGTGTCTGAGTCATCCAGTCGAAGTGGGTTACCGTCTCACCCACCTGGGCCCCAAAGTCATAAATGAGGTATTCGCTGCTGTACAGACTCTCAACCGGCATGAGCGACTGGTTGAAAGTGATATAGACCCGCTTGTCGGCCTCGCGCACAAAAGCGAGATTCTCGTCTTCGGTCGCCTCGCAATGCTCAAAGGTATAGAATTTCTTGTACGACTCGCCACGAACTATGGTATCGCCCTGGATGAGATTGCGATAATAGCTCTGCCCGAAAAGCTGCATGGAATAGCCCCACTCGGCACCCTCACGCACCAGAGGCACATAGGTGTATTCGGCCGACAACAGAGGTGTCACCGAACATAATAAAAAAGCAAATAACGTGATTTTTCGCATAACTATACTATATTTAGATTACATCGAGACAATGTTGAGTAAATGTAGTCGATATTCTCGAGAATCCTTATTTTTATCGTCCCTTTTTATCATTGGGCTTTAAACTCTTTTCAAACAAAAACATTGCGTTTATCGCAGGTTTGGCATTACTTTGCAAAAAATTCGAGAAAAGAGGTACTACTCATGTCACCCAAAGCAAAGACCTATATGCTGCCCACGGCCATGATTGCCGGGAGTATTGCCGGTTGTCTGTTCCCCAGCGCCACCATCTACTGGGCCACCCTGTTGGCTCCGTGTCTCATCTTTGCCATGCTGCTGGTCACCTACTGCAAGATTTCCATCAAGGAGCTGAATATCAAGCCCCTGCATTGGGGACTTTTGGCCATACAGATTGTCGGGGGACTTATCGTTTTCGGAGCCCTCTACTTTTGGGACCCCATTATTGCCGAGGGTACCTTCATCTGCCTCTTCTGCCCCACGGCTACCGCAGCCCCCGTCATCACGGGCATGCTGGGCGGCAGTGTCTCCACGCTGGTCTCCTACAGTCTGGTGAGCAACCTGGCCGTGGCATTACTCTCACCCCTCATCTTCTCGTTCATGGGGGTACATGCCGACATTTCGTTTTTCGACTCCTTCCTCATTATTTGCAGCAAGGTATTGCCGCTGCTCATCCTGCCGCTGGTCATCGCCCTGGTGCTGCAACGCTTCTTCCCCCGCATACACAACGAATTGAAAAACCGGCAAGCCCTATCGTTCTACATGTGGGCCATATCGCTGTTTCTTGTGGTAGGCAAGGCGGTCACCTTCATCATCGAGCAGGGATGGGAGTCGGTACCTTTCGAAATTGCTATTGCACTGCTCTCGCTCGTGGCCTGTGTAGGGCAGTTCTATCTGGGTCGTAAAATCGGCGGGAGATATGGCGACAAGATATCGGGAGCCCAGGGACTGGGCCAGAAAAATACCGTGTTGGCCATCTGGATGGCCCTCACCTACCTATCGCCCATCACCTCGATAGGGCCGGCCTCGTACATCATCTGGCAAAACAGCATCAACAGTTATCAGCTCTATCTGAAAGAGAAACGCGCAGCCGCCGGTCGATAACGGCAACCCCGCCATCGGCTACGAAGGCCACGCCTCAAGATTCCATTCCAAAAGATTGTGCCGGGGGGGGTGAAAAGCGCCCGGCAACCACTTGCGGGGTTCAATCTGCCGACTCATCATCACCGGTCGTTGCCGGCAAATTCTTCTTGGCCTTTACGCCCATCCCCTTGAGTTTCTCGACTCGGCCTATCAGGTTGCCCGTGCCGTTCTTCAACTTCTTCATAGCCTCGCCATAGGTGGTATTGGCCGTGCCCAACGCCTTGCCTATCTTCTCCATATCCTCGACAAAGCCGGCAAACTTGTCATACAGTTTACCCGCCTCATCGGCTATATCGATGGCATGGCGCGTCTGTTTGTCGCGCTGCCACAAGTCGGCCACCAGTTTCAACGCAGCAATCAGGTTCGTCGGACTCAACAGCAACACCCGCCGGTCATAGGCATACTGCCACAGCGAGTGGTCGGCCTGCATGGCGGCCAGGTAGGCTGCCTCGTTGGGGACAAACATCATCACATGGTCGCCCTTGCCCACATAGTCCTGATAGCTCTTGTTGGCCAGTTCGTCGATATGTTTCCTGACCGAGGCCAGATGCTGTTTCAACGCCGCAGCCGCCTCCTCGGGAGTCTCGGCATTGACATAGTTGACATAGGCCGTGAGCGACACCTTCGAGTCGATGACCATCTGTCGGTTGTCACCGCCCGGGTAGCGGATAATCACATCGGGACGCATCTTGCGGCCCTCGGCACTCTGTATCGTGTGACCCTCGTCGTCGCGCAACGTCTCCTGGATGAAATACTCGCGGTCCTTTTCCAGCCCCGACTTCTCGAGAATACTCTCCAGAATCATCTCGCCCCAGTCGCCCTGTATCTTCGAGTCGCCCCGCAACGCCTGAGTCAGCTGCTTGGCCTCTACCCCTATGGTTTCGCTACGCTCCACCAACTCCTTGATCTGCTCCTTCAGCGAGAATCGTTCGCGGGCCTCGCTGCTGTAAGTCTCCTCGACCGTTTTCTTGAAACCTTCGAGTCGCTCCTTCAACGGGTTGAGTACCTCGGCCAACCGCTCCCGGTTCAGCTCCGAGAAGCTCTTCGATTTCTCTTGCAGAATCTCGTTGGCCAGCACCTTGAACTCGTTGTTCATCTCCTGGCGCACCCGCTGCACCTCCTGCTTCTGCACCTCCATATTCTCGGCAAGCACCTGGTTGCGGGCCTGCAAATCGCCCTTCTCGCGGTTGAGTCTCTCCCGCTCCCGATTGGCGACATCGAGCTGTGCCTGCAACTCGGCCAACCGCGACGTGCAACTGTTTACCTGAGCCTCCAGCACGCCATTGCGCACCTTCAGCTCGGCCACTTCGCTCTCGCGCACAGCATCGCGTGCGGCCTGGGCCTGTTGCCACGACTTGCGACGCGAGTCATACACCACAAAAAATACAACGGCAGCCACACACAGAGCCACCACGATACCTATCAATATTCCTGCCATAATCGTACTCTCTTTTTTATTCCTTAGCTCCTACTTCTCCCACCGAGACAGTCGCATCGAGACGAGAAAAAATCGGCATACCCGAATCGTCACTCGATATTGAACCAGGCCAAAAACCGTTGTGCAATCTTCTCAAACCCGCTATTCCCGGGATGAGAAGCGATACCCGTGTCGGTCGTTATCGTCTCGTATCCTTGCCAGGTCAAGGTCTTGGTCTCGACATCATCGCTATAACCGGTCACCTGCACAATGGACGTATAGGCTTTCCCTCCCAACTTGAAGTCGATTTGCAAGCGATTGTCGGGGAGTTGCGTATAGCTGGTATAGCTCAACGATTGAGTGGTCGGTGTCGTGCGAGTCACCACCATACCTATCGAGCTGCAATTCTCGGTCGTATGGATATCGTTTATGGCAATAAAGGAGACATCGTATTGATTGCAGGCATTTTTTATGGCCTGGATCACCTCATTCGAGACATACCAGCCATACATCCACACGATGCGGGCCTGCGGTGCCACCTCCTTTATCGTAGCAATCAGCTCTTTGGCTCCTTGCTCAAAGACCGATTTCTTGCTCGGGGTATTTACGTTATCGCCAATCTGGATCACGACCAAATCCAGGTCGTCGCTCAGCACGGGGCGCAAAGTTTCCTCAATCCACGAGAGCTGTTGGCTTCGGGTTTCACAAGCCTCGAGCCCCACCCCGGCTAATTTCACCCCGGTATATGCCGGGTTGACCAGCAGGAAGTGCTGCTGTATGATGTAATAATAGTCGTGCTCCAGGTCGGTAGCATTCATCCCGAACGTGCCATTACCCAACAGTAACGAGTTGCCTATAAACAAGGCTTTATCGGGCACTTCAATTTTGACGGTTGGCTCCTGGTCGGCAGACTTGTCGCACGATACCCAGGCAAACGAAAATAGAATAAGAAATATGCAGCAGGTAAAATATCTCATGTGTCTGTTATTTACCAATTTTCCAACAAAGATATAGAATGGAGCGAACAAAGGCAAACGAAAAAGCCCTTTCCTGCACAAATATGCTGCGTCGAGCCCCCACAAACCGGAGCGAAATTTCTCCATTCTCACTTTTATAATTACATTTGTACACGAAACACACAAAATTCCAGCGTATGAAATTAGGAGACGTATGGTTCTCGGCCATTGCCGAAGCCGAAAACAACGACCACATGATTATCGTTTCGGGCCGCACCGAGATAGAGCCGTTCATCCAGTCGGGCAAGTTCAAGGAACGGGTCGAAATCACCTGGAAATACGAGCCCGACAGCAAGGGTATGCCTCACGAAGAGACGGGCGAACTCATGGAGAAGGCGCAATTTGCCTTGAAACAGGCCATGGAGAAAGACAAACTGGCCATCTTCACCGGTATCTACACGGGCGATGGCGAGCGCACCTGGGTATTCTATACCCGCAACATCCCCGCTTTCGGGCGCACCCTCAACGAGGCGCTCGAACCTTTTGAGACACTGCCCATCACCATCTACACAGAGAAGGATCCCGAGTGGAACGAATACCGCGAGATGTGTGAATTGAAGGGCCAGGACGACACCGAAGCCGACGAGGCCGACGATTGTCCCGAGGAGTAGCCCTGCCCCCTCGCATCGGGCCCCTACCGTCGTATCGATGCCACCCAAATACGAAGGGAGAGTTTGACAAGTCAAACTCTCCCTTCGTATATATGGCTTGAACGGGACGATTACTCCTCGTCCTCTTCGTCGTCTTCCTTCATGTTGTGGAATACGTTCTGCACATCCTCATCCTCTTCGAAACGCTCGATGAGTTTCTCAATCGAGGCACGCTGCTCGGGAGTTACCTCCTTCACGTCGTTGGGGATGCGCACAAATTCGGCGCTGATAATTTCGTAGCCAGCCTCCTCGAGGTGATGCTGAATGTTACTGTTCTCGGGGAACTCGCCATAGAGTACAATCTCCTCGTCGTCGGCCTCCAGTTCATCGACACCATAGTCGATCATCTCGAGTTCGAGATCCTCAAGCGACACGCCCTCTTTGGGTTTGATGTGGAACACACACTTGTGGTCGAAGAGGAACGAGAGGCTGCCGGTCGTACCCAGCGAACCACCGGCCTTGTTGAAGTAGCTGCGCACGTTGGCTACGGTACGGGTTGTATTGTCGGTAGCGGTCTCGATGACCATGGCGATACCGAAAGGCCCATATCCTTCATAAACTACCTCTTTATAATCACCGGCATCTTTCGACGAAGCTTTCTTGATAGCCCGTTCTACATTCTCTTTAGGCATATTGGCGGCCTTGGCATTCTGCACCAGCACGCGCAGGCGAGGGTTGGCATCGGGATCGGGACCGCCGGCTTTTACGGCAATAGAGATTTCTTTACCAATCTTCGTAAACGTACGGGCCATGTTGCCCCAACGTTTCAATTTTCTGGCTTTACGATATTCAAAAGCTCTTCCCATAAAATAATTTTATCTTTTACTTTTATTTTTGTTAGTACTGAATCATCTCAACTGAGCCTCCAACTTCTGTTGCAGATTGGCGATTATCTTGTGCATGATAGCGTCGATCTGCTTGTCGTTGAGGGTCTTGTTCTCGTCTTGCAACATGAAGGTAACGGCATACGACTTCTTGCCCTCGGGCAGGTTCTTACCCTCATACACGTCGAAAAGGTAAACCTCCTTGAGCAGCTTGCGTTCACTCTCGCGGGCCACCTTCTCGATATCGGCAAAAGCTACCGAGTTGTCAACCAGCAGCGCCAGGTCGCGCTTCACAGCCTGGAACTTGGGCAGATCGCTGAAGAGTACGGCGTGCTTGGCAGCCATCTTCATCAGGGCATCCCAGTTCAACTCGGCAAAAGCCACATCGGCATCGATATCGAAACGTTTGAGTATCTTGTGCGACACGAGACCCATCTTACCGAGCAGCTTGCCACCCCGGTTGCTGTAGGTGAGCGCTACCGAATAGACCTCGTCGCTCGTCTGCACGGCCATTACATCGCCGGCAATACCCAGGCGGACAAAAATATTCTCGACATAAGCCTTCATCTCATAGACCGTCGATTTCTCATCGGGGTGAGCCCAGCTGCCCTCTACCCGATTTCCGGTAAGCCACAGAGCAAAATGCCTCTCCTCGCTGTATCCCGAGAGAATCTTTTCGTCGTTGTGTGCCTCGGGGTTGAAGTAGTAACAGTTGCCGTTCTCGTAGAACCGCAAGTTGGCCCGACGATGGTTGATATTGTGCGAGATGCTCTCCAAACCGCCAAACAGCAGCGTCTGGCGCATCACGTTCAAGTCGTTGCTCAACGGGTTGAGCAGCGATACGCAATGGGCACGGGGCCAGCATTGCAGGTCGTCGTAGTAGGCCCCGCAAGTGAGCGAGTTGTTCATAATCTCGTTGAAGCCGCAACCGGTAAGTTGCTCCGAAACCAAATTCAGGAACTGGTGAGCCTGGTCGGTCGGGGTCTTGTAGGAGAGGCTCGAGTGTATCCGGTCCGAAATCTCCACATGGTTGTAGCCATAGATGCGGAGCAAATCTTCTATCACATCGACATCGCGCTGTACATCGACCCGATAGGTAGGAACTCGCAGGGTGAGCTCGCTCTCGGTCTCGCCCACGATTTCGATTTCGAGGCTGCGCAAGATGTTCTTTACCGTATCGGCAGGGATGTGCTTGCCAATGAGCGTATCGATTTTCTCATAAGTCAGAGTCACAGGGAAAGGAGCTACGGGCGAAGGATAGATATCGACGATGTCGCCGCAAATCTCGCCGCCGGCCAACTCTTTCACCAGCATGGCTGCCCGCTTGAGGGCATAGAGCGTGTCGTTGGGATCGACGCCCCGCTCGAAACGGAAGGAGGAGTCGGTATTCAATCCCTGCCGACGGGCCGTCTTGCGCACCCAGGTGGGGTTGAAGCAGGCCGATTCGAGGAAGATGTCGGTCGTCTCGGTGGTTACCCCCGATTTCAAACCACCAAATACACCGGCAATACACATGGGCTCCTCGGCATTGCATATCATCAGGTCGTTGGCTGTCAAGGTACGTTCCACCTCATCGAGCGTCACAAACTTGTCGCCCTCTTTGGCCGGTTTCACAATCACCTTGCCCCCCGCAATGCGGTTCAGGTCGAAGCAGTGGAGGGGTTGACCCGTGCCATGCAGCAGGTAGTTGGTGATATCGACCACATTGTTGATAGGTCGCAGCCCGATAGCCGACAGGCGTTGCTTCAACCAGTCGGGGCTCTCGGCCACCTTCACGTTGCGCACCGTCACGCCGCTATATCGTATGCAAGCCTCGTGGTTCTCCACCTCGACGGCTATGCCGCCATCCTTGCGGTCGATGGCAAAACCATCTACCGACGGGCGGTGCAGACCGCCGTCGTGTCCCCGGTGAGCCAGATAGGCTGCCAGGTCGCGGGCTACACCATAGTGCGAAGCGGCATCGATGCGGTTGGGGGTAATGTCAACCTCGAGAATGTAATCGCTCTTGATATTGTAATACTCCTTGGCAGGAGTACCGGGTTTCACAGGCTCGGGCAGCACGATGATACCGTCGTGCGAAGTACCTATTCCTATCTCGTCCTCGGCGCAGATCATACCAAAGGACTCCACACCGCGAATTTTCGATTTCTTGATGGTAAAGCTCTCGTCGCCGCTATACAACACGGTACCCAGCGTGGCCACCACCACATACTGGCCGGCAGCAACATTGGCGGCGCCGCACACGATTTGTGCAGGCTCGGCCTCGCCCAAATCGACGGTAGTGATATGCAGGTGATCTGAGTTGGGATGGTCTATGCAAGTGAGTACTTTACCGATAACCAGGCCGTTGAGGCCTCCTTTTATCGCCTGTACCTCTTCGATGCCGCCGGTTTCGAGGCCGATAGAGGTAAGAGCAGCCGAAAGTTCCTCGGGAGTGAGGTCGAAGTTTACATAATCTTTCAGCCAATTATACGAAATATTCATAATGAACCAATTTTATCTTCAATCTATCGCGTTCGAGAGAAGCGTGTCGGAAAGGCTCCCCCCGAAAAATTTTGCCAAAGTTAATAAGAAACTGTTTAAAAGCCAACCGGTCTAACGATTTTTCGCCCGCGACCCGTTCTATTTCTCCTCGGCGGCCGGGGCGCCCGGTCCTGCGGTAATCGACAGGAAGCGAGGTGGTATGGGCGTTTCGAAATTCATCTCCTTGCGGGTAACCGGGTGAGCAAAGCGCAACTTATAGGCATGCAGGGCCACACGTCCCAACGGGCTGCCGTGAGCGCCATACTTGCGGTCACCGGCAATGCTGTGCCCCAGGTCGTGCATGTGGACTCTGATTTGGTTCTTACGCCCGGTGGCCAGGTTGAGCTCGACCAGCGTAAAGTGGTTGTTGCCGCTCAGCACCTTGTAGCGGGTGATGGCCAACTGCCCCTCCTCGGGATTGTCGGTCGAATAGACCTGGAAGACCGAGTTCTCGGCCAGATACGAGCGCACCATACCCTCCTTCTGCTCCATGGCCCCCTCGACCACAGCCACATACTTGCGCTCCAGCACCATGTTGTGCCAGTTGTGTTGCAGTTGCTCCTGTATGCCCTTGCTCTTGGCAAACATCATCAGCCCCGAAGTGTCGCGGTCGAGCCGATGCACAATAAAGAGTTTGTTATCGGGGTTCTGCGATTTCACATAGTCGCTCAATATGCTGTATGCCGTGCCGGTCTTGATGCGCTCGGTTGACATCGACAGCAAGCCGTAGCCCTTGTCGATAACCAGGATATACTCATCTTCATATACCAACCGCAAACGGTTGTGTTTAAAGGTACTGAACCCGGCCTTGAAATTGATTTTCAGCTCGTCGCCGGCGTGCAGCACCGTGTCGAACTGAGTAACGGGCATATCGTTCACCGCCACTTGACGATGAGCGAGATACGATTTGACAGTTGTGCGGCTCTTGTCACCAAACAGCGAGAGCAGATAGTTGAGCAACGTATCGTCGTGCTCGACTTTGAAATGCTTGATATCTTTGTCGGAGAACCTGCGGCGAGGCCGTTTATCGGAAGGTTGACGCATAGGATTTCTTTTTTTGCGATTTTTGTCGTGCAAAGATAGTGCAAAGCTGCCGCAAAGACAAACATAACCTACTCTTTTATACGCATCCGGCCCGTTCACAGCCCTGTACTCCCCACCATCTTGCAACCCCTACCGCCCCGGAAAACGTTGCCCCACATCTGCGGCCACCCTATCAATCTCGTCCTCAACCCATACTATTTACAGAAAAAAGAATCTTTATTTTTGTCGTTCCATAAATAACTATTACCTTTGCTCGCTGCATCCAAACCATGTTAAAAAATGAGAATGAAGATACACCGCGAAGGTAAAAATATACTCGTCATCTTATTTATAGTTCTACTACTCCTGAACTTACCGATTTACATGTGGGTAAAAATCGCCTGGCTGGCTATTTTCATACACCTTGTATCGATTGTATTTTTCCTTTTGGTAGTCAACTTCTTCCGCTCCCCGAAACGTCGTTTCAAGGGCGACCGCAAAAATGTGGTTGTGGCACCGGCCGACGGTGTGGTTGTGGTACTCGAAGAGGTTCTGGAAGATGAATACTTCCACGACAAACGCATGCAGGTCTCGATCTTCATGAACATCTTCAACGTACATGCCAACTGGTTCCCCGTAGCCGGCGAGGTGCTTCATGTGAGCCACCAGCAGGGCCGATTCATGGCAGCCTACCTGCCAAAATCGAGTACCGAAAACGAACGCTCGACCATCGTCATCAAAGCCGAGAACGGCCAGGAGGTACTGGTACGCCAAATTGCCGGAGCCGTGGCCCGTCGCATCGTCACCTATGCCGAGGTGGGCGACCAGTGCCAAATCGACGAGCACATGGGATTCATCAAATTCGGCTCTCGTGTGGATGTATATCTGCCGCTCGACAGCGATATCAAAGTGGCTCTGCACGACAAGACCATTGGCGATTTAACCGAAATTGCCCGTCTAAAATAATACACGATGAACGTAATTGTCAAGAACATCCCCAACAGCATCACCTGTCTGAATCTTCTCTCGGGATGCTTCGCCTGCATCTTTGCGTTTCAAGGCAAATATGACTGGGTAGCCCTGTGCATAGGACTATCGGCCCTCTTCGATTTTCTCGACGGCATGGCCGCCCGACTGCTGCACGCCTACTCTCCCCTGGGAAAAGAGCTCGACTCGCTGGCCGACCTCATCAGTTTCGGGTTGGCTCCGGGCTTGATGGCCATGTACTTCATGGCTCACGACAGCGTGTTCCACGGCTTCGACAGCGAATATCAATCGTGGTGGGCTTTGAGCGCACTGCTCATACCGGTATTCTCGGCTTTGCGACTGGCCAAGTTCAACATCGACACTCGTCAGGCCACCTCGTTCATCGGGTTGCCCGTACCGGCCAACGCCCTCTTTTGGATAGGCATCTGCCAGGCCGGCCTGCACTTGCAGAGTCCCGTATGTGGCTATGCCATCGTGGCGCTGGTCATTATCTTCTCGTGGCTACTGGTATCGGAGATTCCCATGTTCTCCCTCAAATTCAAGAATCTGAAACTGAAGGAAAACTATCTGCGCTATCTCATACTCGTGGCTGCAGTTCTCTTCCTCTCCCTGTGGGGGTTGGCTGGTCTTGCCGCCACCATTGGCCTGTACATTATTCTGTCGCTATTGACAGCCCGCAAGTCGTAAAACGACAAAACGGAACGATTTTTGTTCCCTATGGGAATATAACCCTAATATAGTATCGATTATGCATTTGGCTTTTCTGCTACTGATAATACTTTTTATCATCTTCTTTGTTCCCCTGTTGGCCCTCATCCAGATGGTCGTTCGCTTCATTGCGCGTCTCTTTTTCGGGAAACGGGAAAATACGACAGGAGGCTATTTCGGCCGACAAGGCGGCAACCGATCGCAAAGCGGTCGCACCACCTGGTACACCAGCTCCAAGCAGAGCAAGAAAAAGATAGACAGCTCGGAGGGCGAATATATCGACTTCGAAGAGATAAAAGAATAACAAAGAGAGACCCGGGCGTGAAACCCGTCGAACAGGTTCCGCCACAGCCTCTCTTCCATACCTTTGCTGCGGTTTGTAACAACCGCTATTTTACCGACAGAATTTCATCGACGATAAAGTTGCTGTATCCCCGCCAGGGCAGTACACCCAGATACTCGTTATACCTCAGCTCGACGTGTCGCCCGCTCATGCGCATGAGCGAATCTGCCAAATTGGCATCTTCGACCGAAAAGACAAACTGATTGGATTGCACCGAGCCCTGCCCCGACGTGCGAAATCCCTCCATGATGAGTATCCCCTCGTAGGTCTTGAACACATATCCCTTCTTGACCACATAGTTGAGGGTGCCGGCCTTTACGCCCGTACCGAAGACAAAATAGTAACGCACATACACAAAGGCACCCGCGGCCAGCACAAGCACGGCAAGTGTTATCCACAGGAAGCGACGCAGCGACCGGCGCTTCGGCTGCCCCGACTCTCGACTCGTGCGAGGCTCTTTTATCTCTGTTTCGCTATTCATTTCATTCTCCTTTTTCACCTACCCGACCGGCCATCCGGCCGAGTTCACATTCATACCTAAAACCATATTCCAAACAAAAAAGCGGTCGATGCGACTTTTCGCATCGACTGCTTTTAGCAAATATTATCGGTTCAACCCTTTACGGGGATATTCTCCAAAGCGGCCACGAGCAGTTTCCAGAACGTCTCGACCGTAGAAATCTCGACCTTCTCGTTGGGCGAGTGCGGGTGCTTGATGGTGGGCCCGAACGAAATCATGTCGAGGCCGGGATAATTGGCTCCTATGATACCACACTCGAGACCGGCGTGCATCATCTTCACCTGAGCCTCACGCCCGGTTACCTGCGGATAGAGGCGTTTCATGAGGTTGAGAATCTCGGACTTGAAGTTGGGTTCCCAGCCGGGATAAGCGCCGTCGAAATCGACACGGGCACCGGCCAGTGAGAAGGTGCTCTCCAGCTCCGAAGCCAAAGCCCGTTTCATGCTCTCGCTCGAGCTGCGCACGAGAATCTTCACCTCGATATACCCCTCGGAAGTACGCACGATCGATAGATTCGACGAAGTCTCCACTACGTCGGGAGCGTCGGGAATCATGCGATATACGCCGTTGTGGCAGGCTACGATGGCGTTGATGAGGTCGTCCTGTATCTCCTCGGGCAGAAGGCTATGCGGCAAGGCCGTCTCCTCGGCCGTGAAGGTCATGTTCTCCTCGATAAAACCATACTCCCGTTTCAGCGTGGCGGCAAAGTCGTTGACGGCATCCATGAAATCGTCCTTGTCCTCGGCCAAGATAGTCACCACGGCCTCGGCCTCGCGCGGTATGGCATTGCGCAACGTACCGCCGCTGTAACTGGCCAACCGGGCCTCATACTCCGACACGGCCTCTTTCAAGAAACGGAACATCTCCTTGTTGGCATTCATGCGTCCCAGGTGAATATCCACACCCGAGTGGCCACCGTGCAAGCCGCCCAAGATCAGCTTCACGGCAATTTCGTTGGGCGCCGGCGTGTAGGGCTCCTCCTTGTAACGGAACTCGATATTCACATCGACACCGCCGGCACAACTCATATAGAGCTCGCCGTCCTGCTCCGAGTCGGTATTCAGCAAAATCTCGCCATGCAGTTCACCCGGTTCCAGCCCGATAGCGCCATACATGCCCGTCTCCTCGTCATAGGTAAAGAGGGCCTCGAGGGGACCATGCTTGATATCCTTCGATTCGAGAATGGCCAGAATCGAAGAGATACCGATACCGTTATCGGCACCCAGCGTCGTCTCGGTAGCCATCACCCAATCCCCATCGACACGAGGCAATATGGGGTCGGTCTCGAAATTATGCTTGACCGATTTGTTGGCCTGAGGAACCATATCCATGTGCCCTTGCAGAATAACCGGCTTGCGGTTCTCCATGCCGGGAGTCGCCGGCTTGCGAATGATGACATTCCCTGCCTTGTCGTGGATGGTTTCCAATCCCAACGAACGGCCTACACCCATGATGTACTCGGTAATCTTGTCGAGATGTCCCGACGGACGGGGAATCTGACAAATCGCCTGAAAGTGTTTCCACACAGCCTGCGGCTGAAGAGATGTGATTTTGCTGTCCATAGTAATTATATTTTAATCCTTAAATTAAGGGCGGTCCGACTCGGGAATCTCCGTCACAATATCTTCCACGACCCGTTCGCCCCGGGGTTTCTTTTTATCGCACGCCATCGAAATGAAGGCATATATTCCAATCAATACGATCAATACCATTTGCGAACCGTGGGCCACAAAGGCAAAGGCTCCGGCCTCGTTGCCGGTTATGCCGTAATAAGAGAGCCCGGCGATTACCGCCAGATGCCACGGCCCGATACCGCCCTGCACGGGAAGGCCCATGCCCAAACTGCCCAGCACATACAGCAGCAATACGGCCGGGACCGTCAGATGCGACGTACTGGGGAAAGCAAATATACACAAATATAATTGCATAAAGTAGCAAAACCAAATAAAGAGCGTATAGAAAATAAACTGGAACTTGCCATGCATGGTCACAATCGAAGCAAAACCGGCCCACACGTTGGCCATGAGCCCCCGTATGCGCTGCACGAAACGGCTCTGGCTATTGGTGCGGAAAAACCACACCACGGCTACGATACAGAGCGCTATACCCACATAGAGCCACACCGACGTGAGCACCCCCCTCACACCGGCCTCGATCGAGGGATTCTCGTCGAGAAAGCGAAGGAAGGGTTTCATCTGCATGAAAAAGACCAGCAGCGTGAGCAACGCCACCATCACCGTGTCGGAGAGACGGTCCGAAACCATCGACCCCAGCACTTTGCTGAACGAGGCCTTCTCGCGCTGAGCCACATAACCGCAGCGCCACACCTCACCCAACCGGGGGAAGAGCAGATTCATGGCATACATCCCAAAGATGGCATTGACCAGAACCCGCATCGAGGGGTTTATCTGCAATGCACGCAGTTGCAGCCGCCAGCGCAAGGCCCGGGCTATATGGCTGAAGACGGCGACTCCCATCGAGAGTACCACCCAGAAATAGTTGACATCGGTTTTAAGGATTTGGAATATGGTCTCGACATCCAGTTTTTGATATACATACCAGAACAACCATACACCGCAGAGCAGAGGAAGCAGATATTTTACAATATCGCGGATTATCCTTTTCAATTTTCCCGTTTTAAAAATTTATTATACCTTTGTATGCCGCAAAGATAAAGGTTTATCTTCAACTTTGTAGCGAACGGAGGCACGAAAAATCTCCGCTGTAAGAATTTTATTGACTCACAACTGAAACGGGAACCTTCATGAGCTACACGGTCAAACCCAAGAAATCGCTGGGACAGCATTTCCTCACCGATTTGAACATCGCCGAGGCCATTGCTGCCACGCTTGACGCCTACAAGGGGATGCCCGTTCTCGAGGTGGGTCCCGGCATGGGAGTACTCTCCCGCTATCTCCTCGACAAAGGCCACGACCTCACGGTGGTCGAGCTCGACCCCGAGTCGGTCGAATACCTGCAAGACCACTTCCCCGAACTGCGCGGTCGCATCATCGAAAAAGACTTTCTCAAGCTCGACCTCGCACAACTCTACGACGGGCAGTTCTGTGTCATAGGCAACTATCCCTACAACATCTCGAGCCAGATATTTTTCAAGATACTCGACTATAAAAACCGCATACCCTGTTGCAGCGGCATGATTCAGAAAGAGGTAGCCGAACGCATGGCCGCCCCTCCCGGCAACAAGACCTACGGGATACTGAGTGTACTGATGCAGGCCTGGTATGATATCGAATACCTCTTCACCGTTCCCGAACACGTGTTCAACCCGCCGCCAAAAGTCAAGTCGGCGGTTATCAGGATGACCCGCAACCAAGTCGAGCAGTTGGGCTGCAACGAGCAGCTGTTCAAACAGATTGTCAAAACAGCCTTCAACCAACGACGCAAGACCATGCGCAACTCATTGAGGAGCCTGGTGGGAAAAGAGTGCGAAGTCCTGTCCGACCCCATTTTCGACGAACGCCCCGAGCGCCTGTCGGTCGAGCGGTTCATCGCCCTCACCAATCTGTTAGAGAGTTATATCATCCAATAAACAAACTGCCGGAATACCGTCGCACGCCCCACCCTGTTCCGGCCTCAAACCCAAGGAGGTAGAAACATGGAAAAGTTTACTCCTGAATATATACAGAACGTTCAGCAAATCATCAAGAACGACGAGAAAGACAAGGCTCGCGAACTGCTCAAAGATTTGCACCCCGCCGATATTGCCGAACTGTACCAGCAGCTCAACCTCGACGAGGCCGAGTATATCTACATGCTGCTCGACGGTGAAAAGGCGGCCGACGTGCTGCTCGAGCTGGACGAGGACGATCGCAAGAAGATGCTCAAGCAACTGCCCAGCGAGGTCATTGCCAAGCAGTTTATCGACTACATGGACTCCGACGACGCCGTGGACCTCATTCGCGAAATGGACGAGGACGCCCAGGAAGAGATTCTCTCGCACATCGACGACGTGGAACAGGCCGGTGACATTGTCGATCTGTTGAAGTATGACGAGGACACCGCCGGTGGTCTCATGGGCACCGAGATGGTGGTCGTGAACGAAAACTGGAGTATGCCCGAGTGCGTGAAACAGATGCGCATCCAGGCCGAAGAGTTGGGCGAACTCTACTACGTCTATGTGGTGGACGACGACGACCGGCTCAAAGGAGTCTTTCCCCTCAAGAAGATGATTACCAACCCCTCGGCCTCCAAGATTAAACACGTCATGCGCAAAGACCCCGTATCGGTCAAGACCGACACCCCCATCGAAGAGGTAGCCGTCACCTTCGAGAAATACGACCTGGTGGCCGTGCCGGTAATCGACAGCATCGGGCGGCTGGTGGGACAGATTACCGTCGATGACGTCATGGACGAGGTGCGCGAACAGTCGGAACGTGAATACCAGTTGGCATCGGGTCTTTCGCAAGACGTCGAGTCAAACGACACCGTCTTCACCCAAACAGCGGCCCGGTTGCCATGGCTGCTCATCGGCATGTTCGGCGGTCTGGCCAACTCGGTAATCCTGGGCAACTTCGAGGCCAACATCGCCCGTAACCCGGCAACGGCCCTCTTCATTCCCCTCATCGGTGGTACCGGCGGGAACGTGGGCATACAATCATCGGCCATCGTCGTGCAGGGCCTGGCCAACGGCAAACTCGACATGAAATCGGCCGGCAAACAACTGTTCAAGGAGTTGGGCGTAGCCCTCATCAATGCCTGCATGATTTCGCTGCTTGTCTTTGTCTATAACTGGTTCTTCCTCGACAACATGGCCACCACGATTTCGGTATCACTCTCGCTCTTTGCCGTCGTGATATTCGCCTCGATATTCGGCACCCTCGTGCCCCTCACCCTCGAGCGTTTCAAAATCGACCCGGCCATAGCCACGGGGCCCTTTATCACCATTACCAACGACATCATAGGCATGCTCATTTATATGAGCATAAGCTATATGCTCACTGTATAAATGGGATAAACCGAAATTTTTTGCACACTTTTGTGTATTACAATCGTTATTATCTTTATTTTTGTCCACGCAATTGAGAATTAAGATTTAACCGACATAAACTCAAAGATGAAAAGAAGCATATTAGATATCTCTGATTTACAAAATATTATACCACAATTAGACAACGAGCGAGGTGCAAAAATCCTCCAACGGCTAATCAAAATTTGTAAAATCGACGATATCAATGCACTGTACGGACGCCATTGCGACCTGCGAGAGGCCAGCTTTGTCAATGCCATTATCGACGATCTGGATATCACCTGCAAGATAGACAACGAAGAGCAGCTCGACCACCTGCCCGAAGGCTCGTTTGTGACCGTATCGAACCACCCTTTCGGAGCTCTCGACGGCGTCATCATCATCAAACTGATTGCCGCACGTCGCCCCGACTATAAAGTGATGGTCAACTGGATACTCAACTACATCCAGGCCATGTCCGACAACTTCATCGCTGTCGATCCCTACTCCAACCCCGACCGCCGCTACGTCTCCCTGAACGGGATACGCGAGGCCCTCATGCAAGCCAAGACCGGCCATCCGCTCGGGTTCTTCCCCGCAGGAGCCGTGTCGCGCCTCAAATGGAATCTTAAAATCGAAGACCGGGAGTGGCAACCCAACATCATACGGCTCATCCAACAGATAAAGAAGCCCGTGCTTCCCGTCTATTTCCACGGCCACAACTCCCTGCTGTATAATCTGCTGGGCCTCATCAGCTGGAAATTGAGAGCCATGCGCCTGCCGGCCGAGGTATTCAAGAAGGAACACCAGACCATACACCTCTCGGTGGGCAACGTCATCTCGCCCGAAACCCTGGCACAGTATCGCACCACCGAAGAGCTGGGTTCTTTCCTGCGACAAGAGACCTATAAGTTGAGAAAACTTAAAAAATAACATTCAAAAGGGAGTCAGTCTGCTACTATTCCTTTATTTTGCTTATCTTTGGGGGAGATAGGAGAGAGACGAGGATAAAAATATCTGAAACCCGTTTCGACATTTTATTCTCCACACACTTTCACTGTCTTTATCCTTGGAGAAGACAGGAGGCGGTTCGGCATAGTAAAAGTTAGGAACTTCGTTTCCCCTTTTCCTCTGCGCTCACCTTTCACTATCTTTGTAACCATAATTATTCAAGAGTCATGATTCCCGCAGAAGTACAGCAAACCAAACAGCGATTTGGCATCATAGGAAACGCCCCGGGCCTGATACGGGCCATCACCCGGGCCCTGCAAATCGCCCCCATCGATCTGGCCGTGCTCATCACCGGCGAGAGCGGTGCCGGCAAAGAGTTCTTCCCGCAGATTATCCATGCCAACAGCTCCCGCAAACACGGGAAATACATTGCCGTCAACTGCGGTGCCATACCCGAGGGGACCATCGACTCCGAGCTCTTCGGTCACGAAAAGGGAGCCTTCACCGGCGCTCTCTCGGCCCGCAAGGGATACTTCGAAGAGGCCGATGGCGGAACCATCTTCCTCGACGAGGTGGGCGAATTGCCCCTCACCACCCAGGCCCGTCTGCTGCGTGTACTCGAGAGCGGCGAGTTTCTCAAGGTGGGCTCATCGACCGTATTGAAAACCAACGTCCGAATCGTAGCCGCCACCAACCTCGACATGGTCAAAGCCGTGTCGGAGGGCAAATTCCGCGAAGACCTCTATTACCGCCTCAGCACCATACACATCGAGATTCCGCCCCTGCGCGAGCGGGCCGAAGACATACTCCTGCTCTTCCGCAAATTCTCGACCGACTTTGCCGAGCGGTACCGCATGCCGGTAATCCAGCTCACCGACGATGCCCGCAACGTGCTGCTCAACTACCGCTGGCCGGGCAATGTGCGCCAGCTGAAAAACATTACCGAGCAAATCTCTATCTTCGAGACCAACCGCGAGGTCGATGGCGCCACCCTGCAAGCCTATCTGCCCCAATACAACATAGAAAAACTGCCTACCCGATCGGCCCCGAGCGAGCAAGACCGCACCTTCTTCGAGAAGGAGCGCAAGATGCTCTACAAAACACTTTTCGAGATGCAGAAGGAGTTGGCCGACCTGCACGCCAAAGTCGAGGAACTCACCAAAGGGGCACAAACAGCCTCGTTCGCTCCACAGCCCCAACCCATAGCCGTGCCCCACTCGATGGCCCTCACGACCATCCCCACGGCCGTACCCGTGCATGTGCCTACTTCCAAAGGCAAAACCATTGCCGAGACCGAGGGCGAAGTGATTCCCAACGAGGCCGTAGAACTGCAACCCACCACGCTCGAAGATACCGAAAAAGAGACCATCCGCAAGGCACTCATTCGCAACCACGGGAAGCGAAAAAAAACTGCCGAGGAGTTGAAAATCTCAGAACGGACCCTCTATCGCAAAATCAAAGAATACAACCTCGAATAAGCACAACACCATGCCTATGAAACGTTTTGTCGCCATACTGCTCGTCGCTCTCACCTCTTGCAGCATCTCCTACAAGTTCAACGGAGCCTCGATCAACTACGCAACCACCAAAACCATCTCGATTTCCAACTTCCCCATCAAGGCAGCCCTGGTCTATCCCCCGCTCGAAGAGCTCTTCACCAACTCGCTGAAGAACGCCTATACGCGCCAGACCCGTCTGCAAATCGTCAATAGTGGCGGCGACCTGCAACTCGAGGGCGAGATAACCAACTACGACCTCACCCCCCAGGCCGTGACCGAGAATGCCTACGCCTCGCAAACGCGGCTCACCATTACCGTGAGGATACGTTTCACCAACACCAAAGACCCTCAATACAGCATCGAAAACCAATCCTTCTCGGGGTACAAAGACTTCTCGAGCACCCAGATGCTGACCGATGTTCAGGATGAGTTGATACAGCAAATCACCGACGAGCTGGTAGATCAGATTTTCAATGCAACCGTAGCCAACTGGTAAAGCCATGATTTCACGCGAACAAATACGCAATCTGCTGAATGGGGTCTGCGACCAACCCATCGCCCGAGCCGACGCCGACCAAATGGCCGCCGACTATCCCTACTTTACCATTCCGCAACTGCTCTATCTGCGATATACGCCCGGCACCCTGCCCGACGAGCCGCGCATCCAGCAGGCGCTGCTCCATGCCAGCCCCGGCGAACACCTCGAGACTGTGCTCGGTATCGATAAGGAATCTTTTGCCGACCTTTATCCCAAGGCTCCCCACACCGATACCACCATGCAGGCCATCGACCTCTTCCTGGGAACCTACCAAAAGGGAGGAAAACTGCCTACCGAGGAGAGCCTCGAGAAGCTCATCTCGGGCAACATCATCGCTCAAACCGACTACATGAGCATGTTGCACGACAGCGACACGGCCGAGCCCGCCGAAACCCCTTCGCAACCGACAGCCGAGGCCAAAACCTCACCCAGCCGCAAAAGCGAACAACCTGTTGCACAAGCTCCTGCCCGCAAAAGCCCGACCGAGCGGGAAAATACGGCCACGACACCATCTCCCGAACCCGCTGCCGACGACACCTTCTTCACCGAAAGTCTGGCAAAAATCTACATCAAACAGCGCAGATATGAAAAAGCTTTGCAAATAATTAAAAAATTAAGTTTGAAATATCCAGAAAAAAATATTTACTTTGCAGACCAAATAAGATTTTTGGAGAAATTGATTATTAACATAAAAACAGAATAACAGAAAATGTCAGTAGTATTAACCGTTTTTATCATCTTGGCTTCGTTGCTGATGATAGGCATCGTATTGGTACAGAAATCCAAAGGAGGAGGTCTGGCCTCTAATTTCGCCTCCTCCAACCAGATTATGGGTGTTCGCAAAACAACCGACTTCGTAGAAAAAGCCACTTGGACACTCGCCATCGTAATCATGGTTTTAAGCATAGCCACTGTATTTGTATCGCACAACAGTCAGGCAACCTCGGGTTCGGAAATCAAAGACGTCGTAAATACCGAAGCTCCTGCTGCTCTTCCCGGATTCGAAACTTCGGCCACCGGTAACAGCAACGCCGCCGCTCCTGCTCAAGACGCAGCCACACAACAGGCTCCTGCACAGGAAACTCCGGCTCAACAGGCTCCCGCACAGGAAACCCCGGCCAAATAATTACGAAACTTACACCTAATCTTTATACCAATGCCCGAACCTACTATGCGTAAGTTCGGGCATTTGTGTCTCAACCTATAATCAACATCTTCACCATGGACGACACCAAAAGCTTCTGGAATCTATTCAGGCGACATCGGGACACCCGCCAACCCTCCCCCGAGAACGACAAGGAACGCTCCTTGAGAGAGCAACTCGACACGATGGCCCGCAACGGCATCTTCTTCGACTTCGACTCCAAAAACAAGATTTCGCCCTTGCAATCCAAATTCGGCGGACAACCGGCACTGCCCCCCAAATGGAAATGGCCCCACTACACCACCGAACTCGGCCAGGAGATGGCTTTGACTTTCCTCCTGCAAATCAACTGTGAAGAGCTGGCCCCCTATGATACCGACAACCTGCTGCCTCACGAAGGGATGTTCTACCTCTTCTACGACCACATAAACCAACCGTGGCTCAACGGCAAAGGTGCCAAACTGCTCTACACCCCTACTCCCGCAGCCGAGTTGTGTGTGGTCGAATTTCCCGACGACCTCACCGACGCCCAACGACTGCACGAGATGGGTCTCAAGTTCTACAACCAACGCACCGCTCCCGACTGGGACGACTACTACAGCCTCACGGGCTATGACCAAAATGCCCATGCCTATACCGACTGGGACCTTATCGAACAACGCTTGGGCAGCTGGGGATACCCCAGCGTCGAATCGGCCGGGCGCATGCTGGGATATGCCTCGCTCATCCAGAACGGTATTGCCGAAGCCTGCGAATCGAGAGCCCGTGGCGAAAAGCCCGACAGTTACAGCACCGAGTCGGCCCGCGAATGGATACTGCTGCTGCAACTCAACAGCATCGAGGAGCCAGAGGTCGATATCTCTTTTGGCGACTGCGGCAGCCTCTACTTCTACATCAGGCGGCACGATCTGGAACACCGTGACTTCAGTCAGATACAGTTTGAATTGCAATGCTATTGACCTCACACAGCGATTATCCTCCGGCTTACGGCTATGACACGCCTGTATCCGATACGCCTCACACTCGCCTCTAAAAATTGTGCCCGATGGTAAACATCCACCGGGCACACCCACTGTGTAACACAAATAATTATGGTATCGAGTCTCATCGCAGCCCAACACAGATTCGACAAGACTACCAATCTTGGCCTACATTACTCCTCCTGAACCTCCCAACCGGATCCTATAAATTTCACAAATTTGGCAGCCGATTTAACACGATCGCCCTCGGTCACCCCATTCAGGATGCGACCAAACGGAGTCACGTCGCTGTGTTCATAGATATACACACAAGAGGCCAACCCCTGCTTCTCCTGTTCTTCGGGACAATAGATTTTCTGTATCTTCACAATCTTGTTATTGTGCGACAAGAGGTAATACTCTTCGGAGTGAACCTTGGCAAGAGCTCTCTCATAATCACTGGCTGCAGCCGATACACTTGTTCCGGAAGACGACGAACTACGCGACGACAAGCTGCTCGACGACGAATTATCTATATCGGAGGGTATCTCAAGTTCAGCTTCTACCGCCGGGGTAATGCTGTTCAGGTCGTCACCGGGAGCTACGCTATCCTCGGGATAAGCCACCTCTTTCACCTCTACCTCCATATCTTTATCGACAATCTCGGTCACAGGATCACTCACGATATACTTCTTTCCCTCTTCGGTGAGATTTACAGTTACAAAATAATGATTATACTGGCGGGTGTACCAACCTTGCCGAGTCTCGATAATCAAATCGACCTTGTAGTCAATCACACCGGCAGCGGCCAATTTCTTCAGGGCAAAACGAGAATCCTCGTCATTCTCTTCGTAGTAACCTGTCACCAATCTCACCACTTGGCTACTATCCTGAAACATAACCAGCTGGTCCTCCAATGCACTTTTGGCACTGCTTTTCGACAAGGCATCACCTCCACAAGAAGCGAGCATGAGTCCACAGATTCCCATCAGGGAACCCATCACGATTTTAGATGTTTTTCTCATAACGAAACTAATGAATTAAGAATTAAGTTTATACCTACAAACAGCTACTGTTTGCATCTTATCGTTACTCTCATTGCAGTCAAGATTTTTAACGTATCCAGAACACGATACATCCTTTGCATCGATTTCAGTCCCCTTTCTATTCAACGTTACCACTATCCAGCACAATTGGGTAGTACATAACTGCGATTGATATGACAAAGTTAGGATAAAACTTCAAATAGCCTACAAAATTCGGCAAGAAAATATAAAAAACATAAAAAGATTATCCTCAAAGGTTCACCCTCTGCATAAAAGCAACGAGAGCAAACCTCTGGAATATAAAGGTTTGCCCTCGTTGTATGAATGTGTATAATCGATTGACGCTTACTTGGAAGGTTTCAAGGCCTCCATGATAGCGGCTTCGAGTTCGTCGGCCAGTTCGGGATTGTCTTCAACGCACTTCTTGGCGGCATCGCGACCCTGCCCCAGCTTGGTATCGCCATAGCTGAACCACGAACCGCTCTTTTTGATGATGCCTTTATCGACACCCAGGTCGATAATCTCGCCCGAACGCGAGATACCCTCGCCAAACATGATATCGAACTCGGCTTTGCGGAAGGGAGGTGCCACCTTGTTTTTCACCACCTTCACGCGGGTTTGGTTACCAATCACCTCGTCGCCGTCCTTGAGCTGGCTGATGCGGCGGATATCGAGACGTACCGAAGCGTAGAACTTCAAGGCGTTACCACCCGTCGTGGTCTCGGGGTTGCCAAACATCACCCCAATCTTGTCGCGCAACTGGTTGATGAAGATGCAGGTTGTGTTGGTCTTGCTGATGGTAGCCGTGAGTTTACGCAGGGCCTGCGACATGAGTCGGGCCTGCAAACCCATCTTCGAGTCACCCATGTCGCCCTCGAGCTCGGCCTTCGGCGTAAGGGCCGCTACCGAGTCGATAACCACGATATCGACAGCCGACGAACGTATCAACTGATCGGCAATCTCGAGAGCCTGCTCCCCGCTGTCGGGTTGCGAGATCCACAGGTTCTCCACATCGACACCCAACTTCTCGGCATAGAAGCGGTCGAAGGCATGCTCGGCATCGATAATGGCGGCAATACCACCCGCCTTTTGGGCCTCGGCAATGGCATGGATAGCCAGCGTGGTTTTACCCGACGATTCGGGACCGTAAATCTCGATGATACGTCCGCGCGGATAACCACCCACACCCAGCGCCGCATTCAGCGCAATAGAGCCGGTGGGAATCACGGCCACCTCCTCGACCGAGTCGTCGCCCAGTTTCATGATGGCGCCACGGCCGTAGCTCTTTTCGATTTTATCCATGGCCGCCTGCAAGGCTTTCAGTTTCTCCGACGGCACCGGCACCCGCTTTCCGGCACCGGCAGTAGCTTGTTGTTCTTCCATAATCGTTCCTATTTTTTTATTTACTTTTTCAAAATCTGTGCGGCGTGGTTCTTGGTATCGACCTTCTCGATTACATCGGCAATCACACCGTTCTCGTCGATAATAAAGGTGGTGCGCACGGTACCCATGTAGGTGCGGCCCGCCATCTTCTTCTCACGCCATACCCCAAAGGCCTCGTTCAGCGTCAGCGCCGTGTCGGCAATCAGCGGGAAGGGCAACGCCTGTTTCTCGATAAACTTCACATGCGAAGCCTCGCTGTCTTTGCTCACCCCCACCACAGCATAACCGGCTGCTTGAAGGTTGGCATAGTTGTCGCGCAGGTTGCATGCCTCGGCCGTACAGCCGGGGGTGTTGTCCTTGGGATAAAAATAAAGTACCAGCTTGCGACCGGCGAAGTCGCTCAAACGTATCTCTTTGCCCGATTGGTCCACGCCCAATACTTCGGGGGCTTTATCTCCTGGTTTCAGTGCCATAGCTTTATAAGTTAACAGTTATACAAACAAGTAAAAAACGAGTCATACTCGGTTTCTGTGGCAGCCCTTGCCGGGCCGCATCTTATCTTCTCCAAAGATAATGATTTTTCCCCACTGCAAAAAACCGATACCGAAATATCCGTTTCCGCTTCGGATATGACAAAGATAGCACAATACCTGCGCATAAAATATACACATGTATGTTAATAAAAATTTATATCGAATTTTTCCGCTTGACTCCTCAACGTCCAACTTTTCCTATGTGCCCAACATCCCCCACACATATCGACTCCCCGAGAAAACTGTTTTCTGCACCTCCCTCTCCTCACGACTGCTTCTTGTAGGTGAGGGCCGCCATGGCGTTGAAGAGCCCGGCATAACCCACCAGGGCGAGGTACTGCGGCCACAACTCCACGAGCGAGGCTCCTTTGAGATAGACGGCCCGCATCACCTCGACAAAGTAACGGGGCGGCAACAGATAGGTGATGTAGCGTGCCCAGGCAGGCATCGACTCGATGGGGGTGAGCAGCCCGCTCATGAGCACGAAAATCATGATGAAGAAGAACATCACAAACATGGTTTGCTGCATGGTCGAGGAGCGGTTGGCGATGATGATACCCAACCCCGACATGGTGAGGATAAAAAAGAGAGCTGCCAGATAGACCCAGCCAATCGACCCGGCCGGAGTGAGCCCATAGACCCACCAGGCCAGCAACATGGCAATGGTAAGCACTACGAATCCGATAATCCAGTAGGGTATGAGCTTGGCCAGCGTAAAGAGGAACCGGCTCACGGGGGTGACGTTGATCTGTTCGATGGTACCGAACTCCTTCTCACTCACCAGATTCAGCCCCGGCAGGAAACCACAGATGAGCACCAGCAGAATAATCATCAATGCCGGCACCATGAAATATTGATAGTTGAGCGTAGGATTGTAGCGATTCTGCACGACAAAGAGGTCGGCTGCCTCCACGGGCCCCTGCGCCTGCCGCAACTCGGCAAGTGCCTGCCGCACGATTTGGGTCATGTATTGCGAACCCAGCCCCCCTTTGAGGGCGTTGGTACCGTTCACATCGATGCCTATGCGGCGGGGCGAACTCCCGGCCAGGGAGCGTTCGAAATTCTCGGGGATGGAGAGTATCACATCGGCCTCGCCCGCCTCGAGCGACGCATAGGCCTCTTCGTAACTTTCGGTCACACTCTTGAGGCTGAAGTAGTCCGACGCACGCAACTTCTCCACGATGCGGCGAGAGGCTTCCGAATGGTCGTTATCGACCACCGATACCCCCACATGACGCACATCCATCGTCGCCACCCACGGGATAACCAGCATCACCAGCAGGGGGAAAAGTATCACCATCTTGGGCATGAAGGCATTCCGCATAAACTGGCGGAACTCTTTTTCCAGCAACACACGCAAGGTTCTCATCGTCATTCGAGTTTATCGTTAAACTTCTTCAAGGCTACAGCCACCAGGGCCACAGTCATGCCCAACAGGATAGCACTCTCTTGCCACACGGCGGCAAACGACTGCCCGCCAATCATCAGCTTGCGCACCGCCTCGATATACCACCGGGCCGGTACCACACACGAGAGCGCTTGCAAGATGCCGGGCATATTCTCGACCGGGAAAAGCATGCCCGAGAGCATAATCACCGGCAGCATGAGCAGCATGCCCGAGATGAGTATCGCCACCACCTGTGTGTGCGAGACCGTCGAGATAAAGAGACCCAACGCCAACGAGAGCACCAGATAGAGCAGCGAGAGTCCCACCAGCCCTACCATCGACCCCGACATGGGTACACCCAGTACATAGTGGGCCAGCAGCAGAATGGTTGCCAGAGCCAGGCACGAAAGCAGAAAGTAGGGTATCATCTTGGCCGAGATAATCCAGATAGGACGCACCGGCGACACGAGCAGCACCTCCATCGTGCCGCTCTCCTTCTCGCGCACAATCGAGACCGAGGTCATCATGGCACAAATGAGGATAAAGATGAGGCCCATGATGCCGGGCACGAAGTTATACGAGCTCTTCATCTGCGGGTTGTAGAGAATGCGCACGGCCGGAGCCGAACCGGCCGCCGTCGAACCGTCGGCCAGGAAAGCCCGTTGCAGATAAATCTGGCCGGTACCGGCATTGTTGGGATTCGAGGCATCGAGAATAAACTGCACCGCGACCTCATCGACAGCCCCAGCCGCAGCCCCTTCGACCAGGCGATCGTAATCGTCGGCAAAGACGACCACGGCCGTGGCCTGCCCGCTGCGCAACACCCGGTCGATGCGCGACTGGTCGATATAGCCCTTGAACAAGAAATAGGGATTGACACTCATGCGCTCGATCTGTTGCCGCACCGCCTCGGTGCGGTTGGGAGCCACAGCAAAGAAGGGGATGTTGTTCACCTCGGTCGAGATGGCAAACCCGAAGAGCAGCACCTGCACTACCGGCATGAGCAGCACGATGAGCATCGTGCGCCGGTCGCGCAGAATGTGCAGCGTCTCTTTCTTGACAAAATGTAAAAATCCACTCATATCACTCACTCCGTTTGGCTCCCCGGGCCAAGATTCTGAATACCTCGTCCATCGACTCGGCCCCATATTGTTTCTTCAATTCGGCCGGTGCTCCCAGCGCCTCGATTTTGCCATCGACCATAATCGACACCCGCGAGCAATACTCGGCCTCATCCATATAGTGCGTGGTGACAAAGACGGTGGTACCGCCCGATGCCGCCTCGTAAATCATCTCCCAGAACTGCCGGCGCGTCACCGGGTCAACCCCACCCGTAGGCTCGTCGAGAAAGACCACCTCGGGCCGGTGCAGCGTAGCTACCGAGAAGGCCAGCTTCTGTTTCCAACCCAGCGGCAGCGACCCCACCAGCGTGTTGGCCTCGTCCCTGAAGTGCAACCGGTTGAGCACCGACACCGTGCGTCGCAGCGTTTCGTAACGGCCCAAGCCATAGATGCCGGCATAGAGGCGTATGTTCTCGCGCACCGTAAGGTCGTCGTAGAGCGAGAACCGCTGGCTCATATACCCGATGTGCCGCTTGATCTGCTCGCCCTGCGTGCAGATATCGAAACCCGCCACCCGGCCACTGCCCGAGGTGGGATAGCTCAACCCGCACAGCATGCGCATGGCGGTAGTCTTGCCGGCACCGTTGGCACCCAGGAAACCGAATATCTCGCCCCGCTGCACCTCGAAAGTGATGTGATCGACGGCAGTAAAGTCGCCGAAACACTTGCACAAATCCTTTACCGATATGATTACGTCGCTCATTGTTGCATCAATTTCATAAATACATCTTCGATTCCGGCCTTCACCGGCTGTATCGTTACCCCGCCGAAACCCTGCTGGCGCAACTGCCGGGCAAAAGCTTCGGCATCGAACCCCGGAGCCACCACCAGATGATGGGCCGACCCGAAGGGATAGCACTCCTTCACCCCCTCGGCCTGCCGGGCCGCCAGCAGCAACCCATACATATCGTCGCCCGAGAGGGCATAGAGCGGCTCGTCAAACTGCGCCACAATACCGGCCGGGGTATCTATGCCCAACAGATGCCCGTTGTTGCACAGGGCAATGCGATCGCACCGGCACGCCTCGTCCATGTAGGGGGTAGAGACCAATATCGATATGCCCTGTCGTTTCAGGTCGAAAAGCATATCCCAGAACTCCCCGCGCGACACGGCATCGACTCCCGTCGTGGGCTCGTCGAGAAAGAGTACCGAGGGGCGATGTATAAGGGCACAGCACAGCGCCAGTTTCTGTTTCATTCCCCCCGACAACTTGCCGGCCCGCCGCTTGCTGAAAGGCTCGATTTGCCGGTAAATGGGGGCAATCAAATCGTAATTGTCCTTGACCTTCACGCCAAAGAGAGCGGCAAAGAAGTCGAGATTCTCGGCCACCGACAGGTCGGCGTAGAGCGAGAAGCGACCGGGCATATAGCCCACCCGCTTGCGTATCTCGCGGTATTGCGTCACGATGTCGAGCCCATCGACCACAGCACGCCCCTCATCGGGATCGAGCAGCGTGGTGAGCAGGCGGAAGAGCGTGGTCTTGCCGGCACCGTCGGGCCCGATGAGGCCAAAAAGTTCGCCCCGTCGCACCTCGAACGTGATGTTCTCAACCGCCGTAAGGGAACCATATCGTTTGGTGAGTCCCTGTATCTCCGCTTCCAATGCTGAATATCAGCAAGTTAAGAATTAAACGCCCATAAAAACGCCCATTTTTGGCTTTTGTGGGCGTTTTTATGTTTTCAAGCGTTTGATAGCGTATGTA
>NZ_NFHZ01000020.1 GCF_002161555.1 Barnesiella sp. An55 | reverse complement strand
AGGCTCTAAGAGGTTTATTTTAAGACATAGGCAGACGTACCCAACAAGTATATAACTGTCTATGTCTTATTGTTTTAAGTGATACCATTTGAAACTACCATAATCAAACATTAAATCTGTTTTTGGGCGTATTTTTGGGCGTGTACATTTTACCCGTTCTTATCAGTTTTCCCGAAGTTGTCAAACCGTGCCATATTTTCGGCTTTTGCCGCATCCACTATTTTAATATAAGGCTTCATGGCTTTATAATCGCTATGTCCCGTCCATTCCATTATAACCGAAGCCGGTATGCCAAGACGAAGCGCATTTACTATAAACGTCCGTCTTCCGCAATGTGTGGTTAGAACCGCGTATTTAGGTACTACCACTTCTTTACGTTCACTTCCGCTATACGACACAACACTAACAGGCTCGTTTATTCCGGCGATTTCGGCAGCTTCATGTAGATGTTCATTCATTTTTACGTTGCTTAGTACGGGTAAAGCCCTATTGTTGGGCAAGCGTATTCCTTTGTATTTGTCAAGTATTGCAAGAGAATAGCTGTTTAGTTCAATATGTAGCCTATCCGTTGTTTTTTTAGTAACGATAGAAATATAAGGAGGTACGGCATCACGTTTGATGTCGGAAACTTTGAGCCGGGCAACGTCAGAATACCGCAAACCGGTAAAGCAGCAGAAACAAAACACGTCACGGACGGGAGGAAGCGACGGTTTATTAGGCGGAAACTTAAAGTTCAAGAAGTGTTGCAATTCGTCCCAAGTCAAAAATATAACTTCCTTGCAGTCCAAGCCCTTAAAACGTGGGCGATATTGCAAATGGGCGGCACCGGAATAATAACCGTTTGCGGAAGCCCAGCGTAAGAACCAACGAACGAAACCGACATTTTTAGCGACGGTAGTATTAAGTTGCCCTTCTTCCTTTTGCAGATAAGACACAAAGGCGGCAAAGTCAGACTTTGAAAAGCCATCTAAGGAAAGTTCCGGGCGAAAGTTCATTAAGTGATGCCTAATGCTTGCAAACTTAGTGTAGGTCGCTTTCGTCCAATTATTAGTAACGCCCATTTCGGAAGTAAACCGGTCAAAGACCTCAAAGAAGCACGGCGGTTGTTGCCGGGCTTCTTCTTTTTCTTCGGCAATGTTCCGACCGATTGAAGCATAGAAAAGCGGCTTAAATTCTTTTGGCGTTGGCGTTCGATGGTTTTCGAGTTCAAAGCGTGTTAGGACTTCTTCAACCTTAGAAACCATATTAGCCAATCCCCTATTTATTTCGCCCGAAGTTTGCTTATAGCAGTTTTTAGAGCCAAGCGTTACCCGTTGGCTTTCCTTATCCCACTTATTAGCATCAATAACATATCCGGAATGGATATCTATACGATACCCGGAATAACATACGCGCAAACGGATTGGAACGCTTTTTGCGTTCATTCCTTCACGGGTTGATAGTTGAAACTTTACGCTATACTTCATTTCTTATCGGTCATCATTTCGCCGCGCCCGGTCAGTAACCAATGCGCGGATATAGGGTAATTAGCCACCATCGTATAAATGGCTTCTATTTCCAAGTTCTTATAACGTGGTTTGTGTTGGGGATTGGGAGTTATGCCATAAGTCAGCCGCATTTCCCTATAACGTGCCGAAGTAAGGTTATGAAGTTCGCAAAATTGGTTGAGCGAATCAACCCTACCGGTATTTATAAGCGCGTCAAGAGCGACAAAGAAACGGCGGCTTACAGCATCGCTAATAGGCGAAGTGTTTACAGTTGTTCGCGGCATAAGGAAGCATTTATATTAGACACCATTGTTTCATAATCACACTTCTGAACTAACGCCGTTTCCTTTCCCGACAAATAGGCTTTTTCCAAAGCGTCAAAGACTGAACCGGGAATAAAGGGATAATAAGCCCGGTTGCTATAATACTTATCTACATTTATTTCTATCATACAGCTTTCAGTTATTTTTCTCGAATTTTCGATTTAAGCGCATTTCTCATTAAAATGGTAGTGTTACCCAACCAAGCGGAGAACGTCAAAATTAGGGGCGTTTCTGTGCGTTTAGGAGTATCACTATAATACGCTTTATTTTTCCAATTTCATAGCGTAACGCTCTCTATAATAATGTATAAGAGTTACCATAAGGAAACCTTTTTGCCGAAGTCTAAACGGCAGCGGCACATCCGGCATTTCCGTCCGTTCGGGCATTGGCTTTTTTGGTAAGTTCGGCAAGCGTTTCGATTGTCCTTTGTTGGCTTTCTATTATAGAGAGCAAACGCGCCTTTTCCTCTTTGGCATCTTCAAGGAGTTTATACAGCATTTCCGTAGGGGCTAATTCCGTGCTTTTCGGCATACTGTCTTCTTCCGGGCGTACAGGTATAAGCATTTCGCCTTCTCCACGAATCAACCACACGGGATTAAGTTGCGGATATTGCTTTGTTATTGATTCCAATTTGTCTGCTTTAATAGACTTCTTTATGCTTGCGATATACGCAGAGCCTACGCCAATAGTACGGCAAAATTCTCTTTCGCTTATATTCAAATAAGAAACAAACTCTTTAAGTCGCTCTTTTACACCACCTTCATTTTGCATATTGCATTTCAATGTATATAAATGTTAAAAATCAAAGACACGGTGAAAATTGTATGCTTTTTATTTGCTTGTTGTATGCTTTTACATTACATTTGCACCGTGTTAGTTATTCATTCGCAAAGTTAAGCAAAAAATTGGCGGACAGCAATAGCAAAAACACGCTAATTTACAGAAAAATAAAAGCTATATGGTACACACAAGTAAGACAATTAACCGCAATTTCTTGATAAAGGCAAGCGGTATAGATGGAAAAGGAAAGCGCATAAACAAATTAGTAGGCGTTACCGGGCTTCTTGAATTGATAGGCGAAGCCTTAGCAGACAAATTTGTAACAAGGGCTTTTGAATCGGGGTTGGATTGCTGCCGGTGCAAACTTAGAAGGGGGCTGCGTATAACCTTTTATTGTAAGTAACAGATTGTATAACACTATAAACATAACAGCTATATGACAACAACAATGAACGATGACAGAGGGTGCAGCGTTTGCGCCGCAGGAAGTGAAAAGTACGAAACATTCAGTACCCGGATAGGCAGGAAAAGAGTTAAGCGCGTGCAGTACGATTATCGGCACACGGATGGCGAACTGTTTAGCTGCGTGGGAAACACGTTGGAGGATTGCAGGCAACGCCGTGATAAGTGGTTGCAGGATAAAACCGCTTGACGGGTAAGGGTGTGTTATTTCTTAAAGTGTATCAAAGTAATACAGAAAGAGGAATACCACATATAAGCCAACGGAAAGAGAATCCCTCTTGTAAAGGCTATAAACCGGTGACGGCGGAAACAGCACCGCAGCGCGGAACGCTTCGGGCGTAGGTGGGGCAAACCCACTACCGCGCACGAATTATAAACGATAAAAACAAATAATTATGGTATTGACAGACACTAACAAGAGAACGGGGCGGCTCGGATTTGCAAAGGGGCTGAACCAAGTAAAAATGGGAGAATACAAGGAGGTGGTAGCGGAGTTGTACCGGGCATTGGGAATAAACAACCGTAACAGCTTCTACGCTTACCGCGACGGCAAGATAGAGCCGAAAGTAACACAGGCGGAAGCAGTGGAAAGCGTATTTAACCGCTTCGGTATTACAAACATTTGGGGCGTATGAATTTCAAGGCAGAACTAAGCAGACGGGAAAACCAAGTAGCCGAGCTGCTCGCATGGGGCGCAAGCAAAAAGGAAGTGGCAAGCAGGTTGTTTGTTTCAACGCGCACCATCGAGAACACAGCCCGGAACATATACGCAAAATTGGGCATACAGAAAGCTACGGAGTTGTGCGTATGGTGGTTTTGTACGAAGTGCGGAGTACCCGTAAGTCTTGACCCGTTGAAACGTGCCATTACAGCTATTGTGCTCCTACTTGTATTGCTTCCGAGAGAGTTATCCGGTAACGGAGATATTTTCAGAATTGGGAGAGATAAAAGGTTGGTACGAATAGCAAGGATAGTCAGACGCAACAAAGAAGGAGAAGATAATACTTTCAACTTTCTAAATTTTAGGGCATGAGGAAGCTATATGAAATTTTCGGTATTCAGTGGGAAAGACCATTGAAATGGTACGAATACCTGCTGCTTGTTTGGTTGGGGCTATCATTTTGTTGCTTAGCCGTTGATATGGACTCTATACCGCTTTGGGCGGTTGCGCTGATAGTCGGAAACTTAACGGCTTCAATTTGGATTGGCGGAAAAATACTGCCGGATATAAAAGATTTTGATGATGAATTTGACAACGGATTGGAGGACGAAAGATGAGAACGACAAATAGCAACAAAAGGGTTATAGACCTTACGCTCGGCGAACTTTTGGATGAAGTGGAAGCAAGGGTAAGGGCTATACGGGAAAACAAGCCGGAAGCGGAAGAACGGGAGAAGCCCAAAAGGTATGTGTACGGACTGAAAGGGTTGCAGAAACTTTTAGGGTGCAGCAAAACAACGGCTTCGCGCTTAAAGCAGTCCGGCAAGATAGACGAAGCGATAACGCAGGTTGGCGCATTGATTATTATCGACGCTGATAAGGCGTTGGAACTTGCAAAGAAGAATAACAAGAAACAATAATTTTTTTAATAATTCAGCTATATGAATAAACAAGTAATTATCAAACGCTTGCAGCTTGTTAATTTCAAGGGCTTGCGGAACGTCGCAATAGAGTTTAGCGACGATGTTACAACCATCAGCGGACGTAACGGAACAGGTAAGACAACCATCAAGGATGCTTTTAGTTGGCTTCTTTGGGGTAAAAACAGCGAAGGGGAAACCGATAGCAAGTTTGGCATCAAGACTACAGACGAAAACGGAAATTTCATTCCTGACCTCGAACACGGAGTTACCGGAGTTTTTGAGATTACCGATACCGAAACGGGAGCGGTTGAAAGCGTGGAACTCCGCCGGGTATTGGTTGAAGAATGGAAAGTGCCAAACGGAGAAACCGGGAGAGTGCTAAAAGGACACCATACCGATTTTTTCTACAACGGTGTGCCATTGAAAACAAAAGCGGAATATGAAGCGCGTATTAACGCCATCATACCCGAAGCTGTCTTCAAAATTATAACAGACCCATACTATTTCCTTACGCTTCATTGGAAGGCGCAACGTGAAATGTTGCTGCAAATAGCCGGGAACGTAAGCGACGAAGAAATAGCAAGAGGAAACGAACGGTTTGCCCTTCTGCTTGCGCAGCTTACCGGAAAAACTTTGGAGGATTACAAGCGTGAGGTATCCGCACGGAAGGCAAAGGTAAATGAACAACTCGAAAAGATACCAACAGCCATAAACGCAATTACGCAAGTTACGCCGGAAGCACCGGATTACGAAGCGTTGGAAAAGGAAAAGGACGCTTTGGAAGCAGAACTTACGCAAATAGACGAATCGGTAGCATCAGCAGCCGAAGCGAACCGTATTGCCTACAACCAAGCCGCGAAAATTCAAGGGGAAATTAACGCAAAGAGGACGCGGCAACAAAAACTATTGTTTGACGCTAAGGACAAAGCTCGGAACGAAGCATACAAGAAAAACGAAACATACAATAATGCGGAACGTGAGTTACGCCAAATAGCATCAAACGAGCAAAACGAGGAACGGAGCTACAAGGCGGAACGTACCCGGCTTCAAAACGACATCAGCCGCGCAGAATCAACAAAGCAAAGTTATACGATACAGCAAGACGAACTGCGCGAGAAGTGGTATAAAGTGAACGCCGAAGAATTTGCAGAAACGGACAACCTTGTATGCCCATTATTCAAGCACGTATGCGCAGATGCGACGGCTTTACAAAAATATGAAGCCGACAGGATAGAAGCACGAAACAAATTCTACCAAGACAAAGAAAAGCGGTTGGAGGGTATAAACGACAACGGGAAGAAACTGACCGACCAAATAGCCGCGCAAGAATCGGAAATAAACAGACTATACGGACTTCTCAAACAAGAAGAAGAAAAGCACCAAGCAGCCGTAGCCGATTATGCGGAAAGACGTGCCAAATTGGAAAGGACACTTTCAGAGAATCCAAGAGTAAGTACAGAACCGGATATAAAAGGAGAAGACATACCGGAATGGGTTACGATTCAAAGCGAGATAGAAACACTTTCCGCAAGACTGCCGAAAACGGATAGCGGAGGAGCGGACAATACCGCAAGACTTCGCAAGAGGAAAGCAGAGATAGCCGCTCAGCTTGACGAAGTGAAACGCAAACTGAATATACGTGCAACGATTGAAACCAACGAGAAGCGAATTAAGGAACTTAAAGCGGAAGCCGAAGTATTGGCACAGGAAAAAGCCAACTTGCAGACAGAAGAAACGACTATCGACGATTTTGTTACGGCACAAATGAACGAAGTAGAACGCCGGGTAAACTCTTTATTCAGCCGGGTAAAGTTCAAGATGTACCGCACACAGATAGAAGACGCGAAACAAGTGCCTGACTGCATTTGCTACATAGACGGCGTGAAGTATTCAGACAAAAACGCGGCAGGAAAGGTAAACGCAGGGCTTGACGTAATAAACACCCTTTGCGCTTTTCACGACGTAAGCGCACCTATATTCGTTGATGAAGCCGAAAGCGTGAATGAATTTATACCGGTTAATAGCCAACTTATAAAGTTGGTGGTAACGAAAGATGATTTTGCAGTAAACAATTTCTAACCAATAAAATAACAGTAATATGAACTACAAAGAAATCAAGTCCTACGAGGACGCTTGCAATGTTTTGAACATTCAGCCTATCAGTGAAAACGCGGTAGCAGCTTTCCCGAAAGAAGACCGCAAAAGTATGTTAGCTTACCACAAACTGACAGTAATAACAAAAGCCATCAACGGAGGTTGGAAGCCGGATTGGAACAACAGAAGCCAATACAAATACTTTCCGGTATTCTACTACGAAAATGCCGGGCTTGCGTGTGCGCTTACGGCTACCGCGGCTTCGATTACGGGTGCGAGCATCGGCTCCCGGCTTTGCTTCAAAACGGAAGCGATGAGCGACTACGCCGCCGCCACGTTCGCCGACCTGTACACGGACTTCTATTGCCTTCCGGCTTCGGTGGAAGAAGATACGGAAGCAGTGATGAGCGACGAAACACGTGCAAGATTGGAAAGTTTACCCGAAGGAGATTTTATCAAGAAAGCAACCGAAATTGTGGCAACGCAATTAGAGCCATTGACAAAAGAAAAGAAGACGCGCGGAATTGTGATGATTGCTTGCGACACGGAAACAACCGACGAAAGAGGGAAAAGCGCAACAGGGGCAATTATCGGAATCAGTGGGAACGGAAAGGCTATAACTTACGGAATAGCCGAACTCCTTACCCGGAAAGAATCTGCACCGCTTGTTAAACAGGCTACGGAAATTGTAGCCATGCAAAGACTGCATGAGCGGATTAAGCAGGAGGGCGCGAAATTCTTCGCCGAATTATTCACAGAACCCGGAAAATAGAATTAACCATGTGCCAAAGTAAACTACCGGCTACGCTTGAAGCCGCAAAAGAAAAATTCGCCTTAGCTTGCAAGGAAGCTACGACGTTGGAAATAGTGGGCAACGTAGCGGCGGCGTTCAACGCCGTAAGTATTGTAACATTGCTTCGCGAAGCCTTGACAGACGAAGTTATGGATAAGGTATTTATGCCTTTGATGAATACTAAAATAGGCTTTATGACCGACAGGACGGGGAAGCCTAACAAGAAGGGGCAGACATTGCCGCTTTACAGCCGCGACGTTGTGCGTGATTGTATCATAGACGCGGTAATAATAGGCTTGCTTCCGACCGGAAACCAATTCAACATTTTAGCGGAACGGATGTACCCGACAAAAGAAGGCTATACCGCACTTCTTAAAAAATTGGGTGTGCGCTACGTGATAGAGATTGGGCAGGACAAAAGCCAAAGCCCACAATACGCCGAATTAGCCTGCAAAATCAATTACGAGCATAACGGGGAGAAAAACAGCTTTACCGTGAACACCACCGTAGCAAGGAATGATTACAGCAGCAACGACCAAATACGGGGGAAGGCAGAGCGGAAAGCAAAGAAAGCCTTATACGAGTATATAACCGGCTCGGACTTCGGCGATGGCGACGAATCAAGTACGCAAGTGATTGATGCGGTTGCAGTTGAGATTAGGGAAGAAGCGAATACGGGGGCGGCTATCGGTTTTGAAAGTGCAGAGGAAGTAAGACCGACCACAGCACCGCAGCCGCAAGCACCCGTAAGCGAAGCACCTCCGGCACGTAACGGGCGAGGTAACAATAACGCTAAACCGGCTTTCTGATTATGGAACTTACCGTTATAGGGTCTAACAGCGAGGGCAACTCCTACGTTTTGCAGAATGCAGGAGAAGCCCTGCTGCTTGAAGCCGGAAAACCGTTCAAGCAGGTATTAGCCGCTTTGGATGGAAACGTGCGCAAAGTCGTAGGTTGTTTGGTAACGCATGAACACGGCGACCATGCCGGGAGGATTAACGAAGTATTGAGTTACGCTATACCGGTATTCGCTTCTGAAGGAACGATAGAGGGCGCACAAAAGTACATCAAGGGCGGATATAAGCCAACGCCGATAAAAGGCAGTGCAGGGAACTACGGGCAGTTTCGATTAGGCGGATTTGTGGTTATTCCATTCCAAACGAAGCACGATGCGGCAGAACCGCTCGGCTTCTACATTTGGCATGAGGAAACCGGCGGTGTGCTATTCGCTACCGATACGTTCTATTTGCCTTGTAAGTTCAAAGGGTTAAGCAACATTCTTATCGAGTGCAACTATGACCCGGATATATTAGCCCGGAGAGTAGCCGACGGAACGATACCGGAAGTTTTGCAGGAAAGGGTAAGAAGAAGCCACCTAAGTTATTATACCTGTCTGGACGCTTTGAAAGCGAACGACCTTTCAGCGGTAAACAACATTGTATTAATCCATATCAGCGACGGAAACGGCGATGGTGTGGCTTTTCGGAACGGCATAGCGAAAGCGACCGGTAAAACGGTGCATATAGCGAAGCCGGGATTAAAAATCAAGTTCAACAAAACACCTTTTTAGCCATGCTCAAAGGATTTGATAAAGAAACCCAACCGCTTACCGAGTACGAAGAAAAGGAGCTTTTACCCGTCATATTGGCAGGGTTAAAGACAAAGACGGGAAAGGAGAACGCGGTAACAAACCGGACGATCGTAATGCGGCTGACAATAGCAGGGTATAAGATAGATGAAGCCCGATGCAGGAAGATAATAAACCACATACGGACTACCGATGCTTTGCCCGGATTGATAGCTACCTCCGGCGGCTACTTCTTAGCCACCACCGAAGCGGAACTTATGGATTATGAAGAAAGCCTTTTAGGACGCGAGAACGCAATAAAGGAAGTGCGCTTAGCCATAGCCCGGCAACGTAGGATATTGTACGGGGATGCGCAGAAGCCCAAAGAAGGAACATTGTTTTAACTAATAAATTCACGAAATGATGAAAAAGATTTTTTTGTACAAACTTCTTGAAGACCAAGAAACGGAACTTATAGGACGCTTTGACACATTGAAAGAAGCGCAGGAAAAAGTAATAGAATTTACGGAGGAAGACGAAGATACTACCGTTTTTGACTTCTATACAGATGAGCAGGAATATGAGGGGATAACCGAACGAGTGAGGTCATACGCCGATGCTTGCAACGTGTTGGGAATAGAACCCATGAACGAACAAAGCATGAAGGCGCAAGGTTTCAGACAGGACGAAATAGCCCGGCGCAAATTGGAAACCATAACGGAAGCCCTAAACGAAGGATGCAAGATGGATATAAACGACACTGACGTTAGGAAGTATTATCCATACTTTGAAATTCACGAAGACGCTAACGGGAAAGGTATAGCAAAACTTGCATTTGCTGATACGGATAGCGCAGCCACAATTACGCATGCAAGCATTACCCAGCGGCTTTGCTTTCATGACAGAGATACGGCACGTTATGCCGGTAACGCATTCACGGAATTGTACGAACAAATTTTGATTGAGAAGATATGAAACAGCCCGAAAAGATACAAACAAGAAAGGACGAAGTACGCTTCAAGACTTCGGACACACGGAGAATTATCGGAAAGTATTTGGCGGCGAATGTGCTTAAAACGTGGAAAGAAGATTTTTTAGACGAAAGCACCGGCGAAGTGATTACGATTGAGCGGCATGAGATTTTGTTTGAGCGTGGAAAGTACATAGATAACGATTTGGCGACGCAAATAAATTTCAGCATCCAAGCCGAAGAGATAAAAGAGGTAGAAGTAAGCAACCAACGCAGATTAGCCACGCAGAATAAAAGAACCGGGCTTTACCCGTACAAGGTAAGCGCATCTATTGGAATGAAGCGGCATAACTTCATATTGCAGGCACAGAACGTAACAAAGGCAATAGAGGTAGCTACGGACTTCATAGAATTGAACTTTACGCAGTCTTTCGACATAACAGGCGTAAAGCTGATGGATGACGTTGTTATACTTAACGACAGGTTGAGGAAGTATGTAGAAGCGCAGGAAGGGGCAAACGAAGCCGGAGAGGAAGCGGACAACGCAGAGGAACAAAGGGGAGATGTAAAGTATTACAAGGTTGAAGCGGAAGTAGCGATAAAGGCAGAGGATGAAGAAGAACCCGGAAAGACATCCTACGACTTCATTGTACGGACGAAGGACGTAGATACGGCGAAGGTGGTAATAACGGCGTGGATAGACGCTAAGGTTAATGAACGCACCGAGAAAGACGGCGACGAACGTAAGGTAGTGGATATTTCAATACTATCGGCTTCGCCGTTTGCTTGTAACGCGATTGTGGAAAAGGCTTTTTGTATGGCATACAAAGACCAAGAGGAAGCATAGTAGTAACCGGGAGCGCGTCTAACGGCGCGTTCCCAAAAACAAGTAAGCGATGAGCCAAGATAGCATAGTGATTTTTCGCAATATAATACAGGCGTTAGACGTTTTGCCGCCGGAATTGTATAAGGAGGTTTCGCGGTTGGTTTACGCATACGCTTTTGACGGAATTATGCCGCCGGAAAGCACAGAACCGGCTGCGCTTGCTTTGTTTCTTTCCTTCAAGCCGCAGATTGATTTCAACGTAAAGCGTTATGAAAGCTATGTAGAACGTGGGAAAAAGGGTGGCGCACCCAAAGGGAACAGTAATGCAAGAAAAAAAGCGAAAGTAGAGAGCGAAACAATACAGGTTGAAACAACTAAAAACAACCTAAAACAAGCTGAAACAACTAAAAACAACTTAGAACAACTTGAAGAAGATAAGGAACAAGCAGAAACAAGCAAAAACAACCTTATATCTATATCAGTATCAGAATCAATAAATAATAATTCTGTTGATGTTGTTGTTGATAACGCGCACGCGCGAGAAGGAGAAAACAACAGGAAGTTTTTAGATGAGTTTTTCAGCGAAACGCACCGGGCGCAAATTGAGGTCATTTGTATGCAGCTTCACACAGACCCGGACACACTACGGAAAGAAGCCGAAGAAGTCATAGCGGAATGGGAACTGACAAGAGTAACGCACAATGACTACAAAGAACAGGCGCAGCATTTGATAAACCAACTACGGATAAAGTACCGTTCAAAATTGAAAGATAATGGCAGAGCAACAAGGACAAACAGGGAATCCACAGCAGCCGCAGAGGATAAACTTAGCGGCGTTTGCGGAAGCACTACGAAGAAAAAAGCCCTACGCAGCACGATTTAGAATCGACCGCTATACGCAGGACGTACCGGGAATGTTACGCGAGTGCTACCGTTATCAAGTGGAGCAAAGAGGACACGAATTTAAGCCGGACGAAGCGACAGAAGACCACATAGCGCGTGCCGCACGTTGGTTGCTCGGAGCGAGTACCAAGCCCGGATTATTCCTATACGGCGAACCCGGAAACGGAAAAACCACCTTAGCGCGTTCGATAGTGCAGCTTATAGGCACGTTGTATTATAGCGCACTTTCAACCGAAAGGAAGGAAGTAACGGTAATACCGGCATCGGCACTTACGGAAGCCGCGAGGGGCGAAAAGCAGGATTTACTAAACAGGCTGAAAGGCGAAGAGTTGTTGTACATAGATGACGTAGGAACAGAACCGGCGAGCATCAAGGTATGGGGAAACGAAGTTAGCCCGTTGGTGGATTTGCTTTACCACCGTTACGACCGGCAACTCTTTACGGTCATAACATCAAACTTGATAGGCGATGAGGACATAGCGAAGCGGTACGGTTTGAGGATAGCGGACAGGTTTATAGAGATGTTCGACCTTATAGGCTTTGAGAATCCAAGTTACCGACCAAGACTAACAAGGCTACCACCGCCGTAGGCTTTCAGAAACGCACCTATTTCGGCTTTGAATGTTCCGGGCGATAAGATGAACGGTTGGCATGAAAAAAACGCGATACGGAGGAAATAAAACAGTTTTTCAAAAAACGATTAGACATGAGAATATACATAAGCGGACAGATAACCGGGATTCCGGTTGCAGAATATACGGAAAAGTTCAGCAGAGCGGAAGCCGAGCTTAAAGCAAAAGGTTACGACGTTGTTAATCCTCTCCGTAACGGTTTGCCTTCCGGCACACGTTGGCAGGAACAGATGAAAACAGATATACGGCTGTTACTTGATTGCCAAGCTATTTACTTGTTGGCTAATTGGGAAAAAAGCATCGGCGCAACATTGGAACGCGAGATAGCAAAGGGGTTAGGTTTGATTATTGAGTATGAGAAGCCGCCTAAACATCGTGATATAAAAGCGGCGATACTTACGGCGATGGGCGTAAATTTCAAGTCAATAGCGGAAGACAGCCGTAACCGTTGGCACGTTTACGCACGTATGATTTACGCCCACCATTGTAAAAAGCGCGGAGAGCATACGCAAGGCATTGCAGAAGAAACGAGCCACGACCAAAGTACCATTTGCTACTATTTGCGGAACTACGATGCCGAATACAAGTTTAACCGGGAGTTCAGAAAGGCTGCTGAAAAGGTAGCTACGCTATTGAGTGAAAAATTAAGCAACCCAACGGACGTATTAAAGTAATTCGATTATGAGCGAATATAAAACGATACCCGGTTTTTCAAGATACCGGATAAATACAGAAACGGAAGAAGTACAAAGCAACGCTTTCGGGAAAGGTTGGAAAAAAATAAAGCCACACCGCAACGGGCTTGTACGCATTATTTCTGACGATAAAGGAACGGAGTATGCCGGAAGTCCTACACGGATATTATACGCAGCACAGAGGGGTATTAACCCGGCGAAAATGGGAAGGCATCTTGTTGTAGTGAAACAAAAAGACGGCGAATTAGTGTTGTTAGACCGGAAAGCACTTGCAGAACGCAACATAAAACAGCGGACACCAAAGAGCGTAGAATCAGCAAAAGAAGAATACGCGAAAGCGATAGACTTCTGCCGTTGTGTATTGAGGGCTTACGAAACGGAGGACTATACGGAAGTAGTTACCCATATTTGGAAGAAGCATGACGAAGCGGTAGCCTACATTAAGGCAAATAAAATGAGCCTTACAGAAGAAGGCGTTAACGAAATGTGGATGCAAGTTTTTGATATAGTGCTTACAAACATTCGCAATAAAGGCTCGTTTGTTTGTAACGTGAGCGCGTACATAAGGAAAGTTATAAGAACGCTTTACGCTCAAAAATTGAGAGTAAATAAATTATTGCGTTCATACGATGACGGACAAACAAGGCTTTCAAGGATAATATAAAGCTATGGAACAACTAACTTTTGACTTCATAGACAACGAAATAGTACCCATTCCCGAATGTTCCGGGCTAATGGCTATGAGTGGATATAAAACACACAAAGCGTTAGCCGACGAAATGGTACGGGAAGCAAAGATTTGGCAAAAGCGGAATCCGGGTAAAGATGTAATGGAGATAATAACGCCGGATTGGAAAGAATATATTAACCATAAAATCAAAGAATTATGTTAGTGATTGAATTTTGCGGTTTCGTGGGCAACGATGCCGAGATTAAGGAGTTTAACGGACAAAAGTTTATTTCGTTCAACGTAGCGACCTCAGAGCGTTACAAGGACGCACAAGGCAACACGGTAAGCCGTACAACGTGGATAAGTTGTTTGAAGCCCGGCGAAAGTGCGGTAGTGCAATACTTGAAAAAAGGAACACAGGTATTTGTAAGGGGTGACTTTTCTGCAAAGACATTCACGGGTGCAAACGGAATACAGGTAGGAGTAAACTGCCGGGTAAAAGAACTTCAACTATTGGGTACGAAGCAGGACACAGGACAAACCGCGACACAAGCCGGGCAACAGGCGGCACCTGCACAGCCACAAGCACCGGCATACGGTGGTAACAACCCGTTCGGAGAAACAACCGATAAAGACGATTTGCCATTTTAAGGAATGAGTATGAAAACAGTAGTTTTGCTTAGTAAAATATTCTTTGAGGGACATACGAAGGCAGGACAACCGACCAATTTTGCCCAAAGCGTAAAAGACGGTTGCAAGCGGCACACGGTAAGAAGCAATTATGCCTATTGGGAAAAGAAGATAGCCGCACTAAAAAAGCAAGGCGGAACGCTTTGCATACGTCAATGGAGCGGAAAGCCATACAGAAGCCAACAAGAAACGATTTTAGAAGTACCTGCTTCGGTTGTTGGTATTCAGCAAGTGGCAATAGCGCAAACAGGAGTAAGCCAACTTTCGGCACAAGTTGATGGATGCGAAATACCGATTTCAGAGATAGCGAGAAACGACGGATTAAACAGCGTGGAGTTTACCGAGTTCTTGCGACCTATATTAAAGAACTCAGAAGGGAACGAAACAACGTTTGCCGTCATTCATTTTACGGATTTCAGATATTAAGAGCCATGAAAGAAAGACTAATATGCTGCTTTTACATTCTTTTGGCGAAGCAGTACGCCGTATTTACGGCAAACAAGGATAAAGCCGGGAAATATACCTCTTGCTACATAAAAGGAGATAAGATATTTCTTGCCTCAGTTGCAAACTACTTGAAAAAAGTAGCTAAGGAACTTCACGCAAGGGCGGAAGCGATAGAAAACGAATTGAAAGAGGGCAAAGACGATGAAAATAAAGTGCAAGATTAAAGTTACCGAAGGAATAGTTTACGACGGTATTAAGGAGGGTGTAAAATCCTATTTGAAAACCATTAGAAAGGCATTAGAACAAAACGGGGATGCATATAAGGACGATACCGGTAGTTTGCGCCATTCAATGGGCTATGTCATACTACGGAACGGGACACCGGTAAGCGACAAAGATATAAAGGCATACCGGAACAAGCCAATAGAGGAAACAGGCGCGAAATACAGCGCGGCTGTAAGTATTGGAGATACTACTAAAACCGTAAAGCTATGACACGCGAAGAAAAGATAGCCCGGCTAATTCGGGCAGGTTACAAAGTGAAGCGATTAGGGCGGAACATAGAAGCCACGAACAAGAAAGGCACTTTTCGCGGCTCTGTGCATTCCGTACACCTACAAATTTTCGGGTATTGATATGGGGCATAAAGAATTTTTCGACAAGGTGGTAGCCATGCGCAAGGCGCAAAAGGAATACTTCAAGACGCGATTACCTTCCGCGCTACAAAAGTCTAAACGGTTGGAAGCCGAGATAGACGCGGAAATAAAGCGTGTGGAAAACATATTGGCAGAAAGGGAGAAAGCCCGGCAAACTTCTTTGTTCGGGGATTTTGACCGTGATTTGATAAACAGAGTAGATAACTATTAAAGCAACGACAATGGAAGATAAGAGTTTGAAAATAGAGATACAGAAGCCGGTAGCATATTTGCACCACGAAGCAACAAAATCGGTCATCCCGGTTTACAAGCCTATAAATTGGCTTCAAAGAAAGGCTATAAAGTGGTTGTTTGGATTGGTATATAAGAAAAGTTGAGCATGGGAAAAATGACTTTTGAAGAATTGTTGGCGAAAGCCAACGCGGAAAGCAAAAGGGCAAAGCCGCGACATGAGGAAAGCCAGTTGCAGCGTGTTTGTGTAAGGTGGTTTCGGATTCAATACCCGGAATTAGCGATATTGTTGTTTGCCGTGCCGAACGGAGGGGCAAGAAATAAGCGAGAAGCCGGAATAATGAAAGCAGAAGGAGTTACCGCCGGAGTTTCGGACTTGATATTACTAATACCTTCTGGCGGTTTCGCTTCACTTTGTATAGAGTTCAAGACCGAGAAAGGGAAACAGCAGGCAACGCAGAAGGAATGGCAACAGGCGGCAGAAAGAGCCGGGAATAAATACGCCATAATACGCAGCTTTGACGATTTCAGAACGGAAGTAAGGAACTACTTACCTCCTCCAATGCAACGCAAAGCGTGAAGTGTTGGCGAAGTGTTTTAGCGTTTAATGTATTAAATTGATACGTTAAACGCTTTATTTTTGCACAAGAAAAAAGATACAGCTATGACCATACAAGAACTAAAAGAAAAGATTTCGGGCTTTATTAAGAATATCCCGACGGACAAAAAGAAACACCTTATAGCAGGTTTCATTATTTGCGCGGTAGTAAGTATGATTTTCGGCTATATTATCGGTCGGCTATATTATCGGTTTTGTGGTAGCAGTGGTAGCCGGTGCAGGGAAAGAAGCATACGACCACTTTACGAAGAAAGGAACGGTAGAGTTTGCCGATTTGGGTTATACGGTAGCCGGTGCGGTCTGCTTCCTTATACTTTCAGCATTGATAACATTGCTTTTTTACGCATTTGTTTCATGTGTTATTTAGGCTTTACAAAAGCATCATATAGCTGATAGCAACGGCGACAGCCGAAGCGGAAGGGCGCGGCGACCAAACCACGCCCTTTTTTAATAACCTAAAAGCAGAAGCGATGAGAAGAAAGAAAGTAAACGAAGAAGAATCCGACCTGCATATTAGCGGCGTTGATTTCGGAAACATAGAACTGCCCGATTTGGATTTGTCGTTGTTTGACGTACTGAATGACGAATACAACGAGGAAACGCGCTACATAAAGCCGAAAGTGTACGAGTTGAAGCCGGAGTACGTTCTATATGACAACGCCGTGAAGTTGGCGAAAGATTTGCGGTTGGACTTCGGCGCACGCTACGACGTGTTTGTTAGTGGCAGCTTCATTTTTGGCGATTTCTTAGAAGCGTTTATTATGGGAAACAACGCCAAGTGCAAGAAAATGACCGTAAGCACGCTATCGCTTAACCAAAACAACGTAGATAGCTTATACAACTTGCTTGCAGGGAACTATATAGATGAACTGAACCTAATAGTAAGTGTGTACTTTTGGGGCAACGAGATAAGAAGCCTTATCCCCTATATGTACCGAAAACTTGACTTCGGAAACAAATTCCAATTATCGGTAGCGTCAATACATACAAAGACGGCACAGTTTGAAACATTGGGAGGGCGAAAGGTTGTAATACATGGCAGCGCGAACCTGCGCAGCAGCGGAAATATAGAGCAATTCACGATAGAGGAAAATCCCGAACTATACGACTTCTACGATGACCATTTAAGCCGGATTGTCGAGAAGTACGCAACCATAAAGAAGCCGGTACGCGGAAATGACTTATGGGCAGAGTTAATTAAAAAGAAGTTTAACGATTAAAGCAGGAGGCATTATGGCAAGTGGAAGCGAAAGCAGAAGCGGCGGTAGCCGGATAAGGCGAAGCACCGCAGCGAGCCAAAGGGGTTACGTTGCGTGGAATCCTTCAATGGACACACCATTTTAGAAGTGAGTAACACAGAGCCGCACCCATACAGCGGCGCGGCTCTTTAATTGGATTTTCAATGGATAAGAAAGGACAAACAACAGCAAAGCAAGTTAGGAAAGCGAACGTAGCAGACATGGTACAAAGCCAAGTTATGCCGTTGGCGGACATATACCCGAATAAGGGGCAAATTCCCGGCGTGCCTAAGAACCCACGACTTATCAATGATGATAAATTTAAGTTGTTAAAGCGAAGCATTGAGGAAGACCCGGAAATGTTGGGACTTCGGGAAATACTTGTTTACAGGCATAACGGGAAATACATAATCATCGGAGGTAATATGCGTTTCCGCGCCCTTAAAGAATTGGGGTACGTCGAAGCGATAGTAAAGGTTTTGCCCGAAAACATTTCTACTGACAAACTACGCGCCATTGTCATAAAGGATAATAGCGGCTTCGGGGAATGGGATTGGAACGAATTGGCTAACGTGTGGGATGCGAACGACCTTGTTAATTGGGGTGTGGACGTGCCGGAATTGGATAACGCGACAGTTGAGGAAGAAGAAGCCGAAGAAGATGATTTCAGCGTAGAAGAACACTTACCCAAAAAGGCAAAGGCTAAGTTTGGCGACATTTACGCTTTGGGAAAACACCGGCTTATTTGCGGCGACAGCACGGACGCAGAAACGGTTAGCCTGTTGGTAGGCGACAGCAAAGTAGATTTGCTTTTAACCGACCCACCTTATAACGTGGACTATTCAAGCAAGAATGAAGCGTTAAACGCAGCAGACAAAGGCAACAGAATACAGAAAGACATCGCCAACGATAAGATGGGAGATGAACAGTTTCAAGAGTTCCTAACGGCAGCTTTCACTAACGCAAACCACCACCTCAAGCAAGGCGGCGCGTTCTATATTTGGCACGCCGGAACGGAAGGCTTAAACTTCAAAATAGCAGTAAAGCGTGTGGGTTGGGACTTAAAGCAGATACTTATTTGGAACAAAAACAACATGGTTTTAGGAAGACAGGACTACCAATGGAAGCACGAACCATGTTTGTACGGTTGGAAACCCGGTGCAGGGCACTACTTCATAGCACGGCGTGATTTGCTTACGGTGTACGAAGAAAAGGACATCGATATAGACGCGCTCACAAAAGCGGAAATGAAAGACTTGCTTAAAAAGTTCCTTCAAGGCTCAATCCCGACTACCGTAATAGACGAAGACAAACCGCTAAGGAGCGAAGACCACCCGACCATGAAGCCGTTAAAACTCATGGGGCGTTTGATACGGAACAGTACCCGACCGGGCGAAGTCGTGTTAGACCTTTTCGGGGGAAGCGGAAGTACGCTAATGGCAGCGGAGCAGTTAGGGCGCGTTTGCTACATGGTTGAATTAGACCCGTGTTATATAGACGTGATTATAAAGCGTTGGGAAGAATATACAGGAGAGAAAGCGCAGTATTTGGGTAATTGTGCCAAAGAAAGCAAGAACAGCACGGAAAACGATAAATAACAGCACAAATGGCAGCTAAGGATATAGAGCAATACAAATTCAAGCCCGGACAAAGCGGCAACCCGAAAGGAAGACCGAAAAACCGTGTTCCCGAACAACTCGTTATGATTTTCGGAAGCAAAGCTAAGGCTAAGAAGTTCTATTGTCTTAGCGCAACCGAGATAAACGAATGGGAAGCCGCGATACTGACGCTTTCCGCAGACGATTTGAAGGTATTGGCAAAATGGAGCGGCGCACCGGCGTACCCGAAAGGGCTTGCGATAGCCGTGCTTAGTGACATGAAGAACGGAAAGACAACGACGCTTGACAAATTGCGAGAACGTCAGTACGGAAAGCCGATGCAGCGGATGGAGGTAACAGGAAAAGACGGCGCGGACTTGATACCGGCGAGGACACTCACGAAAGAAGAAGCGCAGGAGCTTTTCAAGAACTTGCAAGAGAATTACTAAGGGCATGAATGAGATAAGGGATATTGACGTAATAAAGACGTGGACGCTACAAAGTACGCTAAACTTTACGCGCTACTTCTTCAAAGAGAAGTATAAACGTAAGTTTGTCGTAGGCAAGCACCATGTTAAAATCGCGGAAGCCTTAGACCGGGTATTTCGCGGAGAATCTACGCGCCTTATCATCAACATTGCTCCACGATACGGAAAGACAGAATTAGCGGTAAAGAACTTCATAGCTATGGGATTGGCAATAAACCCCAAAGCCAAGTTTATACATTTGTCCTATTCTGATGATTTGGCACGGGATAACTCGCGCGGCGTGCAGGAAATTATAAGGGAAAGCAGTTACAGGCGTTTGTTTCCCGGCACAATGCCAACGAGCATAAACACGCGCAAATGGTTTACAACGGAAGGGGGCGGACTTTACGCCGTCAGTTCAGCCGGACAGGTTACAGGCTTCGGAGCGGGTCTGGTGGATAAGGAAGACGAAGAAGAATTAGCCGCAGAAGTGGAAGAACTTAGCAGCATAGATAACGGCGACTTCGGTGGCGCGATAGTGATAGATGACCCGATTAAACCGGATGACGCAAGAAGCGCGTTAGTACGCGACAAAGTAAACCAAAAGTTTGAAACGACCATACGCAACCGCGTAAACAGCCGCAAGACCCCGATTATAATCATCATGCAGCGTTTGGATGAAGACGACCTTTGCGGCTATTTGCAACGCTTAGAGCCGGACGAATGGGAAGTTCTAAGCCTTCCGGTAATTGAAACGGACGAAAACGGCAAGGAAACGCCGCTTTGGGAGTTCAAGCACACACTAAAAGAGTTGCAGGACTTGAAAGAAAAAAACTCATGGGTATTTGAAACGCAATATATGCAGAACCCGAAGCCGCTTACAGGCTTGATGTATGAACGCGGCTTCAAAACATACGAAACCATACCCGTAACCCGGAAGCATACGGTTAAAGCCTACATAGACACTGCGGACACAGGCGCGGACTTTCTTTGCTGCATCATATACCTTGAAACGGAAATAGGAAACTTCATTCTTGACGTGTATTATACGCAAGAGCCGATGGAAACGACAGAACCGGAAACGGCGCGGAGGTTATCCAAGCATGAGGTAGAGAGGGCGACAATAGAGAGCAACAACGGGGGGCGAGGATTTGCCCGGAACGTCGAAGCACAATGCAGGTTATTAGGCAACCGCAAGACTTCGGTAACGTGGTTTCATCAGTCCGAGAACAAGGATGTACGAATCTTCAACCATTCCGCAGAAGTGCAGAACCTAACATATTTCCCGAAGGGTTGGGAGCATTTGTACCCCAAATTCTACAAGGACATAACCCAATATATGAAAGTCGGTAAAAATGCCCATGACGACGCACCGGACGCGCTTACGGGAACGGTAGAGAAACGGAATGAGCAGCCGCAAAGATTAAGTAGCATATTTCGATAACTAAATACTTAGAATTATGACAATAGAAGAACTTTTGGAAAAGAGCGGAAGCGAACTTACCAATGTGATTAACGAGTTAAGAAACGGGCGCAATACACCCGAACCCAACTCAAAGGAGTATGCGGCACAATATGACCCGAAGCTGCATGAGGTAAACGACAGGCGGAAACGCCCGGACAAACTTGTAGTAGTGGATAAGGACAGCGACGAATACGGAGAAGTCAAGAGAATTAACCCAAACGTCGAACTTACCACCGAACAGGGTTTTAGGATTGAACCGGTAGCGCGTATAGCATTGGCAATACAAAAGCTGATCGTAAAACGTGCGGTAGCGTTCACTTTCGGAAACCCGGTAACTTACAATGCGAACCCGGAAGACGAAGCGCAAAAGGCACTTTTGCAGGCAGTAAACCGGGTATTCTATGACGTTAAGGAAGAAACGCTTAACCGACGCATAGCGCGAAGCCTTTACAGCACTACCGAAGTAGCCGAATTGTGGTATCCGGTGGAAACAGAGCCGCACGAGCTTTACGGCTTCAAAAAGAACATCAAGTTTAAGGTTGCGGTATTCAGTCCGATGTTTGGAGATAGGCTCTATCCCTACTTCGACGAAGCTCGCGACCTTATAGCTTTTTCGCGTGAGTTCACACGGAAAGACCGCGACCTCATTACGCGCACCTACTTTGAAACATACACAAAGGACAAACACTATTTATGGAGTTGCGAGGGGTTGGAAACAACCAACGGCGGTAATTGGAAATTGGTTGAAGGATATCCGAAAGACATTACAATAGGCAAAATCCCAATAATATACGCAAGTCAGCCGCAGGTAGAATGGGAAGACGTTCAAAGCCTTATAGACCGTTTGGAAAAGCTACTTTCAAATTTTGCAGATACGAACGACTACCATGCAAGCCCCAAGATATTTGTACAGGGAAAGGTAGTAGGATTTGCCCGGAAAGGAGAAGCTGGAGCAATCATAGAGGGAGAGCAAGGGGCAACCGCACAATACCTCTCATGGGCGAACGCACCCGAAAGCGTAAAGTTGGAAATAGATACGCTACTAAGAATGATTTATACCATAACCCAAACACCCGACATTTCATTTGATACGGTTAAGGGATTGGGAGCGATAAGCGGTATAGCGTTGCAGCTTCTTTTTATGGATGCCCATTTGAAGGTACAGGACAAAACCGAGATTTTCTCCGAATACCTTCAACGCCGTATAAACGTACTTAAAGCGTTCATGGGGCAAGCCAACATAAATTGGAAAGAAGCCGCAAACCGTCTTATTGTTGAGCCGAAGATTACGCCGTACATTATTGAGGACGAATTAAGCAAGATAAACATCCTACAAGCTGCAAACGGGCAAAAGCAGATAGCGAGCCGGAAAGCTACTATACAGCGTTTGGGCTGGGCTGAAAACGTGGACGATGAGGAAGCCGCAATACAGGCAGAAGAAGACCGGGAGAAGTCATATTATCAAGGAGAACCGACTTTGTAGCTATAAATGTATCACTTTAATACGAAATTGAGCGTTTGTGGGCGCGTTTTCGCTCCGCTGTGTACAAACCTATACCAACGAAGCGAAACACGCTTAAACGCCAAATCTTAGAAAAATAACTATGCCCGACAACAAAAACAGCATAATAACCCAACTTCGGGGATTTGACGCAGAGCATTATGCGGCAACCGAGCGTTACGCCAAACAGATAGAGCGGTTATACAATACGGCTTGCGATGAGTTTGCACGTATAGGGACGGAATTAGGCGGAAGCGAATCGGAGTTTTCGTTTGATAAGTTCCCTAAAACGAGAAAACAGGCGCAAGGGATATTAACCCGGCTTGTTGGCAAAATAGAAGCAGTCATTACCACCGGAACAAAAACGGAATGGTTGGCAGCTTGCAAAAAGAACGACGCTTTTATTAGTGCGATATTGCGGACAGTAAAGCTAACACGGGAAGAAGTGGAGCAATACCAAAGCCGAAACCTCGATGCTCTTAGTACATTCCAACGCCGTAAGGTGGAAGGATTGGGGCTAAGTGAAAGGGTGTGGAAGTATGCCGGAGAATTGAAGGACGCTATGGAATTGGGCATAGACGTAGCATTAGGCGAAGGAAGAAGCGCACAAGAACTAAGCCGGGATTTGCGCGGCTATTTGCAAGAACCCGGAAGGCTTTATAGGCGTGTGCGTGATAAGGGCGGAAACTTGCGTTTGAGCAAAGCGGCTAAACTATACCATCCCGGACAAGGCGTTTACCGTTCTTCGGCTAAGAACGCACAACGGTTGGCTCGTACAGAAGTAAACATGGCATATAGGGAAAGTGAGTTTTTGAGGTGGCAGAAGTTAGACTTTGTTGTAGGCTTCCGGGTAATGCTGAGCAATAACCACACAATAACAAATAGCAAGGGCGAAAAAGTTCCGTTAGTGGATATTTGCGACGAACTATGGGGCGATTATCCTAAGACGTTCAAGTTTACGGGGTGGCATCCGCAATGCCGTTGCTACGTTGTGCCTATATTGTCGGATTATGACGAATACAACCAAGACCGGGCGAACAGGCTAAAAGCTATTGTGAGGAAAGCCAAGTATGAAAGCCTACCTTCACGGCGAACTATTACAGACGTGCCGGTTAAGTTTCGGGAATACATAGAAAGCATAAAGGAACGGGCTAAGGGTTGGAAGTCCATCCCCTACTACATTCGTGACAACTTCAAAGGCGGTAAGATTGAAGGAGGGTTAAACGCGGCAATACCGACAAAAACCATGAACACGGTAAAGCCGTGTACGGAGTTTGACAGGGAAATAAGATACCTTAAACGCTGGGCATATTCTTTGGGTGGCGATATTTCCGGCATTGACGCACTTAGAACCGCAGGAAACCGCGAAGCGTTGGAAGCGGAAATAGAAAGGGTCAAAAGCATCATGGACGGGAATTTAGATAAGTGGCATGACGCGCAAAACGAGTTGGGCAAAGTCATTAGTTCCGATTTGAACGGATACGAGCAACTACAAGCGGAGTTTACAGAAATACTGTGCGAAAACGGAAGCTCTACCTCCAACTATTACGCTGATTGCATTAGCCGTTTGAAACAAGCCGTAAAAGACGCATTAGCGAAGTTGGCAAAGGCTAAGGAGGAAGAAGCGAAAAACGGAGATAAGCCGCATAAAGCATTACTCAAAGACTATACCACCGAAGCACAGGTAGATAAGACTTTCAAAGAGATAAACGACGGGCTCGCCGAAAAGTGGTTTGAGAACGGCGACCTTAAATTAGGAGTAGAAACGCATAGAGGTAATAACGGCTCTACATGGATGGACGGAAGAACCTACCTAACAACGGATAGGCTTGCACGGGTTAAATCAGCGTTAGGCAAAATAGGACAAGGAAAATCAGCAGAGATTACAGAACTTGAAGCCGACGCGATGGCTACATTTTGGCACGAGATTACGCACAACAGGAACAAACACGGGAACATGTATTTAACAGATACGCAAAGGGCATTTATGGAATTAGCTAACGAGTTTGTAGCGCGAAAGTCTTTGCCGGAGTTCTACCGTGTATTGGGATGCAAAGAAACACCGCAACCGCAATTCATGAGCAACCGCAATTCAACAGGATATAACAATATGGTTAATAACTACGATTTTGTTATTAAGCGTTTGGGGCTTGACTTTGATAAAGTGTTGGAAGCGGTACGACGTAACTTGTTTAACGAAGTGTATAGCGACCAAAAAACAGGATTAAGGAATGGTCTAATTAACGGAGGAATAAAACGCTTAGACGGAAAGAAAATTAAGGAATCGGAAATAAACAAGTTGCTTTCGATTATACGCGGAAATAGTCAAACTACCGTAGAAAATTGGCTAAGAATAAATGGATATTTGAAGTAAAAGAAAAAGGGGCAAGTAGCCCCTTTCCGAATTAGTCAATTATAAGTCCGGTTTCTTGTGATTGTTGGTGCAGCTCTTTCCAACATTCATCCTCATACTTTTTTGCGGCGTTGTAAAGTTCATTGTCTTTGGTTTCAATAGCCAAACTTTGCAGCATTTGAGCATGAACTACCGGCGTACAGCCTTCTATATATTCTTTACTTTCCAACGGCTCGGAAAAGCCGGTTACTTTCGCAAGAATTTCGGCATCATTGCAGAAGTCAAAAACGGTTTTACCTTTCAAGTCTTTATAGTTCATAATCCCTCCCTCTTGTATAACGAACATTGCAATAACTATCCTGTTCAAGTTCAGCCGACGGAAGCGGCGCACCTTTGACGGGTGGATAGTTATCGGTTACAAATTTATCAAGCATTGCCAACGCTTCACGCCGTTTCTTTCCCTTAGAGTGTTCAGCACGGGAAAGAAGAATGCCTATAATTCCAATCGGCGAGGGTTTGGCAAACATATCTTTTACGGCTTGCTTCAAAGCTAAGCCAGCCGCAAGCGTAAGAGCGGAGTTATACGCCCTATTGCCTTTTCTTAGTGCTTTGGTTGCTTCATCCATTATTGCGCTATTTTGGTTTCCACTTCGACACGGGAAATACGGGTTTGCATGATTTGCCCAGTTTCGCTGAAAAGTGGTTGTACATCTACACACCCTTTGAAAGTTATTGAAGTGGCGTTAGTACCGGCAAACTCTTTCAGTAGTGCGACTATTTTTTGTTCTAACTCCGCCTTTGAATTGAAGAAGGCTTCTTCCGGCGTGATTTTATTTTCTGCTTCCATACGATTATAAGTTGTTGTTCAGCAACAAAAGTACGGATTACTACGGATAAAACAAAACCATAACTTTTTAAGCCAGACATAAACAAAGGGAATAATATAAGCAAACGTAAGCAATCGGTAACAGCGTGATAGGAACGTAGATAACTAAATAGCCCTATTTGACACCAAAAAAGAATTAGCAATAGCGAAAAATACTCAAACGTATCAAGATGATACATTGCTTTGGTGTTTGTGTTTTTCTTCCTTTTCATTGAGCCACTTTGTTTGCCGTTCAAGACCGGATAGCTTCAATTTATGTATAGCAAGACGCGCCCGGATATTTGCTATATTCCGGGCGATTTCGTCTTTTGTGTTTCTATTTTTGGGCATCCTTGAAAACTTTGTAAGTCTTAGAAATAGTATTTGTAGCTTTCTTATTTAGTTCAAAATCTATATAACCGTCAGTTGTATTTATACGCATATCTGTTATAGTTTTACCTTCCAAAGCAGAGCAATCGCCGGTTAAGTAGATATTTAACCCATACAAGGCAGAACCAAAAGCACCAACAGTTCCCTCGCCTTTTCCGGATACGGTAAAATCCGTATTTTGAAATGTATAAGTATTTCCTTTATCATCAAGAAAAATCACATCTGCGTTTGAATCCATAGCAAGTACGTTGTTTGTACACCATTTTAGGCGTAGATATTCGTTTTCATTGACTTTTCGGAAGGCTATCCATATATTTTTCATTAGCCTACCACCCGAAGAACCTAAAACGCTTTTATCGGAAACTATTTTTTCAAACGAGGTTTCTATGATCCGTTGTTTTGTAAACTTATCGATTTCGTTCACTTTAATTTTTTGCGCATTAGCAGAAATGCAGAAAGAGATGCAAGCAAGGACACTAATTATTAGTTTCTTCATTGATTTTTGATACCTTTGTACCCACCGCCCGAAGTAAGTGTTATTTAACCGCATAGAAAAAGCGCGGACTATATAGGTTTATGTATTTGAGGCATCGCCAAACGCCTAACGAAAATAAACCGTATAGCCGCGCTTTGCCTGTATATCGGATAAGGATATACGACATTAGCGCGTAGTAGGTTTCATTTTCGTTATTTGTTAATTTGGCGATTTTCAAATACAAAAAACCTAACGCTTCTCCTTCATTGCCGGATTTCTCCCCGACAACGCCACAAAGATAACGAATTATTGGCAGAGTGCAATCAAAAAGCGTACAAACAGTAATGCAAACAACCCAAAACAAGATAAAACAAGCTGAAACAACCTAATTCAAGCAAAAACAACCTTATATCTATATCAGTATCTATAAATATATTCATTGTTGATGTTGTTGCTATAACGCGCGTGCGCACAAGAGTAAAAACGCAGAATTGGAAGTATTGGCGAAGTGTTTGACCCCTATACTTGAATATGTATCACTTTAATACGTTTACTTTTGCAGAAAGTTAAAGCAAAATAGTTTATGAACGAATTACAAGAAAAAATCTTAGCACTACTTGTAGCAAAGTTTCAAGGCGTGCGGAAAGACGGGTTACAGCATTTGGCAGCCGCAATCGGCTTACAAGTAGCTACCGAAGAAGAAGCTAACCAAGTCGTAGATAAACTTACCGCCGACAAAGTTAGCGCATTTGTAACGGAGTGGCGGCGTAGTGCCGACGCGGAGATTAGTAAGGCTAACCAAACCTACGAAAGCAGCCTTAAAGAAAAGTATGATTTCGTGGAAAAGGGGAAGCAGACACCTCCGGGCGGACAACAGACACCACCCGACACAGGCGGAGCGGTGACGCTTGACGCGATTAGCAAACTTATCGAAGAAAAAATGAAGGGCATGCAGGAAAGCATTACCGCACTTAACGCCGATAAGGTGGCAGACTCGCGACGTAAACTATTTGTAGCCAAGTTGGACGAAGCTAAGGTAGAGGGAAGACAGCGGGAAATGATGTTGCGCAACTTTGACCGCGTGAACAACTTTGCCAAAGAAGAAGACTTCAACAGCTACATGGAGGAAGCGCAAGGCGACATCGCAGCTTTGCAGCAGGAAAACGCGGATAAGGGACTGCAAGGACACGAAAAGCCCATCTTTGGAGCCGTGAACAAGGACGGGATTAGTAGCGGCGTAGCAGACTTTATCAAGGCGCAGACCGAGAACAAGACCCTTACGGGGAAAGAAGTTTAACGTAAAAACGATTTGAAAATGGGTTTGAGAATAGACCGCAGGAAGGATGAGCGTGTAGTACACGCTTGTACGCACAATTTGGCGGACATTCCGAACGGTGTAACCGTTTGTTCCGCAGACCTTATCGCCGGAGTTGTTTTGCGTGAAGGTACGGCAATAGGGAAAGACGAAGCCGGGCTTTACCACGCCATCAAGACGGCGAGAATTACGGAAGCTGCTAACAATACCGCGACAGCCTATAAGGTAGAAAAAGGGCATCACTTCAAAAAGGGTGATTTCGTGATGCTGAAAGTAGGCGCAAAGGCATACGCCATTACCGCCATTGACACATCCGAAGCGACCCACGACACTATTACGGTGGAAACGACGCTCGGCGTTGCCGCAGAAGTGGGTAACGCGCTTGTGCAAGCAGCCGCACAAAGCGCAGACACAAAAAGCGCGTTTAAGTATGCCCCCAAAGCGTTGACAGGCGACAGCTACGACGTGAAGGATTTGGATAACCACCTCGTAGTAGCGGTTACTATCGGGCAGTTCAAAGAGAGTGTTATCCCGGCATTGAGCGACGATATTAAAGCCGCATTGACCGGAATTGTTTTAATTTAATTTGCAGTAGGCTATGATAGGAACTTTAATGCGCGGACTTGTAGAAAAGGACATGCAAGCCGTCGTTAATACTTACGACTTGAAGCCCTACTACTACCCTACGCTTTTCCCATTGAAGGAAACCTATACTTTGACGTGGAAAGCGTTGGAAACGCAGGTAGGGTTAAAGATTGCCGCCGATTTGGTAGCTCGTGGCGCGACCATTGACAAAAAGACGCGCGAAGCCATTGCACGCATACAGGGCGACATCCCCAAGATTGCGGTAAAGCGTACCAAAAACGACGAAGAACTGAACGAGTACGACATCATGGTAGCCATGACTTCACAAAGCCCGGATTTACGCCGGTTGGTTGAAGCATGGGCGGAAGATACCAATTTTTGCTGGACAGCCGTAGCCGCGCGTTTGGAGTGGATGGCGTTGCAGTCTATCTCTTTGGGAAAGATTACGCTTACCAACACCAACAACGTATCGGCTATTAGCGAATATGACGTAGATTACCAATTACCAGCAGACCAAAAGGTAGGCTTCCAAACCGGCTCGGCGAATTGGGCTACTTCGGCTTCGGCTAAGCCTATTACCAAAGACTTTAAGGCGGTAGTAAGAGCCGCTAAGAAGAAAGGGCATAACTTGAAGTTCGCCTTTATGTCGCTTGACACGTTCGCGACCTTTACCGAGTGCGAAGAAGTGCAGAAGATTTGCGCATCATTCGCCGCTAACGCTTTGGGCATTCAGCAGACACCGAGCGTTGAGCAAGTGAACACCGCTTTACGCGGTCTGTCCTACTTGCGCGGCTTGCAGGTGGTAGTTATCGACCAAGACATTACTATCGAATTGGGCGACGGTAGCCGACCGTTCAGCGGCAACCCGTTTACCGAGAACGTGGTAATGTTCAGCGAAAGTAAGGTTTTGGGTAATACTTATTGGAAGAAACCGGCGGACATGAACGTACAAGGCTCGGTAGCTATCAAGGCTTTGAACGGTCACACGCTTATCAAGAAGTTTGCCAACGAAGAACCTTTGGAAGAAGTTACTATGGGCATTGCAAACGCTTTCCCGGCGTGGCTTTCTTCTTCGCGTTCGTGGCTGATGAGTACCGATAATTCGACGTGGAATCACTAATTAACAGCCGGGAGGGATAACATCCCTTTCCGGCTTAACCCGGTTAGCTTATGACGTATAAAGAATGGTTTTCCCGTACAGCGGCGCGTTTCGGCGTTGAAGGTGGAGATGTAGAACTGATATTGACAAACCAACAGGGATTAATCCCGGACGCGGAAGCGGAAGTAGATATCACGACCGCCAAACGCGCCCTTTGTGCCGAGTTCGGCTCTATCATTCCGCTTGCCAACGTGAGCGAAGGCGGCTATTCCCTTTCGTGGAATTGGGAAGCTATTAAGTTTTGGTATAACCAGACTTGCGGCGAATTGGGCATTACGCCCGTGACTTCGCCAAAAGTCAGAAACAGAAGTAACAGATGGTAACGGACGTAGTAAACAGGCAATACCCACACTACCTCTACAAGCGAACCACAGGCGGCGAAGCCATACAGGACGCAAACGGGAGTTGGAACACACCCGACGGCGAATGGTCATTCCATAGCCGATGCCGGGAAGAAACCAACGGGAAAGGTACGCAGATAGAAGCAGGGGGCAAATTTGTTACGTTTTCCTCGCTTGTGCAAATTCCGGCAGGAGTTGAGCGCATATCCGAAGGGGTGGAAATAGCGGTAACGGAAGAACCGGTAGAACCTTCTATGTTGCTTGACCAAGCGAAGAAGGAAGAAGCTAAAATTTCGGGATTGGTTAGGATTTCCGGCGAATGCTTGAAGTTCGATAAGGGGAGGTTACATTGCAGGCTATGGGTTTGACGGCGAATTTCAAAGGAAGCATAGACGGCGTTTTCGCCGCTTTTCTCGCAGAAGTGGAAAGGCAGATAATAGAAAGCCTTTGCCGGGTGGGAGAAGAAGCAGTATCGCTTGTTAGACGACCACACGCGAATGATTGGGAAGACCAAACCGGTAACTTGCGTTCTTCTATCGGTTACGTGGTATTCAAGGACGGTAGAGAAATAAGGCAAAGCACATTTGAAACCGTACCGCCAAGAGTAACCAAGAACGATGCCAAGTACAACGGAGCGAGTGAAGGGCTAAAATTAGCGCGGCAAGTAGGCAATACCCACACAGAAGGCTATACGCTTGTAGTGGTTGCAGGTATGAACTACGCCGTACACGTCGAAAGCAAGGGGCGCGACGTTCTTACTTCCGCCGAAAAACAAGCCGAAAAGCAGATAGCAAGGGAGTTAGCAGACATAGTAACTAACGTAAAGAACGCTTTCAGATGAAGAATTGCAGCAGCATAGACACCGACGATATTCTGTACAAGATAATAACGGAAGGAGTAAAGCAGAAAAAGATTACGATTTCCGGTATTGTGTGCGTACAGGACGAACGCCCGGACGACAGCGAAACCGAAGATATAGTAATAAACACTATTTCGATTACGCACGAGAAGCCGCAAAGCGGAACTTCCAACGTGAATATCTACGTTTCCGATAAGAAAGTAAAGATACGCGGAAAGGAGCAACGCAAAGCGAACCGGGAACAATTACGGAAGATAGGCGACGCTGTGGTAGCCTATTTGGAAGCGCAGAACATAGCAGACCTCGAATTTTGGATAGAGAGCGACACAGTGATTAAAGAACAAAAGGTTTACCAACACTACCGCAATTTGCGTATAGGTTGGAACATTCACTAAACACAATAACAAAATGGCAACATTAGTAACATTAGGACTTTCCAAGATATTGGGTAAGACGGGCGAACCTACGAAGTTGGATTTCATAGAAACCGATTACAAAGTATTCGGCTTGACCTACGAAGACACTTGTAAAATGTCACAGGAAGACCCGGAAACGACCGAGTTCTATGCGGAAGAAGAAGACGATCCGGTAGAAACTATTGAGAAGCAAGGAAAGATTACTTTCACATTCTCCATAATGAACCCGGATTTAGACACGCTAAAACGGTTGTTTGGTGGTGATGTAGCATCCGATGTTTGGAGTTACCCGGACGTTGTTAATTCCGTAGAGGAATCAGTTATCATACTTCCGAGAAAAGGGTTAAAGTTCCACATACCGCGTATGAAACTTACCTCCAAGATAAACGGAGAGTTCAGCAAAAAAGGATTGCTTCTTATTGAAGTAACCGGTACTGTGCTCAAACCTAATACTACCGGATTAAAAAAGATGGCAGTAGGAAAGGTTACAGCGTCAGCGTAACAATCGGTGGGGTAATTTTCTTGACGATTGAATTATATGAGTTCTAACCGGAAAGACCCGCTACTTTGTTTCCGGGTCTTTCTTCATTTTAAGAAACATGGACAATAACGAAAAGTTGGAGAACTTGACACGCGAGCAAAGCGAGTTAAGGCAGATGATAAACAGCGGCGTTACGTTCGATGTGGATGTAACCTACCGCAAGCGCAAGCCCGGACTATTGGGCTTTTTCCGTAAACGGGAAACGGTCAAGGAAAAGAAAGTGTTTCGGATTGCAGAACCTACGCTTTCCACGCTTGACAGACTTAGCGCGTTATGGCTTGAAATGACCATAGACGAAACAAAGCTGAATGATGCGGACTATTTGAGCGCAGCAAAGAAGTTGGCGGCAAAGGAAGCCAAGAAGCTCGCCGAAATGGTTGCCGTAGCGGTATTGGGCGAAGACTACTACGACGTAACGGACAAAGGCGGCTACTTCATGCGAAAACCGAACGAGAAGCGGCTATCCCGGCTTGCGTCTTTGTTTGAGCATACGGTAACACCCTCACAGCTTCTTACGCTTGCCATATTGATAACCAACGTAAGCAACTTAGGGGATTTTATAAACTCTATAAGATTGATGAGCGCAACACGCACAAGCGACCCGATGACAAATCTTATAGAGCAACAGGGTTAAAAAGTCCACACGGACGGCGTGGCTCGGTGTGTGCGCACTTCGGCTGGACGTTGGACTACCTTCTGCACGGTATAGCGTGGGGAACGGTGCAAAGAATGTTGATAGACGCGCCCGGAGTTGAAGACGAAGACACAACGGGGAAAAATACCGAAATAGTGCTTACGGACGACAACGCGGACGAAGTTATGAAACTAATAAACAACTTGAATAGATGAACATACAAGGCGGCGGTTTGTCTTTTGACATTTCGGGAACGAACAGGGAACTACTGAAAGTGCTTGAAGAAAGCAAAAGGGCTATTCAGAAGTTCAGCACGGATGCGGTAAAGAACGGCAAGGGCATAGATAAAGCCTTTGAAGCTACCGCCGCCGTGATAGAATCGGGATTTGCCACAATAGACCGCATATTTGAGGAAAACAAAACGGCTTTGAAAGACCTGCAAAAACAATATGAGGAATTGGGTAGCAGAGCCGGTAAAGCGTTCACGGAGGGGCGCGATGAGGAATACCGCACATTGACAGCACAACAAAGCGTGCTGAAAAGCGAAATAAACTTGCGGCAACAGGTAATAAGCGAAGCGGAAAAGCAAGCCGACGCGCTTATGAAAGAGGAACAGGAGCTAAACAAACAGCGTGAAGCAGCCGAAAAAAGTGCAAGGGCGCAACAGTCATTGGAAACACAGTTGCGAAAGTGCCGGGAAGCGTTGGTACAGATGGAAGCGGAAGGAAAGCGCAATACGGAAGAGTTCCGGCAGATGCAGGAAGAAGCCGCGCGTTTGGCTAAGGCGTGGAAAGACGCTACTGACCAATCCAACATATTAGCGCACGACCAACGAGGGATGCAAGGACTTATTAGCGGACTTTCGGGCGTTTCCGGCGGATTTGCAGCCGCACAGGGAGCGGTAAGCCTTTTCGTAGGGGAAAACGAGAACTTGCAGAAGGTTATGCTAAAAGTCCAAAGCCTTATGAGCATAACGATAGGCTTGCAACAGGTAGAACAAATGCTGAATAAGGATAGCGCGTTTAGGCTTGTAACCGTAGCAAAGGCAAAAGACTTGCTTACGGCGGCAAACGTGCGCCTTGCGGCAGCGTTGCACATTTCCAACACGGCGGCTGCGGCTTTGATGGCTACGCTTACATTGGGGCTTTCCGTCGCCATTACCGCCGCAATTGTAGCCATTTCCCGGATGCAGAGCAAACAGGCGGAAGCAAAGAAACAGGCAGAAGAATTTAACAACAAGGTAGCGGAAGCCGCAGCAGAACCGGTTACGGCTTACCGGACATTACAGGCGGAATGGTTAAGCCTTACGGGGTCATTGAAAGAGCGTGAAAAGTGGGTACAGGATAACGTAGATAAATTCGATGATTTAGGCTACTCTGTGCGCAACGCAAAAGAAGCGGAAGAATTATTAGTTACCAATAGCGCAAAATTTGTCGAAGCGATGATGCTCCGGGCAAAAGCCACAGCGACCAGCGAACTCGCCGTAGAGAAGTACAAGAAAGTGATTGAAGCGCAGAACAAGTTAGACACGACACCCAAAGCGTATGTTTCAAAAAAAGGAACTTATACAGACGGCTACGGAGTTCAGCGCAAAGGCGTTGTTATTGAAAAAAGCAGTAATTGGAAAGAAGCGGAAGAAGAATTGCAAAAAACACAAGACACATACAACAAACTTATAGACCAACAAATCAGTTTCACGCAAAAGGAAAAGGAGATATTGGCATCCATTGGAAACCAAACCGGGAAAGTGGTAGCCGGAAGTGTAGAAGAAGCGGAAAAGGAACTTAGACGCTTGCAGGAACTTTATAACAAAGCGGCTACCGACACGGAACGAGCGGACATAGCCAAACAAATAGCCGAACAACAGAAGGAATTAGACCGTATCAGCTATAAAAGCGGAAACAGCGGAAGTAAAAAGGAAACAGACCCTTTTGCCGAACAACTGAACGAACGGAAAGCGTTGTATTCAAAGTACCTAAAATGGGTAACAAGTTCAGACGAAACGGTACGGAAAGCAGCAAATACGGAATTTGCCGCGCTTCTTCAAGAAGGTACGAGCTACCTCGATTATTTGGAGAACCTACGCGATAAGATTTCAAGCAAGACAAACCAAACTGCAACAGACTTGAAGAACCTTTCCACGCTGAACAACGAAATAGCTAACGCAACCAAAGAAGCGGTTATTTCAGACTTTGACGCACAACTACAAAGGGAATTATCCATGTGCCAAACGGTAAGCGAGCAATTAGCATTGATAGAACGGCGGAGGGAAGAACTTAGCGGCGACAATTCGGACGTAGATAATGCCAAAGCCGACATTTTGGACGTAGCCGAAGATGATGCCAAGCAACAGGCGAAAGAAGAAACAAAGGCACTTCTTCAAGAATACGCGAACTATATGCAGGAGAAGTTAGACTTTGAAGAAAGCTACGCCCGGAAACGTGAACTATTGCAAAAGGCATCGGCGGAAGCCACCAGCGAGCAAGAAAAGCAGGTAGCCGAAGCCGCATTAGCCGCATTGGAGAAGAAACGTAAAGAGTATGAGAGCCGGAGCGGAAGCGAGCAATACGACCAACTGCTAACAGAATACCAGACTTTCCAAGAGAAGCAGACGGCAATTTTGCAGAAATACTCGGAACAACGCGCCGAAGCGGAAAAGCAAGGAAACTTATCCATGATTGCGCAGATAAACGCTAAGGAGCAGGAGGAACTAAGCAAACTTGCAGCTTCACGCCTTATGGCTACGGAGAGTTGGAATCAGTTGTTTAGCGACCTTTCACGGTTAAGTACAAGTACAATAAACAAACTGCTTGAAGACATCAACAACAAGAAGATAACCTTTTCCACGCAGTTTAATCCGGCAGACTTACAAGCCATAAATACACAGTTGGAGAAAGCGCGTAACGAGTTGGAAAGCCGTAACCCGTTCTTAGCGTTGAAAAATAGCTTAGCGGAACTTCGAGCAGCGATGAACGCGGAAAAACTGTTGGATAGCGACGACCCTTTTGTTCAGTCATTGGAATCCAAGAAACAGCAGTACCAACAATATACGGAGGCTATTAACAGTTCGGATGAGATTTTAGCCGGTGCAGCAAAGACGGCATACGCCGACCTTCTTAAAGAAGGCTCATCGTACATTGACATGTTGCGCCGGAAAATAGCGGAACTTGAAAACATAAAACTTACCGTAGGGCTTGAAGTTGAGGGAGAAGAACAATTAGCCGTGTTGAAAGCCGCACTTAAAAAGGAAACCGGAGAAACCAAGAGTGTAGGCGAAGCGTTCAAAGACACGTTTAGCGGAATCGGGAGCAGCATAGATTTTGTTTCCGGAGCATTTGACAGCGTGGTAAGCGGAATAAAAAAGATGGGCGTTTCCATGAGCGACGAAACGCAAGCGATATTAGGCGACATAAGCGGCATTATGCAAGGGGCAGGGCAATTAGCCACAGGAATAGCCACCGGCAACCCGTTGGGGATTATTCAAGGCTCTATCGGCTTGCTGTCTTCCGCTTTCGATTTGTTCAACTTCCGGGATAGGAAAGCCGAAAAGTCCATAAAGCGGCATCAGGAAGCCGTAACGAAATTGGGTTATGCTTACAACGCATTGGAACACGCCGTAGATAACGCATTGGGCGAAACGGTCTATCAGAACCAAACCGCAATGATAGAGAATTTGCGCCAACAGCAGGACGAAATAAACGGAATGATAAGTGACGAACAGAGTAAAAAGCACACAGACAACGGAAAGATAGACGAATGGCGAGAGCAGTACGCGGAATTGGGAAGACAGATTGAAGACATCATAGCCGATATTACGCAGAGCATTACGCAGACTTCCGCGTCGGAACTTTCCGACCAATTAGCGGATGCGCTTGTAGAAGCGTTCGAGAACGGGAAAAGCGCGGCGAAATCGTTCGGCGAAGTGGCTAACGACGTGCTTAAAAACGCAGTCAAAAAAGCATTGGAGTTGCAGTTTTTGGAAGAACCGTTGCAACGGGCTATAAAGCAGCTTCAAAAAGACATGGGTTTTGACGAAGAAGGTAACGGCACATTTGACGGTTTGACAGAAGCGGAACAGAACCGTTTCAAGGCAGCTATACAAGCGGCAGGACAAAACTTTGCGGCGGCTATGGATATGTACAAAGACCTATTCAAGCAAACTGAAGATATTGGCGACCCGACAACCCTAAGCGGTGCTTACGCTACGGCGAACCAAGAAAGCATAGACCTGTTAGCCGGACAGACAAACGCGGTAAGACAGAACCAAGTAACGAGCATAGCACTCATACGCCAACAGCTTACCTACCTTGCAAGTATGGATAGGGGTATAAGCGTGATAGCGGAAAGATTGCTACGGATTATAAACAGGCTTTCAACGCCTACCGATGACGGACTACGCTCACAGGGCATAACAGACTATTAAAAGGATAAGTTATGGAATTTCAACAGCTAAAAAAGAAACTTGCGGAAGAAGCCAAGGCGAACGGGATTTGCGAAGAATGGTACAATTACATTCTAAACGCGCCTTCAAAAGAACGGCTTTTGACGCTTTTTATAAAAGGATTGGACTTTTGCCTAAGAAACGCATTCACGGATGATTTATGGGCGGAGTTCAAAGGAATACGCCAGCACTACGGCGTATTCAAGAACGAGCCTATCGAAGTAAAGGACTTGCGCAACGTCGTTGCTTTCGGGACTTCGGAAGGTACAGCGAAATTTACGGGCTTTCATGTGGCACAGGTATGGGCAAGGGATAACGCGAAAGTCAGTATCAAAGCAAGCGGTTACGCTTATATCACGGTTGATATAGCAGACCGGGCAACAGTAGAGGTAACAGCAAGCGACGCGGCGCGTGTAAGTGTATTCCTTCACGGCGGAAATTACACAGGAAACGCGACCGGCAACGCTAAAATCAAAATAATCGATAAACGTAAATAGTTATGGCATTAGAACAAAACTTGATACTTAACATACCGTTCGATGAAGCCAACGGCTCTACGGTAGCTTATGACTTTGCGCAAAACCGGCATGACGCAACGGTTACGGATTGCAGCTTTGTTTCCGGCAAACAAGGGAACTGCATACACTTTGACGGTGCAGGACGTGCGGAAATTGAAAGCAACATAGTAACGCTTTCGGGTAACTTTACCATACTTGCATGGTTGAAAAGCATACTTTTTGATGACGGATATACTAACAAGCGTATAGGTATATTCTGCAACACAGACCAAAGCGAAGGAGGCTATCGGGAAGCATGGATAGACATAGAGCCGGGAAGTTGGGGGTACTTTGCGATTAGAAAGGCAGGAAACCAAGTAAGTATCTATTTAGATACACAGTTGATACAAACGCTTATACTTCCTTCAACGCTGACGGGTATAGCAATCGTTCAAGACGTTTACAGCACGGGGAACGGATATGGCGATTTGGACGAATTGAAGGTATATAACGTAGCATTGAGCGAAAACGAAATAGCGGAAGAACTGAACAGCATTTCGCAGCTTGAATACTACTTAAACGGTGTAAACTTCAAAGAGTTTGACCTGCACGTAGAAAGTTCAACCGGAGTTCTTGACTTGCCTAAGTTGAAAACGCCTACTTCCGTAGATTGGGCGGACTATCACGGAAAAGTTATTGATTTGACAGATAAGCGATACCAAGAAAGGGAAATAACGCTTAACTGTTGGCTGAGAGCAACCGGAAAGATGGACTTCACGGAAAAGGTAAACAGGCTTTATGAGCATTTCCGGCAGGACGGGACGCAAAGGCTTATGATTTCGATACACCCTACAAAGCCGTTGGTTTACGAGGTATATTGCGAAGACGGGGTAGCCCCCTCCAAACGTTGGCACGACGATAAGATGATAGGTACTTTCTCCTTGAAACTGAAAGAACCCGACCCGGTTAAGCGAGTGATAAGACACCAAAGGATAAACGCTTCCAACGCGGAACTTACGATAGAGTTAAAGAGCGACAAAATGGTTAATGTCTATTGGGGTGACGGAACGGTAAGCGAAGACATTTACGGCGACTATACCGGAAAAAACGCCTTGAAACATACTTATGCCGATAACGGGATATATTACACCATTGTTGCCGGAGTGATTGAGGAAATTACGGATTTCGACACTAACGGGATTGTAGTATGGAACAGATTATAATCAAGAAACCCGACGGAACGGAAATACCGCTTTTCAGCCGGAAGAATGTTAGCAGCGTGAGCAAGGCGAACCAAAAAACCGCCTTGCTTTCCGATGATGTGGTAAGCATTACCGTTTCTTCCGCACTTCCGTTGGATTTGGATATAGGTTGCGTTCTTGTATTGTACGGCAAGCCGTATAAGCTGAACCAACTGCCCGAACCGGCGAAAGAAGGAGAACGGCGTTATACCTACGAATTGAGGTTTGAGGGATTGCAGTATGATTTGATAGATGTGCATTACCACCTCCCCGAAGACGCATACGGGGAAACCTATTATTCTGACCTTGCCGGGCATTTGCAGGTATTGATGTGGAACATAAACCGCATCTTTCCCGGAAAGTGGGTATTAGGCACATACCCGGAAAACACGGAATACAAGAACATTACCAATTCCGGAAAAAACTGTCTGCAAGTGGCGCAGGAACTTTGCAGCGATTACGGCGTAGAATTTGAGATAACAACAAACGGAACGACTTACACGCTCAATTTCAAAGAGAAAGTAGGGATAACACACACTTTCACGCTAAGGTACGGACGTGGTAAAGGTCTGTACCGGTTAGAGCGAAAGAACGTGAACAATGCCGGGATAGTGACCCGTCTATACGTTTACGGTGGAACTGAAAACTTAGGGCGAAACTACGGGCATACAAGGCTGTGCCTTCCGGGTGCTACGCGGCTTACTTCATACATTGAGGATGAAGCGGCGATAGCCTTGTACGGCGTAAAGGAGGGAGAAAAGACCTACGACATCAAGCCGCAGCGCGTAGGTACGGTTACAGCATTGGGGGCGGACGTGATTACATTTGCGGACAACACGATGTTTGATTTGAACGCAAAGGCTTCGGACGGGAAATCCACGAAATACCTCATAGACGGAACGAGCGCAAAAATAAAGTTTGAAAGCGGAGGGTTGGCAGGTTATGAATTTGACCTGCACAGCTACGACCACGCTACAAAGACTTTCGTAATAAACAAGTTCCAAGACGAAAACGGCTCGGTATTCCCGTCGGAAACTTCTGCGGCTTTCCAAATAGCGGTAGGCGACAAATACAGCATTTCAGACATACAGCTGCCCGATGAGTACATAGAAGAAGCCGAAGAAGATTTGGAGGAAGAAGGTAGCAAATACCTCCCTACGGTAAGCCAGCCGCAAGTAAGCTATAAACTTGAACTTACCGAAGGCTTCTTTACTTCATTGTTCGGCGATGAAGTGGAAACCGAGATTTTGCACGTTGGCGACTTCATACCCATAGAGGACGAACAGATAGGCGTAAACAAAGCCGTAAGGATTACGCAGATTGAACGCGACCTGTTGAAACCGCACAGTTACGACATCACACTAAGCGACACCATAACCAAGACTACAACCGTGCGCGTTTGGAACGAATTGCAGGAGATAAACGAGGTTATCCATATCAACAAACTTGCAGACCCGGCAAAGGCACGGCGCAGATGGAAAGCTACGCAGGAGCTTCTAAACATGGTATTCGACCCGGAGGGCGACTATTACAGCGAAAAGATAAAGCCGCTTTCCATAGAAACGCAGATGTTGAGCGTAGGCGCGAAAAGTACGCAGTTCACGCTGCAAAATATCACATTCCAACCAAACTACGGAGGGAACGCAAACACCCTGTACGTGTCAAACGGTCTGCTCGTACATTACGCGATAGACCCCGACGGCTTGAAGTATTGGATATTGGAGGGCGCAACATATTCCGGGCTTACTTCCGGTACGGCATACTACATTTACGCTAAATGCCCGACAAACGGCACGGCAGGAAATATAATACTTTCAGAAACGGCAAAAACAGTTGATAGCGAAGCCGGGTATTACAATTTCCTTATAGGTGTACTTAATTCAGTTGTTACAGATGAAGGAGGAAAGAATCCGGGCAGGCTTGTAAGCCTTACCTACGGAAGCAGCACGATAAACGGGCGTTTTATCCGTACAGGACGCATCGAAAGCAATGCCGGAAGTTGCTATTTTGATTTGGACAACAACGAGATAGGCGGCGTTATCAAATTCGTAAAGAACGACGGCAGTACGGGAAGCGTTTCAGACGTGGATGATAAAACAAACGAGGTAAAGGACTATATAAACAACACTTTACCGGGCATATTGAATGAAATTCAATCGCAGTTGGACGGTCAGATAGAGCAGTTTTTCTACGAGTACGACCCGACTACAAGCAACGTACCGGCTAAGGACTGGACAACTACGCAGCTTAAAGATGAGCATTTAGGCGACCTTTTCTATAACACGGCTACGGGTAAAGTATTCCGTTGGGTAAAGAACGGTAATACTTATAGTTGGCAGGAATTACAAGACAGCGAGGTAGCACAGGCGTTGGCACTTGCAAACGACGCTTTGAAACTTGCAGGGACGAAACGGCGCATATTCGTTTCAACCCCTACAACTCCTTACGACGTAGGCGATTTGTGGGTACAAGGAACGACCGGCGACATCATGCGTTGCAAGACGGCACGGACTTCCGGCTCTTACAACGCTTCCGATTGGGTAAAGGCTTGTAAGTACACTGATGACAGTGGGCTGACCAACTTTATAAACAACAACTTCACTCCGACCGTAAACAATTTGACGAACCAAATAGACGGGAAAATAGAAAGTTGGTTTCAGACTTCCGACCCGGCTGGCGCGTGGACTACTACGGAATTGAAGAAAGCCCATGTAGGCGATATGTGGTACAGTTCAACGACAAAATTATTAAAACGGTATAGTTCTTCCTACGCATGGGTTACGATAGAAGACCAAAAGGCTATCGACGCTTACGAAGCGGCAAGCAAGGCGCAGGACACGGCAGACGGCAAACGACGTGTGTTTGTTTCTACACCGAAACCACCATACGACATCGGCGACCTTTGGCTTACGGGAGGAAAGACAGATGGGCTTTTGAAACGGTGCATAACCGCACGGGCTTCGGGAAGCTATGTTGCTAACGATTGGGTAGAAGCCGTTTACTACGACAACACAAAGACAACCATAGACGGCGGAATAGTAACAGCCGGAACGGTGCAGCTTGCAGGAAACGACCAAAGCATCAAAGCCGGTATAACCGGAGAAGGCACGGCGGACACAAGCGTAAGGTTTTGGGCTGGTGCAAGCAAAAGCAACAGGGCTACCGCTCCTTACCGGGTATTGCAGGACGGAAGTTTTGTAGCGACCAAAGGAACGATAACCGGAACTATTTATGCCAACGCCGGAACAATAGGCGGATTTGAGATTGCAAGCGGAAGAATCGGCGTTTCGTCATCTTCGGGAGCAACAAGCGGCAGCGGATTTTCATTGTATGGCACATTCATAAAGTTCTCGGACTCGTACCGTTGGGCTTCGATAGGTACAAACGTACTTCCGGCTTCTACAGGAATTGTTGGAGTTGGACGATTTACAAACAATACGCCTAATCCTTACGGGACTAACTACGGAATACTTATCAATGTTTCCGGCGCAAACACCAACATAGGAATCGTGAGCAACGGCGCAATCGTGAGCAACAGTTACATCGTAGATTACGGGATAGCCAAGCTAACACCTTCTGCTAATAATTGCCTTGTACCGGGCGATGCCACAAAGCCTACTTTGTTCAAGTTGATGCCGAGGTTTATTTACAGTAATTCGGGCATAGGATTGCCAAGACGCGACTCCATTTGTACCGTATTGGGCATAAGCAATTCTACGGCATTTGCGGTGCGTATAGTCATTATTTGCGACCGGACAAGTACGAAAGTCGGTTACGTTTGTGGTAGAAACCAATTCGTAAAGAACAGTTCGGGGGGGAACGCGATGGACAGCAACTATTACCCTTACAGGATGGGAAACAACGCGGACACGGATATGGGCAAATGGAACATGGCTAAGGGCGATATTCGCGAGTTCCTTTTAGTTTGGGACGGAAGCAGCGGTTATTATGCATACTTGCTCAACATAAGAGAATAACATAGAAATCACGGCAAATAAGCGGTAATAAGCGGTTTGTACCCCGATTTTCACGGCTTCGGAGTACAAACACTTCGCCAACACTTAGCGAGCGTATCAACTTGATACAACTAATTGATACTTTTGTAGGACAGAGTAAAAAGATAAAGTTATGCAAAACAGAAACGGCGACTTAGTAAGCGCACAAATATCAGTAGCCGGAACGGTTGATTTTTCCGGCGGCAACTTCAAGATGGACACGCCTTTTTGCTTGAAGAACGACGGCGAAACGGCGGTAGTGCTTGAAGTGAACCTTTGGGGAATGCCCGAAGGCGAGTTCATCAGCACACGGTTTGAAACCGGGTGGAATCCCGAAATCATACGAGAGATAAAGAAAACGAGTTCAGCAACCGCCCTTGTTTGGGGCTATTAAAATTATAGTCATGGGTATATTTATAGGAATTGGGAATACAAAACCGACTTTCCCTTACGATTATTATTACGGAGTGCAAATCAACGTGAATGTAGCAGACCCGGCATTAACAAGGGTTGGGCGACCGGAATTGCACGTTACGCTGCCGGTACAGTCATTGATGCGCCGTTGCTTGATTAACGACAACGGCGAGGTTGTAACATACTTGCACCCTACCGACAGCACGAAAACAGACACGGGAGCGACGGCAGACCTTACCGGAACAACCGGGCAAGTAATGGTAGAGATACCAAAGCACTACCGTAAATTCGAATTTGACGGCACAACTATAACCGTACTTATTTCATTGTACAACCTTCCGGGCTTCCATGAAGTGCCGAAGATGTACAGAAGTGCATACGAAGCGACCATAGACCGCACAGTAAGCACAACCCCGAAACTTGCAAGCGTAGTAAACAAGACGGCTAATTTCAGAGGTGGGAACAACAATACCGCATGGGATGGAACATATAGAAGCCTGTTAGGACTCCCGGCAACCGCTACGAGCCTTACCAACTTCCGAAAGTACGCACGAAACAGAGGGGAAGCCGGGCTTAACGGTTGCGGTTGGAATTGCGACCTGTACGCTGCACAGCTTGCGACATATTGGCTTTACGTCATTGAGTACGCAAACTTAAATTGCCAAGCCGCATACAACGCAGAACCTACAAGCGAAGGGTACAAGCAGGGAGGATTAGGCAACGGAGTTACCACCTTGAACGGTACGAAGTGGAACGCATACAACAGCTATTACCCGTTCATACCTTGCGGTACTACAAATAGTTTAGGAAACCGAACCGGCGTTGTTGAGTTCACGATGCCGGACGAATACGACACGGGAGTAGTTACCAAAGTAAGCGTACCTTCTTACAGGGGAATAGAAAACCCTTTCGGGCATTTGTGGAGTTGGACTGACGGATGCAAGTGCGAGATACAGAGCGAAGCGGACGGAGCAAAATCGAAGTTTTATGTTTGTGATGACCCTGCTAAGTTCCAAGACAGCAGCTATAACGACTATGATTTGCGCGGAGAGTTGCCGAGAAAAGAGGGCTATGTTAAACGATTGATGGTTGGAGAACACGGCGAGAATATGCCGACAGAGGTAGGAGGAAGTTCAACGACCTACTTTGCCGATTACTTCTATACCAATATACCTGCTTCCGGCGCGGCTATGAGGGGTGTGCTCTTCGGCGGTTACGCGAGTTCCGGCGCGGCTGCCGGGCTTGCGTCTGCGTTTGCGATTTACACGGCTTCGTTTACGCTTGCGTACTTCGGCTCCCGGCTTTGCTTTATCCCGGCGTAGCATTACGTCACGAAACGGAAACATAAACACGCCCCAACCGCCGCGCCATTATTGGCGGTTGGGGTTGCAAAAGTACAATGATAATAAATTAGGTTATGAACGAAAATAACAAGACACAGCAGACAACGAAAGAAGATGACGGAAGTTTGTCGTTTTTGGCAATACCGCAGGACGAAGCAAACAAGCATTTCAACTGCCGGGAAACGACACAGCAGAAGTTGATCAACCTCACGTTTTGGGTTTGCGACTTCATCGACGGAGTTAAAACGAAGTTCGGAGCGGAACGCTTTTTAGTGAAGATAAAGAGAAACCGTGATGACAAAGACAGCGAAGCCGAAAAGTTCTTTACCAATTCGAGCGAAATAAAGTACGTTTTGAGGGAAATCAAGAAACGCAACGCATTTCCACGCCGGGTAACGATGAGGGCGAGCGGCACACGCTATTACTTTGAGTGAAAAAATAAAAGGTTGTTTGTTCTTCGGGTGTGCTCTTCGGCGGTAACGCGAATAACAGCGCGAATGCCGGGCTTGCGTATGCGAATACGAATAACACGGCTTCGAATACGAATGCGAACATCGGCTCCCAGCTATACTGATACTTTTTGTAAAGTTTATAAGGACAAAGACCTCGCCGAGAAAAAGGCGGAAAACAGTAAACATTAACGGGATTTGGTAGGGAAACCGAAGAACCCCGACTAATCAGCAAAGCAAGCTATGCAAAGGTTAGGAAACTTATACGATAGGATAATCAGTTTAGAGAACTTACGGCTCGCAGACCAAAGGGCGCGTAAGGGAAAACTTAACACATACGGCGTAAAGGTGCATGACCGGCACGCTGAAGAAGACCTTTTGGCTTTGCACGAAGCGTTGAAAGCAGGAACTTACAAGACTTCGGAATATAGCACATTCTTTATATATGAACCGAAAGAGCGTGAAATTTTCAGATTGCCGTACTTTCCCGACCGCATTGTACACCACGCAGTAATGAACGTCTTAGAGCCTGTATGGGTGTCAGTATTCACGGCGGACACTTACAGTTGCATCAAGGGGCGCGGCATACAGGCGGCAGCGAACAAACTGCGGAACGTGATAAACCGGGATAAGCCCGGCTGCGCGTATTGTCTGAAAATTGACATACGCAAGTTTTACCCTTCCATAGACCATGCCATACTGAAAAGGATTGTACGCAGGAAGATAAAGGACACACGGCTACTTAAACTTCTTGACGAAATCATAGACAGCGCGGACGGTCTTCCGATAGGCAACTACCTAAGCCAATTCTTAGCTAACCTCATGCTCGCCTACTTTGACCATTGGGTTAAGGAGGTAAAGCGCATAAGGTACTATTTTCGTTATGCCGATGATATTGTAGTATTTCACAGCGAAAAAAGGTTTTTGCGCGGTCTGCTTGCGGATTTTGAAAGCTACCTTTCTACACGGCTGAATTTGGAAGTAAAGGGAAACAAACAGATATTCCCAGTAGCGAAAGACCACAAGGACAGAACAGGACGCGGCATTGACTTTTTGGGGTATGTATTCTACCACAACGAAACGCGGTTACGGAAAAGTATCAAGAAGAATTTTTGCCGGAAGGTAGCCAAGTTGAAGAAAAGGAAGAAACCGATAGGCGAAGCGCAGTTTATGCAAGCCGTAGCCGCGTGGTGGGGTTGGGCAAAACACAGCGATAGCGAGTATTTTATTAACAAGTTAAATAAGATTGCACCTTATGAAATCAAATTCAGACGTTAGACCGGCTATTATCCAAGATTTGGGTAACGGCTCGTTCCATTACAACTACAACGTAACGGAAAGGAAGATAGAAGACGAAGAAGTAGGCGAAAAGACCGTTTATGACTACGATACTGTGCAAGTGTGGGAAAAGCCGACTTACGACAACCTTACACGTGCCATCATACGCAGCGAGATAGACGAAACCGAAGAATTTTCTTTGATTAACGACTACTATGCCGCACAGTTGGGAGTAGAAACGGACGAAGACCGTAAGACAAAGGCGGTAAACGACTACAAGGCTTACCTCGCACACGTTGCGGATATAAAACAGATGGTGAGGGATGACCTTGCTACGGTTGGATTGGACGAAAGCGCATAAGCCTATGGGTACATTAACGGAAACGGTAAACGTAATAGTCGGAATTGTAGCATCACTCGGCGGCGTAAGTCTGATTAAATTCCTTTTCTTCATGCGCCCGGAAAGGCGCAAAGCACAGGCGGAAGCAGGGCTAAAAGAAGTTGAAAAGGAAGAGCGCGAGCTGGGCGTAATGAAAAACCTCGTAGAAAGTTTGCAGAAACGGATAGAACAGCAAGACCAAAAGATTAAGGAACTTAACGAACGTCTTGACAGGTTGTATGCCGAGAAGCATGAACAGGAACGGGAAAATAACGCCCTTATTCGTGAAAACAACGAATTGCGGCTCGCGCTGAAAGAAGCCGAACACAATGTTTGTGTACGCCCCGATGATGAATGTTTCAAAGGGCGTTTGCCTAAGCGTACTTATTGCCGCTTGAAGAAACTCGCGGCAGGAGATTACGACGCTTTCTATAAAGACGAACCGGAAGGAGAAACCGACAGCGAAAGGAAAGAAAACAATGAGGATAACGGAATACTTGAAAAGTCTGATAAGGGCTAACAGCTTTGACAGCAGCAAGAGTTTCGCCCTTGTGCTTTCTGTATTGGTTGGCGCATTGATTGGGCTTTGTGTTTGCTTCTGCCTTGTGTGGGATGTGTGCAGTAACGGGCATTTGGAAACCGACCTCGAAGGGTTGGGGATATTTCTGCTTTGTACAGGTGCATTCATGGCAGGGGGCGGAGTAAACAAAGCCCTTTCAGAGCGGAAAAAGACTTTGAATAAAGACGGAGGTATTAACAACAAAAAGGATTAAGTTATGGCAAAGATTGACATTTTAGCACCGTTCATTTTGAGTTGGGAAGGTGGGTTTTCAAACCACCCGGCAGATAAAGGGGGCGCAACGAACAAAGGAGTAACCATCGCCACATGGAAACAGGTAGGTTATGACAAAGACGGCGACGGGGATATAGACGTAAGCGACTTACGGCTCATTACCGAAGAAGACGCGGTAAACCGGGTAATGAAACCGCACTATTGGGATAGGTGGAAAGCCGATCGGATAGAAAGCCAATCAATAGCAAATATAGTTGTTGATTGGGTATGGGGAAGCGGAAAGCACGGCATTACGGGGGTGCAAAAGCTGTTGGGTGTGACGGTGGACGGCATTGTAGGGGAAAAGACCTTAGCCGCCATCAACGCGCAAGAGCCGCACGCACTTTTCGACCGTATCAAACAGATGCGCGAAGAGTTCATCGAAAATTTGGTAAGGCGCAACCCGTCGCAAAAGGTTTTCCGCGCCGGTTGGTTGCGTAGGCTTTCATATATTGACTACGGAAGTCTGACGTACAACACCGTACCGCCTACAAAACATTCATTCACGGAAAGATAACCAAAGACGTATGAAATGGATAGGATATATTATATTGTGGATTTTCCTGCCGATATTGATATCCGGGTGCAGTTCGACACGGAAGACCGTAAAAGGAACGTCAGAAACGAACGTATCCGCCACGCAGGAAACAGAAAGCAGGGAAACAGAAAATCGTTTGGCGGAAGTGATAACCGCTACCGAAACAAACGACCGTACAAACGTGGTTATCGAGTTCACGAGGACGGAGTACAACGACGGAAGTACGGGAACAACGGCAGAACCTGCCGGGCAGACTTCCGACACGCCGGAGCAGAACCGGGAAGATCGGCACAATCCGACAGCCGGAAAGAAAAGCGGCATAAAGTCAGTTACCACCGGACGGATAAGCATCAACGGCGACAGGACGGAAGCGACTACGACGACACGGAACGAAGCGAGCCAAAAAGCTACGGATACAAATGCAGGAACGGACATAACGGCAAGCCGGACAGAAAGCCAAGAAGCGGAAGAAAAGAAAACGCCTAAAACGGGCTTCATTGATTGGATTTTCTTAGCCGGGATAGTCGCAGCTTGCGCCGCCGGGATTACATACGCTATCAAACGCTTGAAAACATAAAAACGCCCACAAAAGCCAAAAATGGGCGTTTTTATGGGCGTTTAATTCTTAACTTGCTGATATTCAGCATTGGAAGCGGAGA
>NZ_NFHZ01000002.1 GCF_002161555.1 Barnesiella sp. An55 | reverse complement strand
TCTTCCAGAGGGCGGATATCCGTGAAATTTATAATCAGCCGACAACTCCCGTTTGTGTTCCGGAGGCGGGTTCTGTCGAGCAACCTACTTTATGGTAAAATTTCTCCGGACAGCAGTGAAGGAGAATATAAAATAAAAATAAGATAGATTTATGAGAGGAATATGTTTGTGGTGTACGGTGGCATTGCTTGTGCTGTTTACCGGTTGTAAAAGAGGAGTCGAAGTGGACATATGCATATATGGCGGCACTTCAGCTGGGGTTATTGCTGCGTACACCGCTTCGATGGAAGGGAAAAAGGTATTGTTGATAGAGCCCGGTACTCATTTGGGCGGAATGACCTCGGGAGGCTTGGGATATACCGACATCGGGAATAAATTTGTCGTGACTGGGTTGGCCCGGGATTTTTATCGCAGGGTAGGAGCCCATTACGGGCAGTTTGAACAGTGGGTTTTTGAACCGTCGGTTGCCGAGCAAATCTTTCGGGAGTATATCGATCGGGGACGTGTCGAGGTGTTGTATTCCTATCGGTTACACGATGTCGAGAAAGAGGGTAGGCACATCTCACAGATTGTTGTTGAAAATTCAGCCAATCCATCGCCCGAGACCTACCGGAAAATACGGGCCAAGGTATTTATCGATTGCTCCTATGAGGGTGACCTCATGGCTAAAGCCGGGGCCTCTTATGCCATAGGAAGGGAGGATAACTCGGTATATGGCGAGACCTATAATGGCGTGCAACTGATGAAGGGGCACCAGTTTTGGGATCCCATAGACCCCTATATTGTTCCAGGCGATTCGACCAGTGGCTTGATTTGGGGGGTAAGTGACCATGTGTTAAACCCTACCGGCTCGGGCGATAAAAAGATACAGGCCTATAATTTCAGGGTCTGTTTGACCGATAATCCCGAAAACATGATACCCATCACCCGTCCCGACAACTACGATTCTACCCGATATGAATTGGTGTTGCGACTGCATGCCGTATCGCCCCGAAAGTCGGTATATGACTATTTTATTTGGAGCCGTATGCCTAACGCCAAAACCGATATCAACAATGGCGGCGGTATTTCGACCGATATGATTGGTATGAACTGGGATTATCCCGAGGCCGACTATGCCCGGCGGGCCGAGATTTGGAAAGCTCATGAAGATTATACCAAGGGCCTTTTCTATTTCCTGGGTCACGATGAGCGTGTTCCTCGGTTTATGCGTGATGAGATGTTGAAGTGGGGCTATCCCAAAGACGAATATGTCGATAACGATCATTGGACTCACCAGCTTTATGTGCGAGAGGCGCGTCGCTTGATTGGCGAATTGGTCATGACCGAGCATCACTGTGTGGGGCGAGAAGTGGTCGATGATGTAATCGGCTGGGCTGCCTACACGATGGACTCGCATAATTGTGACAGGCTGGTTGTCGATGGGGTAGTCAAGAACGAAGGGAATGTCGAGATAGGAGGCTTCCCGCCCTATCCCATCTCCTACCGGGCTCTTGTCCCCAAGCGGCAAGAGGTGGCCAATTTGTTGGTACCGGTATGCCTGTCGGCCTCGCACATAGCTTACGGCTCGATTCGCATGGAGCCGGTCTTCATGGTATTGGGCCAGTCGGCTGCCGTAGCCGCAAGCCTTTCGATTGACGAAGGTATCGATGTGCAGGATGTCGATGTTGCCCGGGTGCAGGAGATCTTGAGAACCGACCCGTTGGCCGATGGTTCGACTCCCGAGATTCTGGTCGATAACGACGATACTACCGCTGTTGAAATACAGGGCGACTGGACGTTGGCTCAAGATACCTATCGAGGATATGGCTTGAATTTTTATGTCGATAGCTCCAAGGGCGATACCCTCAAAACCATTAAGTATTTGCCCGATATTCAGACTGCCGGGGCTTATAAGATTTATGTCTTCTTTCCTCAGTTAGAGGGGGCATCCACGCATACGCCCGTAACGATTTTTACCGGGGCCGATACGGCGCAGGTGCAAGTGCATAAAGACGATATAAAGGTCGTGGGGCAAACCGGTGGCGAGTGGGTGTGCGTGGGCGAATATAACCTACCTTGTGGGCGTGAGGCTTATGTGGAGATTTCCAACCAGGGAGCCGACAATGCGGTGGCTGCCGATGCCGTCCTGTTTTTGCCGATACCGTAGTCGCGAGATAAATTCGGATATGGGAATAGGGTGTGTCTATTGGGACATACCCTATTTTTCTCTTTGGATTGCTGTAATAAGACGATAGTTGAAATTGCTACGTTATTCGTAATGGTATGAGTTAAAACAAAAAAAATTGATTGTCATCACGACAACCAATCTTTGTTAACCTTAATTCTAATACCATGAAAAACACATTGCAAATGTAAGCATATAATTTTATATGCAAGCAAAAGATACAAGAAAATCGTTTGTGTTTAACATTATTTTTATATATGGAGGGTCTTGTGACAATATGATATCTATTTGTTACAAATGTGTTACAATTTGCTTGGGCTTTTTATCGCGATTGGCCTGAAATTTTGCATATAGGTGTGACCTATTGGGGGCGAATATTGTTATGTTGTTGTATAGTCATTCATAAAAAACGAACCGTATGAGAAAAATTTTGTGGAGTTTTATTGTGTTGGCGGCTCTCTTGAGTATGAGTAGCTGCGACGATGACAAGCGGGTGGATTATGAGTATCTGCCGGCTGCCATACACCAGTTTGTCGATAACTATTTTGCCGATGTGCAGGTGGTCAAAGCCGAGAAGGATGACGATGAACCCCGGTATAAACTGTGGTTGAGCAACGGGTTTGAGCTGAAGTTTTATAACGACGGTGGCTGGCAGGAGGTAGATGGCAATCTGCAGGTGCTGCCTTCGGCTTTGCAAATAGGTATTTTGCCGGGCAACCTGCTCACCTATACGGCCACGCAATATCCTAACGCCGGTATTGTGGAGGTGTCGCGTTACAGTTGGGGGTACCAGATCGAACTGAATACGGTGCCGGTAATCGAGTTGAATTTCAACAACGACGGCGAGGTGACGACCACCGGGGGACGTTGATCTTCCCCCCGTGGTGATGCTGGCGGCTATCGTTTGCGCCGGTAGGTCACGAAGGTGTAGGAGTAGGCGTGTCGCTCGTCGGCAGGCATCTCCTGCACCTCGTCTTTTATCCACACGGTCTTGTCGATGGCGGGGAAGAAGGTGTCGGCATCGGCAAAGGTGTGGTGTATGTGGGTAATGTAGAGCGTGTCGGCCAGCCCGATGGTTTCGTTGTAGAGGGTGGCTCCGCCGATGATGAAGACGGGGCTCTTGTCGGCCTGGGCCATTGCTTCGTCGATGTTGTGTACTACTGCTACACCCGGCCAGGCGAGGTCGTGGTTGTGGGTGAGCACGATGTTCTTGCGGTTGGGCAGGGCTCCGTTGGGCAGCGACTCGAAGGTGCGCCGACCCATGACTACGGTGTGCCCCGAGGTGAGGGTTTTGAAATGCTTCAGGTCGTTGGGCAGGTGGCACAGCAACTGCTGGTTACGGCCGATGGCGCCGTTCTCGGCGACGGCGGCGATAAGGGCAATCGAGATCATGGGTGTCATACGGCAACTTTCCCGGCAATGTGGGGATGTGGATTATAATCGGTGAGTTCGAAGTCTTCGTATTGGAAGTCGAAGATGCTTTTTACCTCGGGATTCAGTCTCATTTTGGGGAGGGGTCGCGGTTCGCGGGTGAGTTGCTCGCGCACCTGCTCCAGGTGGTTGTTGTAGATGTGGGCATCGCCCAGGGTGTGAACAAACTCGCCGGCCTCGAGCCCCGTGACCTGGGCTACCATCATCAGGAGCAGCGCATACGAGGCGATGTTGAAAGGCACGCCCAGGAAGATATCGGCACTGCGCTGGTAGAGTTGCAGGCTCAGTTTGCCTCCCGCTACATAGAATTGGAAAAAGGCGTGGCAGGGCGGCAGATTCATCTGCGGCAGGTCGGCCACATTCCAGGCGCTCACGATGATGCGTCGTGAGTCGGGGTTGTGCTTGATGGTCTCGATGGCTTCGGTTATCTGGTCGATATGGCCTCCGTTATAGTCGGGCCACGAGCGCCACTGATAGCCATAGATGTGGCCCAGGTCGCCGTTTGCGTCGGCCCATTCGTTCCAGATGCGCACCCCGTGTTCTTGCAGGTATTTCACGTTGGTATCGCCCTTGAGGAACCACAGCAGCTCATAGATAATCGATTTGAGGTGCAGTTTTTTTGTGGTGAGCAGCGGGAATCCGTCGTGCAGGTCGAACCGCATCTGGTAGCCAAATACGCTGTGTGTGCCCGTGCCCGTGCGGTCTTCTTTGAGAACGCCGTGGTCGAGCACATGTTGCAGTAGGTCGAGATATTGTTTCATGTCGTTTGTCTTGTCGTTTATTTGATTTGCAGCAGGCGGCTGAAGCCGAGGCACGAGATGGAGAATCCCAGTTTGCAGCCCCGAATCATGTCGCCCTCTATGGCGTTGAAGTTTTTGAACTGTTCGCGGTTGATAAAGATTTTGGTGCGAATCGATGCGGTGAAAATCTCGCGGTGTCCGCGCCAGAACGAGGGTACCATCGATATGGTGTTGGAGAATCGGTAGTCGAAGCAGATACCGGCCGTCCAGTTGAAGTTGGAGTAGGCCAGCGTGGTCCGTTCGTTACGTCCGTCGGGGATACGTATCTGATCGGAGTAGCCCGACCAGATGCAACCGGCATAGGGCATGAGGGCGAAATACTTGGTCGAGACGAGCTGCTGTCCCAGGCTGAGCGAAATCGAGGTGTAGGTGTTGTGCCCGTTTCGCAGCCACACGTCGTGGATATCGCCTTTCTGTACCTGGATGTCGCGTCGTGTGCGGGCCATTCCGGCCGAGAAGTCGCACAGCAGGTGGGTGTTGACATAGCCCAGGTCGAATCCGACGTGGATTTGCCAGGCGGGATCCCAGTAGTGTTCAAGCTCGCCCACGGGCCACGAAGCCCCCGTGCCCAGGTAGAAGCCGTAACCGAAGCGGCGCGGAGAGATGCGGGGAATCGACGGGGCGGGATTCTCGATCAATTCTTTGGTGACATAGAATTCCCACTCTTGCAGCTTCTCTTCGTTTTGTCCGCGTTCGGTCTCCTCTTCGGCCTTTTCGCTTTGCTCCTTGTAGAGGTCCATATACTGTCGGGTGCGGTTGTCGGCCTCTATACCCACTACGCCCAGGTTCAGTTCGGTTTGCAGACGACGGCGGTAGAACTCAAGCAGGTCGTACTTGAGTTGGAAAAGCCGCAGCAGGTTGTTGTTGCGGATGGTCGAGTCGGCGAAGGAGTGCCGACGGTCGAAACAGGCTTGAGCCTCTGAACGCACCGTACTGGTGTTCCCGTCGCGGTTCTTGGTCTTTTCGATACGCAGGAAGGCGGTGAATGCCGTGGGTACACTCTTGAGGCTGAGGGTATCTTGAAAATCGTCCCAGGTCAGTTTCCCTTCGTTCCAGAATTTGTAGTCGGCGAACTCTTCGGCCCGAGTGATTCCCGGGAGCAGGAGCGCGGTCAAAAGGAGTATCAAAAGCCGTTTCATAGATATGCGGGTTTAAAGAGATTCGAGAATACGTTTTAAGACGACCTGTGCCGATATTTCGCGGTTGGCCGCTTCGGGGATAACCAGCGACTGGGGGCTCTCGATAACGTCGTCGGTCACGATCATGTTGCGGCGCACCGGCAGGCAGTGCATGAAAAAGGCGTGGTTCGTGAGCGCCATCTTCTCGCTATCGACCGTCCAGCTGCGGTCGGTGCTGAGCACCTGGCCATAGTGCGGTTCGGCATAGGCCGCCCAGTTCTTGGCATAGATGAAGTCGGCCCCTTCGAAGGCTTTCCGCTGGTCATACTCCACACGGGCCTTCCCCACGAAGCGGGGGTCGAGTTCATACCCTTTGGGGTGAGTGATGACAAACTCGTAGTCGGTCTCGTTCATCCACTCGGCAAACGAGTTGGGCACGGCCTGAGGCAGGGCTTTGGGGTGCGGAGCCCAGGTCAAGACCACTTTGGGGCGAGCCGTCTTTTTGTGCTCCTCGATGGTGATGAGGTCGGCAAAACTTTGCAGGGGATGGCGAGTCGCTGCCTCCATGCTGAAGACGGGACGTCCCGAATATTGGATGAACTGGTTGAGAATCTTCTCTTCGTAGTCGTCGCTCTTGCTCTCGAAACGGGCAAAGGAGCGCACCCCGATCACGTCGCAGTAGCATCCCATCACGGGGATAGCCTCGAGCAGATGTTCGGGTTTGTCGCCATCCATCACCACGCCACGTTCGGTCTCGAGTTTCCAGGCTCCTTGGTTCACGTCGAGCACCATCACGTTCATCCCCAGATTCATGGCCGCCTTTTGGGTGCTCAACCGGGTGCGGAGGCTCGAGTTGAAAAAGATCATCATGAGGGTGCGGTCCTGCCCCAGGTGCTTGTAGGCAAAGCGGTTGGCTTTCACTTCGAGAGCCTCGTGTACGGCCGACCTCAGGTCGCCTATGTCGTGTACGTTGGTAAAATGTCTCATAATCGTTTTTATTGGCGGGTTTGTCCGTTACCGGAAATGATATACTTGTAGGTTGTCAGTTCGGGCAGAGCCATGGGACCCCGGGCATGCAGCTTTTGGGTACTGATGCCTATCTCGGCTCCGAACCCGAATTGGCCTCCGTCGGTGAAAGCCGTGGAGACGTTGGTATATACGCAGGCGGCATCGACCCGTTGGACAAACTGTCGCTTGCGGGTTTCGTCGTCGGTCACGATACATTCGCTGTGTTTCGAAGAGTCGCGGGCGATGTGGGCCAGCGCCTCGTCGAACGTGGCTACCGTTTTGATGGCCATCTTGTAGTCGAGGAACTCGGTGCCGAAACTCTCGGCCGTGGCCGGTTGCAGCAGCTCGTGGGGGTATTGGCCGTCCAGTGCTTCGTAGGCTTGCGGGTCGGCATAGATGATAACCCGTTTCTCGGCCAGCGGAGCACAGAGGGCGGGCAGGTCGGGTAGCCGATTTTGGTGAACGATGAGGCAGTCGAGTGCGTTGCACACACTCACCCGGCGGGTCTTGGCGTTGAACACGATATTGCGCCCTTTCTCCAGGTCGCCCGCTTCGTCGAAGTAGGTGTGGCAGATGCCTGCCCCGGTCTCGATGACCGGCACGAGTGCATGCTCGCGCACATAGTTGATGAGCCGGCTGCTGCCCCGCGGAATCACGAGATCGACTTTACCCACAGCGGTTAATAACTTGTCGGTAAAGCTATGGTCGTTGGGTAGTAAAATGGCTGAGTTTGAATCTATTCCATGAGTTATCAACACCCTGTTGATAATGTTCATAAGTGCGAGGTTGGAGTATTGGGCATCGCTCCCTCCCTTGAGGATACAGACGTTTCCCGATTTCATGCAGAGGGAAAAGACGTCGAAGGTGACGTTGGGACGTGCCTCGTAGATGATACCGATGACTCCGAACGGTACCGACACCTTGTCGATGTGCATGCCGTTGGGCCGGTCGAACGAAGCCAGTTTGCGCCCCAGCGGCGAAGGCAGCGAGGCAACGCGCCGCATGTCGGCGGTGATACCTGCCAGGCGTTCGGGGGTGAGCATCAGCCGGTCGTAGCGAGGGTCACTCTCGGACATACGCTCCAGATCGCGGCGGTTCTCCTCGAGTATATAGCGGGCCTCTCGGTCGGCCTCGTCGGCTACGGCACAGAGCACCCGCGCAATGGTGGCATCGTCGATAAGGTTCAACTTGTCGGCGGCCACTCGGGCATTGTCGAGGATATGTGACAAATCGGCAGTCATAATTGTGATGTCTCTATTTAAGCAAAAGTAATCTTTTTTTTCGAGTGTGTTGATATGATGGATGTTAAAGTTGCTCGAGGTAGAGATAATCGCAGTGGACGAGGGGCCGGGCTCCCTGCTTGCCGATGAGCTGCCGTGCCGACTTGCTATCGGTAGCGACGCGTCCCACACCTATGGCCCGACCCTCGGCATCGACAATGCGCACGATGTCGTCGCGCTCGAAATCGCCCTCGATGCGGGTGACCCCGATGGGCAGGATGCTGGCGGCCGGTTGTGTATGGATGGCTTCGACGGCCCCGGCGTTGAGGTGGAGCCGGCCTTTGGCGAATCCTTCGGAGTGGGCTATCCAGCGCTTGATACTCGAGATGGGAGAGGGCGAGGGGATGAAGCGGGTGCATACCTCGTTGCTCCCCTCCTTGAGCAGACGGGGCAGGATGTTCTCGCGCTTGCCGTTGGCGATAATCACTTCGATGCCCTCGTCGGCCACCTTGCGGGCAATGTGGCACTTGGTCGTCATGCCGCCCCGGCCAAACGACGACTTGCCCGACTGGATGTATTGCGACAACTCCTGGCCGGGATGAATCTCGGCGATAACCCGGCTGTTCGGTTCGCCCGGTGCCCCGTTGTAGATGCCGTCGATGTTGCTGAGAATGACGAGGGTCTCGACATCCATCATGGCCGAGATGAGCCCCGAGAGTTCGTCGTTATCGGTAAACATGAGCTCGGTTACCGATATGGTGTCGTTTTCGTTGACGATGGGAATTACCCCGTTGTCGAGCATCACCTCCATGCACTGTTTTTGGGTGAGGTATTGCTGCCGGGTCGAGAAGTTCTCTTTGGTGGTGAGCACCTGCCCACAGGCGATGTGGTGCTCGCGGAAGAGCTCGTAGTAACGGTTGATGAGCTTGGCTTGCCCCACGGCCGAGAAGAGTTGCCGGGCCGCCACCGAGTCGAGTTTGCGGTCGATGTGCAGTTCGCTGCGGCCCGAGGCTACGGCTCCCGACGAGACGACAATCACCTCGAGGCCGGCCTTGTGCAGGTCGGCAATCTGGTCGGTGAGGGCCGACATGCGGGTGATGTCGAGCGACCCGTCGGGGCGGGTGAGCACGTTGCTCCCTATCTTCACGGCAATGCGTTTGCGGCTGTAACTCATGACTGTATGGCAAAATGTTCGACGGTTTCGATATAACTTTTCCACTCGGGATCGCTCTCGGCGCCAATCTGTATGGGCAGGGGCGGATAGCTGGCAAAGGTCTGCTCGACCACCCGGCCGAACTCCTCGGCCGAGCGACTGTAATACTCGTAGCGGGCGACCCGGTTGCCGATGAAGATGGCCGTGAGCACGGCTATCCCTTCGGACTCGAGAGCCTGGCGCAACTGCTCGTTGAGCAGGTCGAGCCCCTGAGTCTCCTTGTCGGTAGGCAGACCCTTGGTGTCGCCGCCATATTGCCACACGAGGGCGATGCGGGTGGCATATTGCCCCGATTGTCTGAGGGTGTCGAGGAAAAGCCGTCCCCGCACGATCAAGGGTTTCCCTTCGTTCTCGGCATCGGCCACAAACCATTCGTTGCTTGCTTGCATGGCATTGTCGGTGATGAGGTTATTGAGCTTTTTGGTTATCCTTGTCGCGAATTTCTACCCGGCGAATCTTGCCGCTGATGGTCTTGGGCAACTCATCGACGAACTCGATGACACGGGGATACTTGTAGGGAGCGGTCACTCGCTTCACATGGTCTTGGATCTCCTTGATGAGCGCCTCGCCGGCCTTGTCCTTATAGGCGGCCGAGAGCACGATGGTGGCTTTGACCAGCTGGCCCCGTATCTCGTCGGGTACACCGGTCACGGCACACTCGACTACGGCGGGGTGAGTCATCAGGGCGCTCTCTACCTCGAACGGGCCGATGCGATAGCCCGACGACTTGATTACGTCGTCGGCCCGGCCTACGAACCAGAAGTACCCGTCCTCGTCGCGCCAGGCTACATCGCCCGTGTAGTAGATGTTGTCGTGATAAACCTCGCGGGTCTTCTCGGGGTCGCGGTAGTACTCCTTGAAGAGGCCCAGGGGTTTGCCATGGTCGGTGCGGATGACAATCTGTCCCTGCTCGCCATCTTCGGCCGAGCGGCCGTCGGCCGTGAGCAGGTCGATGTCGTATTGCGGGTTGCGTATGCCCATTGAGCCCGGTTTGGGTTCTACCCAGGGGTAGGTGGCGATGGTGAGGGTGGTCTCGGTCTGCCCGAATCCCTCCATCAGCTTGATGCCGGTGAGGCGCAGCCACTCTTCATAGACCTTGGGGTTAAGGGCTTCGCCGGCGATGGTGCAGTATTGCAGCGACGAGAGGTCGTACTTGGTGAGGTCTTCGCGAATGAGGAACCGGAATACCGTGGGAGGCGCGCAGAACGAGGTGATGTGGTAGTTGTGTATCATGTCGAGCACGTCGGCCGGTTTGAACTTCTCGAAGTCATAGACAAAGACGTTGGCCCCGGCAATCCACTGTCCGTAGAGTTTTCCCCACACGGCTTTACCCCAGCCGGTGTCGGCGAGGGTGAGGTGCAGGCTGCCTTCGTGCAGGTTGTGCCAGAAGGAGCCGGTGATGATGTGGCCCAGCGGGTAGGTAAAATCGTGAGCCACCATCTTGGGCTCGCCGGTGGTTCCCGAGGTGAAGTAGAGCAGCGAGATGTCATCGTTACTATTGGGGTGCTCGGGGCGCACGAAGGGGGCCGCAGCCTCGATGCCGCGGTGGAAATCGTCCCAACCCTCGGGCACGAGCGGGCCTATCGATATGCAGTGTTGCAGCGAGGGTGATGCGGGACGGGCCCGGTTGATGTGGCCCAGCACAATCTCGTCGCCGCAGGCTACGATAGCCTTGATATCGGCGGCGTTGCAGCGATAGATGATATCTTTTTCGGTGAGCAGGTGAGTGGCGGGGATACATACCGCACCCAGTTTGTGGAGGGCGATAATCGAGAACCAGAACTCATATCGGCGTTTGAGGATGAGCATTACCATGTCGCCGTGGCCGATGCCCAGCGATTGGAAATAGGCGGCCGTCTTGTCGCTCTCGCGTTTGATGTCGGCAAAGGTGAAGTCGATGCGTTTGCCCTGGTCGTTGGTCCAGAGCAGCGCCTGTTTGTCGGGCGCAATGCGGGCCCATTCGTCCACTACGTCATACCCGAAGTTGAAATTCTCGGGAACCTTTACCTTGAAATTCTTCATGAAATCTTCCTGCGAAGAGAAAGATGTTTTATCTACAAAGCGTTCTAACATAATCGTGTATCTGAAAGAGAGGAGGGGAAAAATACCCCGCCTTCGATTTGGTTTTGATGTTTATAATGAAAAGGATGGTGGGTCTCCGAACCGCGCGGTCAGAAGATAATGGCCAGGAATTTCACCGGTCGCTCGCCGATGGCTTTCATGCCATGAGGACGCGTAGAGTCGAATATGATGCTGTCGCCCTCGTGGAGCACCAGCTCTTTTTCGCCGATGCACAGGTGCATGCTACCCTCCATCACGATGTTGAATTCTTGTCCCGGGTGGGTGTTGAGGGTGAAGGGAGCCTCGGGGGGTGTAGGCTCTACGGTCACCATGAAGGGGTCGGCCTTGCGGTTGGCAAACCCGGCAGCCAGCGACTGGTATTTATAAGCCTTGGTGCGCTCTACGGCTACGCCCTTGTCCTTGCGGGTGAGGAAATAGGAGTTCATGCGGGGCTCGTATCCAAACATGAGGGCGGGCAACTCCACGCCGTAGTGGCGGGCTATCTGGTGAAGAAAGCTCACGGGAATATCTTTCTCGCCCGATTCGTATCCCAGGTAGGTCTCCAGGTCGATGTGGCAGGTGGCCGCAATATCTTCGGGCTTGAGGTCGAGTGCGTCTCGCAGTCCTACAAGGCGCTCGGCTATTTGTTTGATCTCTTCGCTCATAGTGCTATTATTTAAAGAAGATTTATGTCTCTCACAAAATTAGCAAATTGAGAGCGAAAAAAGAAAAATGAAATAAAAAATAGTCTGGCGACACTATTTTGTAACTTTTATTAAGAAACTGAATGCAATGCGGCAGCCGATATTGCACACATGCAAAACCGGTGTGCAAATTCTATTTTTCAGGCTCGGCCTGAGGCACATACTGGTAGGCTCCGATGTCCACATGTTCGGTGCGAGGGTTGCCATACATATCTTTGTCGAGGGGTGGTACAGCGAAAGCCGGGTCGCCCTTGCCTATGGCCTGCGACTCTTCGGAGCCTATCTCGTAGTTGTAGTAGTAATGTTCTTCGCCAATGGCCTTGAAGAGAGGCATACCGCCCCATACGGTGTTGATGAAGTTGTCGTCGTCGGTACCCATGGAGTTGAAGAGACACGAGCGGAAGAATACGTGGCTGCCCATGAAGTCGATACCCGACACCTCGGAGGTCTTGCCACAGAGAATCGAGTTGTTGAAGCTGGCTCGCAGCAGAGGTAATCCGCCGTCGATCGAGTCGGCTGCGGCGCAGTAATTCACCGTGACGATGGGCGAGGTGATGACACTGTAGAAATAGTAGTTGACGATGGTGCAGTGAGTAAAGTTGGCTACTCCCCCGGTGAGCGATAGCACGGCTCCGGCGGCGTCCGACAGCTCGCTGTTCCAGCAGTTGAGGCGGCTGTAGTTCGAGGTGATGAGGTTGCCCGACGAGTTGCGTATGCGCGAGTTGGCAATCTCGAGCCGGGTCTCTTCGGTGGCACACGAGTCGAGCACGATGCCCGAGCTCATGCCTCGCACATAGGCATAGGAGATGGTGTTGCCCACACTCTCGGGGTAGAAGCGTATGCCGCCCCACTGGCCGCCCAGGTTGTCGTATGGCAGGTCGGAAAAGAGGCGGTCGAGCCGGTCGCCCCGTATCTGTATGGGAGCCTGTTGGGTGCCCTCGGCCTGCAATCGGCCCTGCACCAGCAGCGATGCCCGGTTGTGGAAGTGGAGTCGCGCTCCCGGGTCGAGTTGCAGCGTGGCTCCCGGTGCTACCACCAGACTGTCGTAGATGAGGTAGGGGCGGTCGGCTGTGAGCCGAGTGTCGGTAGTGAGCGTCTCGCCCCGTTTGATAATCACATCCTGACCGTAGGCGGTGAGCTTCACATCCTGTTGCACACCGTTGGTGAGGAATACGATCGAATCGACAATAAAGATGGGGTTATCCTGATTGGTGGGGTCGATGTTGGCCTCGACAAACACGTAGAGGCTGTCTTTGCCCCGAATCTCGACGTTGGTAAAGTAGTCGCCCGACATGCCATCGACATTGATGTGGAACCCCGAGTGCTCGGCGTCGGCCAGCTTGATGCTCGATATGTTGAGCGATTTCTTGTTGGGGTTGTAGATGCGGAACGAGCGGGTAGAGGTACCTATCGTGGTAAATACGGTATCAAAGGCTACCGTATCGGTCGAGAACGCCAGCACATGCGACGGGCTCGTGGTGAAGTCGTCGTCGATGCAACTGGTCAGTCCGGTGACCGCCAGCAGGCATAGCGAAAGTATGGCAACGGTTATGGCTCTCATGATAATATAAAAACGGGGCTCGGGGCGCTTTATTGCAGGGCTCGGCCTATTTCTTTGAAAAGGAGCCGGGGCAGATTTGTAAAATCAGAATCTTTTCTTTAAGTTTGTTCATCGGTAATTATAAAAACAAGACAACTATGTTGATGACGACAACGCCCACGATAGAGGGCCGACGAATTGTAACTTATTATGGCGTGGTCACCGGCGAGACCATTATCGGAGCCAACGTGATGCGTGACTTCATGGCCGGGATACGCGACTTTTTCGGCGGCCGCTCGGGCGCTTATGAAGAGGTGTTGCGCGAGGCCAAGGATACGGCACTCGAAGAGATGGCTCGCGAGGCTCAGAAGCTGGGGGCCAATGCCGTGGTGGGTATCGACCTCGACTACGAGACCGTGGGCGGGTCGGGCAGTATGTTGATGGTGACGTGCAGCGGTACGGCCGTGCGCATCGAATAAGCAGAATTACGTTATCGTTTTGTCTATGAAATACTATCTGATTGCCGGGGAGGCTTCGGGCGACTTGCATGCCTCGAATCTGATGCGGGCGTTGAAGCGGGAGGATCCCGACGCCGAGTTCCGTTTCTTCGGGGGCGACCTCATGGCCGCCTGCGGGGGCACATTGGTAAAGCACTATCGCGATATGGCCTACATGGGCTTTATCCCAGTGCTGATGAACCTCGACAAGGTGTTGGCCAATATGCGACTGTGCAAACAGGATATCGCCGCCCACCGTCCCGATGTGGTGATTCTGGTCGATTACCCGGGTTTCAACCTGAAGATTGCCAAGTATGTGAAGACTCACTTGAATATTCCTGTCTATTATTACATTTCGCCCAAGATATGGGCCTGGAAAGAGTGGCGGGTGAAGAGTATCCGTCGCTATGTCGATAGGCTCTACTCCATCCTTCCCTTCGAGGTCGATTTTTATGCCCGTCATCACTATGCGGTGGAGTATGTGGGCAACCCCACGGTCGATGAGTTGGCGTCGCGACCCTATGCCGACGAGACTTTCGACAGTTTCGTGACCGAGTGCGGGCTGGAGCGCAAGCCCATTATCGCTCTGTTGGCCGGCAGCAGGGTCTCTGAAATCAAAAACAATCTGCCCCTGATGATCGAGGCGGCCGAGTCGTATCCCGAGTATCAACTGGTCGTGGCCGGAGCACCGGGTATCTCGCCCGATCTCTATACGCCCTATCTGCAGGGTCATCGGGTCAAGGTGGTGCAGGGCAAGACCTATCGGCTGTTGCAGCAGAGCCGGGTAGCGCTGGTCACCTCGGGCACGGCTACGCTCGAAACCGCCTTGCTGCGGGTGCCGCAGGTGGTCTGCTATTGGGTAGGCGGAGGCAAACTGTTCTACAAAACGTTCGAGAAGATTTTGCGGGTTCCCTATGTCTCGCTGGTCAACCTCATTGCCGGCGGACCTGTGGTGTGTGAGCTGTTGGGCTACCGGGCTACGGCCGAGAATCTGCGGCGCGAACTGGCCTGTCTGTTCGACGAGGAGAATCGAGAGCGCATGTTGGCGGGCTATAATTTGGTGGCCCGCAGGTTGGGGGCTCCGGGTGCACCCGAGCAGGCGGCCCGCTCCATGGTATCGGCTCTGCGTGGATAAATCACATTGGTTTTCTTAGTTCCTCGATGAGGGTGGCGAAGGTGGCAAACTGCTGCACTCCGGCGGCGGTGTGCAGCGAGAGCGTGTGTGCGTCGGTCACCGTGAGTCGGGGTAGTGACGTGGCGTCGCCGTCGGGGGCGATGCGGCAGCCGTAGCTGTTGCGGTTGAGGGCATTGATTGTCCAGTGGAGCAGGGTGTCGTCGGCGGCCTCGACCACAATCTCTTTCTCCCATTGTACCGAGGGATAGTAACTGCCGTGTGCGCGGTCGAAGCAGATGTCGCGACGGTCGAACAGCGAATCGAGGTCGCCGTTGAGGATGAGGTCCTCGGTCACGCCGCAACGCATCCCGCATCCTTTGCGCAGCAGCCATAGCCGGTCGGCCAGCACGAGAGCCTGCTCGATGTCGTGGGTCGAGAGCAGTATTGCCTTGTTTTGTGAGGTGGCTATGCGGTGCAGCAGGGTCATGGTTTCGATGCGGCTCACGGCGTCGAGAAAGGCGGTGGGCTCGTCGAGAATCACCAGTGGGCACTCCTGGGCCAGCACCTTGGCAATCATCGCTTTTTGTTTTTCGCCGTCGGAGAGTTGGGCCATGTAGGAGTGGGCCTTGTGGGCGATACCCACGGCCTCGATGGCCTCTTCGACCACTTGGCGGTCGTGGCGGTCGAGCCGTCCGAAAAAGCCGGTGTGAGGTTGCCGACCGAGGGCTACCAGTTCATAGACGGTGAGTCCGCCGGTCTGAGTCTTGTCGGTGAGAACGACCCCGATCAGGCGCGAGAGTTCCCGCTCCGAGAGCCCTGTCAGGTCGTCGCCTTCGAGCCGTATCTCGCCCGAGAGGGGCGGTTGTGCTGCAGCCAGGGTGCGCAGCAGGGTCGATTTGCCCGACCCGTTGGCTCCCAGCAGGCAGGTGAGTTCGCCGCGGTGCAGCGCAAAGTGGAGGTCGCCGTGAATCTGCTTCACCCCTTTGTGCCCCGTCTTGTAGCCGATGCTCAACGCTTGTGCCGATAGTATGGTAGTCGTGCTCTCCATCAGTTGAAATATTGTATTTTGCGTTGATTGATAATTACATAGATAATGACCGGCGCTCCCAGTACCGGGGTGATGGCGTTGATGGGCAGGATGCCCGACTCGCCTGGCAGGATGCAGATGAGGTTGCACAGCAGCGTGGTGACGGCTCCGCATAGCAGTGTGACGGGCAGCAGGGTGTTGTGGTTCGAGGTGCCCAGCAGCAGACGGGCGATGTGGGGCACGGCCAGACCGATGAACGAGATGGGACCGCAGAAGGCGGTGGTCGATGCCGTGAGCAATCCCGTGACGATTAGAAGCAGGTTGCGGGTGAGTTTGATGTTCACCCCCAGGTTGGCGGCATAGCGGTCGCCCAGCAGCAGGGCGTTGAGCGGCTTGATGAGGAGGATGGCGATGGCGAGTCCCACCGATACCGACAGGGCAAAGTAGGGCAGCTGTTCGCCGGTGACGCCGCTGAAGTTACCCATGCCCCAAATGGTGTAGGAGTGTACCCCCTCGGCCGTGGCGAAGTAGTTGAGCAGCGAGATGACCGACGAGGTAATGTAGCCCACCATGATGCCCACGATGAGCAGCATGATGTTGTTTTTGACCAGAGTCGAGAAAAAGAGTATCGTACCCAACACGATAATCGACCCGGCAAAAGCCCCCGCGATGATGGCGGTAAAGCCCGTGAGGGTAGTCGATTCGGTGAGCCCCAGGCTCCCTCCGCAGAAGAGCATGACCAAGGCTACCCCCAGGCTGGCCCCCGTGTCGATACCCAGTATCGAAGGCCCCGCCAGCGGGTTGTTGAAGGCTGTTTGCAACAGCAGTCCCGCCACGGCCAGTGCGGCGCCCGAGAGCAGAGCCGCCACCATTTGCGGCAGGCGCGACTCGAGCACGATAAACCGCCACACCTCTTTCTCACCCTCGCCACCGCAAAGGATATCCCACACGGCCGAGGTCGGTATCGATACCGACCCGAACCACAGGTTGGCGGCACAGAGCACGACCAGCAGTAGAAGCAGCAGGGCGATGAGGCGCTTTTCGCGCCGTTTGTCGGGGCGGGAGGTTATCATTCTGACAGCGGTTGATAGTAACGGAATGTATAGTTGGGGAAACGGTCGGGGTGGAAGAGAGCCGCCAGCTCCTGCAAGAGCAGGTCGGGACGGAAGGGTGTCTCTTCGTAGTAGTTGCACTCAGCCGTGTTGCAGCCATAGATTTTATGTTCGCGGAAAGCCTTGAAGCGGGCATAGGGGGCATACTCTTTCTGCAAGGCCCGGTAGGAGAGCTGACCCACGTTGAACGACTTGATGAGCCAGATGTCGGCCTCGCCCGCCCGATTGAATACCGCCTCGAAAGAGAGGGGTATGGATCCCGTTTCGGCATTGTCGCTCCACGGATAGCGGGCCCCGGCGTCGGCAAAGAGGCGCGCCATGTAGCTTTTGCCGCCCGGCATGTACCAGGCCGAGCCGCTTTTCAGTTCGCTGATGACCATCGGGGCCGACTCCGATTGCTCGAGCTGCTGCCGCAGGCTGTTGTAGCGGTTTTCGATTTGGGCGAAGAGCGAGTCGGCCTTGGCCTCTTTCCCATAGAGCAGCCCCAACAGTTTTATCCATTCGGCGCGGCCCAGAGGCGAGGTCTCGAGATAATCGGCGCACTCGATGATGGGAATCCCCATCTTGCCGATGCGTCCGTAGCCCGCATTCTCGAAGGGCGAGAGCAGAATGGCGTCGGGCGAGAGTTCCATCACCCGCTCGATATCGGGGCTCATCGAGTTGCCGGCATCGACCAGTCGGCCGGTCCGGGCCCGCTCGAGCAGTGCGGGAGTCTTGATATAGGAGAGATCGCACACGCCGCCTATCCGGTCGATAGCTCCCAGCAGGTCGATGGCACTTACATGAACCGACGAATAGACCAGCGATTTTTCGAGGGGTGTTCTCACCACCGTGCCTTGCGGCAGTAGGACCGGTAGCTCCTGGTCGCGGGGCACGAGCAGGTAGCGGTGCAGCAGCCGGGTGGTGTCCCAGGGGTTGGTTATCGTCACATCGGTGTAGCCGTCGTGACGGGTAATCGCGAGCAGTTGGGCATAGTGCACGAGCGTATCGTTGGCAGCGCTCCCGTCGTCCTGACGGCTTTTGGGGCTTTGGCATTGCACCGTGAGGAGCAGGAGAAGGGAGAGCGAAATCAGTCGAATCAGTTTGTTCATAACAGCGCGGGTTTAGCGGGGTTGATAACCTATATACTTGCCGGTGAGGCTGTTGCTCATGAGGTATTGAGCCGTTTGCAGAATCGAGAAGGAGTAGTCGCGCAACGACTGCCGGGCTTCGCGGTTGTCGATGTCGCCGCTCTTCTCGATGCCCTTCTCCTGTGCCAGCAGCCACTCCTGGTTCTCCTTGGGTTTATAGATGTAGAAGAGCGAGTCGTTCACACAGCCTATGGCATCGTCCGACGTAAAGACCACCGCAGGGCGTTTCTCCCGCAGCAGGTCCACCCCGAATCCGTTGTTGGTATAGTCGATGTGGAGCAGTCCCAGCAAGGTAGGGGCAATGTCGGTCTGTCCGCCCAGATCGTCGATTTGGCGCGGTTCGATGGTCGAGGGGGCATAGATGAGCAGCGGCACGTGGTTGAAACTGAGGGGCATGTCGCTGCGGGGTGTTCCCACAATCTTCCCGTGGTCGCCCACAAAGACAAAGATGGTGTTGTCGAACCACTCCTCCCGACTGGCCTGGGTGATGAATTGCTCCAGGGCGTGGTCGGCAAACTCGACGATGCGCAGCTCGTCGGTATTGTTGCGGGCCTTGAAATCTTTGGGTATCACATAGGGCGGGTGGTTGCTGATGCTCAACAGGGCGGCGAAGAAGGGTTTGCCTTCGCGGGCCGTCTGGGTGAGTACGGGCAGGGCATATTGGTAGAGGAAGTCATCCTGCACGCCGAAACTGTTGACCACCTTCTCCTTGGGGTAATCTTCCTGAGCAAAGATGCGGTCGAAGCCGTTGGTGCGCAGGTAGCCGTTCATGTTGTCATACTGCGACTCGTGAGTCATGAAGAAGAGGGTGCTGTACCCGTTGTCCTGCAAGATGGTGGGCAGCCCGGCGAAGAAGGGGATGACGGCCCCTTTCATCGAGTTGCGTTTCATGAGGGCCGGGTAGGAGTATAGTGTCGAGTGAATGGCGTGGTTGGTGTGCGTGCCGGCCGAGAAAAATCGGTTGAAGCAGAGCGATTTCGTGGCGATGGTATCGAGGAAGGGGGTCAGTTGCCAGGGGTTGCCGAAGTGCCCCATCAGTTCGGCCGACATCGACTCCATGAAGATGAGCACCACATTCTGGCGGGTTGGTTCGCCCGGATTCTCTACCCGGCGGGCGATGGGCGACACGTCGGGGAGCGAGTCGGTGATGTGGAACTCTCGGCGTACCTGGGCGATAGCCTCGTGGTCGTCCATGAGGTCGATTTCGCGATTCTCCGACTTCGAGGCCTCCAGCGAACTGCGCAGCAGGTTGAATGACGGGCTCACCCCCAGTTGGTTCAGGAACGTGTTGTTGCAATAGTAGGCGGCACTCACCTTGATGGGGTTGTAGCCCACCCGTCCCCGTATGCCGAACATGCACCCGCCTATCAGCACAATCGAGGCCAGCAGCGTGAGCAGCTCGTTGCCCCAATGAAATTTCTCGGCCGATACCCGGTGGATGTCGAGGCAGGTGCGTTGCCGCAGCAGACGGGCCAGATAGACAAACAGGAACGAGAGCGCGAGGAAGAGCACGAAGGCAACGATGTAGGAAAACTCGCCAAACATGAGCCCCAGCGTGGTGCCCGCATAACCGAACCAGTTGAATATCGAGGCGTTGATGTGTTTGAAGAAATAGGCAAAGTAGGGGATATCGGCCGCCGATATGGCAAAGGCCAGTACATAGAATATCGAGAAGAAGATATTCACTCCCTTGAACAGCGCCTTGCCGTAGTAGCCCATCAGAGCGCATACCGATACCACCGTGAGCGGCAGTATCATGATGTAGCAGGCCACCACGTTGTCGAGCCAAAGCCCGCGGGCAAAGGCCTCGGCCCGAGTGAGTACCGACAGGTTCTCACCCGCAAGGTAGTCGTAGCCTTGCAGAAACAACACCAGGCGGAAAGCCGCGAAGAAGAGAAGTCCCAGCAGGTGTATCGACACCAGATAACGCAGGGCATATAGATATCGTTTCATCGGTCGTAATAGGATTAAGCGCTGTAAAGATAGTGAAAGGTGAGAGTCGAGGCAAATGGAAACAGAATTTCCTGCTTTTTGTGTTACTCTGCACTTCCAGCAGGGCCGACCCGGGGGGGGACAGGCCTACTTCATCGGGCGGTAATGTGGAAGCACCCTTGGCGAATCTCGTACTTCACATAGCACTTGTGTGCCTGGCGCAGGTCGTAGAGCACTTCGCCCAGCAGGAGACGCAGGCGGTCGGAGGGAACGGTATAGGTCGAGTCGGTCACGTTGTAGCGGTTGTAGGCAATGTCGAACGTGGTGCCGTAGCGGTGGGCCGAATTTTCGCTGGCGTTGGTGTTGCGCCGGCGTAGCGACCGGATGGACTCGTCGGAGCGGAGTGCGCTGGTGAGGATTATCTGTCGTCCACCCGTGCCGCGACTCATCAGCGAGTCGTTGAAGTTCTTCCCGATGGTCATGAGCAACCATTTGGTCTTGGGGGTGAGGTAGGGAATCGAGTGGGTGAGTTTATCGACGGTGAAGTATTCGCAGCTGTCGATCTTGGCCAGATTCCAAAATCCCAGTTGCCGGGCTTCGTCGAGCGACTCGAGAGGCTCGATGCCGTTTTTGCGGGCACTGGCCAGGTGGCGGTCGTTGAGGTCGTTGAATAGCTTGCGGAAACTGGTATATTGGATGGGACTCTTGGGCCAGCCGGTGACACGGGGTTGAGTTTGCTGCTTCATCTCGAAGGTGTCGATGAGTGAACTCTCGGGATATTCAGGCTCGACCTGCTTGCCTTTGCAGCCGGTGATCAGGAGGATGGAGCAGATGACAAATAGAGACAGTAGGGTGTGACGCATGAGACGAGGTGGTTTCCGGGAGTGGTTATTGAGCCGGATAGCCGACCGTTTGTGTCAATATTACCTTTTGTCGATCGTTCAGTTTCAAGACTTGGGCCAACTCGGCGGCATCGAACGAACCACGCACCACGCTTCCCAATCCGGCCGAGGCACAGTAGAGATAGATGTTTTGGACAATACAGCCGCAATCGACAAACATCATGTCGTTGCCGGGGGCCTTGTCGAGGTCGGCCACAAAAACGATATTGAGCGGAGCTGTGTGAACAAAGGGTTGCATGCCTGCGCTCTTGCGGAAGTCGCCGGCGGCTACCTGTGTCAGCACATTGCGCCGAGCGTCGTAGCCATAGGCTCCCTGGTCGGTAATCACATAGAGCGAAATTTCCTGCCGGTTGAGAGCCGAGGGGGCCGTGCGCTTATCCTCACGGTTGTAGCCCCAGGCTGCCCAAAGCAGGTTGGCCATGGTTTGCGGCTCGATAGCCCGGGTGGTATCGAACTGGCGGGTCGAAGCCCGTTGGGCAAGCGCCTGCATGAGCGGTTGGCCCCCCTGTTTTTGCGGAGCGGGCAACTCAATGTCTTGGGCCGGAGCGAAAAGCGGGGCCATTATGAGTAGTGATAAGAGTAAACCTTTGATTTTCATAATACTTTTTTGTGTGCGATGAGCAAAGATAACGATTTATTTGGAAGAGGCCGATAATAAAATTATAAAAATTATCAAAGTCAAAGAAAATAAAAGAGTGGGCACAAGGGGTAATCGGGTGGAATGTTGTACTTTTACAGCGGTTTTCAATCTCGATGAAAAAAGAGTGCTTATGAAAGTGAAACTATGCGTGATCGCACTGCTCTCGGCTATGTTATGGGGAGCAACCGTGCGGGCGCAAGAGATATCGCAGAGACAAGATTCGATACAACGGGAGGCGGACACGTTGCAGGTGAGCCTGCTCACGTGCGGCCCTGGTACAGAGGTGTATGAGTTGTTTGGCCACACCGCATTGCGGGTGAGAAAATCGGCACCTCGAGCTTTTGACTATGTGTTCAATTACGGGATGTTCGACTTCAACGCGCCCGCTTTTGTGTGGCGCTTTACCAAGGGAGAGACCGACTATTGCCTGGGGGTAAACGATTTCAGGGACTTTCTGCTTAACTATGTCATGCGCGAGTCGCGGGTCGATGAGCAGATTCTCAACCTCACTCCCGAGCAGGAGGCGGCCTTGTATCGGGCCTTGCTCGACAATGCCCAGCCGCAGAATCGGGTATATCGCTATAACTTCCTGTTTGACAACTGTGCCACGCGGCCCCGCAATATGGTCGAGGCAACCCTCGGCAACCGGGTGCGTTATCGCGAACCCGAGGGGGTGTTGCCCACCTTCCGTGAAGAGATTGACCGCTATGCCGAGCGCTGTCCGTGGCTCATATTCGGCATCGACCTGGCGTTGGGCAGCGGGCTGGACCGCCCCATGACCTATCGCGAGCAGATGTTTGGACCTGCAATATTGAAGGAGGCCTTTGACCAGGCCGAGATTCAACTCTCGCCCGATTCGGCCAGTGTGCCGCTGGTGAGTCGTGCCCAGGTGCTCTACGACCCCGAGGTCCCGGCCGAGCCGGGGATAACCCCCTTTTTCCTCACCCCTCTTTTCGTCGCCTGGCTGTTGGCTGCGGTGGTGGCCGGGGTATCGGTCTATGACATCGTTCGGCGACGCAGCTCCCGGGTGTTCGACACGGTATTGTTTGCGGCCTATGGATTGGGAGGGTTGATTATCTTCTTCCTCATGTTCGTTTCGGTACATCCGGCCACCTATCCCAACTATTCGGCCTTTTGGCTCCACCCCCTTTGGTTGCTGGTAGCCCTCTTTATTTGGTTTAAATCTCTTAAAAATATCGTCAGATACTATCATTTTGCTAACTTTGCGGGGCTGTTGATATTCCTGGTGCTGTGGCACTGGATTCCACAGCAGTTCAATGCCGCATTCATTCCGCTGGTGCTGGTGTTGGTGATGCGCTCGTTTACCTACCTGTGGGTAGAACGGGCACCTAAAAAGGCGGAACAGGACGAATATGAAAAATAAAGTATTAGCGACACTACTCCTTTCGCTTCTGGTTGTCCCTTTGGCACAGTCGGCCGACCGCGCTCCACGTCTGGTGGTGGGAATCACGGTCGATCAGCTGCGCACCGACTATCTGGAGGCTCTGCAAAACCTCTTCGGCGAAAAGGGCTTCAAGCGACTGATGAAGGAAGGGGTGGTTTGCGAGAATCTGGTTTTCGATTATCCCAATGTCGATAAGGCTTCGGCCACGGCAACTCTCTATACGGGCACGATGCCTTTCTTTCACGGCATCCCCTCGGAGCGGTTCTTCAACACGACTTTCCAGCGCGAAGAGCTCATCTTGAACGACCCCTCCAAGATAGGCAACTATACCCAGGAGACTTTCTCGCCCGAGCGGCTCAAAACCTCGACCATCAGCGACGAGGTGAAGATTGTGAGCGGTGGCTTGGGTCGGGTCTATTCGGTGGCTCCCGATGCCCAGCAGTCCATCCTCAGTGCCGGGCATGCCGGCAACTGTGCCTTTTGGATCAACGACCGCAACGGCAAGTGGGCCACGACCACCTACTATCGTGATGTGCCCGCCTATATCGAGCAGTTCAATTATGTGCGTTCGCTCTCGGTACGCATCGATACCCTCGCCTGGACGCCGGTCTATACGCCCGACCTCTATACGGCGATACCCTATCTCACCAACGATTTCTCGTTCAAACGCACCTTCTCGCACGACAACCGCGACCGCTTTGTACAGTTCAAGACCACGGCACTGGTCAACCAGGAGATTACCGATGTGGCCGTGGAGTTCCTCGACAAAGGCCTTTTGGGGCGCCGGGGTGTGCTCGACATGCTCAACGTGGGCTATACGGCCGGGGTCTATCTCAATAAAACCGTGCAGGAGTATGGCCTGGAGTTGCAGGATGCCTATGTGCGTCTCGACCGCGACATAGCCCGGCTGCTCGACGAGATCGACAAAACCGTGGGATTCGACCACACGGTCGTGTTCCTGGCCTCGACAGGCTATTTCAAGGGCGAAGCCAAAGAGTCGCCCATCTATAATATCCCCTCGGGCGAGTTCTACCCGAAGCGGGCCGTCGCCCTGCTCAACGTCTATCTCATGGCCCTCTATGGCCAGGGCGACTGGGTAATCGGTTATCAGAACCGGCAGATCTTTCTCAACCGCAAACTCATCAAAGAGCGTGATCTCGATGCCGATGAGATGCGCAACAAGGCGGCCTCGTTTCTCATTCAGATGGCCGGTGTGCAGGATGTATATACCTCGCAACGGCTGTTGTTGAGCCACGGTACCGACCGGCTCGCCTCGATGCGCAACGGTTATTGCCCCAAGCTGTCGGGCGACCTCGTGCTCGACCTTTGTCCCGGTTGGGAGGTGGTGTATGAGGATAATAACGACACTCGCGAGTATGTGCGCATCAATGCCATCCCCGCTCCGTGTTTTATCCTCGCTCCCGACGTGAAACCCGTTCGCATCGCCACTCCCGTGCGGGCTACAGCCATTGCACCCACCGTTTCGCGCCTGTTGCGCATCCGTTCGCCCAACGGTTCTTCCGAGTCTCCGCTCTCCGAAATTCAATACTAATTTCTTCCTTTTTGCGGAGTTAGCAAAATTTGCACTATTTTTGCAGGGACAGATATATCTCCCTGTGTAGGAGGAATCTTTATTAACGAATAAAATAAACACTTTATATGGGATTTAACGATTTAATGAAAAAACTGTTCGGGAACAAGTCGCAGCGCGACTTGAAGGAGATCGAGCCTTATATCCGGAAGATCAAGGCCATATCGCCCGAACTCGAAAAACTTACCAACGATGAGCTGCGCCATCGCATCGATGTAGTCAAGCAGCACATCCAGGATACGGTCGCTCCCGACCGTCAGCGTATCGCCGAGCTCAAAGAGCATGTCGAGACACTCGATTACGACAAGCGTGAATCGACGTGGGAAGAGATTGATAAAATCGAGAAAGAGATCTTGAAAAAGATCGAAGACGTGCTCGACGAGTCGCTCCCCGAAGTCTTTGCCGTCGTGAAAGAGACCGCCCGTCGGTTCTGCAACAACGAGACCATCGAGGTAACGGCCAACGACTTTGACCGCAATCTGGCCGTCGATCACGATTTCGTCCACATCGAAGGCGACAAGGCCATCTATGTGAACCACTGGATGGCCGGTGGCAATGAAGTGGTGTGGGACATGGTACACTACGACGTACAGCTCATTGGTGGCGTGGTGCTGCATAAGGGCAAAATCGCCGAGATGGCAACCGGTGAAGGTAAAACCCTGGTGGCCACCCTGCCGGTATTCCTTAACGCCCTTTCGGGCAACGGTGTACATGTGGTAACCGTCAACGACTACCTGTCGAAACGTGACTCGGAGTGGATGGGCCCGATCTATATGTTCCACGGCCTGTCGGTCGATTGCATCGACAAGCACGAACCCAACTCCGAAGCCCGTCGCAACGCCTACAACGCCGATATTACCTTCGGTACCAACAACGAGTTTGGTTTCGACTACCTGCGTGACAACATGGCCAGTTCGCCGCTCGATCTGGTACAGCGCATGCACAACTACGCCATTGTCGATGAGGTCGATTCGGTGTTGATCGACGACGCCCGTACCCCGTTGATTATTTCGGGCCCTACACCCAAGGGCGACGACCAGATGTTCGAACAGTTCCAACCCAAAGTCGAGGAACTGGTGAAGATGCAGAAAACCTTGGTGACCAAGTTGCTGGCCGAGGCCAAGAGCAAAATAGCCTCCGACGACAAGAAGACCCGCGACGAGGGTGCCGTGTTGCTCTATCGTTGCTTCAAGGGTCTGCCCAAGAATGGAGCTCTCATTAAATACCTCAGCGAGCCGGGCATCAAGCCTTTGATGCTCGAGACCGAGGCTATCTATATGGCCGACAACAATCGCCGTATGCCCGAGATTACCGACGACCTCTATTTCGTGATCGACGAGAAAAACAACAGTATCGACCTCACCGATAAGGGTATCGACGTGATGACCGGCAAGTCGGACGACCCCAACTTCTTCGTGTTGCCCAACATCAGCGAAGAGTTGTCGGACCTCGAGAACCAGGGCCTTTCGCCCGAGGAGAAGCAGAACCGTAAAGACGAGTTGCTGCAGAACTACGCCATCAAGGCCGAGCGCGTTCACACCGTGCATCAGCTGTTGAAGGCCTACACCCTCTTCGAACTCAACGACCAGTATGTGGTTATCGACAACAAGGTGAAAATCGTCGATGAGCAAACCGGTCGTATCATGGAGGGCCGCCGTTACTCCGACGGTCTGCACCAGGCCATCGAGGCCAAGGAACATGTGAAGGTCGAGGCTGCCACGCAGACCTTTGCCACCATCACCTTGCAGAACTACTTCCGCATGTATCACAAGCTGGCCGGTATGACCGGTACGGCCGAGACCGAAGCCGGTGAGTTCTGGGATATCTATAAACTCGACGTTGTGACCATCCCCACCAACAAGCCGGTAGCCCGTATCGATATGAACGACCGGGTTTACAAGACCAAGCGTGCCAAGTACAACGCCGTGATCGAGGAGATTGTGAAGATGGTCGAGGCCGGTCGTCCGGTACTGGTAGGTACCACCTCGGTCGAGATTTCGGAGTTGTTGAGCCGTATGCTCACCATGCGCAAGATTAAGCACAATGTATTGAATGCCAAATACCACCAGCGTGAGGCCGAAATCGTGGCCCAGGCCGGTCAAACGGGAACCGTGACCATTGCCACCAACATGGCCGGTCGTGGTACCGATATCAAGCTGTCGCCTGCCGTGCGCGAGGCCGGTGGTTTGGCCATCATCGGTACCGAGCGTCACGAGTCGCGTCGGGTCGATCGCCAGTTGCGTGGTCGTGCCGGACGTCAGGGCGACCCGGGATCGTCGGTGTTCTTCGTCTCGTTCGAAGATACGGTCATGCGTCTGTTTGCTACCGACCGCGTGGTGAAGATGCTCGACCGTCTAGGACTTAAAGAGGACGAAATGATCGAGCACCGCATGGTGTCCAAGTCGATCGAGAATGCTCAGCGTCGGGTCGAGGAGAACAACTTCGGTATTCGTAAACGGTTGCTCGAGTACGACGACGTGATGAACGCCCAACGTAACGTAATCTATACCAAGCGTCACCATGCCCTCATGGGCGAGCGCATCGGCATCGATATCATGAACATGTTTTACGACACCATCGAGTCGCTGGTTGAGGCTTATGGCGGCAGCAACGACTACGAAGCGCTGTCGATGGAAGTGTTCAAGATTTTTGCCATCGAGATGCCTTTCGACGAGGCCCAGTTCCGTTCGATGCGGAAGAACGAGATTATCGACAGTCTCTACGATGCCGTAGTCACCACCTTCAAGCGCAAGGGCGAACGCATGGCCGAGATTGCCCACATGAATATCAAACCTTTTGTAGAGCAACGGGGCTTGTCAACCGGCATGATACGGGTGCCCATTACCGACGGCAAACGGGTATTCGGTATCGCCTGCGACATCAACGAGGCCTACAAGAGCGAGTCGCAATCGGTGGTTAAGCAGTTCCAGAAAGCCGTGCTGCTCATGACTATCGACGAGGCTTGGAAAGAGCACCTGCGCGAGCTCGACCAGTTGCGTCAGTCGGTACAGAATGCCAGCTACGAGCAGAAAGACCCGCTGTTGATCTACAAGCTCGAGTCGTTCAACCTCTTCAAAGAGATGGTCGAGACGATGAATCGCAAGGCAATCGCCATCCTCATGCGGGGTCAGATCTATATTCAGGAGCCGCAAGATGTGCGCGAGGCTGCTCCCGAGCGTCGCGAGGATTACAGCAAGTACCGCACGCAAAAGGACGACTATCCCGGCCAGACGTCACAAACGGCTCAACCCGGCCAGCCCGGCCAGCCTGCGGCTGCACCGCAACGTCCCCGGGTTACCGAACCTATCAAGGCTGCTCCCCGGGTAGGGCGCAACGATCCCTGTCCCTGCGGTAGCGGTAAGAAGTACAAAAACTGTCACGGGAGAGGTCTTTAATCTCCCTTTTGCCATACGCACGCAACAGGCGATTCCCCTGGGGGGAGTCGCCTGTTGTATTTTTGTGCCACAACGTATGGAGATGGTCGGGTGGAGCAGGAGCTGTGGAGCTCGGGTAGAGGCCGCTGCCGTGACCTTTAGAAGGGATAGCCAATGGCCAGGTGGAAGGCCAGACTGTTCTTGAACGAAGTCATGTTGTAGTATCCCTTGCGACCCGTGTCGTAGGGAGCGTGGATGCCTATACCCAGGTCGCCGCGCAACACCAGCATGCCGATGTCGTAGCGCAGCCCCACGCCGGTGCCCAGGGCAATGTCTTTGAAGAAGGTGCGACCGTCGAGTTCGCCGCCGGGGCGGTTAGGGTCGCGCTTCAGCAGCCAAATGTTACCGGCATCGACAAAGGCGGCCCCGTGCAGGTCGCCCCAGATGGGGAAGCGATATTCGAGGTTGGCCTCGAGTTTGAAGGTTCCCGTCTGGTCGAAGTAGCCGTCAATATCGTCCTGGGGTGGCAGGTAGCTGCCCGGGCCCAGCGAACGGATGGTGAAGGCGCGTATGCTGTTGGCGCCACCTATGTAGAATTGCTCGCTGTACGGCACCTCCTGGGAGTTGCCGTAGGCATGTTCGGCCCCCACGAATACACGGCCCACCAGCCAGTGGTCGGGGCGGAAGCGATGGTAATAGACCATCTCGGCACTCCCCTTGACAAACTGGGAGAAACTGCTGCCGAAAATGCGTTTCTCGCCCTTCTGTCCCAGCAGCGAAGTGATGCCGCTCAGGATATTACCGGCCGACATACCCATCAGCTGCCATACGAAACGGTTATCGACCTCGCGACCGTAGGAGGTATCGTAGGTATAGGTGTAGCTCGACGAGGGGATGAACTGGTCGCGGAAACTGAGGGCAATGGCGGGATTCTCCTCCATCGTCTTGTCGAACGACTCGGTGGTGTTGAGCAGTTTGGTATAGACCAGCTTGAACGGGGTGACCGAGTGGCCGGCCCGCAGCGAGGTGCGGTACTCGTAACTCATCGACCCGTTGAACGATACCATGCGGAAGTAGTGCGGCCGGTTCATGAGGTTGGCTCCCAACTGGAACCGGGTGAAGGCGGGATAGCGGCGGGTACGGGGCATCTGCGGCAGGAATCCCGGCACGATGCGGGGATAGGAGAGCGACGAGTTGAGGCCGAACTCATAGGAGTTGAAGAGCGAGGCTTTGCCGTGTTGCGAGCCTCCGCCCGTTTGCCATTCGTAGCTGCCGTTGAGTTTTACCGACAGCTTCTCGCCCCCACCGAAGAGGTTGTTGTGGTTGATACCCAGGATGAGTCCCGGTCCTATGTAACTGTTCGACTTGGACGACACGTTGGCCTCGATGGTAGCCTCGAGCGGCACATCGAAGGTGGCCTGTATGGTCACGTCGAGCGAATCGCGTTGCGCGAGCGAGTCGAGCGGGGTCACCTCGACATTCACCGAGCGGAATATGCCCAGCCGTCCCAGGTTCGACTGGGTGGTATTCTGGGTCGTCACCGAGTAGATGCTGCCCGGCCTGAAGGTGATGTTGCGGGGCAGGATCCATTGCTTCAGGTGGATGGGCTTGAAATAAGACACCGTCATGTGGGGATACCGGATGGTATCGGGGGTGCCTCCACGTGTAGCCGGGTTGAGCTGCACGTTGATGTGCCCCACATAGTAGGGCTTGAGCGCTTGTGCGGGGATACCCTTCTTGAGAGTCATGCGCAGGGCCACCTTGCCGGGCGAGAGGGTGGTGTCGGCCAGATACTCGATATACTCGGGGCGGAAGTAGAAATAACCGTTGTCGCGCAGGGCACTGGTGATGCGGTTGCGTTCGGCCGAGAGAGAATCGAGGCAGTAGCGGTCGCCCCGTTGCAGCAGGGTGGCGGTGTTGATGCTGTCGATAAAGCGGGTGATGGGGGTGGTGGGTGCCGGCAGTTCGACGGTGTCGAGGGTATAGGCCGGCGGCACCTCTATCTTATAGGAGATGCGGGCTTTGCGGGGATTGCGCTTGTTGTAGATGAGCTCATAGTTAGCCTCGGCCCCAAAGTAGCCGTTGTTGGCCAGGATATCCTTGATGACACTCATGCGCAGCTCGGGCTGTACGCTCGAGACGAGTACCGGTTCTTTGGCCAACTTCTCATAAATCCAGTGTTTCAACCCCTTGTCGCTTTTGGGCTCCAGGTAGTTCCACACCCATAGCCCGATGGGAAAGGGGGTGCGCACATAGGGCGAAAAGAGGGGATTGTTGGGCGCCACCGAGAGGGTGCTCTTGACCTCGGACTTCACGTTGTCGGCAATCTTCACCCCCGAGTCGGGGATGATCTCTATCTTCTTCACGCCCGTGTAGAGTACCTCGTCGTCGGTGAGGCGCCGGGTGGTGGAGCAGCCGATGAAGATTACTGTCGCAACGAGGGCGACCAGACCGTATGCTATTCTCTTTTTCATGGGGCAGCCTCCTTTCGTTGTTTGCGGGAGCGGAAGAGTTCCCAAAGATTGCTCAGCCGTTTCTTCACGACGAAGCCTACGCCGGTTTGGGTGATTTCGCCCTCGAGAATACTCTCGTAGCCGGTGTGACGGAATACCTTGACGTACATGTTGTCGCGCTGGTTGAGGTAATACTCCAGCGAAATGTCGTCGATAAAGTTCTCTTTGAAGTTGACGTCGGCGTTGTCGTCGGGGCTGAGGCTACCGCCGATGACCACCTTCACCCGGTTGTTGAAGAGGCTCTTGGCCGCCCGGTAGGAGTAGTCGGTGCGGGTGTTGATGCCCGACGCATCGGTGTAGGAGTCGATACCAAACGAGAGGTCGATGCCCTTCAGCCCCTGGGCCCACTGGTTGAGCTCTTTTTCGAGGAACGAGTTGAGCGGGTTGCCCAGCAGGTCCGACCGCGTGGTCGAGGTACCGGGGCCGGTGTAGGTGTTGTAGATGAGCAGACTCATGGCTTGCGAGGCCCGTTGCTCGGCGGTGAGCGAGGTGAGCTGGTTTTGCAGGGTGAGGTCTTCGGGAGCCGAGAGGTCGAACGATACCGAGAGGTTCTCGAGCGTGTTTTGAATGATGATGCTGATGTCGAAGTTGACCTGACGCGAGTTCTTGTCGTCCTCGGTAATGGTGGTGCGCACCGTCTCGACGGCGGTAATCGACATCTGGGGGTCGGCGATATTGCCGTTCCACGAGACGAAGCTGCCGTCTTGTATCTTGAAGAGTTTCTCCGAGATGATGGGCGGGTTGTAGCGCACGAATCCTCCCGAGAGGTTGTAACGGCCCGAGAAGCGGCTGTCGCCCAGGGCGTTCATGGTGTAGGTGAGGTTGCCGCCGCCTTCGAGGTCGATGCGGTTCTTCCCGTCGGGCGAGAGGTTTACCCCCATCTTGACGGTGGGCGATATGTTGATGTTGACCTGGATGTCCATGCCCAACATGCTGCTCTGGGGCAGGGTGTCGCTCTCGGTCACCTCGGTGCTGTCGTTGAACGAGACGAAGGTGACGATGTTGTTCTCCTGCTGTTGCAGGGCAAACGGCGAGTCCTGCATCACATAGGTGACCTCGGTGCCGGTGAGCAGACCCACGTTGCCGCCAATCTTCAAGGCGTCGAGCGGGCCGTTTACCCGCATGTTCAGGTCGGCGATGACCGAGCCATAGACTGTGGCTTTGGAACTGCGGGCCGCCTTCACGGGCTGGAAGGCCGACGCGAAAATGTGCAGGTCGGTATTGATTTTTCCGAAATCCTTGAAGTCGATTTGCCCGTCGATGTGCAGCGGGTTTTTGTTGGCTCCGGTAATCTGGTAGTCGTCGAACCGCAATACGTTTTTCTCGACGCGTATGGGGGTAGCGGGGAAGTTGAGGCTTGCCCCCATCGACTTGGAGTTGGCCGCCGCTCCCTCCATTTGCAGGTATCCGTCGAGCAGGGGGGCCGAGGTGCTGCCCCCTATCTGCATCTGTCCGTTGAGGTATCCTTGCAGCTGGGCCATCCCGGCGGGAAGGAAGGGGTTGGCTGTGGCCAGGGGCAGGCGGTCGATATTCATGCGGAGCGAAACGGGCGAATCGGCCTTGTCGTCGAGCAGTCCCGACAGGGTCAGTACCGATACGCTGTCGATTTGCAGGGCGGCCTTCGCCTCCTGTCGTCCGAGCGAGTCGAGCTGGTAATTCACCTTCAGGTCAAAGTCGCCCACCCGTTGCTTGCCATAGTAGAACTGCGATATACCCACGTTGCCGGCCACTTCGGTGCCGCCTTGCGGGAGTTTGACCAGCAGGTTGGCCGACACACTGCCGGCAATTTGCGGCGAGAAGGGCGACAGGGCCAGCCAGGGAGCAATCTCCATGCCGTTGATATCGACCTTGAGCGGCTCTTGTCGATCCAGGTCGTGGCCGGTCTCGTCGTGCAGCGTGGTGACGATGAGGTGCCGGTCGCCGTGGGTGAGGGCGATGTCGGCATCGAAGTGGTTGCTGTAATAGTATGAGAAGAAGTTGTTGGGGTTCAGCGACCAGGTCTCGAAGCCGATGATGGGGTTCTTGGGAAAGAATGACACCTGCACGAGCGAGTCGAGGAAATTGGCCTGGCAACCGATGCGGAATCCTTCTTGTCCCTGCCGGTTCTTCTGTACGCAGAAGAGTTTGGTGGTGTTGCCCGACAGGAATCCGTTGAGAACGACCGAGGCCAGCTGGTCGAGGTTGCCGGGTTTGTTGCCCACCTGGAGTGAATAGTAGAGCCGTTCTTCCCGTTCGTGCCGCTCGAAGAGCGAGAGTTGCAGGGTGTCAATCACAATACCGCCGGTCGAGAAACGATCGACCTGACTCGTGGCGTTGAGCAGCGAGTCGTTGCGGGCGGTGAGGGCGAACTGGTTGAATCCCATGCCCATGCCTTTGAGATATTGTTGCACGGGGTTGTTGCGCTTGGCGCTGACGTTGAGGTCGAACGGGGGCAGGGCCTGGTGCAGGGCTTCCATGTCGAGTCGCTTCTTCTCCTGCACCGAGGCGAGGATGGGCATTGCCTGGTCGAGTTTCTCGAGAAACGGGGTGAGACCTGTTGACGAGGTAAAGCGCATGGCCAGGTCGCCGCTTTGGAGAGAGGCCTGGATGTGGGTCGAGTCGGTCTCGGCCGCCAGCGACAGGTCGCTGGTTTGCACATGGGCTGTAGGTAACAGGGCAGACAGTTTGTCGAGTTGCAGCGAGGCTTGGTATAAATCGTTGTCGGGTTCTACCCGTCCCGAAAGCGAGAGTGATGTCGATATCTGGCAGGTCTCGGGGGTAAACTTCAGGGCTTGGAGGTCGGTGTGAATATCGCCCGAGAGGGCAAAGAGATACCTCTGCGGCAGGAGCGAGGCCGACAGGCTGAGCCCCGTCAGCAGATTGGGGTCGGTACAGGCGATGTATCCTGTAGCCCGGCCTCGGTTGAGGTGGGCATCGACCGTCATTCCCGAGTAGCAGTACCCGGCATATTGGGCCGTGTCGATGGCCAGGTGGGCTGTCAACCGGGCCAGCGAGTCGAGCGGGTTGTATCGCTCTCCGTCGATTTGTGCCGATGCCGAGAGCAGACCCAGCGAATCGTGGGGAAGAAAGTGGTGGAGGGGGAAGCGGTCGATATTCAGCCGTCCCCGATATTGTTGCTGCCGGGTGTCGAGCCGGGCCCGCAGCGAGATGGCCCCTTCGCCGGTCTCTATCCGGGCTTGCGACCGGACAATGGGTCCGGCAAGGCTGGCCCTGCCCGAAAATCGGGTGGGTGGCAGGTAGAGGCGGTTGCGCAGCGAGTCGGGCATGAGGTGGGCGATGAGGGGCGACTCTCTGAGGGCGATGCCCCATTGCAGGTCACCGGCCAGACGCTCGGTGTCGGGTAGATTCTGCACACGGCCGGTGGTGCGGGCGGTCAGAGTCCCGGGCAGAGTCAGGTCGCCCTGGGTGAGGTGCAGGTCGTTCAGTGTACCGTCCATGGCCAGGTCGGATTGCAGGGTGGTCGAGAGGAGCAGTCCTCGGGTATAGGGGCTGTATTGGGGGAAGAGCCCGACGAGGTCGCCCACGGCGATGCGGGCGTGCAGTTGGGCTTTGATGGGGGTTTGAGGCGATTGGGCCAAGATGCCGCTCCCGGCTTCGAGTTGGGCTGATATCTCCGACAGGGAGGTCTGCAACAGAAAGTCGTGCAGAGCGATTCTCGTCGAGTCCATCGTAAAGAGTCCCTGGGTGTGAATCACGGCCAGTCCCGAGCGCTCGACAAAGGCCAACTGCCGGATGGGTACCCGTATCGCACTACCCTGGTTGTAGAGCGAGTCGATAGCTATCTCTATCCCGCTGAGCGAGAGGTAGCCGGGGTCGAGTCCCTTTTGCGGGATCTTTGTCGGCAGGGCATAGAGGGCGCTGTTCTGGTGCAGTCGCAGGCGGTAAACCTGCACGGTCCAGGGGGACGATGCGGTTGTGTCGGCGGGTGCCTCCTCGGTTGTGTCGCCGGCAGTCTCGCCGCTGCCCGGGTAGTAGCGGTAGTCGCCCCGGTCGATGGTCGCCTCGGCTACCTCGACCCGTTGGTGGTAGAGGTCTATGTGGCCCTCTTGCAGGGTAGCCTTTTCAATAGAGGCGTCGAGTTGCTCGATGAGGGGACTCATCTGCATGTTGAAGTGGATTTGCGACAGCTCTATTTGGCCCACGGCGATGCGCCAGTCGAGGGGTTCGCTTGAGGTTTCGGTCGTATCGGGCGATTGGCCCAGGATGTCGAGGGTGATATCGCCCCCTCGCAGTTGGCTCGAGGGGAGCTCGATGCTCGAGTTCTTCAGGTCGATGCGGGCCTGCCGGGTGGCAAACTGCTCGACTCGGGCCGAGAAGGTGAGGGTCGAATCGGCACTCGTGAAGCTGAATCGGCTGCCCTGCAGGGCAATCTCGTTTACCTGTACTTCGCCTCTCAATAGTCGGGCCGGAGCAATGCCTACCTGAACCTTTGCGCTTTGCAACAGAGTGTCGCCGGGCGAGGTGAGCAGCAGGATGTCGTCGATTTGCAGTTTGAAGGGAAAGCGCAGCGAGAGTTCCCCGATAGAGAGTTGCATGCCGGTCGATTGGTTCACATAGCGGCATATCTCGGTTTTCCCCCAGCGCTGCACGGCGGGAATATAGATGCACAGTGGCAGGACCAACAGCAGCGCTAAAAGCGAGGCGAGGGAGATGGCGATATATTTTAGCGCTCGTTTCATGAGGGAGGAATCTTTTTTCAGCTTTTTCGGTACACCATATTTAACGATATTCCCGGGATTGGCATATAAACATTGGCTCGAAGGAATTTGTTTTGGGGATATACCGAAAACCTAAAAACCGAGGTAAATATATGAAAAATTATTTGTATCTGATCGTTTTGTTCTCGATGATTGCATTGGGTATAGGGCCGGGGCGGGGCGAAAACAAAACGGGCGATCGCAAAATCTCACTGTCGGAGCTTCCCCAACCGGCCCGACTATTGCTCAAAACCTATTTCCCGGGAGCCCGGGTGTTGCAGTGTGTACATTCGCGCACGTGGGACGAGTATGGGGTGAAGGTTTCGGGTGGTTACGAACTGGGGTTTGACCGCAAAGGCCATTGGGAGGAGATTGGCTCGGGCGACCGACCGCTCTCGTCCGAGCTGGTGAAGTTGCTTCCCGCTGCGGTAACCGAGTATCTCAATCAACACTATCCCGGAGCCAGGGTCGAAAGCATGGAGCAGCGCAAGAATATCTATAAACTCACGCTCGCCTCTCCCCAAACGCATCTCTATTTTGCCAAGTCGGGCGAGTTTGTCAAGGCCAGGATGGACGATTGACGTTTAGCGTCCCGAGTAGCACATGCCAAAGCCGATGAGCTTGTCGTAGCGTTCGCTTTGCGGGCGGTGATATACCTTCACCAGGTATTCGTTGACGGTTTGGTAGTAGTTGCCCTCGATGGGTGCAGCCGTGGCCGAGCTGGCCCCGTCGGGGAGGAACACATATTGGTAGTTGTAGGAACCCTGTTTCAAGAACAGGGTTTTCTCATATTGGCCCGACTGCGGGTTATACACCATCTCGTTGGAGGGGGTATAGAGGTGGTTGGTGAGGTCGCCGTCGATATAGACCTTGCCCCCCGATATGGGGTCGGAGTCGAGGGTAAAGTGTACCACGAAGTAGTCGGCCTCGGTATCGCTGTCGTTGGCCCCGCTCTGCCGGATGACAAAGCGTCCGTTTTGAGTCTTGTCGTAGAGGTAGCTCGTCTCGGCCCGGGGTTCCGACGTGGTCAATACCACATGGTAATAGGGATCGAAGTGGTAAATGTTTTTGACACCCAGTCCGGCATAGCGGGTGGCTACCATCTCGAACCGGCGGAACTCGTTGCCGGCCTCGAAGATGAGGTTGCGGTCGTGATCAAAGATGACCTGGCTGCCCTGTACCCGCAGGGGGCGGGTTACAATCACCTCCTGGTCGCGGCGGCTGTTGGGGGTGACGCTCACTTTCAACTCGGTATAGGGATTCTGTATGCGGTAGTTGTTGGCGTTGAGAGTGACGCTCACCTGCTGGTGCTCCCGGTTGTAGTCGATGTCGGTGCGCGAGGTCACGCTGGGAGCTACCAGGATATCGTTTTCATAGACCGAGAAACACACTTGCAGCAAGATGTGCTCGGGTTCGTTCTCGGGATAGACCAGCAGCACATAGTTGCCCGATACCTTGAACTGTACATCCTCGTTGGGGAGGGTGAGGCTGTAATGCACATAGTGGGCAAAGGTGGCCATCGAGAAATCGAAATTATCGATGGAGTTGGTGTTGAAGCCGTCGAGGTATTCGAGTTCCGACAGGGCAGAAGGGCGCCAGTCGGCATTGCAGTGGACGATGGAGTATTGCAGGTAGGAGGCCTCCTCGGTCATCTCGTCGAACGAAATAGTGATATGTTCGTTGCTGTTCAATTCGATGATGGGCGGGAAGAGGTCACGCCCCTCGACCTCGGTGCGCAGGGTCCTGAATCGGTCGGAGAAAGCGCGGGTTTCGTAGGGTTGGTTCGGCAGGTTTTGGCCCCATGAGGCCAGCGGGCACGACAAAAAGGCCACGGTTACCAGCGAGTAGAGTATGTGCGTTAGTTTCATAAAGTGTCGGATTGAAAGTTCTTAGTTGCAAATATACGAAATTTCATGCCGGTTTCCTAATAACTGTTACACAAACGACCACTTTGTCGCGTCATATGAAAATAATATCTATATTTGTGGGCTGTTTTTAATTAAAGACCTATATGAATTGTAGATATTTAACTATCGCTTGTGCATTGTCCGTAGCCTCGGTGTGCGCCTGGGCTGGAGAGAATGAGAAAGATTCCGTAGGGTATCAGTTTACCGTTACGAAAGAGTTGAAAACCAATCCTGTGAAGGATCAGAGCCGGTCGGGGACGTGCTGGAGTTTCTCCACGCTGTCGTTTATCGAGGACGATCTTTTGCGTCAGGGAAAGCCTGCCGTCGATTTGTCCGAGATGTTTGTCGTGCGCAACGACTATATTGAGAAAGCCATCAAATATGTGCGCATGCACGGCGACATTGCCTTCTCGGCAGGCGGTAGTGCCTATGACGTACTCTATATCATCGACAAATACGGCATTGTGCCCGAGGAGGTTTACACCGGTCTGAACTACGGGACCGACAAGCATCAGCACGGCGAGCTCGATGCCATACTCAAAGGCTATGTCGATGCCATTATCGCCAATCCCAACAAGAAACTTTCGACGGCCTGGCTCGACGGCTTCAAGGCTGTGCTCGATACCTACCTGGGTAAGGTGCCCGAGAAGTTTACCTACAACGGGGTGGAATACACGCCCAAGTCGTTTGCCGAGTCGCTGGGCATCAAGTCGAGCGATTATATTCCGTTGACTTCGTTTACACACCACGAGTTCTACAAACCGTTTGCCATCGAGGTGCCCGACAACTGGTTGTGGTCGCAATACTACAATATCCCGCTCAACGAGCTCATGGAGACTATCGACTATGCCATCGACAAGGGCTACACGGTGATGTGGGCATCGGATGTGAGCGAGAAGGGATTCCAGTATCTCAAGGGTTTTGCCGTTGTACCGGTTGAGAAGAAGAACGACAATCTCTCGGGCACCGAGTTGGCTCGTTGGGTGAAACTGTCGAAAGCCGAGAAAGAGGGCGAACTCTATAAATTCGAAGCTCCCGAAGAGGAGATGGTTATCGACCAGAAGATACGCCAGGAGGCGTTTGACAACTACGAGACGACCGACGACCACGGCATGGTGTTCGTGGGAACGGCAGTCGATCAGAACGGCACGAAATACTACAAGGTGAAAAACTCGTGGGGGACCGAGCAGATTTATGGCGGATTCTTCTATGCCTCCGAGGCATTTGTCAAGTACAAAACCATGAATATCCTCGTGCGTAAGGATGCTGTTCCCTCCAAGATATTGAAGAAACTGCATCTGGAGTAAAAGTATGAAGCGGCGCTTGGGTGCCGCTTTTCTATTGCTCTTGTGCCTGCCGCTATTGACAATCCCCCTGTGTAACGACAAGGTGGTGGAGCATTATATCAATAAGATATGGTTGCACCGTACCAATACGATAGAAAAGCTGCACGAGTTTGAAGAGGAGTATAAAAATTTTGAGTGCGACGTGCTGTTTGTGCCCGAATTGGCCGATTTCAGAATCGGCCACGATACCCCTTCGTCCGAATCGCTGAAACTCTATCTCGATTTTCTGGGCGCGAATCCCGACCGCGAATTGTGGATTGATTTGAAAAACTTGACCGAGGCCAACTGCCTGAAGGCCGAGTCGCTCTTGACCAAGATGTTGGCGCAATCGGGAGCCTATAAAGATCAACTCATAGTCGAGTCGCGCGACTGGAAAGCCCTGCGGCATTTCACTCAGGAGGGGTATTATACCTCGTGTTACCTCGACATCCCTCATCTCAACGAGATGGACGATCAGGAACGTGCAGCCCGGCTCGACTCGGTGCAGCAGATAGCTCGCAGCGGAGCCGTCGAGGCCATTTCGTTCCCGGCATCGTATTATGTATTTTTGAGAGATCTTGACTTCCACGTCGATATGCTCACCTGGGAGCATCGTCGGTGGGCGTGGCAATTACCCTTCTTTTCTCGTTCGAGGGCTATCCTTAAGGATGGTCGGGTGAAGGTAGTACTGGTCAAGGAGAAGGGCCATTATCACCAGTGAACTCGCTTGTAGAACGAGGTTAATAACCACCTATAAATCCAGGCAATTGCCAGGCAAAGAACCAGATAGAGCAGGCCCGACCATTCGGCGGGGAGCGCCTGGGTGTAAAAGAGTACCCGATCACGCACAAAACTGTGGGTAATAAACAGAGCTGCCGACAGTCCGCCCAACCACAAGGTAACTTTCGCGGCAATCCCTTTTTGGAACAACGGTAGCACGGCAATGACGGGAATCAATGCCAGCACCGGACTGAATACCCACAGATAGGGATTGAAGAGGCTGCACACAAAGAGCAGACATCCCGGCACGAGCCATCGCCACGACAACCGCAGGGGGTGTCGGGCCGCGAGCATCCCGAAGCAGAACACGGGCAGCCATCCCACAAAATTATAGCGGAAGGCAAAGACCCAGCGGTCGAGCCCCAGTCCCTGTAAGACGAGAAGCAACGTCCATGCTGCGGCCGAGGCTATCCACAATGTGCGGTCGGTAGCTCGCCGCAAAAACAGCACATAGACCACATAGAGCTGGAAGGCCATCCCGAAGTACCACCACGGACCGGCGAGAATAAAGCGGTCGGCCAGACCGTTTGCCGTGAAGGTGAGCATGAACAGTATGTCGGTCCATATCTTTTGATTATCCAGATATTGATAGGTAAAGTGGGGGTGACCCGAGTAGCGGTCGAGCAGGAGCAGTAGGGTTATGGGAATAATCCATTTCCATAACTGGATGGCCCGGTGCAATAGAATACGCCACCACACGTCGGGGCTTTGTTCGTAGCGTTTGCACAGTCCGTATCCGCTCACGAATACAAAAATAGAGACACCGTAGTGCCCCAGAAACGAGAAGAGCGACAGCAGAATGGTGCGCACATTACACGATAACATGGCATCGGCAAATCGCGATACATTCTCGGGAATGTATTTGAACTCGCACTCGGGCGGGAATTCGGGAAATGTGTGGAAAAAGTTGTGCAGGATGATGAGTAAGATGCCTATGCCTTTTAGAATTAGAGAATCGTTGCGTGAATATTGTAAATAGGACATAATTGATTAATTGTTTTTATTCTCTTCGTTGAGCTTCTCCCCAATCAATCGGGCAGCCGAGGCTACATAGTCGGCACAAGGCCGGCGCTTGTAGTAGGCTTCGGTGCGGGCTTCGGGAGTTGGGACGTCGCTTTTGTGGTCGAGGCCCAGCAGTTCACGGCAAATAATCGAGCCGTTGAGTGCCTTTGATTTTTCGGCCAGCTCCTGTACTGTGGCATAGACGATTTTTCGTTTGGCCAGGTCGGACGGGACATCGTTCTTATAATACAGGCCGGCAATCATAAACATGCCGCTTACGGCGCCGCATACTTCGCGCAGCCGTCCCATGCCTCCGCCCAACGGAGCGCTTATCGAGGCGGCCAAAGAGGGGTCGAGATTAAACAGATCGCTGTAAGCCAGCACCACCGATTGTGCACAATTATAACCCTCGTGAAACAGTTGGCGTGCCTTTTCGGCTCTTTGTTCTACATCTATCTTTTCCATATGCCTGTATCGTGTATTGAATGATTATTTGCTAAATCATGAGTTTACCATTGGATCGGTTCTATCCCGTGAGCCACCAGGTATTGGTTGGTCTTACTGAAGTGATGGTTCCCAAAGAATCCCCGGTGTGCCGATAGGGGCGAGGGGTGAGGCGATTGCAGCACCAGATGCCGGTTGCGGTCGATGAACTCGCCCTTGCGTTGGGCATAGGCTCCCCACAGGATAAAGACAAGGTGCTCGCGCTCCTCGGCCAGTTTGTGTATGACGGCGTCGGTAAAGGTCTCCCATCCTTTGCCCTGGTGCGAAGCGGCGCGATGAGCCTCGACCGTGAGTGTGGCGTTGAGCAACAGCACTCCTTGCCGGGCCCAGCGGGTGAGATTCCCGCTTTTGGGAACGGGAATACCCAAGTCACTCTCAATCTCCTTGAAAATGTTTTGCAGCGATGGTGGGAAGGGAATCTGGTCATTGACCGAGAAGCAGAGTCCGTGGGCCTGATTGGGTTCGTGATAAGGGTCCTGCCCCAGGATGACTACTTTTACCCGATCGAAGGGACAGGCATCGAATGCGGCGAAAATCTGACTGCCGGGAGGATAGACCGTCTTGGTGGCATACTCGTGCCGCACGAAGTCGGTCAGCTTTTCGAAATAGGGCTTGTCAAACTCCGGCTGCAACCGTTGTTGCCAGCTGGATTCGATGCGAACATACATAATCTTTGTGTGAGATTTTAACCGTAATTGTTTGCAAAGCTACAAATATTTCTTACTTTTGCCACGCAATTGGGAATAGTTTCTCACCAAGGTGGCGAAATTTTTCCCGATTTCGTTTAGCGGCACCCGTAGTTCAATGGATAGAATAAAGGATTCCGGTTCCTTCGATTGGGGTTCGACTCCCCACGGGTGTACAAAGGCGTTCCAAGAGGGGGGATACCCCGCGAGGAACGCTTTTTTATTACTGATAAAATCCATACCTTTGCGGCATGAAAAATAGACAGATCGATTGGAGCCGTACCGATGCACTCATTTTTGATATGGACGGCACTTTGTGGGATGCGGTCGATACCTATGCCCGCATCTGGAACGAAGTCTTTTTGCGGGCTGGCCGGGAGGTTCACGTTACCCGCGAGACCCTCATTGGCTACATAGGCAAGCCCATTCCCCGCATTGTGGAAAACCTTTTCCCCGATATTACCCCCGACGAGGCCGAGCGATTCTCTACTGAGTTGGCCCGTGAGGAGCCCACGTTGCTGGCCCGTTACGGAGGCTCTCCCTATCCGGGTGTGGTCGAGGGGTTGGAGCGGCTGTCGCACAAGTACAAACTCTTTCTGGTGAGCAATTGCGACAGTCACACCCTGCCGGTGTTTATGAACTGCATAGGCATCACCCCTTATATTACCGATGGGGTGGCCTTTGGCAATACCCATAAGCCCAAGGGCGACAACATGTTGCTGCTCAAGGAGAAATACCACCTGCAACAACCTCTCTACATGGGCGATATCGAGGCCGACGGGCAGGAGACCCACCGGGTGGGACTGCCTTTTGTATATGCCCGCTACGGTTTTGGCCAGACCGACGACTATGAACTGGCCTTCGATTCATTCATCGATTTTACCGAATTCTTCTTAAATTGTAAATAGTTATGTTCTCGAGTGAATTTCATGCCGAGATTTTGCGGCGTAGCGAAAAAATTCAGGCAGGTTTGAAGACCGTTGGGGCCGATGCTGCTTTGATTCACACGAATGTCAATCTCTATTACACGTCGGGTCGGGTGTTCAACGGTTACACCTACATCCCGGTAGAGGGTGAGCCGCACTACTTCGTGCGACGTCCCGTGGGGCTGAAAGGCGATACCGTGCACTACATTCACAAGCCCGAGCAGATACCGGCCCTGCTCCCCGAGCTGGGCCTGGCACAGCCACGGCGTATTGCGCTGGAGTGGGATGCTCCGCATGGCGACTATGTGCGGCTGGCGGCTCTCTTCCCCGACGCCGAGGTGGTGAACGCATCGGCCGTGATGCGCGGGGTGCGTGCGGTGAAAACCGAGTATGAGCTGGCCCGGTTGCGGGAGTCGGCCGTGAAACATGCCGAGGTCTATCACCGCATCGAGTCGGTCTATCGCGATGGCATGACCGATATCGAGCTGCAAATCGAAATCGAGCGTCTGTTGCGTCTGCATGGAAACCTGGGCCTCTTCCGCATCAACGGGCAGAGTATGGAGATTTTCATGGGCAATGTGCTGTGTGGCGATAATGCCGACACCCCTACACCCTACGACTTTGCTATGGGCGGTGCCGGTATGGACTGTTCGATTCCGGTGGGAGCCAACGGCACACTCATGCGTCCGGGTATGGCTGTGATGGTCGATATGTGCGGTAACTTTACCGGCTACATGACCGATATGACCCGGGTCTATTCGATTGGGCAGTTGCCCGAGAAAGCTCTCGAGGCCCATCGTTGCTCTATCGAGATACACCGTGAGTTGAGTCGCATGGGCAAGCCGGGTGTGGCTACGGCCGACCTCTATCACCGGGCTGTCGAGATGGCTCGCGAGGCTGGATTTGACGACTACTTCATGGGGCACAGCCAGAAGGCCGGCTTCATAGGTCATGGTGTGGGTCTCGAGGTGAACGAGGCACCGGTGCTGGCACCTCGTTCGAAAGAGGTGTTGGCCGAGAACCAGGTTATCGCCCTGGAGCCCAAGTTTGTCATTCCGCATGTGGGTGCCGTGGGTATCGAGGATACCTATGTGGTTACCCCCAATGGACTGCAGGCAATTACCAACGCACCGGTCGATATCGCACAGCTTTTCTGATATCCCGACTCTCGGCGACAGGCATACAATCCCCATTCGGCGGGCCAGGTGGCTATAGCTCCCTGGCCCGCTTTTTCTTTTGATAAACGGGGGTTTATAAGTTGTTCAAAAATCTTGAGGCAACTGCTTCCTCCTATGCGAATATCTTTGTAACTTTAAGCCCACGAAATTAAATCCTATCTTATTTATGCAACCCTTTGTTCATCTGCACGTTCACTCCCAGTACTCTATACTTGACGGACAGGCTTCGATTCCGGCTTTGGTCGATAAGGCCATGAAAGACGGTATGAAGGGCCTGGCGTTGACCGATCATGGCGACATGTTCGGCATAAAAGAGTTTTTCAATCTGGTGAAGAAGAAAAACGGAGCGGTGAAAGACGATATCAAGGCGGCGCAGAAACGCATTGCGGCAATCGAGAGCGGAGCCGAAGAGGTGGCCGACAAGGAGGCCGAGCTGGCTGCCCTGCGTCAGGAGGTGACTCGCCTCGAGGGAAAGATATTCAAACCGATTTTCGGTTGTGAGATGTATGTGGCCCGTCGCCGACTCACCGACAAGGAAGCCACTCCGCGCGAGGTGCGGGGCGCCGTTGTCAACGAGGTAGAGGGTATCTCGGTACGGAGCGGAGCCGTCGATGAGGGTGGTTATCACCTGGTGGTCCTGGCCAAGAACTTGAAAGGATATCACAATCTTATCAAGCTAGTTTCGAAAGGTTGGACCGAGGGGTTTTATTCCCGGCCGCGTACCGACAAATATGAACTCGAAAAATATCACGAGGGGTTGATTGTCTGCTCGGCCTGTTTGGGCGGTGAGATTCCCCGCAAGATACTTACCGGCGATATCGCCGGGGCCGAGGAGGCCATCCTGTGGTTCAAGCGGGTTTTCGGCGACGACTATTACCTGGAGCTGCAGCGCCACAAGGCGACTGTTCAGCGGGCCAACCACGAGACTTTCGTGTTGCAGAACGAGGTGAACAAACATCTTATCGAGTTGTCGCACAAGCACGGTATCAAGTTGGTGTGTACCAACGATGTACACTTTGTTGAGGAGGAGAATGCCGAGGCTCACGACCGCCTCATCTGCCTGAGTACGGGCAAGGATCTCGACGATCCCACCCGCATGCTCTATACCAAGCAGGAGTGGCTCAAGACCCAGCAGGAGATGAACGACATCTTTGTCGATGTGCCCGAGGCTCTCTCCAATACACTCGAGATTCTCGACAAGGTCGAGTTCTACTCGATAGACCATGCCCCGCTCATGCCTACCTTCCCTATCCCCGAGAGCTTCGGTACCGAGGAGGAGTACCGCCGCAAATATACCGACGAGGATATCTTCAACGAGTTTACGCGCGACGAGAACGGCAATGTGGTGATGGACGAGGAGTCGGCCCGCAAGAAAATCGAGAAGCTGGGCGGCTATGAGAAGCTCTACCGTATCAAGCTCGAGGCCGATTACCTGAAGGAGCTCACCTTCAAGGGAGCGCACGAGCGGTATGGTGAAAACCTCTCGCCCGAGGTGATGGAGCGCATCACCTTCGAGCTGCACATCATGAAGACGATGGGTTTCCCCGGCTACTTCCTCATTGTGCAGGACTTTATCAATGCGGCCCGCAATGAGCTCGACGTGTCGGTAGGGCCCGGCCGTGGTTCGGCCGCCGGTTCGGTGGTGGCCTACTGCCTCAAGATAACCCAGATCGACCCCATGAAGTACGATCTGCTGTTCGAGCGTTTCCTCAACCCCGACCGTATCTCGTTGCCCGATATCGATGTCGATTTCGACGACGATGGCCGCGGCCGCGTGTTGCAGTGGGTAACCGAGAAGTATGGCGCCGAGAAGGTGGCACACATCATCACCTACGGTACAATGGCTACCAAACTGGCCATCAAGGATGTGGCCCGGGTACAGAAACTGCCGCTCTCGGAGTCGGACCGCCTCACCCGTCTCATCCCCGACCGCTTGCCCGAGAAGAACGGCAAGCCCCAAAAGATAAATCTGAAGAACTGTATCGAGAATGTCAAGGAGCTGCAAGATGCCTGCAACTCGAGCGACAAGCTCCTGGCCGATACGATGAAATATGCCCAGATGCTCGAAGGCAACGTGCGCAATACCGGCGTGCACGCCTGCGGTGTCATCATCGGGCGTGACGATATTACCGACTGGGTGCCCGTGAGCACGGCCGATGACAAGGAGACCGGCGAGAAGATGCTCGTGACCCAGTATGAGGGTAGTGTGATTGAAGACACCGGCCTCATCAAGATGGACTTTCTGGGGCTGAAAACCCTGTCGATTATCAAGGAGGCGGTCGAGAATATCAGGCAGACGCGCCATATCGATCTCGATATTGACTCTATCCCCATCGACGACCCCAAGACCTACGAGCTTTACAGCGCCGGCCGCACGACCGGTACCTTCCAGTTCGAGTCGGCCGGCATGCAGAAGTATCTGCGCGAACTGCACCCCTCGACCTTCGAAGACCTCATCGCCATGAACGCCCTCTACCGGCCGGGCCCCATGGAATATATCCCGCAGTTCATTGCCCGCAAGCAGGGCAAGGAGCCCATTGTCTATGATATTCCCATCATGGAGAAGTATCTGAAGGATACCTACGGCATCACCGTGTATCAGGAGCAGGTGATGTTGCTCTCGCGACTGTTGGCCAACTTCACCCGAGGCCAGTCCGACGGTTTGCGTAAAGCCATGGGTAAAAAGCTCAAAGACAAGCTCGATGCCTTGAAACCGCTCTTCATCTCGGGAGGCGAAAAGAACGGCCACAAGAAAGAGGTACTCGAGAAGATTTGGGCCGACTGGGAGAAATTTGCCTCCTACGCCTTCAACAAGAGCCACGCCACCTGCTACTCGTGGGTAGCCTTCCAGACGGCCTACCTCAAGGCCAATTACCCCTCGGAGTATATGGCGGCCGTGCTCAGCCGAAACCTCAACAACATCTCCGAAATCACCAAGTTCATGGACGAGTGCAAGGCCATGAAGATTCAGGTGCTGGGCCCCGATGTCAACGAGAGTCAGTACAAGTTCTCAGTCAACAAGAAGGGGAACATCCGCTTCGGGTTGGGGGCCATCAAAGGAGTGGGCGACTCGGCCGTGCAGGCCATCGTTCGCGAGCGCGAAGCCAATGGTCCCTACAAGGGCATATTCGATTTTGTCGAGCGGGTCAACCTCTCGGCTTGCGGCAAGAAGACCATCGAGTCGCTGGCCATCTCGGGAGCCTTCGACTCGTTCAAGGAGATACATCGCGAGGACTTCTCGGCCCTCAACAGCAAGGGCGAACCCTTCCTCGATACCCTCGTGCGCTATGGCGTGAAGGTGCAGAGCGACAAGCTTTCGCAGGTGGCTTCGCTCTTCGGTAGCGAGGCACCCATCGTCACCACCCCGCCCGAGATTCCCCGGGGAGTACCCCTCTCCGACATCGAGCGACTCGACAAGGAGCGCGAACTCGTGGGTATGTACCTCTCGGCTCACCCCCTCGATGCCTATAAACTCGAGTTGCTCTATGGCTGCAACACCCGCATGACCGACCTGAAGAATCGCGAGGCTCTGCTCGACAAGGAGATAACCTTCGGTGGGGTAGTGGTCGATTACCGCACGGGCATAGGCAAGCGTGGCGGGCAGTATGGATTCCTCAAGATCGAGGACTATTCGGGAGCCGACGACATCCCCCTCTTCGGGCAAGACTTCATCGACTATGGCAAGTATGGCGCCAACAACGGTACATTCGTGTGGGTGCGTGCCCGTTGTGTCCCCTCGAAGTTCACCCCCGGGCGCATCGACCTCAAGATTCTCGAGATGAAACTGCTCTCGGAGCTGAAGGGGACGATGCTCAACTCCATCACCATCGAGATGCCCGCCCGTCTGGTCAAGAACGGCTTCATCCAGACCCTCTCCGATTTCATGCCGCCGGCCCACCAGCACAAGGCCGAACTCAACTTCAAGATCTACGACTCGGAGCTGGGCAAGTCGGTGCGGTTGCGGTCACGCCGTCGTCCCATGATTACCGAGGAGCTTATCGATTTTCTCAACGAGAACGAAGAGGTAACCTTCAAAATAAATGAATAATCGTTTGCGACTCAACCATAGAATCCCTAATTTTGTTCCGTAAAAAGAGACAATAATAAAAATATAAAAAATAACATTATGGCATTGAAAATCAATGATGAAAATGCAAAGGAACTGATTGCTTCGGGCAAACCCGTGGTGATTGATTTCTGGGCAGAGTGGTGTGGCCCCTGCCGGGCTATCGCCCCGTCGATCGAAGAACTTGCCGAGGAGTATGACGGCAAAGTGGTTATTGGTAAATACAATATCGACGACGATGCCGACTTGAGTGTAGAGTACAGCATCCGCAGTATCCCCACCTTGCTCTTCTTCAAAGAGGGCAAATTGGTAGATCGGCATGTAGGTTCGGCCTCGAAAGCCGATATCGAGGCTAAGGTGAAAGCTCTGCTTTAATCGTTGCAAGAAATTTGTAGAACGGGCCGACTCGAAAAATCGAGTCGGCCCGTTGTGTGTTGTGGAGTCGCCCCGCACCACGGTGCGGGGCCCAGTCTTGAGGGCGAAGCGATGGTATTCCCGACCGTGGTATATGGGGAATACCCAACCCGTTACAGTTTCAAATACTCTTTAAGCGCCTCGACATACTGCTCAAAGGCTTCGCGCCCCCGTTCGGTTATCTGGCAGGAGGTGCGGGTCTTTTTACCCACAAACTCCTTGGTCACCTCAATATATCCGGCGGTCGCCAGTTTGTCGAGTTGTACGCTCAGGTTACCCGCTGTGGCACCCGTCTGCTCCTTCAGATAGACAAAGTCGGCCTCTTCGACCGAGAGAAGTATCGAGACGATAGCCAGTCGCAGTTGCGAGTGTAGTAGAGGATCCAGTTCGCGTAACATCACTTGTGGTATTTAGCGTTGAGGTTATGCCCGGGAATAACCATCATAATCAGAAATGAAATGCCAAAATAGAGATGCCAGGTGGCCGGCACATGTTGCAAGGCCGGTAGGGTCATCAGCATGTAGATGGCAAAGACCAGCCCGAAGAGCGGCAGGTAGGCCAGCACCGAGTCTTTAATCACCAGCCCTGTGATCGAAGTGCCTATACCGCAGTAGATGAGGGCCAGCGGCATCATCAGTCCGAAGTTGACACTACCCAGGGCATAGCCCAGAATCATCATGGTCAGCACGGTAATGACAAAGAGGGTGCCTATCACCTTCCACGTCTCGTCGATCATGCGGTCGGTATAGGTAATCACGGTCGGGCGGTGTTTGCGGTCATACACGGTTGTATAGATAAAGGGGGCAAACATGAGAAACCAGGCACTCGCCCACATCGAGCTTCCGGTGGTGCGAACCAGAGCAAAGACCACGACGGCAAGTACCACGGCCAGATAGCCGTAGAGCAGGAATCTGTTCCCGCTGCCAGTCCCGATATTTTTTCGGCTCTGCCGTATCATTTGGGTGATGAGCTCCAGACTCTCTTTTTCGTTCAGTTTTTTCTCTTCCATACGTCGAATTTTAAGGTTTGCAAATTGGTTTATTTTATAAACTATATAGCTATATGTTTTCTCTTTTGCTGTTTTGAATATTGCAAATATAAATCGGTTTATAATATAAACCAAATATTTTGGAATATTTTTTTATGTGAGGGTAGATTTTTTTTGAGGGAGGGGGGCCGCTCTGCATCCGATGGGGGCTTTGTGCCACCTGCACTCCGATGCGCACTGTGTCACCCCGCACCCCGATGCGGGGTCCAGCTTCTGGAGGTGGCAGTGGGTGGAGTAGGGACGCACGGCTCGCGTCCTGAGTTATATCTTGCCCGGATATTTCTGGATTCCGCGTCGTAGCGCGGAATGACGAGAGTGTCACCCCGCACCCCGATGCGGGGTCCAGAGGGTGCAGGCGGGGAATTTATTTACGTAGTCTCTTGCCGGTGAATCATGGGGGTGTGCTTAACGAGAGGTGCCGATTTTGTTTTTTTAAGAAAAAGCACTACTTTTGTTTCGTTCGCCCGAGGGGCGGGCAGACATATTACGACATAAAAAGCGCATTGGCTTTTCTTTCTTACTGATGAAACTTGGCGGTTTAATTGGATAAAGAAAAAGCAAAGTTGATGCTCGCGCTGTTCATACGGCGTGGGCGTTTGCATTATCTCTTTATCCAGGTACGCCAAGACCTCATCAGTGGATATGCAAATTGTCCACGTTTTTTTTGTCTGGAGTAGCACTAAGTTTAATCCTTAATATTTACTGTTATGAAGACAAAATTTTTTATGATGATGGCGCTGGTTGTCCTGCTGATAGGGGGCAATGCCTGTACGGAGGAGGATAAGGGGCTTGTTCCGGATGATGGTACCTCATTGGGGAATGGAGGTGATGCAGTTCCCGATCCAGAGGGGACAATCCTTGTTTCGGTTCGTAACGCGAACAATGGTAAAACAGTTGTCGGTCTGTTTGAGACTGGTGGTTTTTATATTGATGGAGGAGATAATTTCGTTCCTTACCATTATGGCTATTATGCTGATGATATTGACTTTTGTTCGGTAGGAGCGGTCAATGGCTTGGGTAATGTGCGAGAGGCTCCCTCCAAAGGGTGGGCTTCTACGGTTGCTGTACAAGAGGGACATGGTTATTTTGTTCGATATAAAACGAATAACGGTTATTACGTCTATGCACGTTTGTATGTGGAGAAATATATTTTGTCGGCAGCCAACACGATATTGGGGGCCTATGTCAAATACCAGTCGCCGTATGAACCTGAAAATATAGAAGATATTCTCGTGGATATTCCTGATGCACAATTCAGGGCATATCTTGCTGCAGAGTTCGATACAAATTCCGATGGTATATTGACACCTCAGGAGGCCGTTTCGGTTACGGCTATCTGGTGTTCCAGTCGTCAAATATCTTCTTTACAGGGGATAGAGCTATTTACAAATTTGACAATATTGGATTGTTCGTTTAATGAGATAACAGAATTTGCCCCAATTGCCTTCCAAGCTAACGACATTGAATTGCTCGAGTAATAATATAGCAGGATTAACCAATTTGCCTACCACACTGACGACGTTGAAATGTGCATATAATGATTTGTCTTCTTTTGATTTTTCAAAGCTGACGACTTTGAAAAATTTGGAAGAGTTGGATTGATCGTCTAATAACTTAGTTGAGTTTAATGTACCTGATTTAGATAACTTGAAGATATTGAAGCTTTCGGGCAATCAATTTACACAATTATCTGTATCTCTCTCAAAATTGGAAGAATTGAACTGTAATGATAACCAATTGACCGATTTGGATGTTTCATCTTGTAGTCGGTTGTATGATCTTATGTGTAATAATAATCTTTTGACTCAGCTATCTCTTCAAAGCAATAAGGCACTTACATTCCTTTATTGCGAATCGAATCAATTGACGGAATTGGATTTGAGCCAATGTGGGTTGATTTTTTACAGTAATATGGGTGTTTTGGATAAAAATCAACAGCGGATATATGCATACTGTACGGGAAATCCCGATTTGGCCGTTATCTATCTGTCGGCCAGTACGCCTCAATATTCGACGGATATGATAAAAAAAGACGATTTTACGCAGATAGCCTATAAGTAAACACACAACAGGCGGGAGGTTCTTCAAAGAGTCTCCCGCCTGTTTGGCTTATTCAACAATAACTAACTGTTTGTTACAAGATGCCTTGTGCCATCATGGCCTTGGCCACTTTCATGAAGCCGGCGATGTTGGCGCCCTTCACGTAGTTGGTATAGGTATCGCTCTCTTTACCGTAGCGGGTACACTGCTCGTGAATGTCGTGCATGATTTGTTTCAGTTTCTGGTCCACCTCTTCGGCTGTCCAGCTTATCTTCATGGAGTTCTGTGTCATCTCCAATCCGCTCACCGACACGCCACCGGCGTTGGCGGCTTTGCCCGGAGCGTAGAGAATCTTGGCGGCGAGGAACTGCTCGATAGCCTCGGGGGTTGAGGGCATGTTGGCTCCCTCCGACACGGCGAAACATCCGTTGGCCAGCAGCGTGCGGGCGTCGTCGCCGTCGAGCTCGTTCTGAGTAGCGCTGGGCATGGCGATATCACACTTCTCGCCCCAGGGACGTCCGCCCTCGACATATTTGCAACCATACTCTTCGGCATATTCGCGTATGCGACCGCGGTAGAGGTTCTTGAGTTCGAAGATATAGGCCAGTTTCTTCTCGTCGATACCGTCGGGGTCGTAGATGTAGCCGTCGCTGTCGGACATGGTCACCACTTTGGCCCCCAGTGAGATGAGCTTCTGCACGGTGTATTGGGCCACATTACCCGAGCCCGATACCGTAACCACCTTGCCTTTGAGGTCGATGCCGCGGGTCTTGAGCATCTCGAGCAGGAAATAGACGTTGCCGTAGCCGGTAGCCTCGGGGCGGATGAGCGAGCCTCCAAATTCGAGACCTTTGCCGGTGAAGGTTCCCGTGTTTTCGCGGGCCAGTTTCTTGTACATGCCATACATGTAGCTTACCTCGCGGCCGCCTACGCCGATATCGCCTGCGGGTACGTCGGTGTCGGGGCCGATGTAGCGCCACAGTTCGGTGACGAAGGCCTGGCAGAAGCGCATGATTTCCATGTCGGATTTCCCTTTGGGGTTGAAGTCCGACCCTCCTTTACCGCCACCCATGGGCAGGGTGGTGAGGGCGTTTTTAAAGGTTTGTTCAAAGGCGAGGAACTTGAGGATAGAAGGATTGACCGACGAGTGGAAGCGGATACCTCCCTTGTACGGGCCGATGGCGTTGTTGTGTTGCACGCGGTAGCCCATGTTGGTTTGTACGCGGCCCTGGTCATCGACCCAGGTTACTCGGAACGAGAAGATGCGGTCGGGGATACACAGGCGTTCGATCAGGTTGTAGCGGTCGAATTCGGGGTGCTGGTTATAGACCTCCTCGATTGTCGATAATACCTCTTCCACAGCTTGGTGGTACTCCGGCTCGTTGGGGAACCGGCGCTTCAGTTCGTTCAATACTTCTGTCGTTTTCATTGATAAGTATGTTTTTTGGTTTGATGGATGTCGTAGCTGGTGCAACTCACTGCATGTCGATAGCTATCTGGTTGTGGCATAATGCCATTTGGTTGTCAAGTCTGGTAGCAATTTGTCTTGCAAAACTCGACTTGACTTTTGGTTGTGCCGGCAAAGATAATAAAAATAAATAAAGTGAAAGCTTTTTCGAATAAAAACTTCCACTTTATAAATAAAATTGACAGAACTATATCTTTTTGAGCGATTTATTCGGTAAAATGTAAAAATATTTTATATCTATTCTATTTCGCAACCGGTTGCAGGCCCATGGTTGCAGCGGTCTCGAGCATGAATTGGCGGGCAGCTTCGTGTTCGTTGGGAATCTTCCCGTCGAGAATGGCCTCTTTGATGGCCGACAGAATTTCGCCTACCGGTCGCGAGGGAGGTAGTCCGAAGGTCTCCATAATCTCCTCGCCGCGGACGGGCAATTTCATGTTGCGTATGCTATCCTTTTCTTCGATTTCGCGCAGCTTGGTGCGCACGAGTTCGAAGTTGTCGAGAAACCGTTTCACCTTTTCGCGATTCTTCGAGGTGATGTCCGATTCGCACAGCGTCATGAGGTCGTCGATATCGTCGCCCGCGTCGAAGAGCAGCCGGCGTACGGCCGAGTCGGTAACCACCTCTTCGGCCAGGACGATGGGACGCATGTGCAGTCCCACAAGTTTCTGCACATATTTCATCTTGTCGTTGAGCGGCAGTTTCATGCGGCGGAAGATACCGGGAATCATCTTTTCGCCCACGTAGTTGTGGTTGTGGAAAGTCCAACCCAGGCGGGCGTCGTAGCGTTTGGTGCGGGGTTTGCCAATATCGTGCAGCAGGGCGGCCCACCGCAACCACTCGTTGCGGCTGCGCAGCGCCACATTGTCGAGCACGGCGAGCGAGTGGTAGAAGTTGTCTTTGTGGCCGCGACCCTCGACGGTTTCAACTCCTTTGAGAGCCGCCACTTCGGGGAAGATGATGGGCAGCAGTTTGCAGTCGTCGAGCAGGATGAATCCCTTCGAGGGGATGTCGGAGCGGATGATCTTGCCCAGTTCGTCGATGATGCGCTCTTTTGAGATGATTTCGATGCGCGAGCGGTTGCGCTTAATGGCGGCGAAGGTCTCGCTCTCGATGCGGAAGTTGAGTTGGGTGGCAAAGCGTATGGCCCGCATCATGCGCAGAGGATCGTCGCTGAAGGTGACGTCGGGGTCGAGTGGCGTGCGTATGATGCCATGCTCCAGGTCGTCCATGCCGCCGAATGGATCGACCAGTTCGCCCCAGCGGTCGTGGTTCAGACACAGGGCCAGGGCGTTGATGGTGAAGTCGCGCCGGTTCTGGTCGTCCTGCAAGGTGCCATCCTCGACCACCGGTTTGCGCGAGTCGTGGCTATACGACTCCTTGCGGGCTCCCACAAATTCGATTTCGAAATTTTCGCCCCGCCGGTTGTACTTCACCTGCGCCGTGCCGAAGTTGCGGAAGGTCGAGAGGTGGGCCCGTTTGCCCAGTCGGGCGGTGAGGGCCTCGGCCAGTTCGATGCCGCTGCCCAGGGTCACAATGTCGATATCTTTGGAGGGGCGGTTGAGAAAGATGTCGCGCACATAGCCGCCTATGACGAAGCAGGGGCGGTTCATGGCGTCGGCCACCTCGCCGATGAGGTGGAATATGGGTTGATCCAGATGATCGAGTATAAGCTGTTTGTCGGCTTGCATAATTGTGGGGTTAATCGTGGGGTAAAAGTACGATTTTTTCGCCATTGCGGCAAGCGGGTCCCCCGGTTAATACCAGTCGAGACGATCGTAGGAGTTGCCTCGTTTGTCATACTTGAGGTCTTGCAGCAGCGACGATTTCACGCTGATGTGGAAGTTGTATGACTTGTAGGGCCCCACGGGCACGAAGCTGGCACTCATCGACCAGCAGTGCAGGTCGCGGGTGATGTTGCAGTTCATGTAGGCAATCTTCTTGGCTTCGAAATCGTAGCTGGCCGAGAAGTTGAACGACCAGTTTTTCGTGAGGTTGATATTGCCCGATAGACTGAGGTTCTGGGTGAACTTGCCGTTGTACTCCATCTTCTTGCGGTTGAAGGTACCGTAGCCATAGTTGATCGAGTAGTTGATTGACAGACTCCACGGCACCTCCCAGATGGCGTAACCGTCGGGTCCGAATTGTACCTCGTCGTTGCCCGAGCTATCCTCTTCTTCTTCGTCCATGTTGGGGTCGGGCGGCATGTTGGGCTGTTGCAAGGGCTGTTGTGCCTTTTTGTCGCTGGAGCCTTTATCTTTCTTTTTGAACGTGTCGTTGTTGAAGGTGTAGGAGAACGAGGTACCGGTGCTCGAGAGTCGTCCCAGACCCTTGCCTACGGTCCAGCGGGGTTTGTTCACCCGCACGGGGTTGCCATAGCGGTCGAGCTGGTAGGTATAGGTATCCCAGGTGGCACTCATCTGCAGGTTGAAACTCTTGGTGAGCTTGATAAGAATCGAGGTGTTCAGGTTGCTCCACTTCATCGAGTCGGCAGCCATGTTGTAGCTCATGTTGGCCGAGAGGTTTTCGATGAGCGAGATTTTGCGCACACCGGTCGAGTCGCGGTCCGACTTGACCTTCATCTCCAGGTTGTTCGATACGGCAAACGATACCGTTCCCTGCTTGCCTTGCGACACGGTGCCATATACCCCGTTTGAGAAGGGTGAGTATTTGGTGGTTACCGTTTCGCCCTGGGCATTGACATAGGAGTAGGAGTCCCAGAAACCATATCGCGGAGCACTGAAGTCGGGGGCTGCACTGAACGATACCGAGGGGGTGAAGATGTGGCGGATGGCCTGCACCTTGTCGCCGAAAATTTTCCACGGGGTGTAGAAACCATAGAGTTTGGTATCGGCACTCAGCGAACCATAGTAGTTATAGACGTTGTAGAATCCATAAACGGTATCTTGCACGACGCGTGCCTGTTGGGTGTCCCACGACTGCATCACCTTGTTGGAGTACATGCGGTCGGTAAAGTTGAAGCTGGCGGTGAGGTTGAGGTACTTGAGCACGTTGAACGTGGCCGAGATGGGTATGTTGTGGTACATGCCGTTGCGCCAGTCTTTGATGAGGTTCGACTTGAGTATCTGGTCTTGTTTGGTGAGAATCGAGTTTTGGAATCGTCCGCTGTACGACATCTGTATCCTTTCGTACCAACGCTCGTTGCCCACTACCGTTTTGCGCTTGAAGGGGTAAATCTGTCCCATCGAGATGGTGAGGTTGGGGAACGAGACATTTAGCGTAGAGTCTTGGGTACGCTGAGTCACATTGGCCGTGGCCGAGAAACTCCACGGCGAGTTGGGAATACGATAGGTCATGTTGACCGTCGAACTCTTGGTATTCTCGGTAAAGCTGTTGGCGTTGTAATAGCTGTTCAGGTCGTTTCGGGTGTAACCACTGGTGGTGTAGTTCACACTGGCCGAGAGCGACATGTTGGGGTTGTTTTTGGTATCTTGGGTGTGGGTCCAGGCAATTTTGAAGTTCTTCATCTTGGAGTAGTCGGGCAATCCCTTGTCGCCTGTGATGGTGGTGATGAAGCTCAAATCGACGTTACCCGAGTATTTGTATCGTTTGATATAGGCCGACTTGGCATTGACTCCCCACGATCCTTTGGTGTAGATTTCGCCGGTGAGGGCCAAATCGACATAGTCGTTGATGGCAAAGTAGTAACCGCCGTCGCGCAGGTAGTAGCCGCGCGCCAACTCGTCGCCGAAGGTGGGCATGATGATACCCGACGAATATTTCTCGGTGAAAGGGAAGAATCCGAAGGGAATGGCCAGGGGCAATGGCACGTCGGCCAGCACCATGTAGGCGGGACCTGTGACAATGTTTTTCTTGGGACGCACCTTGGCCTGGGTCAGTTGCAGGTAGAAGTGGGGATGCTCGTGATTGTCGCAGGTGGTGTATTTGCCGTCCTTCATGTAGAACTCGTCGTTGTCCATCTTCTTGGTCTTTCCGCCGGTGAGGTATCCCTCGCCCTGTTGGGTCACGATGTTGGTGATATATCCCTTCTTGGTCTTGAAGTTGTAGTTCATGGTCTCCGACTCGTACTCGCCGCTCTTATCCTTGAATACCGGGCGACCCACGATGTCGCCTACCGAGTCGGGACGGCCCACGGCATAGACTAGACTGCTGTCCATGTTCATCTCTATCTGGTCGGCGTTCAGCTCCATGCCGTCGAACTGTACCACGCCTTTGCCATACATATAGACCTCGTTGCCGTTGGTAAAGACAATCGAGTCGTTGGCCTTGTAGTCAACGACCGAGGTGAGTCCCGCCTTTTTCTTTTTTGGGGGCACCGAGTCGGCTACCAGAGAATCGGTAGCGAGCGAGTCGGTTGCCAGTGAGTCGATGGAGATGCTGTCGGGGAGTGGCGGCAGGACGAGACGATTGTCTGCGGTGCTGTCGCTGCCTGCTGTCGTATCGGACGATAAAGACTGGTTATAACCCGAATACCTGTCTTGTGCAATGAGCGGCACAAACAGGGAAGAGAATAGAAGCGATAGAAGTATGGCGTATTTCTTGCTCTCTTTTGGCATCGGGCTGTCCATCTGTAATCAACGTGCAAAAATACACATTTTCTATGACTTATCGGCTTTTGGACTTTATTTAATATATTTTATTCTATATTGTGGAGGGACCGTAGCAAGGCCTTAACTCCTTGCTGGTTAGAGAAAGAGTGCAGCCAGTTCTTCGAATCGACGCAGCGAATCCTCGCCATATCGGGCTACGCTTTTACGCACTTTGTCGAGGGGCTTTTCCCGGTCGGGATTCGATTTGGAGTAGAACTTGTCGGCAAAGCAGACGAGTTTCTCTTCGAGGCTCACCGGACACATGTCGCGGTGGGGCAGGGGCAGGTTTTGGGCTATGATGTCGGCGACGGTAAGTCCCGTGCCGGTGTGACGTTCGCACACAAGAGCGTGACGGGGGTAGCCGTCGGCCCGCATCAGCTCGGCTCCCAATACACCGTGACAGATGTAGGGCTGGTCGCCCATGCAATAGATTTCGGGGGCGTGGGTGAGAAATACCCCGATGTCGTGAAGCATGGCGGCTTCGTAAACAAAATCTTTGTCGATGGCGAGCTCGGGGTGTGCCTGGGCCAGTTGCAGAGCTTTGTCGGCCACCAGTTTGCTGTGCGACCACACGCTGTGATAGAGGGGGGTGCCGGGTTGGTAGTATTTGTTGAAAACAGTTTGGATATCCATGATGGTGATGTGGGACGATAAAACAGCAGCCCGAAGCGTATGCCTTCGGGCTGCCTGAATATGGTTTTTGGTAATTACTCTACGATGGTCACCCAATTGTGGGTATCGGGCTCGTCGCCATATTGTATGGCACGCAGCTTGTGATACAGTTTCTCGCAAATGGGGCCGGGTTTGCCGTCTTTGGAGAATACATACGACTTGTTCTCGTCGAGATCGTCGATGCGGGCGATAGGGCTGATAACAGCGGCTGTTCCGCAAGCACCGGCTTCGTCGAACGTGGCGAGCTCTTCCTCGGGAACCTGACGAACCTCGACGGTCATGCCCAGGTCTTCGGCCAGTTGCATGAGGCTTTTGTTGGTAATCGAGGGGAGAATCGAGGTCGATTTAGGCGTGATGTAGCTGTTGCCACGGATACCGAAGAAGTTGGCCGGGCCGCACTCGTCGATATATTTCTTCTCTTTTGCGTCGAGGTAAAGCACTGCCGAGTAGCCCATGGCGTGGGCTTTCTCGCCCGATACCAGACTGGCGGCATAGTTGCCTCCCACTTTGTAGCGTCCCGTGCCGAGCGGTGCGGCGCGGTCGTATTGGCGCAGGATAACCATGGGGGTGGGCTTGAATCCCTCTTTGAAGTAGGGGCCTACCGGCGAAACGAAAACGATGAAGAGGTACTCTTTGGCCGGTTTTACACCTACCTGGGCCGAAGTGCCTATGAGCAACGGGCGAATATAGAGCGAGGCTCCACTTTCGTAGGGGGGCACAAAGCGCTCGTTTTTCTTAACCACCGTGAGAATGGCTTCGTTGAACTTCTCGGTGGGCAGCTCGGGCATCATGATACCCCGGCACGAACTTTGCAAGCGGGCGGCGTTCTCGTCCATGCGGAAGATGCGAATCTTACCGTCCTTGCCCCGGAAGGCTTTCATACCCTCGAATGCCTCTTGCCCGTAGTGCAGGCAGGTGGCAGCCATGTGTATTTCGAATGTTTGAGAACTGGTAACTGTGATGTCGCCCCATTTCCCGTCTTTGTAGGTGCATCGTACGTTGTAGTCGGTGGGCATATAGCCGAATGACAGGTTTGACCAATCGATACTTTCCATAGTTTCGTTGTTTTTGTGTTTGACTTTATAGGTACAAAGATAGTAAAAGGTACAGGTAAAAAGCCAAGCTGAGCTGAGTTTTTTACTGAACTCGCCTTCTGTTCCTACAAAGATAGCGATAAAAGCCGAAAATCGAAACTTGAGCCCTATTAGTTTGGGCTAAATTTCAGCTTCTTGTAAAGGTCGGTTTGATGTTTTTTGCGGTTGGGGTGGCTGAAGTGATATGAGTCGGTGCGGGCGGCTGTCGCAGCCAGGTCGTGTCGCCGATGGACTACAAGGCCACTTTCTGGGTTTTGCCTTCGATTTTGACGAGGTAGATACCACGGGTGCCGATTTTCAACTCCGAGATGCCCGGGTTGAGTGTGCGCTCGGTAACGATTTGTCCCAGAATGGTATAGACCGTGACTTGTACTCGCCGAGGGGTGCGGATGTAGATATTCCCGTCTTTGCTCGAGACTTCGATCTCATTGTCGCGGACGTTGTCGTCTGTGCGGTCTCCTTCACTGAGAGACCACGCCGTCCTCTCTGTCAAGGCTTGTGCCGAAGCTTGCAGAGCAGCACCGCAACCGAGTGCCAATGCCAATAGAATAGCGTATAGATGTTTCATGACGACAACAATATCTTTTGCAAAGATAACCTTTTTTTGGTTTATTGTTGCAGGATAGGCCGTTAAATGTAACGCTTTTGGCGCTAAAATTTGTAGGTGCGCTTGGGATTTTTGGGGAACCACCCTTTTTGTACCCGTTTTTCTTGGTCGAACAGCTCCTTGATGGTCCAGAACGAAGAGAAGCCAAACACGCCGGCCAGTGCCGACAGGGTGACGCTCTCGACCCACAGCGACACCACGATGCCTGCCAGCCCGAGCAGCAGGAATATCCACCAGCAGCGGGTGCCCCAATAGTATTCGGCCTTTACTACAATCGGGTGAAACAGCCCGATGATGAGGAAGGTGCAGACTCCTATCACAAGTCCTTGCAGGTGGTTGTCGAGTATAAAATCCATAGCGATGTGGTAAAAAAACTGGTTGTCGATTTCTGCTCCGCTTCGGGAGTCCCGAGCGACGTGCCGGGATGTCCCTGATGCGCGGGATGCAAAAATAGAAATTCCCGTCGAAAGTAAAAACTCTCGAACGGGATCTTAGTTCGTTCAAAACTTATATTTCTTTGAAACAGCTTGCCGGTGCCTGGCATACGGGGCACTTGAAATCGTCGGGCAACTCGCCTTCGTGTATGTAGCCACACACCTCGCATACGTAGCGCTTGGTGCTGGCTTGTGAGTCGGGTGCTTGCTCCTTGGCGGGCTTTGTCTCTTCCTCGGCCACATAGGTGGGAGCGTTTTTAGGCGCTTTGCCTTTGACCACCTGGTGGTAGTAGGCATAGGTCATGGGGGTCCCGTCGTCGGGCAGGGTGTCGATGACACGGGCAAAGAGCACGTCGTGAGTCTCGTTGTCGGCCATGCTCAGCAGTTCGCACACGATGTGTCCGGCAAACTTCCCTTGGAGGATAGGGGTGTCGTGCAGCCAGGTATGGTTGCGCCCCTCGTATTTGTTGCGGTCGCGTCCGCACTGGAACCCGAAGGTAGTGATGAGGCTCGTGTCGCTCTCTTCGGCCAGAATGGCCAGGCTGAAGCGGCGGTGCTGCACAATGACATCGTGGGTATAGTTGTTCTTGTTCATCGAGATAGCGATGATGGGATTTTCGCTGGTCACCTGGAAACAGGTGTTGATGATACAGCCCGTAGGTCGGCCGTTGTCGTTGGTCCCTACCACATAGAGGCCATAGGTGATTTGTCGTAAGGCGGTTATATCCATGGAACGTGTTGTTGAGCTAAACAGAATCGGCCTGCCCCCACAGAGCAGGCCGATGGAAGTCTAAAAGATTTACACTGAATTAAAATTAGTAGTTGTTCTTTTTGCGCTCGAAGTAGGCACGCGGGTGAGCACAGGCGGGGCAGGCTTCGGGAGCCGTCTTGCCGCGATACACATATCCGCAGTTGCGGCATTGCCATTCGATCTCCTCACTGTCGGAGAATACAGTGCCGTTCTCTACGTTGGCCAGCAGTTTGCGGTAGCGTTTCTCGTGCTCGGCCTCAACCTTGGCTACGTTGCGGAAGGTAAGGGCTACGGCAGGGAATCCCTCTTGCTCGGCCACATCGGCAAAGTGGGGATAGAGATCGACCCACTCTTCGTTTTCACCCTCGGCAGCAGCCTTCAGATTCTCGGCTGTGGTACCGATGACGCCGGCCGGGAAGGCTGCGGTAATCTCGACCATGCCTCCTTCGAGATATTTGAAGAATTTCTTGGCGTGCTCTTTCTCTTGCTCGGCTGTCTCCATGAAGATGGCGCTTATCTGTTCGAAACCCTCTTTCTTGGCTACGCTGGCAAAGAAGGTATAACGGGTACGGGCTTGTGATTCACCGGCGAAAGATTTCAACAGATTCTGTTCGGTTTGGGTTCCTTTGATACTTTTCATGACGTTTCGTTTTTATTGTTGTGTTTGTTATTTCTGATGCAAATATAATTGGAATAATTCTAAAACTAAAATTATTATTGAATAAAATGACCGGGTTTAAGAATTTTTCATAATTATAGGTAAAGATAGATTCTTTTTTGAAAGAAACAAATAGTTGTGTATCAAAATGTAATTTGAGTTTGAAAGTGGTTTGAGATTGGAATTTATGGAGAGAGTACAAATTGATTTTACAACCTCCTTATACTGTTTTGTCTCTTTTCTTTTATATTTTTGTGGGAAATAAATGCAGCCTCATTCGGGGAGATATTTTTGAAGATGTGTTTCTTTGAATAAAAGAGCTATACCATGATAATCGAAAAAATACAGGGAACCGAACCTCGGCTCTATACGCTTGTTGCTCCACTGACGATGAGTATTCCCATCATTCGTCAGAACAACAATTACCCGTTCAAGACTTCGCGCAAACATGTGTGGTTTGTGGCTTCAGACGGGAATGGGGTCGAAGGGTTCATGCCAGTCGAGCGTCGTATGGCCGGGGCATTTATCGACAATTATTATGCGTCGGGCGATTCGCCCGAGTTGTTGACGGCTTTGGTCAACGCGGCTATTGATGAGTTTGCATCAAAGTATCCGCTCTATGCGATGGCTCACATTCGGCATGAAGAGGCGTTTGTGTCCTGTGGATTTACCGAGGTGAAACGTTGGAAGTTGTATGTCAAAATGAAGTATGTAGGGAGATGAACACGTTCAGAAGCAGTGTGTATGATGTGGCCATGGAGCGCCTCGAACGGGTATTTACCGACTTCGACAACGTGTATGTCTCCTTTTCGGGCGGGAAAGACAGCGGGGTGTTGCTCAACCTCTGCATCGACTATCTGCGACGTCGGCAGCCGGGGCGTCGGCTGGGTGTGTTTCATATAGACTATGAGGTGCAATACCAGGAGACTACCCGTTACGTCGATCGTGTGCTGGCTTCCAATGCCGACATATTGGACGTTTATCGGGTGTGCGTGCCCTGCAAGGTCTCTACCTGTACCTCGATGTTCCAGTCCTATTGGCGACCGTGGGAAGAGTCGAAGCGCGATTTGTGGGTGAGAGACCTGCCCGAGGGGGCCTATACGCAGGCCGATTTCGATTTCTTTACCGATGCCTTGTGGGATTATGAGTTCCAAATCAAGTTTGCCGAGTGGCTGCATCGGCGCATGGGTGCCCGACGCACCTGCTGCCTGATAGGCATACGCACCCAGGAGAGTCTGAATCGCTGGCGCACCGTGCACAGCGACCGCAATTACAAGAAGTACAAGGGCCTCAAGTGGATTCGCGAGATGAAACATGTCATCTGCAATGCCTATCCCATACACGACTGGCTCACAACCGATATCTGGGTGGCCAACGGCCGTTTCGGCTGGGACTACAATCGCCTCTACGATCTTTACTATCGGGCAGGCGTACCACTCGACAAGCAGCGGGTTGCCAGTCCCTTCATCTCGCAGGCCGTAGCCAGTTTGCGGCTCTACCGGGTGATCGACCCCGATATGTGGGGCAAGATGGTGAGTAGGGTCAATGGGGTGAATTTTGCCGGGCTCTATGGGCGCACTTCGATGATGGGATGGCATTCGATCAAGTTGCCGCCCGGCATGACGTGGGAGGGTTATCTTGATTTCCTGTTGAAAACGCTGCCCGAGAAGACGCGTCGCAATTATCAGCGCAAACTGTCTGTGAGCATCAACTTCTGGCGGGAAAAGGGAGGGTGCCTCTCCGACGAAACCATCCAGAAACTGGAGGCCTTGGGAATCCCTATCGTCGTGGGCGACCACTCCAACTACAAGACCAGTAAACGGCCCGTGAAGATGGGGTATCTCGACGATATCGACCTGCCCGAGTTCAAGGAGTTGCCCTCCTTCAAACGCATGTGTATCTGTATTCTCAAGAACGATCACACCTGCAAGTATATGGGGTTCTCGCTCACCAAGGCCGAGAAGGAGTTGAAAGATCAAGTGTTGGAAAAATATAAAGCGTTGACAAAGTAAAATGGAAGCATATAAAAGTCCTGTCTATCATGTGCGGGCCGTGCCCGTAGAGAAGGTGGTGGCCAATACCTATAACCCCAATGTCGTGGCTCCGCCCGAGATGCGGCTGCTCGAACTCTCTATTTGGGAGGATGGTTATACGATGCCTTGCGTGTGTTACTATCTGCCCGAGACCGACCAGTATGAACTGGTCGATGGCTATCACCGCTACAAGGTGATGCTTACCTCGCGGCGTATATATGAACGGGAAAAGGGGCTGCTGCCGGTGGTGGTCATCGACAAGGATATCTCGAACCGCATGGCTTCGACCATTCGTCACAACCGGGCCCGTGGTACACACAATGTCGAACTGATGTGCGAGATTGTTTCAGAACTCACCCGAGCCGGAATGTCGGACAGTTGGATTATGAAAAATATCGGGATGGACAAGGACGAACTGTTGCGCTACAAACAGATTTCGGGTTTGGCCGAACTCTTTGCCGATAAAGAGTTCAGCCTCACGAAGGAGTTGTAGCGAGGTATTCCGCTTGTATGTAAGGTAGGATACAAAAAGTACCTAAAAATAATCAATAATATTTATATGTCTTTTTGTTTGACATATAGAAAATGTCAGTTGTGCGTGATTTTTAACATACAATATATTCTTAAATACATTTAAAATCTCTTATTTTGTCCCTATAATAGAGTTCTGTCAATATTTACAGATTATTTTGTTGAAGAGAAGGGGCGCTTTTTCTGTATTGTTCTGTAAATTGAGTGAATCTAAGATTCTAAAAATTAATCTTAAGAATAATCATATATGCTAAAACGTTCGACCTTATTTGTGAAAATTTTTCTTTTTCTTTCTTTGCTCTTGTCTTTTTCATGTATTCATTTTCGTAGTCATGAAAAAGAGTCGGAACAATTGTATGATTTGTATGAGGTACGTATAAAATCAAGTTTGAATGTGCGGTCGAAACCGTCTTCTAATAGTCTTAAAATAGGCTCACTATATAATGAAGATAAGGTTTATGTAATTGATATAGAGGGTAATTGGGCTAAGATACAGTATGAATCCAAAGAGGCATATGTGTCGGCGAAATATCTGACTCTTGTTTCTCGAGCTTATTATGCAGAAAAAGAATCGGAAACAGAACAAGCATCGTCTGAATCAGTACAGCAGGAGGCAAAAGAGTCTTTTGCTGTCAAGCCTCCTGAAATATTGATCTATGATAATGCTGGAGTTCTTTCATTGGCAGATAGTTTGGATATTTGTCAAATTTTTGATGGAAAAAACGTGAGTGTAGTATTATGGACTATAGACACTATTGATAAAGGAGTTATTTTAGATTATAACAGTTCTGTTAGAAAAATCTTAAAACAAGAGCTTGCTCATAAACTGCCTAATGTCGCAGATGAGGATATATATTTGGTTACTTTCATTAAAGATATAGGTCTGATGCAAGTGCAGAATGAAGGCAATGCTATGAAGTTTATAGAGATGGCTATGCCAGATAAATTATTGAATATTCAATTAGAGGCAAGAAATACGGGTTTAGTGAAGTCTATGCAAGATTTGTTGTTATTGATAGATAAGGCTTCTAAAGAATATGAAAAGTCTAGCTGGATGGTTAGAAGAAATGTTAGCTGGGTTTCTTTGGGAGATTTGATAAGTGAAACATTGACGAAAGAAGTTATATTACCTTCTAATAGTTTCTTTTATAAATATGTATTTTCTTGGGTAATAGCTATACCTCGCATATTTGTCAATTTTTTAATTTCTGTTGTTCATTCTGTTACTATAGCAGTAATCTTATTAAGTGCATTATGTGCTATTCTTTTGGTCGTGGTGGCAAATGTTGTTGGTGGAGGATATGATAAAAATAATGTGAAAGTAAAATTCCATCTCTCTTTACTATCTGTAGCTTTGTCTTTTGCGATTACATGTATTACTATAGTGCTATTTTATGCAATGTGTAATTTGGCGGATATTACAGTTATGCAATTATATGGTTGGAATCATGAAATGACTATTACTGTTACTCAGCAGAATATGCATAATAATATTCCAAGATCATGGTGGCTTTCTTTGATTTTCTTTATAGGGGTGGTTGGATATAAATTACCAAGTGCATGGATCCTTGTTGCTGGGACTTTGCCTAACGGAATACAAAAAGCGTTGGCTAAATTGAATCCCTCACATTTTGAAGGGCATGAAGGTTGCCTATCCAAACCAGATCCATACGCAGAGTTATTAACTAAAAAAGTGGGGCCGTCGGTAGGCTTTTCTTTGGTATCTCTTACTATTTTGACCTTGTTATTGAATGGTTCTGCAATGTTATATGTTACCATTTTTACTTGGTCGATACTCCTTCCCAAAATATATTCTATGAGAGTCCTTTATTCTGCGTGGAAGGCACAAGGTCTGTATAAAGAATGAACTGATTTTATTGTTGACAATATCAATGCTACAGATTCAATACTTTTTTGAATATTCTCTGTAATAATATTTTGTTAATCTTGTAAAGAATAATGGCCAAAATAAACGACAATGCTATTACTGTAAATATCGATATATAGGTTCCAAATTCATTCGTTAAATTATGAATTAGCTTCTGATATAAATATTCATGAACAATATATAACTCTAAAGAAATACTTCCTATCTTGGCAAATAGTGAAGAAATGGATTTAGGTATTTTATCCATGACAATGGCTATGATTATACTTAATATGGGGGCTATGATGATAAATGGCAAAAAATAAAGAGCACAAGTCCAAAGGTAGTCTCTACAAAAATGTAAGAAATATTCAAGCAATATTATTGATCCAGTAAATATCAGTAAGGCAAAAGCTATTTTCTTGCGCGTAATTTTAATATCAATAGCATTTTTTACCCAATAGCCTGCAATAGTTCCTATAAAAAAGATAGGAATACGAGCTATTGTTAGAATTAAATCCCTCCCTTTATTGGTATTATTGAAATAAAAGATCATTACCCATGCATAAATAATGATGAGAATAAATCCAGCAATTTCAATAAGTATAGGAATCTTAAAACCATATTTTTTGAAGAGCTTAAAATAGACGGGGAATATGGCATAAAAAAATAGGATACACGATATATACCATAAAGTATATGGAACATTCGGTACCCAGTAGCCAATTGTCGTTGCTTGACAGATAAGATTCCAAAAACTATGAATATCGAAATTCATAGATACGACATATGTAACAATTAAAAATAGCCAGAATTCAGGTAGAATTCTACAGAATCTCTTTTTGTAATATTGTGCTAAATCTGTATTCTTTTTTGACAAAGAAAAATATAATCCGAAACCCGATAAGAATAAAAATAGATCTACACCTCCATAACCGATGTCCATAATATCATTGACTATTGGCATATTGGGCCGAAAAGGGAGATGAAACATCATTATCCAAATTATTGCGATACCCATAATATTGTCACGATATTTAGATAATAGCAATAAATAGTTATTCATGATATTTTAAGTAATAAGTTAGTATTATACCTTTGTTCAGTTTATAAAGGAAGATCAATTGGGAACAAAATAGATTGATATTATCCATGTTCACAATTGACATGGATAATATCAATCATTTATATAGGAGCATTATTTCATCGGGCATGACCGGCCGGCTGGTGCATGCCGGCCAGGAACAGGTGGTTCTGGCGGGCATAGTCGAGGTAGTAGCGACGCTGTTTGACGGCGGCTTGCGGATCCATGTCGTAGGCGGCACAAATCTCGGGGTGAGCCAGTTGCAGGGCAGCGCCGTGTACCAGGTCACCCACGATGAGGAAACGGCCGGCCTGGTAGGCGGTATGGCCCGGGGTGTGTCCGGCACAGTCGAGCGCTATTACGCCGCAAGGCAACGTGTCACCATAGGCTACGAGATGCACGGTCTTTATAGGCCTCCATTGTGGTTGCGACTTGGACCTTCTTGTCGTCGGGCATCTGCATCCAACTGTCATACTCCTGCTGGGCGGCATAGACTTCGGCCCTCGGAAAAACGATGCTGTCGCCCTTCATCATACCGCCGATGTGGTCGCCGTGGAAGTGAGACAGATAGATGTAGTCGATATCATCGGGAGTGGCTCCGGCGGCCGACAGGTTGGCCAGCGATCGGCTGTCGGGAGCACCCATGCCGGTGTCGAACAAGATGCGTTTCCCGTCAATCTCCAGCAGGAATGCACTTATCGAGGCCGGGACTCCCTGGCTTATCCCCAGACTGTCGATGAGCTCTTGCGGCAGTTCGCCGAAGAGACTCAACTGCATGAGCCGCTCCTGGGCATTGTCTCTGATTTGGGTCAGTTTTACACTGTCACACACGGTGGTGACGCTGTCGGTGCAGGCAAATACGGTCTGCTCTTCGTCGGTAGCCGTGGCCTGCTTTTGCGACGAGTGACAACCGGCTCCGCACAACGAAGCCAGCAAGACACTCGATAGTAGAAATACGCCTTTTCTCATCATACGATTAATCATGTGTTATAGATTTTCGATGGAACAAAAATAAAACTTTTCGGGCTGCCTGTCAAGAGGGTGAGAGGTAGAAGCGAAAAGCGAGACTCCCCCCAGCAGGGAGAGCCTCGCTTTGTGTATGGTTTGTCTGGTCGGGAGCGGCAATTACATGATGCCTCTTTCGCGCAGTTTCAGTTGCCATTTCCAGGCCGAAGCCAGTGTATCCTCGATGCTCTCCTGAGCCGTCCAGCCCAGCACCTTGTTGGCTTTTTCGGGGTTGGCCCACACTTGTTCTATATCGCCTTCGCGGCGGCCTACGATCTTGTGGGGAACTTTCACGCCCGTAGCCTTTTCGAAGGCAGCGATGAGCTCGAGTACCGAGACGCCGCGGCCCGTACCCAGGTTGAAGATTTCGATAGCCTCGGGCGATTTCTTCTCGAGCATGCGGTTCATGGCGATCACGTGAGCCTTGGCCAGGTCAACTACGTTGATGTAGTCGCGTATGCACGAGCCGTCGGGGGTGTTGTAGTCGTCGCCGAATACGCTCAACTCCTTGCGGATGCCGATAGCCGTCTGCGTGAGGTAGGGGATGAGGTTCTGGGGTACGCCGTTGGGCAACTCGCCGATTTCGGCACTGGGGTGAGCACCAATGGGATTGAAGTAGCGGAGGATAATCGATTTGAAAGGAGCGTTGGCATGAATCGTATCTTTGATAATCTCCTCGCTTATCTGTTTGGTATTGCCATAGGGCGAGAGAGCCGGTTTGATGGGAGCCGTCTCATCGACCGGCAGCACGTCGGGCTGACCGTAAACCGTGCACGACGACGAGAATACGATACCCTCGACACCAAACTCGGGCATGAGCGTGAGCAGATTGATGAGCGACAGCAGGTTGTTGCGATAGTAGAGCAGCGGTTTCTGTACCGATTCGCCCACCGCTTTGCTGGCAGCGAAGTGGATGATACCCTTGATGCCCTGATTCTCGGTGAAGAGTTTGCGCAGAGCCTCGATGTCGGTGCAGTCGGCCTGTACGAAAGTGGGGCGGATGCCCGTGATGCGTTCGATACCGTCGAGTACCTCGATGTTCGAGTTGGAGAGATTGTCGATGATAACAACTTCGTAGCCTGCATTTTGCAGTTCTACGGTCGAGTGGGAGCCGATGTAACCGGTTCCACCGGTAACCAAAATTTTTCCTTTCATGACGATAGGTCTATTTTTAAGTTTTTTATTGAGTTACAAAGATAATGAAAGTCAAGTGCAGAGACAAAGAAAAACGAATTTTTCAACTTTAGTTCTGCCAAACCGCCTCGTGTTGCTTGCGAAGATACGGGGAGGACACACTTTTATCTCTGGCGGTCTCTCTCGTGGTGGTGTGGGGTGGCAGCCGGTCGTGCCGCATCGGGGATACGGCATGCTGCTGTGTGCAGGGGCGGGGGCAGAGGTCGAGAGAAAATAAAGTTTTCAAGCGCAATCCTGTCGGGGCCTCCTGCCGGTTGGTGAATATTATCGAGGCCTGTCGGACCAAATTCTCGACTAAGCTATTGTGCGTTAGAAAATAAAATAGTAACTTTGCCCCGCTTTTTGAAAATTCCGTGTGATGGGAAATTAAGGAGCAAGAGAAAACAACTTAATTTTGAGTAACACAAAACAACAAAACAATGAAAACATTTCAACTGAATGGTACGGCCCGTACCGATCTGGGCAAGAAAGCTGTAAAAGGCCTGCGTAAACAAAACCTCATCCCCGCCGTGCTCAATGGTGGCGAATTGGTTGACCTGCCTTACAACGGCACGTTGAAACCCTGCGAGAAACTGGTAGAACTCACCGGTGGTAAAAAAGGTATCATCGTTACCGATTTTACAGTAACTAAAGACTCTGTTCGCAAATTGGTTTATACTCCCGATATCTTTGCCGTAGAGCTGAACATCGACGGTGAGAAGAAGATGGCCGTTTTGAAAGACCTGCAATTCCACCCCGTTACCGACGCTATCCTGCACATGGATTTCCTCGAAGTAACCGACAAGAAACCGGTTGTTATGGATGTTCCCGTTCAACTCGAAGGTCACTCCGAAGGTGTGCGTGCCGGTGGTAAATTGAGCCTCTCGATGAGAAAACTCAAAGTAAAAGCCCTCTACACCAACATCCCCGAGCGTCTGGTTATCAACATCGACAACCTGGGATTGGGTAAAACGCTGCAGGTTGGCGACCTCCACTTCGAAGGTCTCGAACTGATGAATGCCAAGAACGCTGTGGTTTGCGCCGTTAACTTGACTCGTGCAGCTCGTGGTGCTCAGGCTAAACAAGACTAATCAACCCCCATCTTTTTGTAGATGAAATATCTGATTGTAGGGCTGGGTAATATCGGTTACGAATACGAGAACACCCGGCATAACATAGGATTCAGAGTATTGGACGCCTTGGCTAAGGCGTCCAATCTCGTTTTTACCGACGGCCGTTACGGGGCAACCTGCGAGCTGCGCCTCAAGGGGCGTACCCTTGTGTTGCTCAAACCCTCGACCTATATGAACTTGAGCGGCAATGCCGTGCGTTACTGGTTGCAAAAGGAGAATATTCCCATCGAAAACCTGCTCGTCGTAGTCGATGACCTGGCTCTCCCCTTCGGTACCCTTCGGCTGAAACCCAAAGGCAGCGATGCCGGGCACAACGGGTTGAAGCACATTTGCGAAACCTTGGGCACACAGGTCTATTCGCGTCTGCGTTTCGGTATCGGTAACGATTTCCCGCGGGGCGGTCAGGTCGATTTCGTGCTGGGGGCTTTCCCTCCTGACCAGGAGGCACAACTGCCCGAGAAACTCGAACGGGCCGGCGAGATTATCAAGAGCTTTTGTCTGGCCGGTGTGCAGCAAACGATGAACCAGTATAACAACAAATAGCAGCTATGGCAAAAGAGGAGGTAAGAATCGATAAATTCATGTGGGCCACCCGCATCTTCAAGACCCGTACCATTGCTACCGAGGCCTGCAAGAAAGGACGGGTGATGGTCGATGGTGTAGGGGTGAAACCCTCGCGCACCGTCAAGGTGGGCGACACGATACAGGTGCGCAAGCCGCCCGTGACCTACTCGTTCAAGATTTTGGCCCTGGCCGAGAATCGCATGGGGGCCAAACTGGTGCCTGGTTATCTCGAAAATACCACGCCGCCCGAACAGTACGAACTGCTCGATATGGTGCGCATCAGCGGTTTTGTCAACCGGCAGAAGGGGTTGGGGCGTCCCACCAAGCGCGACGGGCGGCAAATGGCACAGTTCCTCGAGTCGCAGTATGCCGACGACGGATTCGACTTCGACTTCGATTTCGATGATGATATCGACGACGAGTAGCTCTATTAAATATGTTTAAATAATATTCAAAAGCATAGGAATTATTACCCCCTTATGCCAAATCGGGTTTACCTTTGCCAAGGTAGATCAATTCCTTATGTGGGCTAAGAAGCTGAAAATAGTATTTTTGCTGCTGGCAGGTTGTTTGGGAGTGCTCTCGACGGTGCTTCCCCATCACCACCATGCCGACGGTATGATATGCCTCGAGCTCACTATCCCCGGGTGTGACGATTCCCATTCCCAGCCTGCCGATGATGACCCCAGCGATTGCACTACTTGCAATTGGTTTTCATATAAAAATCCGGTCGATTTGGCCTCGTTGCATCAGCACCATATGCTCAAGTTTGCGCCGGTAAAGATTCTGCTGGGCACATGGGCCGTGTTGCCCGATCTGACCGATGACACTCCCGACGAGTCGCCCGCACCGGGCGTCTATATCGAACGGCTGCATACGGCGGTCGTTCTCAAGACCCTCGGCCTGAGGGCCCCTCCCGTTGCATAGGTATATAAACTGAATAGCAGTTGTTCCCTCGTTTGTGAATGAACGGTGGAATACACGCGTGTGCGTGTCTGCACAGGCGAGAATTATTTATCCATACATATAACATATATACCTATGAAACGAACGGTTTTATTAACGATAACACTATTATCCTATATTATGTGGAGTTGCTCGGGCTCGTCGTCGCATACGACCGGCGAGGCTCACGAGCACAGCGAACACCTCGAGGAGCATGACCATGAGCATAATGAGCACGAGGGGCACGACCATGCCGCCGAAGGTCATGGCAACGAAATCATTTTGAAAAAAGCTGAAGCCGAAGCTATTGGGCTGACTACCAAAACCATCCGCCCCGAAAAGTTTCACAGTGTCATTCCCTGCTCGGGGACGCTCTCGGCTGCACAGGGCGACGAGATGACGGTGGTGGCTCCCGTGGCTGGAGTCGTATCGCTGGCCGGGCGGCATATTGCCGACGGTAGTCAGGTGGCCAAAGGCAGTGTGTTGTTGCGCCTCTCGGCCGAGAAGATGGCGGCCGGTGACCCCGCCCGCAGGGCATATATTGATTATGAGACGGCCCGTAAGGCCTACGAACGGGCCAGCGAGTTGGTGAAAGACCAAATTATCTCGCGCCAGGAGTATGAGAAGATCGCCAAGGATTACGAGACGGCCCGGCTTGCCTACGAGGCAATGGGGGGCAGCCAGTCGGGGAGTGCCGTTACGGCCCCGATGACCGGCTATCTGAAAAACATTCTGGTGAGCGATGGCGACTTTGTGGAGATGGGACAGCCGCTCATGACCCTCTCGCAGAACCGTCGGCTGCAATTGCGGGCCGAGGTTCCTCAACGCTATTACAAGTCGTTGCCTACGGTGATGTCGGCCCATTTCAAAACCACCTACGACGACCAGGTATATGACCTCTCTCAACTCAACGGCAAGCTGCTCAGTTACGGGCGTGGAACCTTGGCCGGTGGAGCCTATGTGCCTGTCGTCTTCGAGTTCGACAATCGGGGCGAGGTGGTACCCGGTGCCTGTGTCGAGGTCTATCTGCTCTCCTCGGCCATCGACAATGCGCTGGTAGTGCCCGTCTCGGCACTCACCGAGGAGCAAGGACTCTACTTTGTTTATCTGCGGCTCGACGAGGAGGGCTATAAGAAACAGGAAGTCACGGTAGGCGATACCGACGGAGCCCAGGTGCGCATCCTCTCGGGTCTGCACGAGGGCGACCGGGTGGTTACCCGCGGGGTCTATCAAGTGAAACTGGCCGCCAATAGCGGTGTCATTCCCGAAGGTCATTCTCACAACCACTAATCTGCAGCCGCCATGTTGAATAAGATTATCCGATATTCACTGAACAATCGGCTGCTGGTGCTGGTAGCTTCGATCTTGTTGATGTGTGCGGGGATATATACCTCGCTCAAAATGGACGTCGATGTCTTTCCCGACCTCAATGCTCCCACGGTGGTAGTGATGACCGAGGCTCCGGGTATGGCTCCCGAGGAGGTGGAACGCCTGGTGACCTTCCCGGTAGAGACGGCGCTCAACGGCGCCACCGACGTGCGTCGGGTGCGCTCGTCATCGACCACCGGCTTCTCGGTCGTGTGGGTCGAGTTTGATTGGGGTACCGATATCTATCGGGCCCGTCAGATTACCTCCGAAAAACTGGCCGTCGTGGGTGAGAGTCTGCCCCAAGGAGTGGGCACTCCCACGCTGGGTCCGCAGTCCTCTATCCTGGGCGAGATGATGATTATCGGTCTCACCTCCGACTCTACCTCGATGCGCGACCTGCGCACGCTGGCCGACTGGACCATTCGTCCCCGTCTCCTCTCCATCGGCGGGGTAGCACAGGTTACCGTCATCGGCGGGGAGATGAAGGAGTACCAGATTCTGCTCGACCTGCCGCGCATGAAGCAGTATGGAGTCTCCCTCGACGAGGTGCTCGCCGCTGCCCGCGAGATGAACCGCAATGCCAACGGGGGTATTCTCTATGAGTATGGCAACGAATATATCATACGGGGTGCCGTGGCCACGACCGATATCGATGCCATCGCCAAGGCGGTGGTGAAACGGGTCGATGGGGTGCCCCTCTTGATGGGCGATATTGCCGAGGTGAAGATTGGCGACAAGGCGCCCAAGCTGGGATGTGCTTCGGTCGAGGCGCATCCGGCCGTGCTCCTCACCGTAACCAAGCAGCCCAACACCAGTACGCTCGACCTCACCGACAAGCTGTTGGAGTCGGTCGATGAACTGAAAAAGAACATGCCCTCCGATGTGACCGTCTCGACCGATATTTTTCGCCAGTCGCACTTTATCGAGAGCTCGATCGACAACGTGAAGAAGTCGCTCTACGAAGGGGCCATCTTTGTGGTCATCGTTCTCTTCTTCTTCCTGATGAATGTGCGCACCACGGTTATTTCACTGGTAGCCCTACCGCTGTCGCTGCTCTTTTCGATACTGGCCCTGCACTTCATGGGCTTTACCATCAACACGATGAGCCTCGGTGGCATGGCCATCGCCATCGGGTCGTTGGTCGATGATGCCATTGTCGATGTCGAGAACGTCTATAAGCACCTGCGGGAGAATCGGCAATTGCCCCCGGGCGAGCGAAAGTCCGTTATCGAGGTGGTATTCAATGCCTCGCGCGAGGTGCGTATGCCTATCCTCAACTCGACGCTTATCATTATCGTTACCTTTATCCCCCTCTTCTTCCTCACGGGAATGGAAGGTCGCATGCTGGTGCCTCTGGGTATCGCCTTCATCGTGGCGCTGTTTGCCTCGACCGTGGTGGCACTCACCCTCACGCCGGTGCTGTGCAGCTACCTGTTGGGCAAAGGGGGCGACGATCGTCAGATGACTCGTGAGCCTATTGTGGCCCGCACGCTCAAGAAGTATTACGAGCGGGCGCTGGAGTGGTCGTTGCATCATCGCCGCGAGGTGCTGGGCGGCACGATTGTGCTGTTTGTCGCTGCATTGATTACCTTCTTTACCTTGGGACGCAGTTTCTTGCCCTCGTTCAACGAAGGGTCGTTTACCATTAATGTGAGTACCCTCCCGGGCATCTCGCTCGAAGAGTCGGACAACATAGGCCGTCGGGCCGAGCAGCTGTTGCTCGAGGTGCCCGAAATCAAGACCGTAGCCCGCAAGACGGGCCGGGCCGAGCTCGACGAACATGCCCTTGGGGTGAACACCTCGGAGATTGAGGCCCCGTTTGAGTTGAAAGACCGCTCGCATGCCGAGGTGGTGGCCGATGTGCGTAAGAAACTCTCGATTCTCCCCGGAGTCAACATCGAGATAGGCCAACCCATCTCGCACCGCATCGACGCTATGCTCTCGGGCACTCAGGCCCGCATCGCCATCAAGCTCTTTGGCGACGACCTCAACCACATGTTCATGCTGGGCAACCAGATTAAGAAAAATATCTCGACCATCGACGGTGTGGTTGACCTGAACGTCGAGCAACAGATCGAGCGCCCCCAGCTCAAGATTACGCCGCGGCGCGAGATGCTGGCCCGCTACGGGGTGACTCTGGCCGAATTCTCGCAGTTTATCGATGTGGCTTTGGCCGGCGAGGTAGTGTCGCAGGTCTATGAAGGTAGCCGCACCTTCGACCTCACCGTGAAGGTGAAGGACGACGAGCGCGCGTCGGCTGCCCGCATTGGCGACCTCATGATCGACACGCAGGAGGGAAAGGTGCCGTTGAGCACGCTGGCCGAAATCAAATCGGCTACCGGTCCCAACACCATCAACCGCGAGAATGTGAAGCGCAAGATTGTCATCTCGGCCAACGTGAGCGACCGCGACCTGCGCAGTGTGGTTGACGACATCCGGGAGCGCATCGACGAGACCGTTACCCTGCCCGAGGGTTACTTTATCGAGTATGGCGGGCAGTTCGAAAGCGAGGCGGCTGCGTCGCGCACCCTGTCGGTGGTGTCGCTCTTCTCGTTGCTGGTTGTGTTCCTGCTGCTGTACAACCAGTTCCGCAGCGCCTCGCAGTCGGCCGTTATTCTGCTGAACCTCCCCTTGGCCCTTATCGGTGGAGTCTTCATCCTCCGCTTTACCACGGGCGAGATAAGTATCCCTGCCATCATCGGCTTCATCTCGCTCTTTGGTATTGCCACCCGCAACGGCATGTTGCTTGTTTCGCACTACAACACCATGCTGGCCGAGGGTCACTCGTTGCACGATACCGTGCTGCATGGGTCGCTCGACCGGTTGAATCCTATTCTGATGACGGCCCTCACCTCGGCTCTGGCCCTTATCCCGCTGGCCTTGGGGGGCGACCTGCCGGGCAACGAGATACAGAGCCCGATGGCCAAGGTGATTTTGGGCGGATTGATAACCTCGACCTTCCTCAATGCCTTTGTGGTTCCGGTCGTTTACTGGATTATGAACCGTAAAAAAGAAAACCGATGAGAAAAACGCTTTTCCTGCTCTGTGCGCTCGCCGTTGCGGGTGCGGGAGCTCAAAATAACATAGCCGACATCTTGACGAGCATCGAGGTAAACAATCCTCAATTGAAGGCCGGGGCACAGATGGTGCTGAGCCAGAAGGCCGAGGTGTCGTCGCAAAACTCGCTCGAAGATCCCACTTTCGAGTTGGAACACTTGTGGGGAGCCCAAAGCGCGGGCGACCGCAAATACGACATCACCGTGTCGCAGGCCTTTGATTTTCCCTCGCTCTATGTGCAGCGCAACCGGGTGGGCAACCTCAAACGCACGCTTTACGACGGGCAGCAGGCACTGTTGCGGCAGCAGGTGCTGTTGCAGGCCAAGGAGCTGTGCCTCCGCATCGTCTATCTGAACCGTTGCATCGACTTGAGCGACAAGCGGCTTAAGGCTGCCGACCAGTTGGCCCGGCTCTATCGCGAGAAACTCGAGTCGGGCGATGCCGCCATTCTCGACGTGAACAAGATTGAAATCGAATTGCTCAACGTGACCACGGCCAATACCCGGCTGCGCAACGAGCGGTCGGCCTGTCTGACCCAGTTGCGTGCGCTGAACGGTGGCGAAGCCTTCGGGGTAGAGCCCTCGGCACTGGCCGATTATCCCGAGGCCGTGTTGCCTGCCTCGTTCGACGACCTGAAGTCGCAGGCCCTGCAGGCCGATCCCGAACTCCAGATGCTGCGTCAGGAGAATCTCATTGCCAACCAGTCGGTCGCCCTCAACCGGGCCGGGTGGTTGCCCAAGTTCGAGTTGGGTTATCGCCATGCCTATGAGTTGGGCGAGCGTTTTAACGGCCTTTCGGTGGGAGTCTCCATCCCGCTGTTTGCCAACCGCAAGAAGGTGAAGATGGCCAAGGCACAGGCCTTGGCAGGCAGTTTTGCCGTGAACAACCGCGAGCAGCAGGCCTTGGCCGAGTTGCAGACCGCCTACGACGAGGCGGTGACCTTGCAGAAAGATCATGCCCGCTACGACCTCCTCGCCCGGCAAAACAACCTCGAACTGTTGCAGAAGGCCCTGTCGGCCGGGCAGATATCGATGGTCGAATATCTCGTGGATGCCACGCAACTCTACGAGGCTTTTGACAATCGACTCTCGCTCGAGTATGAATATCAGGTGCGGCTGGCCCGGATGTATAAATTTGAGTTGTAGCAGCTCAACCTTTTCTTATAGAATATACCCCCGTTTCAAGTCTGGAGCGGGGGTATATTTCTTTTTTATCTGATTATTAGTGCAATAGCATTTTCTTGAGAGAATTGTGTGAGGGGTAGGTTGTTAAAAGAAGTTATATGTAGAAATATTTTCCACTGGAATATTGTTTTATTGAAAATAAACCTACATCTTTGCAATGTAATTTCTAATGGAAAATATTTCTAATGAAAACAAATAACAAAAATAAGCGAGAGACAACCCCTGTAAAGCGGGTATTGAAACGATATGGATTGCTATCGTTGGGCCTCGTGCTGGGCGCCGTGGGTGGATATCTCTATTGGCGCTATGTGGGTTGCGAAAGCGGGACCTGCCCCATTACCGCATCGCCCTGGACCAGCATGATATGGGGTGCCGCTATGGGCGGTCTGTTGACAAGTTCATTCAAAAAAGAAAATAGCTATGAATAACCGATTGATGATTTTGGCCGTAAGTCTGGTTGTGCTCCTGCTTACAGCCTGTGAAACCAAAGCAGTAAATAACGATAAAAAAGAGAATAAGATGAAAACGATTGAATTGACCAAAGCCGATTTTTTGACCAAAGTAATGGACTATGAAAATAATCCCAAGGAGTGGAAATACCTGGGCGACAAACCCGCCATCATCGACTTCTATGCCTCGTGGTGCGGTCCCTGCAAAATGGTGGCTCCTATCCTTGAGGAGTTGGCCGAAGAGTATGACGGACAGATTTACATCTACAAGGTAAACACCGAGGAAGAACAGGAACTGGCCGCCATGTTTGGGATACGCAGCATACCCTCGATACTTTTTATCCCGATGGAGGGACAGCCCCAGATGGCGATGGGTGCCATGCCCAAGAGCTCGTTCAAAGAGGCTATCGACAGTGTATTGCTGAAAAAGTAAATTGTAGTTTTAGCCACGTTCCCTCGAGCGGGGACTGCGAGAGAGGTGACGCCTGTTCATCTCCACGGCGACAAGAGGAAGCCGTGGAGATGAAATCCTTTTGGGCACCTCAATCGTAGAGAATAAAAAAGTCGTTGTCTTGCGGGTGCCTGAATTTACCATATGATAATTAATTGCGGTATTTGCTTGCCAAAAGGTAATAATATGCCAAAATCTGAATGCCGACTATTGGAATTTAATCTTTTTTTAATCACATTTGTAATGTCTTAAAAAAATAAAGTGGTTATGAGAAAACTGTTTACTTATGTGATTTTTGTGTGCGGTGCTTTAAGCTCGTATGCGGGCGATGTGGTCTATGAGGCCTCATTAAGCACCGAAGAAGAGTTTGGCCAATGGTTGGTGGTCGATGCCAACGAGGATGCGACAACGTGGGGATTCGATTCCTACAACGAGGCCGCCAAGTATGGATACAACATGGAACTGGCAGCCGACGACTGGCTCATCTCGCCGGCCATAGAACTGGAGGCTGGTAGTTACATCCTCTCATTCGAATATCAAGGTAGTACCTACGGCGAGAAGATGGATGTCTTTTTCGGCACTTCGCGCGATGCCGCTTCGATGACCCAACCCGTTATCGATCTGGGCGACATCTATATCGACGGCAGTTTTGCCCCGGCTTCCGGCCTGATTAACGTAACGGCCTCCGGCAACATCTACCTGGGCTTCCATGCCAAGAGCGATGCCAACAAGTACAAGCTGTTTGTACGCAACGTGAAGCTGGAGACGGCCCAGGGCTATGATATCTGTGTCGATTCGGTACGCACAACCCCCTCGGGCGAGAATCTGGGACAGGAACCCGTGAACCTCTATTTGAGAAACACCGGTTTCCATCCGGTTTCCAATCTGCAGGTTTCGTATCAGATCGACCAGCAACCGGCCGTAACCGAGACCATTGCCGGGACCATCGGTGCAGGTGAGTCATATCTCTATACCTTCGAGGCCAAGGCCGACCTTTCGGAATCGGGTTCATACACCATCAAGGCCTGGAGCAACCTGGAGAACGATGACATTGCCGGCAACGATACCAGCACGGTGAGCGTGCGCCACTTCGGTCCGGCCAAAGTACCCTACTTCAACGGTTTTGAAGATGAGTATAGCCGTGAATCCATTAAATACTTCGACCTGAACTTCGACGAAGCCGACGGGGGTAACGGCTGCTGGGCTATCAACGTCAACTCGTGGTTCTCTTCGTTCTCTCGTACCGGCGACTACTCCATGGTATATTGGTACAGCAGTAACAACGTGGGCGACGACTGGTTTATCCTGGAGCCTATCCAGCTGAAGGCCGGCTATTACAGCTTCAAGTTCTGGTACTCATCATTCTCTTACGACGAGAAATTTGCCGTGTACTATGGAACCGAGGCTACGCCCGAGGCCATGACGACAAAGGTCGTAGAGTATGCCCCCTTCAATACCAACGAATATATGGAGTCGGCCAATGTGATCCACATCGAGACAGATGGTATCTACTACTTCGGCTTCCACGCCTTCAGTGATGCCAACAAGAATGTGATTTGTATCGACGATATTTCGCTCGAGGAGATCGATATGGCCGGAAACGACTTGGCGATTAAGGAACTCACTTCGCCGGTAAATGAGTATGTGACTCCGCAACAGTCGCAAGATATCTCCTTCTCGGTAATCAACAATTCGGTCAATGAGATCTCGGGCGCTTCGGTCGAGGTTGCCATTGACGGAGCGGTGGTCGAGACCTTCAACATCGAGACTTTCGGAGCTCAAGAGACCAAGAGCTATGTATGCGAGCAGGCTTTGGCCAATCTCGAGGTGGGTAAGCACAGTCTGAAGATTACCATCGTGAACGAGGGTGACGAGTCTCCCGAGAACAATATCCTTGAGTCCGACTTCAAGGTGGTGAAGAATCCCGTCATGTACTACGACTTCGAAACGGGAACCATCCCCGAAGAGCTTATCTTAAGAGCCGAAGATGGTGCCACGGTCAATTCGTCGTTGAACGACATATTCCCCAACAACGAAGCTTGGAATCTGTCTGAAATCAACGAGCACCCTGTCTTCGGGTCATGGATGCTTACCGCCGCTTCGTGGTTCACTACGGTGACTCCGGCCGATCGCTGGTGTATCTTCCCCCAAATCGGTGTAACCTCCGACAATGCCGATATGGTATGGTCGGCCATGTCGGGCGATGCCGGTGAAGAGTATGCCGAAGATTATGAGATTATGGTCTCGACAACCGATGCCGAGCCCGAGAGCTTTACCTCGGTCAAGACCATTACCGATGAGAACTTTGCCACCAACCCCAGTACTCGTGGTATCGACTTGGGCGCCTACAAGGGCCAGAATATCTATGTGGCCATTCGCCTGACGACGACCGACGGCTATATGCTCTCGATCGACAACATCGGTTTCTATGGCGATTTGGTTAAAGGTGGCTCGGGCGTAGAGTCGGCCGTTGCCGATGGTCGCTTGTGGATGAGCGAAGGTCGGGTAGTATGCTCGGCCGAGCAGGTAGATCGCATCGTAGTCTTCGATGCCAGCGGGCGTCAGGTAGCCGCTTGTGAAAATCAATCGACACTCGATGTCAACGACTTGTCGAGCGGCGTTTATCTGGTTCGTGCCTTGGCCGACGGACAAGTGCTGCAAACCAAGTTTGTCAAGTGACGCAGAATTTTTCCGAGAGGGGGAGTCTCCCGCACGGGGAGATTCCCCCTTCGCTTTGCCGTCCTGCAAATGCGGAGCCCGGTCTTGTTCTGCTTTTGAAGAAGAAAATGTAACTTTGTAAAACCATATCAAGTACCTTCCACTTGGGCCGGGATATCCGGTACAGGATTGTGAGGTCCTTGAATAAAGAAAGGAGGAGAAAAAGAGTATGCCTTTAGTAGTAGATAAAGACCGTTGTCCGCAGAATCACCGCTGTCCGCTCATTGCCCTTTGCCCCCGGCAGGCAATCAGTCAGGTAGGATTCGGGTTGCCTCAAATCGATGCCGACAAGTGTATAGGTTGCGGCAAGTGTGTGCGTTCGTGTTTCAAACAAGCGGTATATGAAGCAGAGTAGGAGTATGGAATCGTTTTGTAGAATACGTGATGTGTATCGGGCCATCACCGAGTTTGAAGCCCGGTTTGAAAAACGTTACGGCTTGGGACTCAACGAGGGCTCTTTGTTGTGCGCCTTGCGCGAGACGGAGCGCCTCTCGTCGGGCGATATAGCCAAGCAGCTGAACCTCACCCAGTCCAATGCCTCGAAGGTGATTCGGGCTGCCGAGAAGAAGGGGCTCATTCAGCGCACGTTGGGCGACGACGACAAGCGGCAGATGTATTTTTCGCTTTCGCCCGAGGGCATGCGTTGTCTCGAGCAGTTGCGCTGTTGCGATATCCAGGTACCCGAGCTCCTGCAAAAACTGTTGTAGCCGATATGCGGGTGGGCAGAAGAGTTTGCCCACTTGAGAAATAGCTGAATCCCCCGCATCGAGCAAGAAAACTCGATGCGGGGGATTTTGTTTTCCAGCTCACAGGAGATGTGTGGGTAGAGTTATAAGATTGATAATAAGTGAATTCGGCCTGTAATTTCTAAAGAATGTTGCTCAGGTTTAAAATGGTTGTAACACAAATGTTGCATGACTCCGATAATTTTGACACAGCATTTAATAAATGAAAAAACAGTATGAAAAGGACATTCACATTGATTTTTATTCTCGTGCAGATTACTGTTGCTCAGGCGGCTGGACTTATTTCGGGGACAGTAAAAGAGGGGACTGAACATCGCACGTTGCCGGGTGCCGTATTGCGACTGGACAAGTTTAACCGTTATACGGTTTCAGACAAGAATGGATATTTTGAGTTTCTGAATGTGCCCGATGGCGATTATCGGGTAGAGGTTACCTATTTGGGATATGTGACGGCCTATCAAGATGTGACGGTCAAAGAGGGGGCCAACTCGGTAATCGACTTCCTGTTGCTGGAAGACTCGCAGGTATTGAACGAAGTGGTGGTCATGGGCGATCAGGCTCGCGGACAGGCCAAAGCCTTCAACCAGCAGAAGACCAACCGTAATGTGACCAACGTGATTTCGGCAGACCAGGTGGGGCGTTTCCCCGACTCGAACATCGGCGACGCCCTCAAACGGGTGCCGGGTATCACCATGCAGAACGACCAGGGCGAGGCTCGCAACATCATCGTGCGGGGTTTGGCCTCTGAGTTGAACTCGGTGACTCTTAACGGCAACCGCATCCCTTCGGCCGAGGGCGACAACCGCAAGGTACAGATGGACCTGATACCCTCGGATATGGTGCAGACCATTCGGGTCAATAAAACACTTACCCCCGATATGGATGGCGACGCCATAGGCGGTTCGGTCGATTTGGTGACGCGTGCCGCTTCGGGGCGGCAACGTATTTCGCTCACGGCTTTGGGAGGGTTCAACCCCATCCGCAATGGAGCCACCGGTTCGGGTTCGTTTGTTTACTCCAACCGCTTTGCCGGCGACCGCGTAGGCGTTGTGCTCAGTGCCTCGTATATGAACAAGACCTACGGATCGGACAATATCGAGGGGGTGTGGGGCAAAGACGATGCCCATAATGTTTTCCTCGAAGAGATGGATATACGTAAATACGACGTGCAGCGCATACGCCGCAGCATATCGCTCAACACCGACTGGAAAATCGATGCCAACAACACCTTGGCTGCCGACCTCATGTACAACTGGCGCGACGACCGGGAGAACCGCTTCCGCACCCAGTTCAAGGATGTAGAGCCCGTATATGATGAGGCCACACAGGCAATTACCGGTTACACGGGTTCGATCTCGCGTGAGACCAAAGGCGGTATCGACAACTGTCGTAACAAGAACGCCCGCCTGGAAGACCAGCGGGTACAGTCTTATTCGCTCACGGGTACTCACCTGCTCTCGCCCCGGTTCGACCTCGACTGGAACCTCAGTTATGCCAAGGCGCAGGAAGATCGTCCGCACGAGCGCTACATCGAATATGCCCAGGAGGGGGTATCGCTCACCCAAGATCTGGCCAACCCGCGCCTGCCCTTTATCTCGGCTCCCGGGCAAGACTTGAGTCTCTTTGCCTTTGACAAACTCACCGAACAGCACGACTATACCGACGAGGATGAATATTCGGCCAAGGTCAATGCCCGTGTACCTCTCTCGGTCATCCCTTCGCAAAAGGGGCGTCTTCACTTCGGGTTGAAGGCCCGCATCAAAAGCAAGGAGCGCGACAACGAGTTTTTTGAATATACTCCCATCGACGGACTTCCTTCGCTGCTCGATATGGACAAGGCCACCTTCAACACGCAGTTGACTCAGGGCGACCGCTATATACCGGGCTCTTTTGTCTCCAAAACCTGGTTGGGTAACGTCGATCTCAACAACGCCTCACTCTTTGAGAAAGAGGCCGATCCCTCGGAGTATCTGGTCAACAACTACAAGGCCAAGGAGCAGATTTATGCCGGTTATCTGCGTTGGGACCAGGACATCACCCCCGATCTCACCTTTATCGTGGGAGCACGTGTCGAGCATACCCGGGTCGATTACGAGGGCAACTATGTGCTCGACGAAGATTATGCCAATGCCGATTTGCGCGAGGTGACAAACAGCTATACCAATGTATTGCCCAATGTGACAATCTGTTATACTCCACTTAAAAACTTAGTGCTCAGAGGGGTTTTCTCGACGGCTTTGGCCCGTCCCAACTACTACGCGTTGATTCCTTTTGCCGATGTGAAATCGGAGGATCGCGAAATCTCGGCCGGTAATTCCGATTTGAAGGCGACCTACTCCTACAACGCCGACCTCATTGGTGAGTATTACTTCCAGTCGGTAGGTATCGTCTCGGCCGGGCTTTTCTACAAGAATCTCGACAACTTTATCTATAATTACCTCGATGCCAATTATACGACCGACAAGTTTGCCGCCGATTTCCCCGGCCTGCCCAATCCCATACCGGCCGGTGAGCAATGGCAGTTCCTGCGTCCCTTGAACGGCGACGAGGTGCATCTGTTCGGGGTCGAACTCGCTTTCCAGCGCAAACTCGATTTCTTCCCGTCGAGTTTCATGCGCAACTTCAGTGTCATGCTCAACTACACCTATACCCACTCGATAACCAAGGGTATCTACAACGAAGATGGCGAGGAGCGCACCGATGTGAGCTTCCCCGGTACGGCACCTCACATGTTCAACGCTTCGCTGGCTTGGGAGAACAATCGCTTCTCGGCACGTGTTTCTTTGAACTACACGGGTGGTTATCTCGACGAGGTGGCCAGCAGTGCCTTTGAAGATCGCTACTACGACAGTCAGCTCTTCCTCGATGCCAATGCTTCGTATCGCATAGTCGATGGATTGCGTATCTTTGCCGAGGCCAATAACCTCACCAACCAACCGCTGCGTTATTACCAGGGTTCCAAGCAATATATGGCTCAGCTCGAGTATTACAAATCGACTTTCGATTTGGGTATCAAATGGGAATTTTAAGACAAATGAATGATAAATAAATAGACAAGAAGATGAAAACTGTGAAATTATTTTCTCTCCTGTTGTTGTGGGGAGCAATCGCGAGCGTTACCTCCTGCAAACCAACAACCGACTCGTCCAGTGAACTGCCTGCTGCAGTCGAAGACAACTTCAACTTTATCGTGGCCAATGATTTGGGCCGCAACGGCTATTACGACCAGAAGATTATTGCCGAGCAGATGGGCGAGACGGCCGGCAAGATAGGCATCGAGTTTGTCGCTGCTGCCGGCGATGTGCACCACTTCGAGGGGGTGGCCAGTGTGAACGACCCCTTGTGGATGACCAACTACGAGCTGATTTATTCGCATCCCGAGCTGATGCTCGACTGGTATCCCGTTCTGGGGAACCATGAGTATCGGGGCAATACTCAAGCCGTACTCGATTATTCGGGGGTGAGCCGCCGCTGGTGCATGCCTGCCCGCTATTACGACAAGACCTTCGAGGTGGGCGACAGTTCGTCGCTCAAGGTTGTGTTCATCGACACGGCACCGCTCATCGACAAGTATCATAAAGAGTCGGAGGAGTCATACCGCGATGTGGCCGCTCAAGACATGCAAGCCCAACTCCACTGGATTGACTCGGTACTGAACAACTCGCACGAGACCTGGAAGGTGGTGATTGGTCATCATCCCGTCTATGCCCAGACTTCTAAAGACGAAATCGAACGCGAAAACCTGCAGGAGCGGCTCGACCCGCTGTTGCGCAAATACAACGTCGATATGTATATCGCCGGTCACATTCACAACTTCCAGCATATCGAGATGCCCGGCAGCCCTGTTGACTATGTGGTCAACTCGTCGGCCTCGCTCAGCCGCAAGGTGAGCCCCATCGAGGGCACGCAGTATTGCAGCCCCGAAACGGGTTTCTCGGTCGTGTCGGCTTCGGATAAGGATTTGACCCTCTACATGCTCGACAAGAACGGACATGTGTTGCACACTGTTACACGCACCAGATAATTCTTATTTTCTTTCTTTCGAGGGGCTTTACCTGAGGGTATGAATCGGGTAGAGCCCCTGCTTTTTCCCGAGTGTAGGAGTCGTGGAATTATCGGTGACCGTCGTGGTTAGAGCGACGGGGTATTGTCGGGTATCTCGGTTTCGGGCCGGCGGAAAATCGAAAAGTTCACGCTGCCGTAGCTGCGGTGCTGGTCGAAGAGTGGGTGCGACGAGAAGTCGTTGTTCTTTGAGTGCTCAAGCACAAAGAGGCCGCCCGGTTTCACAATCTCGCGCGACAGCACCTCATGTGGGAGAGTCTCCAGCCTGGGCAGGTCGTAGGGAGGGTCGGCAAATACCAGGTCGAACTGTTGGCGGCAGCTTTGCAAAAACTTGAACACATCGCCCTTGATGGGGGTGAGGTTGTGATCGCCCAGTTGCTGCTGCACCTTGCGGATAAAGTTGTATTGCGTAGGGTAAATCTCGACACACACCACCCGGGCACACTCGCGGGAGAGCAGTTCGAAGCTGATGGCCCCCGTCCCGGCAAAGAGGTCGAGCGCCTCAATGCCCTCGAAGTCGATGAGGTTTTCCAGCACGTTGAAGATATTCTCCCGGGCAAAGTCGGTTGTAGGCCGGGCCTTGATATTGGTGGGGACATCGAACCGCCGACGCCCATATTTACCGCTGATGATGCGCATACTGTTTACTCTCTTTAGGGTTTCCTGGAGCAAAGATAGTGAAAGGTGAGCGCAGAGGAAAAGGGGGAACGAAGTTCCCAACTTTTACTATGCCGAACCGCATCCTATTTTCGCAGTATGCAAAGATAGTGAAAGGTGGGTGCATAGACAAACGGGAAAACTTGTTTTTCAAGTTGGGTAAAACTACCTCTTTTTTGGGGGAAAGCAACGAAGATAGAGTCCAAAATTAAAATTTGTATGAATCTCCAACTCTTTTGCAATTTATTTTCTATATATTTGTAAGATATAGAATTATCACATCAAGTAGTTTTAATCAAAATAAGAAAGGGGAATGATTCTAAATACCTTGTTTATTGAGAGCCTGTCTAATTTTGCACATGGCCTTTCATCGGCCTTTTTTATCTATTTTGGCATCAACTTGGTATTCTTTCGGGGTTCCAATCGCCCGTTGCTTGTGTTGGGCTATCTGTTTTGCCTGTGGGCCGTGCAGGATATTAAAGACCTGTTGCTCTACCTCGATTCGGTGAGCGAGTCGGTCTATTGCTCTACCTTGCTGTTGTCGTTTGATATGTGGGCGGTACCGTTTTGTGCCCTCTTTCTGCTCGAGATTCTCTATCCCGGATTTTTCAGTCTCAAGCGGGTGGTGCAGTTCGAGGCGCCGCTATGTCTCTTTACGCTGGTCTATGCCCTCACGGGTCGGTCGATTTTCTATACGGCGAGCGTTGTTTACACCGCTATCTTCTGCCTGATTGTGGTGCTGTTTATCGTCTCGAAGGTGGGACGTTACAACCGATATATGCGTGAGAACTACTCCTATACCGAGCGGGTAAACGTACGGTGGCTCATCAACAGCATGATTATTCTGGCTGTCTGTCTGCTCCTTTGGCTCTATACCTGTACCAATGTCAGCCACATGGGCGACCTGGTCTATTATGTCACCTCGACCCTGTTGTGGGGGATAGTGCTCTATTACAGTTTGCGGCAGGAGTGGATAAACGATATGGACAGCGATGACGACCCCGAGCCTGTACCCGAAGCCGTGGTCGAGTCATTGGAGCCATCGCGCAATGGTTTGACTCTCATGAGTCAGAAGCTCGAGGCCTATATCCGAGAAAAGGAACTCTATCTCAATCCCAAACTCTCTTTGCCCGATTTGGCTGTCGGGATGGGTACCAACCGCAGTTACCTCTCCAACTGCCTCAACAACGAGTTGGGGGTGACGTTTTATGATTATATCAACTCCTTCAGGCTCGAGCGGGCCAAGTCGATTCTCGAAAATCCAGATTTCGAGGGCAGTATCGAAGAGATGGCTCTCATGAGTGGGTTCAATTCCGTTTCGACCTTTCGTCGCTCTTTTCACAAAAAGTATGGTTGCACCCCCTCGCAGTATCGCAAACGGGCGGTAGGTGAATAGGTTGCCTTTCGGGGTGTTTTATCGAGTGTAGGAGGTGATGAGGCGCAGCGGCAGCGGCAGACTCTCGTCGCCCGCAGGGGCATAGGAGGGGAATTTGGTGAGGGTGATGAAGGCCAGATGCCGGCGTATGAGCGGGATGATGTTTTGTCTCAACTCCCGGTGGTCGCCCGAGAGCGACAGCTCGTCGTCGGTCGTGTTGAATCCCAACTGTTTCCACGCGTTCAAAATATAGTATATCCCGTCGTTCACATGGTGCATGGCAAAGCTGTTGGCCAGCAGGAATCCCTGTTGGTTGAAGCCGAAGAGATCGATCGACGTCTCGCCCCAGTGTGCATAGAGTTTGGCATTGTAGCCCAGCCTGCTTTTGCGGTAGAAGTATTCGCACATCGGGGCCAACCGATGCAGCACCACGGGGCGGTCGAAGGTGCGTCGTATGAACGAGAGCCGCTCGGTATCGAGGTCGAAGAGCAGCTGTACCCCGGTGTGGGGTAGCTCGGCCGATACCACCGAACCGTTGCTGTCGGGGAAACAGAAGCCAAAGTAGAGCGGGTTGTCGTCGGGTGAGGCAAAGTCTTTGGGAATGAACGTATAGCGGGGAGAGTCGGCAATGAAAAATACCTTTTCAAAGTTTCGTGTCAAGATGGGTTGTGAAAAGACCGCCTCCTCGAGCGATGCCTGGGTGGGCTCGATAGGCAGCCACGCCGTGATGGTCGTGTCGCGTTTCTCGGTGTGTTGCAGCACGATATACAGGTGCGAACCGGTGGCATACATCGACAGGATGTACTTGTGACTCTCTTTCATCAATTGGTTCAATGCCGGTATCGGTTCCATCATCTTCGTTTCGTTTTTCTGACTATGGGCTACGCTTGAGCGTGAGGCTTTTCGCAATTTAAATTGTACAAATGTAAGAAAAGAAAACGGGAAACACTATTTTTGTGATACACTTTATTGTTTCTGATTCATGATTACCGACCTGCTTGTGCGGCAGATAGAGCGTTGTCTGCCCTACGATCCCAACCGTCAGCAGCGGGAGTTGTTGCAACTGCTGGCCTCCTTCGTACTCGACGAGCGCGACGACACGCTCTTCCTCTTGCGGGGATATGCCGGTACCGGAAAGACTTCGCTGGTGGGGGCGCTGGTCAAGGCCCTCACGCAGTTGCAGAGCAAGGTAGTGCTGCTGGCTCCTACGGGTCGGGCGGCCAAGGTCTTTGCCCGTTATGCTGGCCATCCCGCTTATACGATACATCGCCGCATCTATCGGCAGAAGAGCTATTCGCCCGATATGGAGGGTTTTCTCGTGGGTGAGAACCTGGCCAAGCATACGCTTTTCATTGTCGATGAGGCTTCGATGATTGCCAATGCTTCGGGCGACGGTGCCGTGTATGGTACCGGCCGGCTGCTCGACGACCTGGTGGAGTATGTCTATTCGGGCGAACATTGCCGGCTTATCCTGTTGGGCGATATGGCCCAGCTGCCGCCGGTGGGGCAGGAGCGCAGCCCGGCGCTCGACGCCACGGTGTTGAAGGGCTACGGTCTCGCCGTGTGGGAGTATGAGTTGCGCGAGGTGGCCCGGCAGGCGGCCGAGTCGGGAATCCTCAGCAATGCCACTCGGTTGAGGGAGGAGATGGAGCAGACGCCCTTGCCCATGCCCCGTCTCTCGGTGAAGGGATACCCCGATGTCGAGGCGCTCAGCGGCGAGTATCTGGTCGAACGCATATCCGACTCCTACGACCGCGTGGGTCTCGACGAGACTATCGTTATCACCCGTTCCAACAAGCGGGCCAATATCTTCAACCAGGGCATTCGCAACCAGATTCTCTACCGTGAGGAGGAACTCACCGCCGGCGACCTGCTGCTGGTGGCCAAGAACAACTACTTTTGGGGCAAGGAGTACAAGGAGGTCGATTTCATTGCCAATGGCGATGTGGCCCGGGTGGTGCGGGTGTCGCGCCGCACCGAGATGTACGGCTTCCATTTTGCCGATGTGCTGCTCTATTTCCCCGATCTCGAGGTAGAGATGGATGCCAAGATTCTGCTCGACACTCTCTCGAGCGACTCTCCTTCGCTCACCCACGACCAGCAAGAGGAGCTTTTGACACAGGTACTGGCCGACTACTACGACATCACGACGCGGCGCGAGAAGTTCAAGCGCCTCAAGGCCGACCCGTGGTTCAATGCCCTGCAGGTGAAATATGCCTATGGGGTCACCTGTCACAAGGCGCAGGGCGGCCAGTGGAAACACGTCTATATCGATATGGGGTATATTCAGCAGGGGGCGGCTCTCTCGCTCGACTTTTATCGTTGGTTATATACCGCTTTTACCCGAGCTACCGAGAAAGTATGGCTGGTGAATGTGAGCGACCAGTTTCTTGAGCCGGCGCTATAATATCGGGCTCAACAGCCGCATGATCGATTCGAGCCCCTTTTGCCACAGGGGGCGGTGCCGCCAATAGTGTTGGATGATGCGCCGGCAATGCTGCTGGTCCTCGATAAAGATGCGCTTCATCTCGCTGTTTACCTCGCGGTCATAGATAAAGGCATTTGCCTCGAAGTTGTGTTCGAAGCTGCGGAAGTCGAAGTTGGTCGAGCCTACCGACGAGAGTTCGTCGTCGATGATGATGGTCTTGGCGTGGAGCAGCCCCGGCTGGTAGAAATAGACCTTCACGCCGGCGCGCAGCATCTCGGAAATGTAGGAGAATGAAGCATATCGCAGTATCTGTGAGTCGGATCGTTCGGGTATCATCACTCGCACATCGACCTTGGCAAGGGCTGCCGTTTGCAGCGCTTTCGACAGGCTGTCGGTAGGCAGGAAGTAGGGAGTTTGTATATATACCACCTTTTTGGCGTTGGTAATGGCTTTGAGCAAGAGCATGGCGATATTCGACCACTCGCCTATGGGACCGCCCGGGGCAATCTGTATGCCACTGTTGCCTTGATCCTCGATTATCGGGAAGAAGTAGGGCGCCGAGAGTACCTCTTTGCACTCGAAACTCCAATCGACGGCAAAGAGTAGCTGCAATCCCTGCACGGCCGGACCCTCGATGCGCAGGTGCGTGTCGCGCCATGTGCCCCATTTGAGCCCCTCGATGTAACGGTCGGCGATGTTCATGCCGCCTATGTAGCCAATATTGCCGTCGATGATGGTTATCTTGCGGTGGTTGCGGTAGTTGATGCGGCTGGCCAGTTGTGGGAAGGTGATTTCGAGGAAGGGCCGTACGGCGATGCCGGCATCCTGCATCTCTTTGAAGAACCGCTTCTTGACCGACCAGCAACCTACGTCGTCATAGAGTACCCGTATCTGTACCCCGCGTTGGGCGCACTTCAGCAGCACGTTCTTTACACGGGTCCCCAGTTTGTCATCTTCGAAGATGTAGTACTGGATGTGAATGTATTCGCGGGCATTCTCGAGGTCTTGCAGGTATTGGTCAAACTTGGCCTGGCCCGTAGTGAAAATCTTCACCCGGTTGCCCGAGTAGTAGGGCATGCTGCAGAGGCTGTGGCACAACTTGATCTCTTGTTTGCTCTCTTCGCCCAGCGGCAACTCGTCGATATTGACAATCGAGTGGTAGTCGCGCTTGCGCAGCTTGCGTTTGATGCGTCGCGATACCATGCGTTTGGCCTTGAAGTTCTGCCCGAAAAAGATATAAAAAACCAGACCTGCTACGGGAAGGAAGGTAAGCACGATTACCCACGCCAAACTCTTTACCGGGTTGCGATTCTCGGTGATGACAATCACAATCGTTCCCAGTATGGTGATGGCATATATCGTATAGACCACGATATAAACCCAGTTGGAGAAGGGTATCAGTGCTAATGTAGGCATTACAAAAAGCTAAAGTAGAAAAATATTCCGGAAAAAACAAATCTGCCGGGGCGAATACCCCGTTTCTGTGGAAGTTTCGTGCCCTTTTGGATCGATACAGGTATGGCGAAAGCAAAAAGGCCCAAGAAGGTCCGTTTTTTACATACTCCTCTTTGTATCTCCTTTGGATATTGCACGGGAGTATGATGTGAAGGGGTTTCCCCCCCGCACCACGATGCGGGGGGATGGTCGGTGATGAGATACTTTTTAGTTGGAGATAGCAGTAGTTTGAGATAAAAAATAGTTGAAAACTTTGTTCCCCTTTTCCTTTGCGCTCACCTTTCCTTATCTTTGCATGCTGCAAAAATAGGATGCGGCTCGGCTCTGTCAAACTTGAAAACTTTGTTTTCCGTTTGCCCCGGCGCTCGCCTTTCACTATCTTTGCAATCTCATTTGAAGGACCGAAGTGAAGAAAAAGAAAGTGGGAAACGATTCCCCAAAACATAAAGGTGGGCATGTAGTTGCCCTGTTGGTGATAGCCGTTGTATTTTTATTTCTCCTGACGAAATTGCCCGTGGTGGAGTGGGGTGGATTCACGACCAAACCCATCGACCTTTTTTCCGATATCCGAGTAGATGAATCGGCGCTCGAGTTGCCGGGCGATGCCGTGTGGCACGATGCCGAAAGCGACTCGCTTTTCGCGATGGTCGATTCGTTGAGCACCGATTCGTTGGTGGCTCGGGCCGACTCGCTGGGGAGCGACAGTGCGGCGCCGATGGCACCGGTGGCGAGAGCTGTCGTACCGGCTACCCTCGATACGACGATGGCTGGTGCTCCACCCCGCAAGGATGGCGAGGTGGTACTGTTTGAGGACTTCTCGCCCAATGGCACCGGATTGTCTCATCTTTTGAACGCCTTGTCACAACGCTCGTCACAGGGCCGTCCGGCCCGCATAGCTTTTCTGGGCGATTCGTTTATCGAGGCCGATATCTTCACGCAGGATGTGCGTAGCCAGTTGCAGAAGCAGTATGGCGGTTGTGGCGTGGGGTATGTGTCGATGCACTCCGATTTCCCGGGATTCCGTCGGTCGGTCGTGCAGTCGGGCAACGGCTGGGAGGTTCACAGTGTGCTCAAGCCCCGGGCGGTCGATTGGAGCCTCATGACCTTGCATCAGCAATATTTTGTGCCGCTCGAGGGGGCCAGTGCCCAGTATCGGGGTACCACGCGCATCGAGCGTGCCGACAGCTGGAATGTCTCCCGCTTTGTTTTCATAGCCCGTAACGATTGTTCTATCTCGCTGAAGATAGGCGATGGCGAGTGGCAGTCTTTTGCCGTGACGGGTTCGCCCGAAATCCAGTCGATCGAGGTGCCCGGCAAGACCAGCCGTTTCCAGGTAAGGACAGGAGCCATTGCCGGTTTCACCGCCATAGGCGTATGGCTCGACGATACACAGGGTATAGCCATCGACAATATCTCGACCCGAGGCTATTCGGGCCTTTCGCTGGTATCGATTTCGAGCGAGCGCAGTGCACAGATGAATAAGGCCGTTCCCTACGATGCCATCGTGTTGCAATATGGATTGAATGTGATGTCGCCCGAGATTCTGCACTACGAGTCGTATGCCCGCAAGATGGTAGCCGTGATTAACCATTTGAAGAGTTGTTATCCGCAGGCCGATATTATCTTGATGGGGGTGGGCGACCGCAGTCGCAAGATGAACGGTTCGTTTGTCACCATGCCGGCGGTGCTGGCTCTCTCGCGGGCCCAGCGGTTGGCGGCCAAGAATGCGGGTATCGTCTTTTGGGATACCTTTGCCGCCATGGGCGGGCAGAATGGCATGATCGACTATGTGTCGAAGAAACAGGCCAACAAGGATTATACCCACATCAACCACAAGGGGGGCCGGCGGTTGGCGGGCGAGTTTGTCAAATCGCTGGAGTATAGCATAAACAAGCACGGCCGATGAGAATACGTCGTATCATAGGATCCCTTTTGCTGGCCGTTTGTGCGGTAGCTCCGCTGCGGGCGCAGTGGCTGGGCGACACGGTGTCGGTACCGGCCTTTTTGAACAAGGAGAAGAATATCATTGCCTTGAATGGCGCCGACTGGTCTCCGATCTTTGCCGCGATGGATTCGTTGCAAAGTGTCACCGACTCGATACCCCGCATTGTCTCTATCGTGCATATAGGCGACTCGCACGTGCAGGCCGGATACCTCACCGAGGCGGTGCGGCTGCCTCTGCAACGACGCTTTGGCGATGCGGGCCGCGGATTGGTGGTGCCGCTGAAACTGGCCAAGACCAACGAACCGCACGACTACTCGGTGGTGACCGACGGGGTGTGGAACTTTTCCCGCTGTGTGGGGAGCAAGTACAGTGCCTATACCCCGGGCATCGGGGGAATAGCCATTGTGCCTCGCAGCAACCATATCGACCTGACCTTCTCGACCCTGAGCAAGACCGACGATTGTGCCGGGTTCCGCAAGGTACGCCTCTTTCACGAGCCCACCGATTCGTTCCCGGCCATCATCTCCGAGCCCTATCGGGTCTCGGGTGAGACGCGCAGCCCCTTCCTCACCTGCTATTCGTGGGACGACCCGGTGTGCAGCATCCACTTTACCGGACAGATTGCTCCCGGCGAAGAGCGGTTGGCCATTTATGGGGCGAGTCTCGAGACGGGCGAGAGCGGAATCCTCTACCATACCATCGGCAACAACGGCGCTTTTTACAGCAGCTATGCTGCCATACCCCATTTTGCCGAGCAAGTGGCTGCCCTTTCGCCGCGGCTCATTGTGGTTTCGCTCGGCACGAACGAGTCGTTCTCGACTTCGTTGACCCGCGACGAACTCTATCGGCAGATCGACGCCGTGGTTGCTTCGTTGCAAAAGAACTGCCCGCAGGCTGCTATCCTGCTCACCACGCCGGCCGAGTGTGCCCGCCGGCGTGTCCGCCGGGTGAAACGTCGCCGTCGGGTTTACTATTCGCCCAATTCGCGGGTAACCCTCGTGCGCGAGACTATCGCAGCCTATGCCGCCGACCATCATCTGGCCTGCTGGGACTGGTACGAGGTGGCGGGAGGCAAGGGTTCGTCGGCCCAGTGGCAAAAGGCCGGACTCATGGCTCGCGACCGCACGCACTGCACCGAGACCGGCTATCGCATACAGGGCGAAATGTTGTATCGCACACTTATGAAAGCTTATCAAGATTATGTGGATAATGGAGTGGCTCAGTAATCGGGCGGCCGACGTGGCTGCCTTCGTGGAGAGTATCGACTGGTCTAAAGTGGCGTCGCTGTTTGTCTATGACGGGCAGAATCCCCTCATGTTCAATACCGGTCTGTTCCTCTTTCTCTTCATTGGGTTTATGTGGATATACCGCCTGCTGGCGCATCGCGAAGCCCTGCGCATCGGGTTTGTCATCCTCTTTTCGCTCTACTTCTACTACAAGTCGAGCGGGCTCTGTTTCCTGTTGCTGGTAGCGGTGGCCCTCTCGGACTATTCGTTGGGACGGCTTTTGGGCCGCCTCTCGCGAAAGGGGCTACGGCAGCTCTGTGTGCTGGCCAGTATGCTGGTGAACCTGGGGATGCTCTGCTACTTCAAATACACCAATCTGCTGCTGGGAACCTTTGCCGACCTGACACACCAGCCGTTCGAACCGCTCGACATCGTGCTGCCCATCGGTATCTCGTTCTTTACGTTCCGTTCGCTGAGCTACATCATCGACCTCTATCGCCGGCAGATGGCCCCGGTCACCAGTTTCCGCGACTATCTGTTTTACCTCTCGTTCTTCCCGCCGTTGGCTGCCGGCCCCGTGGTGCGGGCCAAGGACTTCGTGCCGCAGATACACCGGCCGCTCGACATCACTCCCGCTCTGTTGGGCGAAGGGCTCTTCCTGATTATGTGCGGGTTGATCAAGAAGGTGGTCATCTCCGACTACATCAGCGTCAATTTCGTCGATCGCATCTTCGACAACCCCATGCTCTATACCGGCTTCGAGAACCTGATGGGTGTCTATGGCTATACGCTGCAAATCTATTGCGACTTCTCCGGCTACTCCGATATGGCCATCGGTATTGCCCTGCTCATGGGCTACCGGTTCAAAATCAACTTCGACTCGCCCTACAAGTCGGGCTCCATCACCGAGTTCTGGCGGCGGTGGCACATCTCCCTGTCGAGCTGGCTGCGCGACTACCTCTACATTTCGCTGGGCGGCAACCGGCGGGGAACCGTGCGCACCTATCTCAACCTCTTCATCACCATGGTGCTGGGCGGTCTGTGGCACGGTGCCTCGTGGCTCTTTGTCATCTGGGGGGCCTGGCACGGACTCATGCTCATCGTGCACAAACTCTACCGCCGCATCTTCCCCGTGGCCAAGGATTATCGGGCCGGCATCTTCCGCCACCTCCTCAACGTACTGCTCACCTTCCATGTCGTAGCCGCCGGGTGGATTTTCTTCCGCGCCCCCTCGCTCGATATTGCCGGGCAGATATTGACCCAGATATTCACCAACTTCCGACCCGAAGCCATTCCCGCTTTCGTATCGGGATATGCCGTTATCTTCGTTGCCCTCGTGGCCGGATACCTGCTGCACTTCGCCCCGCACCGCTGGTCGCAGTGGCTGCAACGTGAACTCTCGTGGTCGCCGCTGGTGGTCAAGGCCGCTATCCTGGCCCTGGTGCTCTTCTTCGTGTTGCAGGTACGTTCGAGCGAACTGGTGCCCTTCATCTACTCCCAGTTCTAAATTGTGCAACTCCGTTATTAAGAATAGAGTTGAGATATTCTTTGACTTCTAACGGAGATATTTAGGTATCTCGGCAAGACATATGTATTTTTTTTCTTGTATAATTATAAAATTTACAAAAATTTTTACTATCTTTGAGAAAATCCATTTGATATTTATGGAAATTACAACATTCCATACAATAGGGAACTCTTTTACCGTAGCCGGATTGTATGGCGGTCCTGCCTTTTTGGGAAATACGCGGAATGGCTTGGTAGGCACCTCTGCTTCATTGGAAGAACAATTTGTAGAACAGATAAAATCAACTTCTTGTCAAATAGGAGTGGCAGAAGCTTTGTCAAAAGCGACATTCAGTAACCGTCGGTGTAAATTAACTCACCATCTGATTGGCTGTCCCGAGTTCTCCATGTGGACCGATATTCCATCGGTTTACAGCGATATATCGGTAATTCGAACCGACCACTCGATTACAGTATCCGGTGCAGGGATAGCAGGCAGCAAGGTCGCTATTACGTCGGGGGTCAATCAACAGCCCGAGGTAAAAGAGGATACAAGTACAAATATCACATTTGCCAATGCCTCACCCAACAGCGTCGTAACGGTATATAAAAACAATGCCATACCTTATGTGGCACCGTTGTATCTGCAAAACGACACGTTAGACACTTCGCAATATTTCCAGGTGAACGACATTCATATCGGTAAAGCGGTAGATACGAACCGCACCGAAGGAAATGTTGTTATAGAATCGGGCACTCTTACTTTCGAATCGAACGGCGATGTATGGATTGGCGACGGACTCATCATAAAGGAAGGAGCCGCATTGATTATCAAAAACACCGGTAAAGCCATTCTATCCGGCGGACTTGTCGAAGGGGGCGGTACCCTGCAAATTGAAGCCGGAGAAGAAATAGAGATACAGCCTGGCTTTGAAGCAAAAGCAGGAGCAAATGTCGAATTTAAATAAGACTTACAGATATGAAAACACAATCACTACTTTGGAGTTTCGCGCTGATATGTCTCGGCTGCATCGCCGGGCAAGCACAGGAGTATGAATATGTGCCTATTGTGCGGGAGGATGTTAGATGGACATTTAATGATGAATACACAGCGACCCTTTTACCGGATAACCGATATATTGATGGAAAACTCTATGCCTATGCTTATATGCCTGATTTTTGGAGTCTGGTAGGGGCCAGGATATATCTGCGCGAAGAGAATAAAGTCGTCTATCAACTTGATATCAGCGCAAGGCCCTTCGATACGGTTCCCCAGAAATCCGAAATTCCCATCTACGACTTCAATGTAGAGCAGGCCGGCGATACCATGTGGGCCTGGCACAACGACCCGCCTTATTTCGGCATGGAGGTCGAGTGGATCGACACGATACTCATCGACAATACATACAGGAGACGAATCAAACTGAAGGATGTTGACGGTGTCTGCATCGAGGGTATAGGCTATACCGGCAAACGGAATAATCTCTATTATCCCTTTTGCAATTCCGACACCGAAGCGGGAACAAAATATCTCGATCGGGTGGAGACCGTCGAAAATATAGAGGACCGGCTTATCTACCAACCCGAGTGGTCCAGACTGGGGACCTATGAGTATGTGCCTTTCGTGCGCGAAGGGATAAAATGGGGTTATGACGAATGCTATCGTTTCGAGGGCGATACGGTAGTGGGCGGAGAGTCGTACAAGAAATGCTATGTGAGCAAGAGCTGTCCCTTCGAAGAGGGTCAGACGCTCTATGGCCTGGCCCGCGAGGCAGATCGCGTGGTCTATTGCCTGCGCCCCGGCGATGAACAGGAGACGGTGCTCTATGATTTCAGCGTCGAGAAGCCCGGCGACCGGGTGCCTACCCGGCTCAATCCCAAAGGCGAGCCGGTGATACACATCGACACCATAGCCGTGAATAACAACCAACTGCGGCGACGCATCAAACTGCCGTCGGGCAGTTATATCGAAGGATTCGGAAGCCTCGAACCCTGCCGGGGATTCTTCTTTCCCTTCGAGGCTTCGTCGGAAGAAATCGACGACCCACACAACCGGCTCGGATACATAAAGAATATGGAGACCGGCGACTATGAATACAAAGGAATAGTCAACACACTACGCGACGAGTGCGAGTTTGGCCGGTCGTACGAGCCGTTTGTCCGAGAAGCGCAATATGGATATTATGAAGTTTATGAATCCGGTGAATTAAGTGGTAATTATATCCACTATTGCATAGCAGGCGATACAACCATCAACGGCAAAGCATACAAGAACATTTCTCTCACGGGTGAATGTCCCGACTGGGAGAGAATCCCTCCGGTCGGACAAATCAGGGAAGAGAATCGAAAAGTATATTTCCGGGATAAGGAAGATGTGATGGGCTATGATTTCAACCTGACCAAAGGCGACGGTATTATCCTGAGCAAGATGCACAATTCCTTATTTACGGAGATATCGGTATACGATGTAAAAACCGTCGAGTTTGCCGGGAAAGAGCGGAAGTGCATCTATTTCAAAAATGGTCAAGGCTATTATTTCGGCTATTGGATGGAGGGCATCGGCGATATGAATCAGGGAACCCTATGGACTTTCGATGATAATGGAGGCTGCCCTCATCCATATACACCGTGCTATTACAATACCCAACACCTCTATTACCTGCGGGAAAACGGAGAATATATCTATTTACAGGATAACCACAACGGGAGTCCCCTGGACGACGGCAACTGTATACTGGCCGTGGGCGAAACTCGCACAGCTACCCTGCGCATCGCCCGCACACCCGATGCTCTGGTCGTAACCTTGCCGGGCGACGGCTACCGCCTGGCCGAACTCATCGACACCACCGGCCGACTGGTATGGTGCGAATACCTCGACGGTGAACCGGGCGAGGTCTCTGTCCCCACTACCGCCCTCGCCCCGGGCGTCTATGTGGTAGCCCTCACCGACAATCGCGGCAAGCGCACGGTGCAGAAAGTAGGGTTGTAGCAAAACAATACGCATAAAACCAAACCAGAGAATAACCTAAAACAGTATCGAATATGAAAACACATTTACTACTATGTACGTTCACGGCAATTTGTCTCGGCTGCATCGCCAGTCAGGCACAGGAGTATGAATACGTCCCCTTCGTACGGGAAAATGTAGAGTGGTTCGACGGCGACAAATATCGGTTTATAGGCGACACGATTGTCGAAGGAAAAACCTATAAGAAGTGTTACCAAAGCGACTCTTGCCCGTTCGAAGACAATATGCGGCTCTATGGACTGGCTCGCGAAGAAGACCGGGTGGTCTATTGTCTGCGCCCCGGCGACGAAAAGGAGGAGATGGTGGAAGAGATAATCTACGATTTCCGGGCCGAGAAGGCGGGCGATCGGGTTTATCTGTCGTGGGAAAACACGTACGATGAGAATGAATGTATCATAGCTCAAATAGATACCATTCTGGTCAATGGCGGGAAACGCCGCCGAATAGAACTACAGGATTCATATCAAGGAATATATATCGAAGGTATAGGCAGCATCGGACCCAGACAGGGTCTATTCCATCTGCTGTTTACTATTCCCACAGAAATAGGTTATACCTATAAGACCCTCGAGTATGTCAAAAATATAGAGACCGGCGAGTATGAGTATGTCAACGACCGAAAAGATCCTTGCGAGATGGAGTATGAATATACTCCCTATGTAAAAGAGTGCTGTTTCGGTTACTACCATTACGACCCGGGTGATGTACGGGGTTATGACTTGGATCAGTTTTATCACTATTTCATTACAGGCGAGAAGGTGGTCGATGGAAAGACGTATAAGCAGCTTGTCGAGTCGCGTAACTGCAATTTCTCCTCGGGAACAGAGGTGGCACTTGTGCGGGAAGAGAACCAGAAGGTCTATCTGCTGGATGGGACGAGAGAGTGGTTGTTGTATGATTTCTCCCTGGAGAAAGGTGATATCTTTACCGTCGAGGCCGATTCGCCGTTGAACCCTACGGGGAAAGAGTTGAAAATCCCGGTTACCCATGACTATGTTACCTATTGGGTTGGGCAGGTGCGCAAGGTGATATTTCTGGAAGGGTATAGCCCTTGGATAGAGGGTTTAGGCACTACCGACCGTCTGCCTTTACACCCCTTTGACCCCGATTGAGGCACACAGTGTGGCGACAAACTTTATTACCAACGTATCGATGACGAGTTTGATTATTTGGACAATATCTACAACCGGTTCGACATTATTGAGCCTTGTATATCGTCGGTTGGTACGACAGAAGCCGATGCCCTGCGCATCGCCCGCACGCCCGATGCCCTGGTTGTGACCTTGCCGGGCGACGGCTATTGCCTGGCCGAACTCATCGACACCACCGGCCGACTGGTGTGGTGCGAATACCTCGACGGTGAACCGGGCGAGGTCTCTATCCCCACCACCGGCATCGCCTCGGGAGTCTATGTGGTGGCCCTCACCGACAACCGCGGCAAGCGCACGGTGCAGAAGGTAGGGTTGTAGCAAAACAATACGCACAAAACCAAACCAGAGAATAACCTAAAACAGTATCGAATATGAAAACACAATCACTACTTTGGAGTTTTGCGCTGATATGTCTCGGCTGCATCGCCAGTCGGGCGCAGGAGTATGAATATGTGCCTTTGGTACGGGAAGGTGTGGAATGGGGATATTACCAATATAATCCCGTTCACCCCGAAGACAATGGGATTATTCGCCTGCAATTCGAAGGAGATACGTTGCTCGATGGAAAAACGTATAAAAAGCTATATATGTACAAAGGGTGTGACCTTACTCCCGACAAAGGTACATTGATAGATTTTATGCGGGAAGAAAATAAGATTGTCTATTCTAAAAAAGATCGCAAACACAGCGATGATATATATATAGAAGATGCTGAAACAGAGGTTGTACTCTATGATTTTTCCCTCGATGTAGGAGATTCTATTTGGGTCCCGTCTTACTATGAGTATCAAAAAGTGACTCACATCGATACCGTGAAAGTAGGAAATACTTATCGAAAACAATTTTATATAGGGAATCCGACTTATCCGCTTTGGACAGAAGGGCTGGGTGTACTGGAAAATAATTTCTTGTTCTGTCCGTTTTGCCTGATATCAACTTGCCTCGACTGTGACCGCAGGAATCTAACCTTTGTAACAGAAAATGGGGAGGAAGTATATGGCACAGACGAGGAATGTAAGATGGGTAGTATTTCTGATAACAAAGCCGAACCCCTGCACATTGCCCGCACGCCCGATGCCCTGGTAGTGACCTTGCCGGGCAGCGGCTACCGCCTGGCCGAACTCATCGACACCACCGGCCGACTGGTGTGGTGCGAATACCTCGACGGTGAACCGGGCGAGGTGACTGTCCCCACCACAGCCCTCGCCTCGGGAGTCTATGTGGTGGCCCTCACCGACAACCGCGGCAAGCGCACGGTGCAGAAGTTGGGTTGGTAATTGTGGCGGGATAGCGCTCAAAGTAGGTCGTCGAAGGGGAGCCGCAGTTGGATTCCGTCGAGGGCGGCCTCGGGAGAGTTGCCTACCCCCACGCCGATAAGTCTGATTTTGTGACCTCCGAAGTCGCAGGCCGCGAGTAGCTCCTGCGCCACGCGGTAGAGTGTTGTGAGAGAGTCGATAGGGGAGGGTTGAGTTTTTGAGCGGGTAATCTGTTTGAAGTTATCGAATTTGAGTTTCAGCACCACCGTTTTCCCCTTGAATCGGTGGCGTTGGAGCCGGCCCCACACCTCGTCGCACACTTCGGCCAGGTCGGTAGCCAGCCGGGTGCGGTCGTCGGTATCCTCAAAGAAAGTGGTCTCGGCGCTGATCGATTTGCGTATGCGGTTGGGCACCACCTCGCGGTCGTCGATGCCGCGGGCGTAGCCGTAGTAGAGAAGGCCCACCTTGCCAAACTGGCGCATGAGCGAGGCGCGGTCCCACTGCCGCAGATCGGCCCCGGTGAGGATGCCCAGCGCGTGCATCTTCTGGGCCGTCACTTCGCCGATGCCGAAGAACCTCTCGACGGGCAGGGAGGCCACGAACGCCTCGATTTGAGCCGGAGCGATGGTAAAGAGCCCGTTGGGTTTGCGGTAGTCCGAGGCAATCTTGGCCAGCATCTTGTTGACCGACACTCCGGCCGATGCCGTGAGTTGCGTCTCGGCCAGAATGCGGCGTTTGATTTCTCGCGCCACCAGTGTAGCCGACCGCTCGTGCGACACGTCGAGAAAAGCCTCGTCGAGCGACAGGGGCTCGATCAGGTCGGTATAGTCGGCAAAGATCTGGCGTATCTGCATCGATACCGCCTTATATACCTCGTGCCGCGGCTCCACAAAGATGAGCCCGGGGCAAAGCCGCCGGGCCTGGGCCGACGAGAGCGCCGAGTGTACCCCATAGGGCCGCGCCTCGTAGCTGGCCGTGGCCACCACACCCCGCGGACCGCTGTGTCCCACGGCAATGGGTTTGCCCCGATAGGCTGGGTTGTCACGCTGCTCGACCGAGGCATAGAAGGCATCCATATCGATATGTATGATTTTTCGCTGTGCCATCGTCTCGACTCATTTCTCAGGTAAAGATAATGAATTTGAGGGAATTCTATACCGGAGAAGCTACGGGAAATATTGAGCTAAATAAACTTAAAAATTGTAATAAATTCGAGAAAATGAGAAATATTCCACCGGTTTTTGGCGCTTTTGTCGGGAAATATCTATATTTGTATAGAATTTGGTGAGATAATGGCCGGAAATTCGAGAGATATCATAGAATCGCTCATCGCTAAGTTTCATGCTATTAGCGATTTATATAAATCTGTCGAACACGAGAACGGCACTCTCAAAGACCGCTTGGCACAATGCGAGCAAGAGATGCTGGCATTGCAGAAAAGATGCGACGAGTTGGAACGAAAATACAAGAACTTGAAACTCTCTCGCTCTATCACCGCACAAGAGGGGTCGAGTGCCGCCGAAACGAAAGCCAGATTTGCCAGGTTGGTGCGGGAAATCGATAAGTGCATCTCACTCTTGAACGAATAGGATGCTATGAACGATGATAAATTAAGGATAACTCTGAGAATTGCCGACCTGAAAAACCCGTTAGCCTTGCGGGTCGATTACGGAGCGGATGAAAAATATTGGAGAGACGCCGCCGACTTGTTCAACAAGCGTTGGGCTTTTTACAAGAACAAGTACAAAGACGGAGTGATGGACTCGGAATCGGTAATGGCAATGGTCGCGGTAGAGATTGCGCGGCTGTATTGCGAGATGGTACAAGACCGCAAAGCCCTGTTGGCCGATTTGAAACGACTCGACGTCGAGGCGGAAAAAATATTGAACGAACATACCCTATCGAAATAGAATAGCGGTATCGAAAATAGAGATAGTTCCTGCACTGCGGCAGCCCCATTGATTGGGCGGCTGGTAGTGCTTTTTTTATAATTATAATTTAGAAACGATGAATTACATACTATTAATCTCTGCAATTGTAGGCGGTCTTGTGGTAGGCGGTCTCGTTGTATTTCTGGTGAATCGCTACCTGTTGGCGGCTCGCTCCAAGACTATTCTCGAGGAGGCCGAGAAAGAGGCCGAGGTCATCAAGAAAAACAAACTGCTCGAGGTGAAAGAGAAGTTTATCCACATGAAGGCCGAGATGGAAAAGCAGGCTAATTCTCGCAATGCCAAGATTCAGTCGGCCGAGTCGAAACTCAAGCAACGTGAGATGCAGCTCTCGCAACAACAACAGGAGTTGCAGCGCAAAAAGAGCGAGACCGAGGCCGTGCGTGCCAACCTCGACACCCAGCTCGAACTGGTAGAGAAGAAGAAACAAGAGCTCGAAAAACTGCATAAATCGGAAGTCGAGCGTCTCGAGCATCTCTCGGGCATATCGGCCGAAGAGGCCAAGGAGCGCCTCGTCGAATCGTTGAAAGAGGAGGCCAAAACACAGGCTGCTTCGTATATCAACGATATCATGGACGATGCCAAGATGACGGCCAACAAAGAGGCCAAGCGCATTGTGATACAAAGCATCCAACGGGTTGCCACCGAAACCGCCATCGAAAACTCGGTAACGGTATTCCACATCGAATCGGATGAAATCAAAGGCCGCATCATCGGTCGTGAAGGTCGTAACATTCGCGCCCTCGAAGCCGCTACCGGAGTAGAGATTATTGTCGATGACACCCCCGAGGCCATCGTGCTCTCGGCCTTCGATCCCGTGCGTCGCGAGATTGCCCGTCTGGCTCTGCACCAGCTGGTAACCGACGGCCGCATCCACCCTGCCCGCATCGAAGAGGTGGTCGCCAAAGTGCGCAAGCAGATCGAGGAGGAGATTATCGAAACCGGTAAACGCACCGCCATCGACCTGGGTATCCACGGCCTGCACCCCGAGCTTATCCGCTTGGTGGGCAAGATGAAATACCGTTCGTCCTACGGGCAGAACCTGTTGCAACACTCGCGCGAGACGGCCAACCTCTGTGCTGTCATGGCATCGGAGTTGGGCTTGAATCCCAAGAAGGCTCGTCGTGCCGGTCTGCTGCACGATATAGGCAAAGTGCCCGACGAGGAGCCTGAATTGCCGCACGCACTGCTGGGTATGAAACTGGCCGAGAAGTACAAAGAGAAACCCGATATTTGCAACGCCATCGGTGCTCACCACGACGAGACCGAAATGACCAGCCTGCTGGCCCCCATCGTACAAGTGTGCGATGCCATCTCGGGAGCCCGTCCCGGAGCCCGTCGTGAAATCGTCGAGGCCTACATCAAGCGTTTGAACGACCTCGAGCAACTGGCCCTCTCTTATCCCGGTGTGCTCAAGACCTATGCCATCCAGGCCGGTCGTGAGTTGCGTGTGATTGTAGGTGCCGACAAGATCGACGATGCCGAAACCGAAAATCTGTCAACCGAAATCGCAAAACGTATTCAGGACGAGATGACCTATCCCGGACAGGTGAAGATTACCGTCATTCGCGAGACGCGTGCCGTAAGTTTCGCCAAATAACAGGGAGACGCCATACCGCTCCACTTTTACTCAACCGACGACGAGGCCGTAGGGCGTTACCCGAATATACATTTCGTGTACGGTCTGGGGCCTTTGTCGCTGTTAACGACTACTGCAAATGGACAATACAAACGACAATCATACGACAAACCCGTCGGAAAAACCGCAACTCACATCGGCCAATTGCCGCCGCAAGGGGGCAAAGCTCGAGGTCTATGACTGGCTGGCCGACATACCCGAGTCGCACGACGATACCGACCTTGTCGAGGTGCGGTTCAAGAATACCCGCAAGGGGTACTACCGCAACACCACACACATCAGACTGGTGCCCGGAGACCTGGTAGCTGTCGAAGCTTCGCCGGGACACGACATCGGCGAGGTAACCCTCACCGGTCGCCTGGTCTTGTTGCAGATGAAGAAGAACAACGTCAAGATCGACAACCCCGAGTTGAAGCGCATCTATCGCAAGGCCAAGCCCAATGACCTCGAGAAGTTCGAAGAGGCCAAGGCCAAGGAACACGACACCATGATTCGGGCTCGCAAGATTGCCGAGGATCTGCACCTCGACATGAAGATAGGCGACGTCGAGTATCAGGGCGACGGCAACAAGGCCATCTTCTACTACATAGCCGACGAGCGGGTCGATTTCCGTCAACTCATCAAGGTGTTGGCCGAGGTCTTCAGGGTGCGTATCGAGATGAAGCAGATCGGTGCCCGGCAAGAGGCTGGCCGCATTGGCGGACTGGGTTCCTGTGGCCGGCAACTGTGCTGCTCGGGCTGGATGACCAATTTCGTATCGGTAGCCACCAGTGCTGCCCGCTACCAGGATATAGCCCTCAACCCGCAGAAGCTGGCCGGGCAGTGTGCCAAGTTGAAGTGTTGCCTCAATTATGAGGCCGACGCCTACGTCGAGGCTCAAAAGCGACTCCCCTCGCGCGAGATTCCGCTCGAGACGAAACTCAATACCTACTACCATTTCAAGACCGATATTTTCAAACGCGAGATGTCTTATTCGACCGACAAGTCGATGGCGGCCAACGTGGTGACGATAAGTGCCGAGCGGGTGTTCGAGGTGATTGCACTCAACAAGAAGGGGGTGAAACCCGATACGCTCGAGTCTGAAGCCGGTGCCCGTGCTCCCGAACGCCGAGAGTTTGAAGATGTGGTGGGACAGGACAGCCTCACCCGTTTCGACAAGGCCAAGAAGAGCAAGAAAAAAGGCAACGGCGGTAATGGTGGTGGTAACAATAACGGTCGCCGCCAACAGGCCAACGAGTCACGCAACAAGTCGGGCAATGCCAACAACAACGGTAACCGGGGGCAGAACAAAGCCGCTCGCAACGGCAAGAAGGGAGGCGGCGACAAGGAGGCCAATAATGGCCAGCAGCCCCGCAAGGAGGGAGGCGAAAACGCAACGCCCAAGTCGGCGCCTAAGCAGGCTCCCAAATCGGCTGCTCAAAAACCGGCGCCGAAACCCGCACCCAAGCCTACGGCTCCCGAGAAGAAAGAGTAATGCATGGTTATCATGAAAAAAGGTTGGTTTCGTATAGGATTGGCAGGATTGCTGCTGGGCGGGATGCTCTCGTGTGGGCAGAACGATGTCTATAACGAGTTCAACACGTTGCCCAAGAATGGATGGTTCAAGCGCGACGTGCAGCGGTTTACTCCCGAGTGGCCCGACTCGACGGGTCGCTACGACCTATTTCTCACCTTGCGTCACAACGGCGACTATGCCTACCGCAACTTGTGGCTGTTTGTCTCCTATACCGATGCCGATGGTTCCCAAAAGACCGACACGGTCAACTGCGAGTTGGCCGACGAGTTTGGCCGTTGGTCGGGAGGAGGCTGGGGTTCGTACTACCAGCAGGAGCTTTTGCTCGACGACAGTTTCCGTTTCGGGAGCGAGCAGGTAGTCACCATTCAACAGGCCATGCGCGACGATCGCATTTGCGGAATCTCCGATGTGGGAATACGCATTGCTCCTCATACCGAAAAGCAATAGAAGGCTCGATACCGGGTCGCATGCGATAAGATTCATAGAGGTGTGTCTCTTGGACAGGGACGCACCTCTTTTTTATGCTTGGGTATCCTGGTGCTTGGGAGAGAATCTCTGTGAGTATAAGAAAAAGGATGGGCCGCCTTTTGCTCGCGCAACAGACGGCCCCTGTTCTCAAAAATTAAAAGATGCAAATTGAGACTTAATATTGATTTATTGATTCTCTTCCTGGAATTTCTGGTTCATCTTCAACAGGTTGATCGAGTAGGCTACCACATTCTGCGATTCCTGAATGACGGTGAGATAGACAATGCCCACTTTGATGTATGAAACCTGTTCACGCATGCTGCGTATCTCCTCCCGTTTGAGAACACCCAGTTGGTTGATGAGGGCGTTGCCCCGATTGTAAATCGCGGGCAGTTCGTCGAAACTGTTCTTCTCGATGATCTGCTGGCTTTGCTCCAGGAATTGGACAATCTCCTGGGCAATGGTGCCGAAACTGTTCTTTTGGCTTTGTGCCAGCGGTTGGAAGTTGTTGTCGGTATGTTCCAGACACGGCTCGCAGGTGCGCTTGATGGCGTGTATAATGTCGTTGGAGAAGTCGTTACCCTGGAAGTAGTAGAGACCCTTTTCCAGACCCACCTGGTCGTTCAGGTGCGAAACGCCTATTGTACCCAGTCGCTTTACCTGCTTGAAGTAGCGTCGTTCGGTTTCGATGTCGCCCATCGCTTTGCGCAGGGTGCGGTAGCTTTCGTGGAGGAAACCCGTAGTCACCCGGTTATAAAGGTCGGCACTCCAACCCATCACTTTGGCAAACTCTTCGCGGCTGAACTGACGCAACAGAACGAGAGCTTCGTCTTTGTCCTTGTTGGCCACCAGTTGCTGAGCCAGCGAGCTTTTCTTCTCTTGTTTCAGTTTCTTGTTATAGGCGATTTGGCTGTGGATGAGCATATAGGCTGCCAGTATGCTCAGCAGGATGATGGCGATGGTGCCACCGAAATAGACAATCATCGTGACGATGAAGCAGAAGAGGAAGGCTGCACCGGCCGTGATGAACCATCCGCCAATGACCGAGATAACACCCGTGATGCGGTACACGGCGCTGTCGCGGCCCCAGGCCCGGTCGGCCAGCGAGGTACCCATAGCCACCATGAAGGTAACGTAGGTTGTCGAGAGGGGCAGTTTCAGCGAGGTACCCAGGGCGATGAGCAGACTGGCCAATACCAGATTGACCGAGGCCCGCACCAGGTCGAAGGCGGCGCCATGCTCGAGTATCACATCGTCTTTGTCGAAACGGCTGTTGAGCCATGCCCGGGCTTTGGGCGGTATGTTGTTGATGATGAGCGACGAGGTGTTGGTGGTCATGCGCACCAGTTTACGGGCAATCGGCGAGGTACCGAAGTTCTCTTCGCCCGTCTCTTGTCGCGAGAGGTCAACCGAGGTTTTGATTACGTTTTGCGCCTTCTTGGAGGTGAGCAGGGCGATTACCATGATGATACCCGAGCCGATGAGGAATACCGACGGGGTCTTGGCCGAGTCGAGCAGCGAGGTCATCAGATACTGGTCGGAAGCTATTCCGTTGGCATTGGCTGCATAGTCGGTGTAGGCCGAGTAGCCGGCCAAAGGCGCACCGATGAAGTTCACTAGGTCGTTGCCGGCAAATGCCAGAGCCAGGGCAAAAGTGCCCAGCAGCACAACCACCTTCAACACGTTCACGCGGAGCCACGAGAGTATCTGCATCAGCACTGTGGTGATGACAAAGCAGCAGCCCAGCAGCAGCGGGGTATTGTCGTGAATCCATTGCCGGGTTTCGGGAGTCATTAAGGTCGAGTCCTTCAACCCTTTGAAGAGAATGAAATAGATGATGGTCGTGGCGGCAAACCCACCGAAGAGGGCTCCGAAATATTTCAGTTGGCGCCGGTAGTTGAATTTGAAGATCAACCGGGCAATGTATTGTACTACTACACCGAAGAAGAAGGCTATGGCAACCGAGACGAAGATGGCCATAATTACTTGCAGGGCTTTGTCGGTATTGATAAGGTCGCCCATCTGCAAGAGCCCGTTGCTGTTTACGGTCTTGACGATAGCCAGGGCGAAGGTACCACCCAACAGCTCAAATACCATCGATACCGTTGTCGAGGTGGGCAGACCCATTGTGTTGAAGACATCGAGTAGCACTACGTCGGTGAGCATGACCGCCAGCAGGATACACATGATTTCGTTCAAGTAGAAGTACTGAGGCTGGTATATACCGTGCCGGGCAATATCCATCATGCCGTTCGACATGGAGGCTCCCACGAAAATACCTATTGCCGCGATGGCCATGATCACTTTGAACGAGGCGGCTTTGGATCCGATGGCCGAGTTGAGGAAGTTGACGGCATCGTTGCTTACACCTACCGACAGGTCAAAGACGGCGATGAAGAAAATAAAGATAACGATAATCAGATAGAATGTTTCCATAATCTCCAATTTGCATGTTTTTTCACAGCGCAAAGGAACGATTTTCATGTTACAGAAACGTTACAAACATATATCTATCTTATTTCTTTTCACCCTTGGGAAAGAGGTAGGCGGGGGCTATTCCCCTTGTCTCTCTGCTGATTATTAGTGCTATAGATGGACTGGAATGTGCAAGACTTCCCGGGCTTGGTTGGCAAGTTGGGGCATACAACAAGAGGAGCAATCTTTCACGACAGCTCCTCTTTGTGGTGTATGGTGAATAGCCGGGGACTATTTGCTCGGTTTCTTGGGGGCCTTTGACGATTTTCGGGTGGCTTTGGGGGCAGAAACCTTTTCGGCCTTTTCCCGACCTCTCTTTTCGGGGACTTCGGTTTCGGCAATGCCTATCTCCTCGGGTTTCTTTCGGCGGAGTATCTGAGCCGACCGGGCAGGCAGGTAGAGCAGCAGCCACTCTTTCTTGTCTTTTTCGAAGAGAGGGTCGCGCCGTGTGAAATGGGGCACGCTCTTGTCCACGAGACCGTAGCCGCCAAACTCGGGATCGTCGCTGCTGAGCAGGGTGGTGTATTCGCCGGCCGGAGCCAGGATGCCGTAGCCGTTGAACGACTTGCAGGGGTGGAAGTTGAAGACGAACAGCAGGTCGTCGCGCATGAAGGCGAGTACCTGGTCACCATCGTTTTCGCACAGCTTGACGATGGGGGTTTGCTCGAACTTCTTCTTTTGGCTTACCAGGTGAATCATGGCCTGGTCGAAGGCTCCGAGGTATTGGTACTTGAGGTCTTCGCGGTCCACAAGATCCCACTGGCGGCGGGCATATTTGTAGGACCAGCCGTTGCCCTGGCGGGGGAAGTCGATCCACTCGGGGTGACCGAACTCGTTGCCCATGAAGTTGAGGTAGCCGCCATTGATGGTCGAGAGGGTTACGAGCCGTATCATCTTGTGCAGCGCCATACCGCGATCGACGACAAAGTTGGTGTCGTTTTTGCTCATGTGCCAGTACATCACGTCGTCGATGAGGCGGAAGATGATGGTCTTGTCGCCTACGAGGGCCTGGTCGTGACTCTCGGCATAGTTGATGGTCTTTTCGTCGGCCCGGCGGTTGGTCAGTTCCCAGAATATGGCGGTGGGTTTCCAGTCTTCGTCTTTCTTCTCCTTGATGGTCTTGATCCAGAAGTCGGGTATGCCCATGGCCATGCGGTAGTCAAACCCGATGCCGCCGTCTTTGAATTTAGCGGCCAGCCCCGGCATGCCGCTCATCTCCTCGGCAATGGTGATGGCGTGGGGGTTGACCTGGTGGATGAGTTCGTTGGCCAGGGTGAGGTAAACGATGGCGTTGTCGTCCTGGCCGCCGTTGTAGTAGTCGTCGTAGGAGCAGAAGGCCTGTCCCAGCCCGTGGTTGTAGTAGAGCATCGAGGTGACACCGTCGAAGCGGAAGCCGTCGAAGTGGAACTCGTCGAGCCAGTATTTGCAGTTGGAGAGGAGGAAGTGCAGCACGGAGTTCTTGCCATAATCGAAGCAGAGCGAATCCCATGCCGGGTGTTCCCGCCGGTTGTCGCCGTAGAAGTATTGGTCGTATGAGCCGTCGAATCGTCCCAGTCCCTCGACCTCGTTTTTGACGGCGTGTGAATGGACAATATCCATAATCACGGCGATACCCCGTTTGTGGGCGTCGTCGATGAGAGCCTTCAGGTCGTCGGGGGTGCCGAATCGTGACGACGGGGCGAAGAAGCTCGATACATGGTAGCCGAAGGAGCCGTAGTAGGGGTGCTCCTGGATGGCCATAATCTGTATGGCGTTGTATCCGTCGGCAGCGATGCGGGGCAAGATCTTCTCGCGGAATTCGTTATAGGTACCCACCTTCTCCTCCTGTTGGGCCATCCCGACATGACATTCATAGATGAGCAGGGGCGAAGTCTTGGGTTTGAAGTTGGTCTTGGTGAATGTGAACGGTTGTTTGGGAGCCCATACCTGTGCCGAGAAGATGTAGGTCTCGGGGTCTTGTACCACGCGGGTAGCCCAGGCGGGGATACGTTCGCCCTGTCCGCCGTTCCAGTGAACCGATAGTTTATAGAGGTCGAGGTGGTGCAAGGTTTTGAGGGGAAGTTTTATCTCCCACACGCCGCCACCGATAGCCAGCAGTTTGTATTGGGGTTGCTCTTTCCAGTCCGAGAAGGTACCAATCAGGTAAATGGCATTGGCGTTGGGTGCCCATTCCCGGAATACCCAGTGGCTTTTCTCCTTGTGAAGCCCGAAGTAGAGGTATCCGTCGGCAAATTCAGAGAGGTTGCCACTACCGTTGGTCAATTCGGCCATTTTGTCCAGGGCACGGTTGTGCCGGCCCTCGATGGCTTGTTTGTAAGGAGCCAGCCAAGGATCGTTTTTTATCAGTTTCAGAGTTTTCATAGGGCTGTTTTTAAAGGAAAACTACATGCCCGCAGGGGTGAGCCGCAGCCGCCTCCTGCTGGTCGAAACACGGCGAGAACGACATCGGCGAGAGTGTGTCTTCGTCTCTGAACCAAAGGCCGGTTCCCCGTCATGTTCCTGTATGCAAAAGTAATAAAAAAACCGATATATGAAACTTTAAGGAGCGAAACATTGTGCGCGGCTGTGAAAAAGTTTTTATGAAAGGAAAGATGTCGCTTGGCCGGGAAAAATCTGAAAACTGTGTCTCCCTTTGTTTCGGCTCTCACCTTTTTGTATATTTGCACCATTGATTGAAATAATATAAAAACAAGAGGGGATAACCCGAGTATAATTAATCGGTGAAATAGAAAGACAGTATGTTTGACAGTATCAAGAGTAATCGTGTGAGTAGAATCTTTACGTTCACACTTTGTATTTCGTTGGCTCTATCGTTGTATGCCAAGCCTCGCACCCTGCAACAGGCCCAGCAGATAGCCAACGGTTTTACCGGGAATACCGGCTATTTGAAAAAGGGGACAAGAGTGCCGGCCCGACTTGCCTATACGCGCAGCGAAGCTTCACAACCGTTGTATTATGTATTTAACAAAGATGCGGGTTTTGTCATCGTATCGGCCGACGACCGGGCTCCCGAAATTTTGGGATACTCCGATTCCGGCTCGTTCGATATCGACAGCCTGCCCGATAACTTCAGGTTCCTGTTGGGGTCCTATGCGACCGAACTCGAGGCCCTCGCAGCCTCGCCCGAGGTAATTGATCTCCCCGTAAAGTCGGTCGAGCGTTCTGCCCAAGCCACGGGTAAATCGGTCGCTCCGTTGCTGGGCAGCATTTTGTGGGACCAGAGTTCCCCCTACAACGACTTGTGCCCCGTGATGGACAATGATATGAGGACCGCGGTAGGTTGTGTGGCTACGGCCATGGCCCAGATTATGGGGTATCACCAGTGGCCTAAGAAGGGAACGGGCACGATACCTGCTTATACTACGACAAGCAACGGTTTCGAGATGCCTGAGACGAATATTGAGAATACCTACTACGATTGGGAGCATATCACCCCGATCTATAACAATAAGAGTACGGCCGAAGAGAAGGCTGCCATCGCTCCCCTGATGTATCATTGCGGACTCTCGGTGAGGATGGATTACGGGTATGAGAGTGGGGCATATAGTATCGATGTTCCCATAGCTCTGAGACAATACTTCGATTATAACGAGAATATGGCCTATTTGACTCGGGAGTATTATACCAAGGCCGAGTGGGATTCGATTATCCGTCACGAGTTGGACGAGAATCGTCCGGTCTATTACAGTGGCTCCAACGAGGAGGGAGGACACGCTTTTGTGTGCGATGGCTACGATACCAACGGCCTGTTCCACATCAACTGGGGATGGAGCGGCCTGTCAAACGGATATTTCATACTCTCCAATCTTACCCCTCTGGCCCAGGGTACCGGTGGCAGCAGCAGTGGCTATAATAGGGGACAGGCTGCTGTCGTGGGCATACAGCCTCAGGATATGCCCGTGCGTGAGGAATATGAGATACAATTAGACACGGCGCTGGTTGCCAATGTCGAGGAGGTGGGACGTGACGAGTCTTTCCTGACCATATTTAAAGGTTTGTGGAATAGAGATGCCCGCTCCTTCTCGGGATATATAGGTGTAGCGTTATGCAATCAGTCGGGTGAGATTATGGATGTGTTCGCTTTGAATGAGTCGCTTCTTACTCTTGACCCTATGTATGGTTTTGGTTCGGGAAGTTTCATTATCAATATTCCCGAGAGTGTGCCCGATGGACGTTACCGCCTTTATGTCGTTTATCGGGTGGAAGGCGAGACCGACTATCATTTTGTGCGGACTCCTGTCAATGAGTACAATTATATGAATATGACGGTAAGTGGCGACAAGATTTATCTCTCTGGGGTATATAACGAACCTGTCAATTTGCAACAAGACTCCTTCGAGATCTTGGGAAATCTGTATTCAAATCGTGAAGGGAAGTTCCGCTATACGGTGACCAACCACGGGGATGAATATGTATCGGGACTGATTTTGCTGTGGCGGTCGGCTGCCGATGAAAACCAGATTGCCATGGGGGCAATCAACCCGGTGGTCATTGCTTCGGGCGAAACCCAAACCTTTGAAATATCCGAAACGGTTCCGGTCGAACCTGGTGAATATGATCTGATGCTCATGTGTGACTATTATAATTCAATCGATAATATTTTTCGGATACAGTCTATAGGCGATATCCAGCGAGTTACCGTACATGAAACTCCAGCCGAGGGAACACCCGACCTGCAACTGCTCTCGCCATTGACAATAGAGGGAGATAATGATCATGTGAACCGGGCCGATATTCGCATGACTGCTCGCATTACCAACAAAGGAGCTTACTTCGACAACAGTATAGCTGCGTTCATCTTCTCCGATTCGGAAGAGGAGCAAGGCTCGTTAGGATACCTGGGCTACCAAAAGGTGGTTGTCGATACCAATGAGGAGGTCGAGGTGAAAATGAGCGATGCGCTTACCCTCGGAGAGGGTACTTACCTAGCTGTGCTCTATTATCTCAACGGTTTTGAATGGGTGCAGTTTACACCCTATGAAAACAGCTATATCTACTTTACGCTGGGCACTCCTACCGGCTTGAACGAGGCAGAGAGTGACAACCTGGCGGTCTATCCCAACCCGGTGCAGGAGACGCTCTATGTACGTCCGGCCGGCGAGGTAGTCGATCTGGCGATATATGACCTCTCGGGACGCGAACTCTTGCGCCTCACCCCCGAGACCGATGGGGTGATACAGGTACCCGTGGCCGATTTGCAGGCAGGTACTTACCTGTTGCGAGTGCGCACGAATCAAGAGGTGAAGACAACTCAATTTATCAAGAAATAGAAACCCGTATGAAACCGATTATTTTTCTTTGCTCGGCCATGTTGATGCTCAGTGTAGGTTGCAAAAGTTCCAAACCGGCCGCTCAGGCTCCCGATAAGGCAGAGCCGGGGCAAGTGCTCACGGGGGCAAAGCCCGACCAGGCTCTCCCGTCGGCTATCGTGTATAAAACAATTCGCGACTTCAGCGACTATGTGCCGGTTACGATGGATGCCAGGCACGAGCACATTGTCTCTTATCCTGCGCCTGTCGATCTCTATTATCAGGGACAATTGGCCAAACCTACGGCTTTGGCCGACGGCTATTGGCTCGACAATCGTGGAATCAACGAGCACGTGGCTTTCCTGAACTATACCTACGAAGAGTACAGCCGGCTGGACAAGGTGCCGAGTCTGGAGGAGCTCGAGTCTAAAATCCTGGAGCGCTACCCGCTGACCGAGATGTATGTGTGTGGCAAGCGCGGCAGCAATGCCAATGAGGTGGAGGCTTTGAACCAGCTTATCGAGCAGGGCTTTGCCGGGTGCCGTAAGGTGGATTTGCCCGTGGCGATGGACCGGGTGCCGGCTCCGAAACGGTAATCGGATAATTCAATAAGAGCGTAAATAGGTAGTGAGGGTGTGGCTGTGGCCATGCCCTCATTGTCGTTTTTTGGGGGGGAGGATGGAGAGTCGTAATAGCTGCCGTCTTTTTTTTACAGATGCTCGATGGGCAGGGTTGGCAGGGAGTCGGGGGTGTAGCCGCTGCGTATGCGCCACTCCTGCGGGTAGAGGTTGTTGGCCCGGTTGCCCAAATTCTTGACCCACCCGAGGGGGAAGCCGTGGTAGGCCACGAGCAGATAGCCGCGTGGCAGGTTGGGGGGCAACACAATGCTTTTGCGTCGCAGGTAGGCCAGCGCGGTGGCGAGGTCGGCTTCGAAACGGGGACTCTTTTCGGGGTCAAGAGCCGTCGAGAGGGCGAGTGACGGGTGGGGTATGTAGTCGCGCCCTTTGGCTGTGGCCAGGGCAATGCCGGCGTGCAACAGGGTGAGGTGCCGGTCGAGCAGTTGATAGTCGGCCCGATATTCACGGGGAATGGCCAGGAAAGTGTCGTTGCGCGACACGAAATCGAAGTTGTCGGGGTGGGCAAGCCGGTGGCGCCACTCATCGGGTACCGAGGTAGCCGGAGCCGGGGCCTTTCCCTTCTTGTTGCGTTTGCCCGATGGAGTGTCGAGCAGCCGGGCACGCAGCGAGTCGTCGGGCTTGCCGGGCTTTTGCAGCACGGCCATGAAGAGACCTTCGCCCCGTGTGCGATGAGGCATGAAGCGGTAGGCGATCACCCCCGGCATGAGAGCCGGCGCTATGCCCCAGGCCGGGTCGGTATCGACGGCAAGTGGGATAGCTCCCAGTTGGTTCATCAGGAAGAGTACCATCTCTTCGTTCTCCTCGGTATTATAGGTGCAGGTGCTGTAAATGAGCAGTCCGCCCGGTCGCAGAGCCGGCCAGATGTCGGTGAGAATCTGCCGCTGGCGTTCGGCGCAGCGGCCCACACCGGCGGGCGACCATTCGGCTATGGCATTGGGATCTTTGCGGAACATCCCCTCGCCCGAGCAGGGTACATCGGTAGCCACCACGTCGAAGTACCCGTCGAGTGGGGCAAAGTCGGCCGCCTCGTTGCGGGTGACTATCGAGTAGGGCGAGCCCCATTTGACCATATTCTCGGCCAGGATATAGGCCCGGTTGGGTACCACCTCGTTGCTCACCACCAGACTGCCGGCCGGGAGCGAAGCCATGGCATCGGTCGATTTTCCGCCGGGAGCGGCACAGAGGTCGAGGTAGCGCACCGGGGTGTCGATGTACTGGTCGATGACTCGGTGCAGGAACATCGAAGCCGCTTCCTGCACATAGTAGGCCCCGGCGTGGAAACAGGGGTCGAAGGTGAAGGCGGGTCGCTCGGGCAGATAGTATCCCCATTGCGACCAGGGCACAACTTCGCCGGGCGCTTCCACCAGGCGGCTCTTGGCCGGGTTGAGTCGTATGCTCACGGGCGATTCGGTGCCGAGTGCATGCTCGAATCGGTCATAGTCGGAGCCAAGCAGTCGGCGGGTGCGGTCGATAAACGCAGCGGGTAATTCCATCATAATCGGGTAGGTCGTTAGGAACATTTTGGTGCAGGGAGGCAAAGACAAAGAACGATTTTACTCGAGATTTTTGCCGCGATGCTTCCTATATCCTACAAAGATAGGTATTTTTGCCGATAGATTCAGTATGTACCAAAAAAGTCGTTATGCTCAAAGCCGCCTTATACCTCATACCCGTGCCGCTGGGCGATACCCCCATCGACCAGGTGTTGCCCGCCTACAATCGCGAAGTAATAGCCGGAATACGTCATTTCATAGTCGAGAATGTACGCTCGGCACGCCGTTTCCTCAAGAAGTCGAACCCCGATATCTGCATCGACGACCTCACCTTTTATGAGTTGAATCGTCACACACCGGCTACCGAGGTGAGCAGTTTCCTCAATCCTTTGCGGCAGGGGAGTGCCGTGGGGGTAATCTCCGAAGCGGGTTGTCCCGCCGTGGCCGATCCGGGGGCCGATGTGGCGGCGATAGCCCAGCGCGAGCATCTTTCGGTCGTGCCGTTGGTAGGTCCTTCGTCGATACTGATGTCGCTCATGGCCTCGGGGTTTAACGGGCAGAGTTTCGCCTTCCAGGGCTATTTGCCCATCGAGGCTGCCGAGCGGACCAAGCGTATCAAGCAACTTGAGCAACGGGCCTATACCGAGGACCAGACCCAAATCTTCATCGAGACTCCCTATCGCAACCACAAGATGATCGAGGACCTCGTGCGCGCCTGTCGCCCGCATACCCGTCTGTGTGTGGCCGCCAACATTACCTGCCCCGACGAGAACATACGCACCCTGTCGCTGAGCGAATGGGCCAAGGCCTCGTACAACTATCAAAAGACCCCGGCCATTTTCCTGCTCTACAAATAGCGGGTAGGGGGAGTATCCCGGTAACTTCAGGTGGGGAGAGGCTAAAAATTGCAAGGGAAACTCATATATCTTGTGGCCGATAATTTTCTATTGTGCGGCTAAAAACCTATCTTTGTACCCCGAGGAGAAAAAAGGATATGAGCTTGCAATTTCTGAGCTTGGCCAGCGGAAGCAGCGGCAACTGTTATTATTTGGGAACGGAAGAGTATGGCATACTGATCGATGCCGGCAAAGGGGTGCGCACAATCAAAAAAGTGTTGAGAGAATATGGCATCCCGTTTGAGAAAATCGTCGCCTTGTGCATCACCCACGACCATGCCGACCACATCAAGGCCGCCGGAACGCTGGGCGAAAAATACGGAATCCCCATCTATACTACCGAGACTATCAAGAACGGCATGAACCGCAACTACTGCATGGTCGATAAAGTGTATAGTGCCCACCGGGCCATCATTAAGGAGGTGCCGTTCAAGATAAAGGATTTCACCATTACCGCCTTCGAGGTGCCCCACGACGGGAGCGACAACGTGGGCTTTTTTATTACCTACGGCAATCTTCATTTTGCCTTTGCCACCGACCTGGGAACCATTACCCCTACGGCCGACAAGTATCTGCGGCAGGCCAACTACCTGGTTATCGAGTCGAACTACGACGAGGCCATGTTGCAGCATGGCACCTATCCGCCTCACCTCAAGCGGCGTATTCTCGCCGACAACGGCCACATGGACAACGCCCGCACGGCCGACTATCTGGCTCACATCTATACGCCGGCCTTGCGTAACATCTTCCTGTGTCACCTGAGCGGCGACAACAACCACCCCGAACTGGCCTACAAGACTATCGAAAACCGGCTCTACGAAGAGGGTATCCGCGTGGGCAAGGATGTGGAACTGGTAGCGCTTACCCGCAACCACCCTTCGGCACTCTATACCTTTGAAGAGCCCGAGGAATAACCTTTGCCAGAGGGTCGGTGCGAGAGGGAGAAACCGATGTTTTTTACGAAATTTGAGGGTTGAGGTAAATTTTTTTTGAAGAATCGTTGGTGTATTTCTCGAAAAGCATTACCTTTGCACCCGTTCCTACAGGAATGACTCCGTAGCTCAGTTGGTAGAGCAAATGACTCTTAATCATTGGGTCGAGGGTTCGAGCCCCTCCGGGGTCACACACGACAGCGCTTACATCGAAATGTAGGCGCTTTTTTTGTGTCACTTGCGCTCGGGCTCTCTGCGGAAAAAGAGGGAGGCAGTGGAGCGCATCGGGAATTTGGTCGATTAGGTTTGAAAGTGTTCTATGAGCGCAACCATCAATATCGTACGTTGCTAGTTGACTAAGTCAAAGCTTTTGTTAATGGCGACCTCTTTTAATAATTTATATCTATAACAGCGATAAGAAACGATGGCAAGAATTTGGCGTTTTCATCGAGTCTAAGGCTTGGAACTTTTGGAAGAACCATATGTAAATTATTTTCAAAAAAAACTTTTATATAACAATTTTATTTAAATTTGCACTGTCTTATATAGGGGAGTTAGTAAGATCTTCACCAAGATACTAATAATTAGAATTCTTTAAATTTCTCAAATATTATGAAAATCAATCGTATTATTACAATTGGTCTGTTTCTTGCAATGGCATTGTTAGGATTCCCAACTTCGTTATGGTCTGCTGAAGTTGTAGTATTGAATTCTTCTAGTGCAGGAAATTTGAAATTGTCAAAAGAGGCTTTAACAGCCATGTATCTTAAAATAACAGGAGAAATAGATGCTCGTGATTTTAAAACATTAAAAGCAGTAACAATAAATAGCACTCGAATATTAGATTTATCAGAGGCCGAAATTGTTTCGTATGAGGGGGACGAAGGATGCTATGCTCCTATTACCTCTGATTGGATGGTAGATGATAGAGTTTGGTATCATACCTATGAAGCTAATACACTTCCAATTCATGCTTTTGCGGAAGTGAGAGATAATTCTCTTAGTAAATGGTATGAAGGTAGTTCTACTTTGCGGAGGTTGATTCTACCGGCTACCCTCAAAAATATAGAATATGATGCCCTTCGTTTCAACGATATGTTGACTGAAATTATCACGCCGGAAAATTCTGAATTTTTGGTAAGTGATGGGCATACCATATATACAATCCTAGTATTTACAACCGATTATTACTCAATATTTTATAGGTAATAAGTCAGAAATATGGTCATTGTCTTTAATTGTACATTCTAAAGGGTGAAGATTTAACGCTTTTATTGATTATTAACTCAATTAGGATAACAATATAGGCTGTATCTTCTATTTTTCTATGCAATTCGTTTCCAATATTCCACTTCAGTTTTAGCTTATTGTTTAAGACGATAACAAAGGTAATGTATTTTGCTTAATTTATTCAATATTTCTTTACAGCACCATAACGCGCATTAAGTTGAGAAGAAAGATGGAATATCTGCTATTCTTTGAGTAGTAAAATTTAAGAGGGAGAATCGTGTGGTCCTCCCTCTTAAATTTTATCATGTTAAAATATTATAGCTATTCCTAGGAATACAAAAGTTATCTTAGTTCTTATTTTGCTCAAACAAAAATGAATCAAAAGCATTTTCTGCTTGAATTCCTATTTTCAAAGTTCTATTGTCATCACTACTATTCGATAGAATCGAAACAGTCATGGTGTTTCCATCATTTATTTTTATAGAGTACCACTCTCTTTCTATTTTTTCATCTTCATTATCTATTGGAAGAGACTCACCGTTTTCAGACAACGCATTAATCCAAAAACTTTTATAATTCGTACATTTAATGACATAAACGCCACCCTCATTGGGTACTTCTATCTTGTTTTTATTGATATTTGATACATTGGTTTCCCATTTCATCGCTTCCCAATCTCCATCTTTTTCCTCGCTTTCACATGCGACAAATGTCGTTGCAAAGATTATTAATAAAAGAATTTTGAATAAATTTCCTGTTTTCATACCGTTAGTGGAATTAAATTGATAAAAGATTTATGTATAAAAAGTTATGTATACTTTTAATGGGCAAATATCATACACACAAACTATATGCAATATTCGCAAAATTTCTGAACATATGCAAGCAAGTAGCTGGAAATTTTGTCAATGAATCAGGGAATGTGCCTAGAAAAGGAGTAGTCCCTGGATTCTCAGACCTTGAAATAATGGCATTGAATATGACATCAGAAACTGTTGGTATTGACAGTAAGCCATTGTTGTTTGCAAAGCTACAGGAATATGTTATTGTTCTGGACTAACTTCGGTCGTTATTCCAAATTTAGTTACCTCTATTGGTGAATCAGCTTTCTATGGTTGTTCCGGACTAACTTCCATAATGCTTGGAAGTTCCGTTGCATCCATTGGCGATTATGCTTTTTATTACTGCAATGGGCTAACCTCAGTCACCATTCCTGAATCTGTTATATCAATCGGCGATAAGGCTTTCTCCAACAGCTCTGGACTAACAATGATAAATGTAGAGAATGGAAATAATCACTATAAATCCATTGATGGAGTCTTATTTGATTTCGAAGCAACAACTCTTATTCAATACCCTATGGGAAATAGTAGAGTTGCTTATATAATTCCGAATTCAGTTATATCTATTGGTAATTATGCTTTTTGGGGCTGTAATGGGCTAACCTCAGTCACCATTCCTGAATCTGTCATATCAATCGGCGATAAGGCTTTCTCCAACAGCTTTAGACTGACAACGATAAATGTAGAGAATGGAAATAATCACTATAAATCCATTGATGGAGTCTTATTTGATTTCGAAGCAACAACTCTTATTCAATACCCTATGGGAAATAGTAGAACTACTTACATAATCCCAGAATCTGTTATATCTATCGAAGATGATGCGTTTTTAAGCAGCTATAGGCTAACCTCAGTCACCATTCCTGAATCTGTTACATCAATCGGCGAGCAAGCCTTTTCGGGTTGCTTTGGGCTGCAAAAGGTCATAAACTATGCCAAAGAGCCCCAACAAATTTTGTCAAATGTTTTCGAAAATGTTGGTCTTAGCGATGTCCAATTGTTTGTCCCTTCTTTAAGTGTTGATAAATATAGGACTGCAGAGGTTTGGAGAGACTTTGGTGCGATTAAAGATGTTGAATCTGGCATTAATGCTGTTGAAGTTGGCGATATTATAGTGAGTGGAGGCATGTTGCATAATCCTGCGGGTAAAGAGATTCGCATCTACGATTTGAATGGTCGTGAGGTATACAGTGGTAACGACAATGAATTGCGATTCCCTGACGGATTCTATATCTTACAAACTTCCCGCGGTAATCGTAAAGTGGCGTTCTGAAATAAATGCCAAAAATTCTCAGATACCGACCTGATAGTTATTTTCGAGGTCGGTATCTTTTTGTTTAACCATGAACTTCATTGGGACCTGAAATGGTAGCTTTATATCGAGATTATAAATCGATTGTGATCATCTTCTGAAATAGAAAGGAGATAAAGATAAATGACAGGGGATAACTCTGATGAATCGCAAAATGCAATCATTTTGTTGGTCCCGTTTAAAAGTTTATTGGCTAATCTTGGAAGCAAATGACTCTTAATCATTGGGTCGAGGGTTCGAGCCCCTCCGGGGTCACAGACGACAGCGCTTACATCGAAATGTAGGCGCTTTTTTTTGTGCCCTTGTATAAATGGATGGGGGTGACGGAGCGTGTTGCTCTTCTCTTTGGGGGAGCGTGGTGGCGCTGTTGGAATGGAGGCACGTTCCCGAAATGTGGCTCGTGTGTAAAAAAGATATTCCTTCTGTGAAATAGTTTAAAAAGTTTTTTCTATCTTTGGATAAGACAGGATGTGGTTCGGCGTCTTGTTTCGAAATTGTTCCTGTTCGGGAATCGAGAGCTATCTATTATTAATCGGTAAAAAGGGGATATATGGACAGAAGTCATTACAAGGTGGAAGATAAGAATAGCGAGGTGCGTCGCATCGTTTATGGTGTAATCATCTATTTGGTTTTGCTTTGTATTTTGCCGTGGACCAACTTCGGGTGGTGGAATCTGCTCGACTACTCGTCGATGCGTGTCGATGAGGTGCGTACCCATTCGCGCGAGGTGACCTTGCGCTGGAGTACCGACCTGCGGGTCGTGGGCGTTGACGGCGAGGAGCAGGTGCGTCGGTTGCCGGCCGGGACTACGGTGCGTATCCTGGCTATCTGCTACGATTTGCCCGATGAACCTGTCTTGCTCAGTTACAAACCGTGGGCCGAGTATCAGGTCGAGTTGCCGGATGGCACGCGGGGATTGGCTGTGGTGCCCGAGGCTGCTACCGGACTGGAGGTGAAACTCAAGGTCGATGGCGAGTTGAAACCTTTCAAGGTCGAGCGGGTGGAGCGGCTGGCCGAGAATCCCATGAAGTCTGAGACGAAACAGAGCGCCTATCCCTATCTCTACATACTCGACAATGGCGAGGAGCTGGCTTTCGAGCCCATTTATTGGCCTATTCGCGGGCAGGAGTTTGTTTATACCCGCCGCAGTGCCGATGAGAAACAGCTCATTACCGATCGGTTGGTAGCCTTTGATCGGGAGCTGGAACAGTTCAAGGGCGACAGCCTGGCTGCTGTCGAGGCCCGGTATGAACCGGCGCAGAGCGTGGTGGTCGAGGGGAAGCGCAAGTATGCCTATCTCCCCAGTATCGATGTGCTGCAAAACGACTCGGCGTTGTACAAGACCGTGATGCTGACGTTCGAAAACGATACCCTGGCCGGCTATAGCCTGTCGGGAGAGCCTACCCGTTCGCTGCCGTTCTTCTCGCATCTTGTTAACTCGATTATTCGTGTCAACCCCAACTATGTACAGGCCGGTTATTACGAGGCCTATCCCTACGGAAATTTGGGTAGCCGCACTATGCCCCGCTGGATGGCCCGTGGAGTGGCCGGGGTAGTCGATACGCTGCTGTTGCTCTTCCTGGCCTTCCTGTTGCCGTGGCTGTTGCGTCGCACGTTGTTCTATATACGGCCACTCTCCAACGGGATGGTCAAGTTTCTGTCGGTGCTGTTTGTGCTCATCGTCTTCCATCTGTATCTGTTCTATCTATCGACCCCCTCGGTCAATATATTCTTTGTCTATGTAGGCATTGCCATTGCGTGGATGCTGGTGGGGGTGAATGTCGATTTGCGCTGTCCGCATTGTCACCGGGTCAACTCGCTCGAGTTTCTGGGGCGGGGCGATTCGCACGTGGTAGTCACGGTCGATGAGCACGACGCGAACCGGTTGCTCTCGCGCAAGGTCGAGCGGCAAAGCAACACCCTGGTGGTAACCGATACGGTGGACGAGTATGTCGAGCGGGAGACGACCGCTACCGAGCACTTCTATCTCTACTATCGTTGCACCTGCTGTGGCAGTGCGATACGTCACAAGGGTCGGCGGCGCATCGGGTCGAGTGTGGAGTATCGGGATAAATAGGGTGAAAATAAAAAACACCTGCAAGCGATTGCTTACAAGTGCGGACATATATGTTGTTTTTGGTGAGTGGTGGGCGTTGACGGATTCGAACCGCCGACCCTCTGCTTGTAAGGCAGATGCTCTAAACCAGCTGAGCTAAACGCCCCTGTTTTTGTGGCAGCTTTGTCGCCGCTCCAGGGTTTTATTCGACCGTCAATCGGTGTTTGATTGCCTTTCCTTCGGTCTTGGTGGGCGTTGACGGATTCGAACCGCCGACCCTCTGCTTGTAAGGCAGATGCTCTAAACCAGCTGAGCTAAACGCCCCTGTTTTTTTGTAGCGGCTTTGCCACCACTCCAGGGTTTTCTCTTCTCCCTCTCCATGTGCACCGGTTATACCGGCCTTGGTGGTGGGCGTTGACGGATTCGAACCGCCGACCCTCTGCTTGTAAGGCAGATGCTCTAAACCAGCTGAGCTAAACGCCCGGATTGCTTCCGGAAAAGCGATGCAAAGGTAACACAATTTTTTTATTTCCAAAACAAAAAAGAAAATTATTCGATAAAATTACGCAGGAAATCGTATTTTTGTGCTCCGTTTCACTCAAAACACAGATTATGGAATTATCATCACTCACGGCTATATCGCCTATCGATGGCCGCTACCGCAACAAGGTGGAAAATTTGGCGCTCTATTTTTCGGAGTGGGCTCTTATCCGGTACCGGGTACGGGTCGAGATTGAGTACTTTATCGCTTTGTGCGAGTTGCCCTTGCCCCAACTCTCGGGGGTGAGTCACGACCTCTTCCCGGCCTTGCGGGCAATCTATCAAAACTTTACCGAGGACGATGCCGCCCGGGTAAAGTCGATTGAGTCGGTCACCAACCACGATGTAAAGGCGGTCGAATATTTCCTCAAGGAGAAATTCGACGAGTTGCACCTCGAGGCCTATAAGGAGTTTATCCACTTTGGTCTCACCTCGCAGGATATCAACAACACGTCGGTACCCCTGTTGATAAAAGAGGCACTGCACGACTGCTATATGCCGGTGCTCGACGAGATGTTGGGCCTGATCAACCATTATGCCGAGGAGTGGAAAGATATACCCATGCTGGCCAAGACGCATGGTCAGCCGGCATCGCCCACCCGCTTGGGCAAAGAGATACGGGTATTCGGATACCGTCTCGAGAAACAGATCGAGCTGCTCAAGGCTGTGCCCATGAGCGGGAAATTCGGTGGCGCCACGGGTAACTTCAACGCCCACCACTTTGCCTATCCCGATATCGATTGGCCTGCCTTCGGGAACCGTTTCCTCAAAGAGCGTCTCGGCATTGAGCGTGAAGCCTGGACGACCCAGATTTCGAACTACGACAACCTGGCTGCCCTGTTCGACGCCCTGCGCCGTATCAACACGATAGTCATCGACCTCGACCGCGACTTCTGGCAATACATCTCGATGGAGTATTTCAAGCAGAAAATCAAAGAGGGCGAGGTAGGTTCATCGGCCATGCCTCACAAGGTAAACCCCATCGACTACGAGAACTCCGAGGGTAACCTGGGTCTGGCCAATGCCATCTTTGAGCACCTGGCCAAGAAGTTGCCCATCTCGCGTTTGCAACGCGACCTCACCGACTCGACCGTGCTGCGCAACGTAGGCGTGCCTTTGGCTCATACGCTCATCGCCTTCCACAGCACCATCAAGGGGCTGAACAAGCTGCTGCTCAACGAGAAGGCTATCTATCACGATCTCGATCAGATGTGGAATGTGGTAGCCGAGGGTATCCAGACGATTCTGCGTCGCGAAGGTTATCCGCACCCCTACGAGACCTTGAAGGCCCTCACCCGCACCAACTCGGTAGTCAATGCCGAGTCGATACGCGAGTTTATCGACACCCTCAACGTGTCGGAGTCGGTTAAGGAAGAGCTGCGCCGCATCACGCCGCACACCTACACCGGGTTCTAAGCGTCAAGTAATTCACGGCCTGCCTTGTTGAAAGGCGAGCCCTCTACTGTATAAGCCGATTCTTGGGTTGCACCTGTTATTCTCGATGAAGGCAGGGCGCCGAAGAATCGGTGCTTTTTATACCCGTTTTCATCCCGAGCGAACAAAGAGAATTGCCTTTTGTTTTTTTAAGAAGAAAATGATAACTTATTTGATTGTGAAAGAGATGAAATGGAAAATCCTTTGTATCTTTGCCGCGAAAAAGGTAAAAAAATAATCGATAGAACAATAGATAATTTTAGTTAGGCCGAGAGGCTTGTGTTTTTTAATTACAATTAATTCCTATGGAAAGCGAAAAAAGAGCTAAGCGCCCTCGTATCGGGGTATCGAACCGTGAAGGCATGACCGAACGATATGAGAAAGTAGAGTACAAAAGAGGTGGAGAAGAGGGACATGCATCGTATGGCGTAAATACCGAGCGTCCACACTACTCCCGCAACAGTAATTATGGTGAGGGAGGGAATCGCTCCTATGCCAATGAACGCCCCAATAACTATGGGAATCGCCAGGGCGGATATCATCAGAACCGTCAGGGCGGATATGGTAACAACCGTCGGAACAACAACTACAACAACGCTCCGCGGTACAATCAGGACTACAATCGCAACAACGAAGGGGGTGAGGGCTATCAACAACGTCCTTACGGCGAGAACGAGCGCCCCTACTACCCCAAACAGAATCGCCAGGGTGGCTACAACCAGAACCGCCAGGGCGGATATGGCAACAACCGGTATAACCAGAACCGGCCACAACAACGTCGCAACAACAAGAATTTCAACAGCCGTCCGCAACGCATCGAGTATGAACTGCCCGAGGTAGATCCCAACGAACCGATTCGTCTCAACAAGTTCATGGCCAATGCGGGCATCTGCTCGCGTCGTGAGGCCGACGAGTATATCCAGGCCGGCGAAGTGATGGTAAACGGCGTGCAGGTAACCGAGCTGGGTACGAAGATTACCCGCAACGATACGGTAACCTTCCGTGGCAAAGTCGTTACCCTCGAGCGCAAGATCTATGTGCTGCTGAACAAACCAAAAGATTGCGTGACCACCTCGGACGACCCGCAGGACCGCCTCACCGTGATGGACATCGTGCGCAACGCCTGCACCGAGCGCATCTACCCCGTAGGTCGTCTCGACCGTAACACCACGGGTGTGCTGCTGCTCACCAACGACGGCGACCTTGCCTCGAAGCTCACGCACCCCAAGTTCATCAAGAAGAAAATCTATCACGTTTGGCTCGATCGCGACGTGAACGAAGAGGATATGCAGCGCATTGCCGATGGGGTAGAGCTGGAAGATGGTCCCATACAACCCGATGCCGTGAGCTATGCCAACGATACCGACAAGAACCAGGTGGGAATCGAAATCCACTCGGGCCGCAACCGTATCGTGCGCCGTATTTTCGAGGCTCTGGGTTACCGGGTAGTCAAACTCGACCGCGTCTATTTTGCCGGTCTCACCAAGAAAAACCTGCAACGCGGCCGCTGGCGTTACCTCACGCAACAAGAGGTGAACATGTTGCAGATGGGTTCGTTTGAATAAGTAAAATAGTCAAATAGCCACACGCCCCGCTCGGGAAACCCGTTCGGGGCGGCGGTGCTTAAAACCAATAGATTGAAAGAGTATGGAAACAATGAAAAGGACCAAAGTTGTCGATGCCTTTGATGCATCTCTTTACGGAACAAGGATAAATGTAAAAGGCTGGGTGCGTACGCGCCGGGGTAATAAGCATGTAAACTTCATTGCCTTGAACGATGGTTCTACGATTAAAAATATACAGATAGTAGTCGATCTCTCGAAGTTTACCGAGGCCGAGATGAAACCTATCACGACCGGTGCCTGCATCAGTGTCATTGGCACGCTGGTCGAGTCGCAGGGTAAAGGACAGCAGGCCGAGATTCAGGCCGAGAGCATCGAGCTCTATGGCAGTGCCGATCCCGATTCGTATCCTTTGCAGAAGAAGGGACACACGCTCGAGTTCCTGCGCGAGATTGCCCATTTGCGTCCCCGCACCAATACCTTTGGTGCCGTGTTCCGCATCCGTCACCACTTGGCCTATGCCATTCACAAATACTTCAACGACCGCGGCTTCTTCTATCTGAACACGCCGCTCATCACGGCCAGCGACTGCGAAGGTGCTGGTGCCATGTTCCAGGTAACGACACTCGACCTTAACAACGTGCCCCGCACCGACGATGGGGCTGTCGATTACAGCGCCGACTTCTTTGGCAAGCCCACCAGCCTCACCGTGTCGGGTCAGCTCGAGGGCGAGCTCGGAGCCATGTCGCTGGGTGCCATCTATACCTTTGGCCCCACGTTCCGTGCCGAGAACTCCAATACGCCCCGTCACCTGGCCGAGTTCTGGATGGTAGAGCCCGAGGTTGCCTTCAACGAAATCGAAGAGAATATGGACTTGGCCGAGGACTTCCTCAAATACCTCATTCGCTATGCCCTCGACAATTGTCAGGACGATCTCGAATTCCTCTGCCAGATGTATGACAATGAGTTGATCGAGCGCTTGAAGTTTGTCGTTGAGAACGATTTCGTGCGTCTGCCCTATACCGAGGGTGTGAAGATTCTCGAGGAGTCGGGCCACAAATTTGAATATCCCGTTTACTGGGGCGCCGACCTCCAAAGCGAGCATGAGCGTTTCCTGGTTGAGGAGCACTTCAAGAAACCGGTTATCCTCACCGACTATCCCAAGGAGATCAAGGCCTTCTATATGAAACTCAACGACGACGGCAAGACCGTGCGTGCCATGGATGTGCTCTTCCCCCGTATCGGCGAAATCATCGGTGGTTCGCAGCGTGAGGAGAGCTACGAAAAGCTGCTCTCGCGCATCGAGGAGCTGCATATCCCCATGAAAGATATGTGGTGGTATCTCGATACCCGTCGTTTCGGTACCGCACCTCACTCGGGTTTCGGTCTCGGTTTCGAGCGCCTGGTGCTGTTCGTTACCGGCATGACCAACATTCGCGATGTGATACCTTTCCCCCGTACGCCCAAGAACGCCGAGTTCTAATTCAAGGACATACGGTAAGACTTATACAGAGCAGAGCCGCCTCGGGACCGATTGTCCCCGGGGCGGCTCTGTCGCTTTATCGGGTGTGCAACAACTGCGCTACCTGATCAAGATGCCGGTGAAGTCGAAGTTCATCGAGCAGGATGTGGTGAATCCATTTCCGTTGAGGTACCACGAGACATCCATATGTCCCTTCATCGAGGTGGCGCTCACCCGGGTGAAAGTCAGTTCACCTTGCATGGGTATTCCAGCAACGTTGTTGGTATAGATGAGCGATAGCTCGGTGCCGGTGTTCGATTTCAGGGCAAAATTGCCGTTTTCTTGGAAGAAGGTATCCCAGAAGCCTTCCTGGAAAGAGAAACTCTCTTGCGTCACTTCGCCAAATGTAAAGACGTCGTTGATGTTTGCAGTTTGGATATGCGTGCCAGCATCGCTGTCATACATCGTTGTCGTCATGGTCCCCGTGATACTCCATTGGGTGTTGGAGAATGACGAGTTCGGTATCACCTCATTATTCCCCTCTTGAGATACCGCTACCGACTGTTCCAGACTCTCTTGAGTGCCGTCGGGGTAGGTAATCGTGGCGCGCACCGTGACAGTGCCGTGGCGAGGCTCTTGCAGCGAACTCTTCTTGGCGTCGATGAAGAAACTGTATTGGGCATTGTCTCGTTGAATGGAACACCACGAGGGCTTTGACGTTACCTCCCACTGGGCGTTTTCGGTAGTCTCGACATAGATTCCGCGGGAGCCTCCTTTGACCGGGAACTCAACGCTCGAGGGCGATAGCGACAGCTTCAGCCCCTTGGTTGTGAAGGATACCGTGCGACCACTGTAATAGGTGCCGCGAGTCGAAGTGAGGAACGACTGGGCATGGTAGGTGGTGGCCTCTTCCAGATCGGAGAGGGTGAGTGACCAGTTGTCGCCTTCGGTCGATGCCGTGAATACTTTTCGGTCGTTGCTTCCGGGGCGGGTTAGAATAACACCTTTCTGCACGATGTTGGCACCGCCATAGCCTGTATATCGGTACGAACCGTTTATCTTTGCACTGGTTCTCTCGATGTCATAGGCCTCCGAAATGCTCAATTCGAAGTCTTGGCTTTGGGGTAGCTCCTCCCACACGATTGCACTCTGGCTGTTGAATGAGCCTCTTGAGAACATATCGGAGCAATAGGCGATCTCCTCGTCGGTTTCCAGTTCCTTCCCGGTTGCATGCTCATAGCCCAGTTGAAATGCCGATACGGCAGTCGATAGAGGCACCGTCATGGTGCGGAATATCATATTGACGTTAAACTCTCTTCTGTGCTGTTCTCGCACTTCGTTCAATTCCATCTCATCGAAAACCATGGACTCTTCGATTCTCATCTTGGTTACTTCCAGTATTTGAGGAATGAAGTCGAACCCGGGTAGATCAAACCCTTCGGGAAGGAAAAATGACAAGCTCAGTATATTTGAGGTTTTATTGGCATATTGAATGAGAGGATCTATAATGTCTTTGATTATCAGCTCCTTGAACATCTTCTCGTCTTCCTGGTCCTGTCGGTCTCGTGGCTGTATGGCCTGTCGCAGGGACGACAGACTCACGATTTGGGCATCGGACTGCATTTGCCCTGTGGTCCAGTCCATAGTACCCACCATCAGAGTTTGGGGAGTGGCCACCATCACTTGATTCGAGGGAGTCCCGGTGACCGGATCCATCTCGTACCAGATAAAGGAGTCTTTGGTAATGGAGAGCAGCATGCAGGAGCTTGAGCCTTCGTGAAACAGGACGATGGTCTCCAGCTCGGGGTGGTCGGGAGAGTAGAATCCTACCAGGGTGTAATCCTTGACATAGAGTATGGAGCTGGGACTGGTCGATGTGAGCTCCTCGGATTTTACACCATAGATAGTCACCTCGAGCGTTTCGCTACCATCTTGAGCCGAGTTGAGAGTCGGTGAGAAGTTTCCCTCGATTTCGCATCCTGTAAAGGCCAGCGTCAGGAGGGTCAGTAGAATAAGTCGTGACAGTGTTTTCATGGATAGCGTGTGGCGGCGGTTCAGAGAACCGTAAAACAGGTATCTGTCGAGGAGGGAATCCCCCTCCTCGACAGATACGAAATGAAAATATTAGAAATAGAACGTCATGTACAGGGAGCCTCCCAGGCTTTCGGTGCCGAAGTAGATGCCGTTGTCGCCCGGTGAGAGCAGATCGGTGCGAGTATCTATCTTTCCGCTGGTGGTGTTGTAGCCTTCGCTTTCGACGTAGGTTTGTGAGCCAAAGATGTAGTAGAGGCTCAGGTTGACCTCGGCGCCCAAAGCGATCTTGGGTGCAACGAACCACTCGATACCGGCGCTACCGGTCAGACCCAGATAGACGTCGCTGCCGGTTCCGTTTTGCTTCAAGACACGATAGCCGGCAGGTACGTTGGGCATACCGGCAAAGGTGTAGGACGAGGGCGACTGGTTAATCTCGGTAAAGGCATTGCCCCACGAGTAGGTGTCTTTGTTGTTTTGGAACGCAAAGAGGAGTCCACCGCCAAATACTCCTTGCACGCGGCGGGAACCTTTTCGGTATTCGGCGCCCAGCATCATGCTCACGCCGTTGCGTTCGTGGCGGACACCGTCGGTGACTTTGGCCTCGCTCAACGGATTGGCGAGCAGGGCCTGGTCGTCGATCGAGTAGGCTTTTTCGTTTTCGGCCGAAATCATCAGACCGATATTGGCCCGCAAGGCCCACTCGTCGGTGAGCATGTATTTACCCATAATCGACACGTCGGGCATGAGGCCCCGGTCTCTGAAGTGGGCGTTCCCGCTGGTAAACGGGGTGCCCCCCACGTGGGTTATTTCGTTGGTCCCGTTGGTGCCGTTAAAGGCATTGCCTATGTATCTCAAAACGGGTACGACGTCGATACCCAAGGCCCAGTCACCTTCCTCGGGCAGATATTGTTTCTTTTCTTTCTCTTCGGCCCCAAGCATGGCTGGGAACAGGCAGACCGAGAGTATGATGGCTATCAGTTTTTTCATAAGGGCGAGGTTTTATTATTCAAAAGATTTGGTTCCCCATTCCGATACGTAAGACCAGGAGAAGCTGTCGTCATATCCGCCCTCTTTGTCTTCGGTAAAGATCATGGTGGCGCACACGGGGTTTTCGATATTCTCGATTATGGGGAATGTATAGTTGGAGTAAACTCCAGAGTAGGCACCACCGGGAGCATAAACGCCTGCGAGATATTCGGTATCGCCGGCATTGTCGAAGTGCTTGAACTCGCTTTCATAGAAGCTTACCGGCTCGACGGTGAGTCGTTGCAGGGTTTCGCCTTTGGCTCTTACCGGGATGAAGACCGAGAACTCACCTTTGTTGTCGGTGGTGGCACCAAACTTGCGAACGATGTTTGCCGATTGTCCACCGGTCGTCGTCTCCTGGTAATTGTAGGTCACGGTAAAGATTACGTTGATACCTGATTTTACATCCCAGTAGCGTTGGTCGTTCTGGCGATACAGTTTGCCAATACCAATCTTGCCTTTAATCTCTTCGGTCTCGTTGAAGGTCTCGGCAAAGGTGCGCGGGGTGTAGCTGTACATGTCGTCTTTCACAACGATGTCGCCGGGCGAAACCGTTTGAGAGGCTATATTGCCAATGCTGAAGACAACCTCCTCGGTCTCCATTACGGGGGCGTTGTTTTCCCAGCCGCTCACGAGGGTGCGTGTCCCCATGAACGATGCCGGTTTGACGGTGATGCGGGTATCTTCTACGACCGGTATTTCAATACCGTATTTACCCTCGTTGTTGGTTGTTGCTTCATAGAGGGTATAGCCCTTGGCCGTACCGTTGGGGTCGAGCGAAGCGTTGCTCACCTGGATAACAACTTTGACTCCGGCAGCCGGTTGCAGCAATTCCTGGAACTGACCGTTCTTGAAGTCTTGACCTTGGCTGTAGCAGAGGCTGCCTACAATGGTGGCTCTCCCTTGAATGTCGTCGATTGTGACTTCGGACTGCTCTTTTGAACATCCGCTCAACAGGGCTACGGCCAACAAGCCGGCAGCCCACGATGTAATACGTAAGTGTTTCATGATAATAGATATATATTAAAGGTTTGTTTTCGTCAAAAAAGTCCCCCTTTTTTATGAAGTCCCCTCTTGTTGATAATAACTTTCTCTATATGATTGGTTTCCAGATTACTCGATAGAATATGAGGGCTCGAATACGCGAGCCTGTGTGGTGCGGGTATTCGACTTCCTCCTTCCGTGTGTGACCTATTTGAGGTCAAATGCCAGCCCTATGTAAAGATTGACGGCTCCTAACCGGCCGTTTATGTCATCGGCTACATGTTTGTGATTGAATATGTCGGTATAGGGCAATGAGTAGTTCAATCCCAAATGGATTTTGTGGAGTACGACACCGGCTTGTACGGCCCAGGAGCTGTTGAAGATATTGAAGTACTCGTCGGGCAGAGTGTCTTTCAAATCTTGTTTCTCTCCATTATATTCGATGGTTCCCCAATACCCGGCAAAATCAAAATCAAAGTTGATTCCGGTTTGCACATACAGACTCACCTTTGGGGTGAACCGATAGTTGTATCCGATAAAAATCGGGATACGATACCCCATGGTATTATAAGTGGTTGTCATTGTTCTCCCGTTTATCTCCACCTCTTCTTTCCATCCTTTGAAGGGGAGTTCCACGCCTAACCCTGCGTAGAAGTTCTTGTTTTTCCCGAAATAGCCTCCTACTTGACAGAGCGAAATGATACCGGTTGTTTTTCCCGAGACGTTGGTTTGGTCTTCGAAGTATGAACCGCCAAGGGTATTGAACGAGACGGCTCCTCCTACTCGTATGAATCCCCCTGCGGGTTTATTATTGTTGCCGTAGGAAGTAGTGCTATTCCCTGTATCGTTTCCTGCGCTACTCCATTGGGCCGATGCCGACAGCGAGCCGATGAAGAGTATGATGAGGGTAAGGATCGATTTTTTCATGGATGAACGTGTTTTAGTGGTGGTGTATATATTCGGGTTTATGTTCTGCTTCTACCGGGATTGTAAGTAAAAAAAGTTTTGGGGGAAGATAAACTCTGGAAAGAATCGTTGGTGGCGTGGAGTCAACCTTCCCCCGAAACAAAGTGTATGAAGTCTTTTATTTTCTCTTGACCTTGATATCGAAGTTCAGCCCTAAGCAGATATTGAATGTGCCTATTTTCCCTTTTATGCTTTCATCAACATATTCGTAGTCAAATATATCTTTAAAGGGAAGGGCATATTCGAGACCCACATAGAGTTTCTTATAGGTAATGCCGGCGCTGAACATCCACGAGCCATTGAGTACCCTGAAAGTGTCAACCAGATCCTCGCTGGAAATATCCTCTTTCTCTCCGTCATATTCTACGCTGCCCCAATAGCCAAAATCGACATCGAAGCTGGGGCCGGTATGCCCATATACTTTGAAATCCTGGGTAATGGGATATTGGTACCCAACGAAGATCGGGAAGCGATAGCCTACGCCGTTGTAGTTGGTCGTGAAAGTACGGCCGTTTATCTCCACCTCTTCCTTCCATCCTTTGAAGGGAAGATCCCAACCGAAGCCCAAGTAGATGGGGCTATTCTTGCCGAGGAAAAATCCAAGTCGGGCCAGGTTGATAGCTCCCGTGACTTTTCCTGATGCGTTCTTGTCGAAGTAATTACCACTGAGCGTATTGAACGACAGCGAGCCTCCTACCCGGTAAAACCCGATTACTCGTTTAGACGTGTTTGCAGAGGTGTTGTTGTATCCTGTTCCGTCTCCGGCGCTACTCCATTGAGCCGATGCCGCCAAGGTGCCGATGAGGAACACCACAAGGGTAAGAATCGATTTTCTCATGTTGGTAGTCTCGTTTTATTGGAGGTTGAAATTCATGCGCCATACGTTGAACAGACCTTTGGCCGTGCCGCGTTGGGAGAGGAAATAGATGCTGCGACCGTCGGGCGACCACACGGGACAACCGTCGTTACCCGGGTGGAAGGTGAGTTGGGTAAACTGAGTACCGTCGGTGCGGACTACAAAGATGTCGAGGTTTTGGACACGTTTGTTCTTGGGGTCGAAGCTGTTGCCCATGCACACGATCCATTTGCCGTCGGGCGAGATGCGCGGTGTGGTGAAGCTCTGTTCCTGACGCGAGAGGATAAGGGTCTCGATACCGGTTTGATAGTTCACTTTCCAGATTTCGCCGATGCCCTTGTCGTTGAACCGGGTGCAGAGGAAGGTGTTGGGCTCGTCTTTTAAGGGTTCGGGAGTACAGCCCGTGGAGTAGTTGGTAAAGAGATTGTTCTTGCGGTTGTAGCTCCAGATGCTGTATGAGCCGTAGTCTCTACGCGAGAAGAACACGAGGTCGGGGTCATAGGGCGATGCCGAAGGCGCTGCATCGTAGGTGCTGCCGAAGGTGAGCTGGTTGAGCACGCTTCCGGCATCGGCGTTGATGCAGTATATGGAGCTGGTATTGTTGCGCTGTTCCGAGAAGTAGAGTTGCGAACCGTCGGGCGACCACGAGAGGTCGGTTACCCAGTTGCGGAAGGTGCGTTGGGTGGCACCGCTACCGCCACGTTCGGCACTGGCTACCATGATATTGGTTTGCTTGTTTTTGTAGGAGAGGTAGGCAAACCGGCGGCCGTCGGGCGAAACTGCAATGCTGGGGTTGACCCACCATTCGAATTTGCCATATTCGTTACGGGTAGATATACCGCTGACGTTATCGCGAGTCTCGTCGGTAAGTTTCTCAAAGCGAATACCGCCCTCTTCGGGAACCGATACGTTTGAATAGACTATTTGAGAGGTTGTACACTGCGAGAGGAGCCAGATGAGTAGGAGACCCATGCCGGCAAGGGTAATCTTTTTATTCATTATCATCTTGTTTTAAGTGTATTTTACACAAAGAAATATAAAAAGAGCAAATAAAGCAGGTTGGGGTGTGCAGGAATAACTGAACACACCTGCCGGAATTATTGTACTATATGCCTATTTTTTCTTCTTGCAAAGCGCCAGGTATTGACACAGAAGCTTGGCGTCGGTGATGCCTTCGACGTTGAGATGGATATGGCAGATTTGGGCAGGCGATTGGGGGTGGCTCCCTTGCTGGTAGTATTCCTGGAAAAAGTCATACTGCAATACGTCCGAGATGGTAATGAGCAGGTCGGTATCGATACTCTTTCGGGAAAAGATGTCATAGACGGTACCTCGCGTGCGGTTGATTCGTGTAGCAAACTCGGTGACCGATAGCCCGCTTTCTTTAAATCTTTCGTGAATGATGTTTCCGATGTGTATATTCCTCATCTCGTTCGGGGAGATTACCGGCCTCTATAAACCGGGATTGTTGAGTATGTCTGTGTTGTCGATAGTTTGTTGATTGTTGCTGTCGAGGACCTCAGAAGGTGCCCCGTATTCCTGAGGCGAAGAGGTTATCGGCTGCAAGGAGGAACCTATGGTGACACATTGCGAAAAAAGAAATATGAACAGGGCCCCTCCTCCTGCAAGAATAAATCTTTTGTTCATTATACGTCTTGTTTAAGTGTATTTTATACAAATAAAATATAAAATAATAAAACAAAGGGGGTGAGGCGTGTAGGAATAACTGTACAGTACTGCCGGATTTATTGTACAAATACGGCTCTATTTTTTCTTGCAGGGTGCCAGGTATTGGCACAGGAGCTTGGCGTCGGTGATGCCTTCGACGTTGAAATGGATGTGGCAGATTTGGGTGGGAGATTGGGGATGGTCCTTTTGCTGATAGTATTCCTGGAAGAAGTCGTATTGCAGTACATCTGAGATGATGATGAGCAGGTCGGTATCGATACTCTTCCGGGAAAAGATGTCATAGATGGTACCTCGCGTGCGGTTGATTCGTGAGGCAAACTCGGCGACCGAAAGTCCGCTCTCTTTGAATTTTTTGTGAATGATTTGTCCGATGTGTATGTTCCTCATGATCCATTGAGTTGCAAGCGCAGGCTTTTGTTCTTTGCGGGGAGGTTGGGCACCGGGAGGGAAATAAAAAAACGTGGTCTTGCCTAATGTTTGTCCAATAGAGGCCTTCGCATTGCCTAAGCATACAAACAAGAACAAGCCCACGTAGATGTATCTACATGGCAACTCGTCACTGGGTTCTCTATGCTTGTATGAAAGTTGCGAAGTTTCTATTGGCGGAGAACGAAGCTAACGCTTATTTTCTTTTATGTCAAGTTTTTACTTTTCTTGTCCCCTTTGCTTGTTTTTAATTTTTTATGATATATACGGTTTGTCGTTTAGTCTTTGAAGTTTTTCCCGTTCCAGCGAAGGGTAATCGACTCGCGCAGGTAAGGCTTGAGCCGATTGTAGTCTTGGCTGTCGAGATACTCTTTCCACGACTGGCGGGCGCATATCGAACCATCGGTGTCGAAGGTGTATTCGACGAGTTCGATGTCAACCGGGCGCATAATCTCTTCGCGCTGGGCTTTGGTGAGGCTGTCGGGAAAGAGGAAAAATGCCTCTTTGGTCAATGGCCTGATGTATTTCGATGCGGGCAACTCCTGCCACTGGCTGTTGAAAAAACGGATGCGGCTGTCGCCGGCCGGGGCATAGACCGTGTTGACCAGTACAACGAGAGTGTCGTTGCTGTGGGTCGTGTAGAGGTGCATGGCCATTTGGCTTTGTTCCGAGAGGGCTACGGTCAGGCTGTTTTCCTGTAACTGTGTCATTTGAGCCAGCCCCCCCAGCTGTGTGGCTACCTGGGCCTTCTGTCCGGCATGGAAGAGATCGATGAGGTCTTTGCGCCGGTTCACCTCGATGGTAGGCACGAGTGAGTCGGGCATGGCGGCAAACCATTGGGCTGCCGGCTCGATGGCCTGCAACACACCGGCGGTGACGATGGCGCTTATGAACAATACTCTTCTTGGTTTCATGTCAAACGTTTGGACAAAAATAGTAAATAGCTTTTTCAGGTGCAAGAAACATCGCCGCTATTTCGTGCCCAGGTAAAGGAAGAACATTCCCAACAACACGAGCACCAGGTCGAACGATTTGCTGCGTATGTTTTTCTCCTTGAAGAGGAGCGCTCCGGCGATGAAACTTACCACTACGCTGCTGCGTCGCACCATCGAGACGATCGATATCATGGAGTCGGGGTAGCTGAGGGCGTAGAAATAAACAAAGTCGGCACAGACAAGAAAGAGCGAGATGAAGAATATCGAGGGTCTCCACACAAACGGGGTGGTGTGTTTGCGCTGCGGATACCACAGAAGCAGCAGTACGACGGCCATCATGGCCATCTGGTAGTAGGAGTACCACACCTGCACGGTCATGCGGTCGAAGCCGTGCGACATGAGGTATTTGTCGTACAGCCCGCTGGCGGCTCCCGTGATGGTGGCCAGCACGATGAAGAGTATCCACAGGTTGTGGCGAAAGTTGATTCCCTCTTTCCGCCCCGAGAAGGAGAGCATGATGAACGAGACAATAGCCAGCAGCACGCCCACCCACTGGTAGAGGTTGAGCCGTTCGCCGAAGATGAGCAATGCCCCGATGAGGGTGAGTATCGGCTGTGATGCCTTGATGGGGCCGGCTATGGTGATGGGCAGGTGCTTGGTGGCAAAGTAGGCGCAGGTCCACGAGGTGAGCACCAGCGCTGCCTTGCCGATGATGTAGAGGTGCTCGCGCAGGGTCGAAGGGGGCACGTAGAACATCGAGTCGCGCATCAGATCGGGAAACCCGTAGGAGAGTATGATGCAGGGCAAGAACAGCAGACTGCAGAAAAGGGTGTTGAGAAACAACACGGGGATGACGGCGTTGCCGTTGAGCGACGTTTTTTTACATACCTCGTAGCAGCCTAACAGGAAGGCCGAGAGAAAAGCAAGCGATAACCACATCTTTTTTTACCTATTTGAGTGCAAAGGTAGCGATTCTTTTCTCTGTTTGTATCATCTGTGTAAATGTAGATTGTGTTATCTTTGTACCGTTTGTGGCAATGGCGCCACGATAGAGAATAGAATTATGGAGTTGCTTTACATTCATTGGAATCCCGACCCGGTGCTCTTTTCGGTAGCGGGTATCGCTATACGCTGGTACAGTATTTTCTGGCTTATTGCCATTTGGGTGGGTTGCCAGGTGGTTTATAAGTTGTATAAGTTGAAGGGACTTCCGTTGGATACGTTCCAGACCCTGTTCATATATAGTTTCCTGGGTATTTTCATCGGGGCGAGGTTGGGGCATTGCCTCTTTTACGAGCCGGAGTATTACCTGAGCCATCCGCTCGAAATAATCTTGCCTATTCACTCTTTGCCCGGCGGGGGCTGGCGCTTCACCGGCTATGCGGGACTGGCGAGCCACGGGGGCACGTTGGGACTGATTATTGCCCTGGCCCTCTTCTGTCGCAAGACCAAGATACATTATCTCGACATTCTCGATATGATGGGTGTGGCTGCGCCGGTGGCTGCAGGCTTTATCCGGTTGGCCAACCTGATGAACTCCGAAATCATAGGTATGCCCACCGATGTGCCCTGGGCTTTTGTTTTCGAGCGGGTGGATATGATGCCGCGTCACCCGGCACAGCTCTATGAGGCGTTGGCCTACTTCCTCTTCTTTGGGGTGATGGTGTGGGTTGTGTGGCTTCGTCGCGACCGTTGCGGCCGGGGCTTCTACTTCGGGCTCTGTATCACGCTCATCTTCCTCTTCCGCTTCTTCATCGAGTTCCTCAAGGAGCGCCAGGTCGATTTCGAGAACGCCATGCCTATCGACATGGGGCAGGTGTTGAGCATCCCGTTTGTGGTGCTGGGACTCTACTTCGTGATTACGAGGTGGAATCGCAAGGGTGAGAACTCTCCCTCTCGCCGCTGAATCGAGTAACGGGGAACTTCCTCTTTTGTCGTATTACATATATAAATATACAGGTGTTGCTCTCTGCGCCGATGGCCGGTAAGAGTGACGTGTCGTACATTGCCAAAAGGTTTACCGGGGCAGGAACAGGTCGTCGGGGTAGGTGATGTCGTGCAGGAACAGCGCCTTGCCGGGTACCGAGGTGCCGGCGGCGCAACGGTCTTTCTGTTCGATGATGCGGCAGAAACCCTCGACCGAGAGTTTGCCGCGCCCCACGTCGAGCAGGGTGCCCACGATGGCGCGCACCATGTTGCGCAGGAAACGGTCGGCCGTGATGGTGAATACCTGTTGCTCACCCTCGCGTTCCCAGCGGGCGAAGGTCACCCGGCAGTTGTTGGTCTTCACGTCGGTATGCAGCTTGCTGAAGCTGGTGAAATCGGTGTATCGGTACAGTTGCTCGGCCGCCTCGTTCATCCGGTCGAAATCGAGCGTGCCGCGGTAGCGGCAGGCGAAGGTTTCGAGGAAGGGCGACTTGTGGTCGATGAGGTAGTATTTGTAGGTGCGGCTGAGGGCATCGAACCGGCTGTGAGCCTCGGCGGTAACGGACCGTATGTCGTACACGGCAATGTCGGGGGGGAGTATGCGGTTGAGTCGGTCGGCCGTCTCGGCAGGATTGTCGAGCGGAGCCGGGGTGTCGAAGTGGGCCACCATGAGCCGGGCATTGACTCCGGCATCGGTGCGGCCGGCTCCGGTGACCGGCGTCTCGTGTCGCAGCAGGGTTGCCAACGCCTTTTCGAGTTCGGCCTGTACGGTGATGCCGTTGGGCTGAATTTGCCAACCGTGGTAGCGGGCTCCGTTGAACGAGAGGTAGATGAAATAGCGTGGCATAGCGGGTTTAAAAATAGAGATGGATTATCGGCCGGGTATCGAGGGTGGCGGCGCGAAGGGCATTTCCCCTTCTCCTGTTGCTCCTTCCTGGCCGATAATCCATCGGGTTGAGTTTAATCGTTTTCGAGATAAGTATATCCGTAGAGGCCCGAACGGTAGTTCGAGAGGAATTCCCGTCCCTCCTCGGGGGTGATGACTCCGGCTTTCATCGACGAAGTAACCCACGTCTCTACGCTGCGCACCAGTTTCTTGGGCGAGAACTGCACGTAGTCGAGTACCTCGGCCACGGTCTCGCCGTCGATTACCTGGTCTATTTCGTAGCGATCCTTATATACGCTCACATGCACGGCGTTGGTATCGCCGAAGAGGTTGTGCATGTCGCCCAGAATCTCCTGGTAGGCACCTACCAGGAATACACCGATGTAGTAGGGTTCCTTGTTGTTGAGGGCGTGTACGGCCAGGTGTGAGTTGGAGCCGTGGGGCGAGATGAAGTTGCTTATCTTGCCGTCGGAGTCGCAGGTGATATCCTGTATGGTGGCGGTGCGGTCGGGCCGTTCGTCGAGCCGGCTGATGGGCATGATGGGGAACAGCTGGTCGATCGACCACGAGTCGGGCAGCGATTGGAAGAGCGAGAAGTTGCAGAAGTATTTGTCGGGCAAGAGCTTCGAAATCTTGCGCAACTCTTCGGGGGCGTGCTTCATGTCCGATGCGATTTCGTTTACTTCGCGAGCTACCGACCAGAACAGTTGTTCGATTTGTGCCCGGGTGCGCAGGTCGAGCAGTCCCAACCCGAAGAGGTCGAGAGCCTCCTCGCGAATCTGCAGGGCGTCGTGCCACGACTCGAGCAGGCGGGGCTGGTTCATGTTGTCCCATATTTTGTAGAGTTCATCGACCAGTTCGTGCGGGTTTTCGCCCAACTCCTCCTTCTCGTCCCAGATGGGGAGCGAGGTGGTTTCGAGCACCTCGAATACCAGTACCGAGTGGTGTGCGGTGAGCGAGCGGCCCGACTCGGTGATGATGTTGGGTTGAGGCAGATCGTTCTTTACACAGGCATCGACCAGTGCCGATACCGAGTCGTTTACATACTCCTGTATCGAGTAGTTCATGCTGCTCTCGCTCGACGAGGAGCGGGTGCCGTCGTAATCGACACCCAGGCCGCCGCCTATATCGACAAACTCGACGTTGAATCCCATGTTCTGGAGTTGAACATAGAATTGCGAAGCTTCTTTCAGTGCATTCTTGATGCGACGTATTTTGGTAATCTGGCTGCCAATGTGGAAGTGAATGAGCTTGAGACAGTCGGACATCTTGGTTCTCTCCAGGAAATCGAGTGCGTCGAGCAGCTCGCTGGAGTTGAGACCGAACTTGCTGCCGTCGCCACCGCTCTCTTCCCACTTGCCGCTACCCGAGCTGGCCAGCTTGATGCGGATGCCGATGTTGGGGCGAATCTTCAGTCGTTTCGAAATGTCGGCAATGAGTTTCAGCTCGTTCATCTTCTCGACTACGAGGAAGATGCGGCGACCCATCTTCTGGGCCAAAAGAGCCAGCTCGATATAATTCTCGTCCTTATATCCGTTACAGATAATGAGCGAGTTCTCGTCGGTATTGATAGCCAGCACGGCGTGCAGCTCGGGTTTCGACCCGGCCTCGAGGCCGATGTTGAATTTCTTGCCGTGGCTCACGATCTCCTCGACCACCGGTCGCATCTGGTTTACCTTGATGGGGTAGATGATAAAGTTCTTGGCCGTGTAGCCATATTCGTCGGCTGCCTGTTGGAAACATTTTGAAATCTTCTCGATGCGGTTGTCGAGAATATCGGGGAAACGCAGCAAGACCGGCGAGGATACGTCGCGCACTTGCAGCTCGTCCATCAACTCCTTGAGATCGACCGATGCGCTCCCCTCGCGAGGAGTTACTGCCACGTGACCCTTTTCGTTGATTGAAAAATATTTCAGGCCCCAACCGTTGATGTTATACAATTCGGCGGAGTCTTCGATGCGCCATTTTCTCATTTTTTATAAACAGATTGAATGATGGGTATTATAAAAAATATACAGTGAGCAAAAGTACAGATAATAATTGAATAGAGAAAACAGAAAGGGGCGTAAAATGCAGAACTCGTCGGCCCGAAGTCTCTTTGATTGCATATCATTGTCTATTCTGAAAAAATATGCAAACCGTCGGAAGGGGTGACCCCGGGTTCCTGTTTATGTAAAATTAGTAAAAAAGTAGAGGCAGGGGCATGTTTTTTAAGTTTGCAGATAGAGCTAATCGGTAAAAATGCTTATCTTTGCGGTAGAATTTACTAACCTATAATTTATAATAAGATGGTAAGCTACAAAGAATTAGGATTGGTAAACACCAGAGAGATGTTTGCCAAGGCTATCAAAGGCGGATATGCTATCCCTGCTTTCAACTTCAACAACATGGAACAGTTGCAAGCAATTATCAAAGCAGCCGTAGAAACGAAATCGCCTGTGATTCTGCAAGTATCGAAAGGTGCTCGTAATTATGCCAACCAAACGTTACTTCGTTATATGGCACAAGGCGCAGTAGAATACGCCAAAGAGTTGGGTTGCGAACATCCTCAAATCGTGTTGCACCTCGACCACGGCGATTCGTTCGAATTGTGCAAATCGTGTATCGACACGGGTTTCTCTTCGGTGATGATCGACGGTTCTCACCTGCCTTATGAAGAGAACGTAGCCCTCACGAAAAAAGTAGTTGACTATGCTCATCAATTCGATGTAACCGTTGAAGGTGAGCTGGGCGTTCTCGCCGGTGTTGAGGATGAGGTTTCGGCCGAACACCACACCTATACCAACCCCGAAGAGGTTATCGACTTCGCACACCGCACCGGTTGCGACTCGCTGGCTATCTCGATTGGTACTTCGCACGGTGCCTACAAGTTCAAACCCGAGCAATGCCACGTAGATCCCGCTACGGGTCGTCTGGTTCCTCCTCCCTTGGCATTCGACGTATTGGATGCTGTTATGGAGAAACTCCCGGGCTTCCCCATCGTACTGCACGGTTCTTCTTCGGTTCCCCAAGAAGAGGTCGATACGATCAACAAATACGGTGGCAAACTCGAGGCTGCTATCGGTATCCCCGAAGAGGAGTTGCGTAAAGCTGCCAAATCGGCCGTTTGCAAAATCAACATCGACTCCGACAGCCGTCTGGCTATGACTGCTGCTATCCGCAAAGTATTTGCTACGAATCCTGCCGAGTTCGATCCTCGTAAATACCTGGGTCCGGCTCGTGACAACATGGAGAAACTCTACGTTCACAAAATCGAGAACGTATTGGGTAGCGCCGGCAAACTCTAATCGATAGCTCAACAGCTACATAAAGGCCGCCGATTTCCTTCACGGAAATCGGCGGCCTCTTTTTTTTGCAGTAGGGCAATTAATAATCAGTTGAGGGTTAATTTACGCCCGGTATCGATAAGTAGTCTATAGGCCCAGCGAATAATCACGAGCGAGCATACCAAGGCAACGAGGGTGTCGATCCAGATGATATGCCAAATCATGGCGCATATTAAGCCGAATATGGCCCCAATGCTTGTGAGGGCATCGGCCAGGATGTGCAGGTAGGCCGAGTGTCGGTTGTAATCGATGTGCCCGCTGTTTCTGTCGTGAAGAATAAAGGCACAGATGAGATTCACCAGCATGCCTATGACTGCTACAATCATCGCTTCGACATAGTGTATCTCTATCTGTGGTGAGAAAAATCGCTTGAAGGCCTCGATGATGATAAAAAGAGCAAAGACGAGTAGTAATATACCGCTTGTGTAAGCCGACAAGGCGAGAACTTTCTCACTGTCAATATTGCGAGCTGGTTTTTTTTCAAGGTGTCGTACCAGAATGTAGGCCCCCCAACTTAGCCCGATAGCTAAGACGTGTGAACCCATGTGTATGCCATCGGCCAGGAGTGCCATCGATTTGGATAGCAGTCCGAAAATAATTTCCAGAATCATGGTCGCGGCTGAGAAGAGTACGACAAATGCGGTTCTTCTTTCTCCCTTGTTTCGTTGTTCTTGAGTAATGCTGTTTCCTTGTGTCATAACATTGAGATTTTGGGAGCAAAGTTATGACTCTGGAGAGGTTGGGAGGTTATACAAATTATTTCAGTCTTGGTACATTTTATTCATTTTGTTGCGAAATTGGATAGGGGTTGAATCTGTGTGTTGTCTAAAGAATTTGGAAAAATAGGACAATTCGTTGAATCCCAGCAGGTAGGCAATTTCGGTTATATCTTTGTCGGAACGCACCAAAAGTCGCTTGGCTTCAAGTATTACCCGATCGTTAATTAGAGCCAATGCCGATTTGTTGCAGTGCTTTTGTGTGAGTATGTTGAGGTAGTTGGGGGTTACACCCAGTTGAGCGGCATAGTACCGTACTTGTCGCTGCACAGAAAATCGTTGCTCGATAAGGTCTTTATATTTGAGCAACAGAAGGGGAAAGGCATCGGGTTTTGCATGGGGTAGTGAAAGTCGTGCCCATTCCAAAAGCAGTGTGTTTAGCTCGGACTGGATAAGAAGGGTAGAGTTGGGAAGACTGCTCCTCGACTCGATTGCAATTTGCTCGAACAGCGTGGAAAGTCGTTTCTGTTCCTGTTCATTCAAATCGCTATATGTAGCAAGTGGCCTTTGAAATGAGAGTCTTTGCATGGTATTGAGGATAGGTAGGATAAAATTCTGGGTAAACTGTATGGCCGAATATTCTACCGATTTTGTACTGTGTAGAAAATGAATCTGTTCGGGTTTGATAAAAAACAGTCGATTGGGAATTATGGAGTAGTTTTCAAAATCGATGACATGTGTCCCTGAACCTTGGTGAATCCAGTAAATCGCATAGAAGGCATGTTTATGAGAGAAGGGCACTTCTATGTTTGAATGGTCGGTCGTGTGGCATTGAATCTTGAACTCGTCTCCTTTTTCACAAGAGTGTCCTATTTGCAAACTGTCGATACTCTCCATGGTCCCAAAATTTTCATAAAGGTAACAATAAGAAGCTCGAAAAGCCAAATTTATATAATTGTTTTTTAGGGAATAAGATTTTGATTTATCTCATTCGATGAGAATGGAAAAAATACTGGATGGATAAGCAGGGTTAAAGTTTTTGTGGATTTAAAAAAGAAAGTTCTGCCGGAATCTCGATATCATAAAAAAAGGGGACTGATAGTATAACGATTCACATCGTTGTTTTTTTCCGGCAGAACTGTGTAGATATTCAGTAAAAATTTTTCTCTAAAGCTCTTTCCCCTGTGGTGAAAGGGGATGTCGAGATTTTGAATCTGCGACAAAGGTAGTATTTCCAAATGACAAAACAAAATTATATTTCGGATTCTGTACGTGAAAAAGCCCTTTTTATCGTATGTTTCGGCCATATTGAGTACAAAACGGGCCGATTTGCCTTGCATCTATCTCGATAATTGTCATTCTCTTATCGCTTGGGCGAGGCTATGGTCATGTGTAGAATGGCCTTGTTTGGGTCGTTAACAAGCAAATACAAGTGTTGTGTTATTTTATATTTTGGGGCTGGCTACAGGCAGCTTGGCAAGCACCTCGGTAATCTTTTTCCCGGTCTCTTCGTAGAGCCAGAAGGCCCTTGGTGAGTGGATGAGTCGGGTAGGAATGGGCGTGTGCTTGTGTTTCTTGAATATCTCGCCGGTGACGCCGTAGGCCTCGGGCGAAGTGGCGGCAAAGACGGCTCCGACGGCGCCTTCCTGCGGGGTGCTGATGAAGGGCCGGAAGAAACGGTTGGCCAGCGGATCGACCCACGAGTGCATGGTGATCATGTCGGTATCGACTACACCGGGGTCGGCGGCATTGACCCAGATACCTCGGGGGAGCAATTCCTGAGCCAGCCGGGCCGTGTAGAGGGTGAGGGCAAGTTTCGACTTGCTGTATGCCTCGAACCGTTTGTAGTGATGTGGTGAGCCGGCAAAAAACGTCTCGTCGATTTTACCGATGTACCGGGTGAGCGAGGTGGTGGTGACGATGCGGCTGCCGGGATGCATGAGAGGCAGTAGCATGCGGGTGAGCAGCACGGTGCCTATGTAGTTGACTCCGATGGTCGATTCGAATCCGTCGGTCGTTTGGCTATAATACTGATTCATCACACCGGCATTGTTGACGAGGGTTTGTATGACGACCGAGTCTTGCGAGAGCCGTTCGGCAAAATGGATAATCGAGGCAAACGAGGCCAGGTCGAGGGGCAACAGGGTAATGTCTGTATTGCCGGTCTTCTCGATCAGTTGCTGTTGCACGGGTTGCGATTTGACCAGGTTGCGGCAGGCCATGATGACGGGTTGCCCTTGAGCGGCTATAGCTTCGGTAATGGCTTGGCCTATACTGCCATTGGCTCCGGTAATGATGTAGTATTCTTTATTCATCGAGCATGCGGTGTTTGACTATGAGACGAATCCGGGTGGGCATGATTGAGGCCAGCGGAATGAGCAGGCGGTTGAACACTCCCGGGATGAGTTGTTTCTTCCCTCGGAAGAGGGCATTTAGAGCTTTGTGTACAAGGCGTTCGGGGGTCATGAGAATACCCAGGCGAACACCCAGTTTCAGCAGATGAGGGGGCAGGCCATACAGCCCGGTGGCTACACCGCCGGGACACACGACAGTGGCATGCACGCCGTAGTCGCGCAGTTCGTAGGCCAGAGCCCGTGTGAATACCCTGATGTAGGCCTTGGTGGCCGTGTAGAGGGCGATGCCGGGATAGGGAGTCCAGCACGAGAGCGACGACATGTTGAGCAGATAGCCATGGTGCCGCTCGCACATATCGCTGGCAAAAAGGCGCGACAGGCGGGTCACGGTGCCTATGTGCAGCTCGAGCATGGTGTCTATCTTGGCTGGGTTGGTCCGCACCACTTCGCGGAAGGAGAAGATGCCGGCATTGTTGATGACGATATCGATGGTCAACCCCTTTTCCCGACAGTATCGATAGAGTTCGTCGGCTGCTTCGGGGCGGGCCAGATCCATGCACAGCGTATCTACCCGTACCCCGTAGCTCTCGACAATGCGGGCCGCCTCGCGGTCGAGGTCGTCGCGGTCGATGCTCACCATCACAAGTGACGCTCCCCGTGCTGCCAGTTGCCGGGAAAACTCGAGCCCGATACCCGAGCTGGCTCCCGTGACGAGGGCCGTGGACGAGGTTATGTTCTTTTTATTTCGGGTCATTGCGGTGTATCTTTTCTATCTCCTTGACGATACAGGGCGGCAGTTGTCCCTCGAGGTGTTTGTGGCAGGCCATCTCGATGGAGTACATGCGGGCTATGCAATAGTTGGTGTGGTCGCAGCCGCAGCGAGCTTCACCCTCGTTTTTCATGCGGTTGACGAAGTCGGGCTCGTTGATGAGGGCTCGTCCCATCTGCACGAACTCGAATCCGTGGTTGAGTACCTTGTCGATGGTAGGTCTTGATACCAGGCCACCCACATAGATGAGGGGCAGCTTGAGTGCTTCGCGGAACTTGAGTGCGTCGTCGAGGAAGTAGGCTTCGCGGAACGGAACGGTGGGAATCATGAAACGTCCGGCCAGTTTCACGCCATACTTGAGCCACCAGGTTTTCATGTAGTAGGTGAGCGAGGTGATGGGCATCTGTCCGCGCATGACATACATGGGGGCCTTGCTCACAAAACCGCCGCTCAGCACAAGGGCATGGGCGCCCAACTGTTCGAGTTCGCGGGCAATGAGTATGCCTTCGTCAATCTCTATGCCACCTTTGAACCCGTCGCGCATGTTGGTCTTGACGATAACGGCCATGTCGTTGCCGGCCGCTTTCATCACCTGCTCCATGCACATGCGCATGAAGCGCATGCGGTTGTCGAGCGAGCCGCCGTATTCGTCGCGGCGGTGGTTGGTATAGGGCGATAGGAACTGGCTGATGAGGTAGCCGTGCCCGGCATGAATCTCCACGGCATCGAAACCGGCGTCGCGAGCGTTGTTGACCGCTTCGCCAAAGGCTCGGGCCATGGCTTCGATTTCGTCTTTGTGCATGCCCCGCACGAGGGTGGGCGAGTAGAGGTTGAAGCCCGTCGAGGCCGATATGGGTATTTGACCGGCCGTGCTGCGGTGCGACATGTTGCCACAGTGGCCCAGCTGAATGGAGGCTTTGGCCCCCTCGGCGTGGATGGCGTCGGTGATGCGGCGCAGGGGTTTCACAATCTCGGGACGCATCCACAGCTGGTGCTTGAACGAGAGTCCGTTGCGGGTAACCGAGGCATAGGCGAGCGTGGTCATGCCTATCCCGCCGGTGGCTACGCTGCGGTGGTAGTCATAGAGCTTTTGAGTGGGGGCGTTGTGGTCGCACATACCCTCGAAGGCAGCCGACCTGATGGTGCGGTTGCGCAGGGTGACAGGGCCTATCGAGGCCGGTGTAAAGAGTATGGACTGCTTGGAGGACGGGTCGTTGTTCATGATTTCAATAGATGAAAGGAATTATTTTTTTACGTTTTTCTCGGGTAAATTCTTCGCCGAACTCCTGGGTGTATCGCTTGTAGAGTGAGGCCGAGCGAGGAGCCAGGTTGGCAAACGTCCACCAGGCAAAGACGGCTCCGGCCCACGACCAGGTGAGGATGGCAAATCCCACCCACTCGAGAAACTCGCCGAAGTAGTTGGCCGACGATACCCAGCGGAACATGCCGCCACGGGGTATGTAGTGGCGACGGTCGCCAGGCTTGCGCAGGTGGCGTATGATGGAGTCGGACTGGATATTGATGAACATCCCGGCTGCAAAGGCAATGACGCCGATGATGAATTGCGGCGAGACGAACCAGTGAGGGGTATAGTAGTCGAGCGGTGAAATGTAGAAAATCCAACCGCCCTGCATGAAGGCGTTGAGCAGGTTAAAGACGATGCCCATGCTCACGATACTGAGGGGCATGCGACTGTTCCCCTTGATGAGGAAGGGGAAGATGAACGAGCGCTGGAAATAGTGCAGCTGAAACAGTACCAGAAAGGCGATGCGTACCGGGTCGTAGCGATATTCGTCGGGAGCCAGACCCCACAACACGAGCATGGCGATGAATACGGGGGCCTCCATCACCACCCACCCGATGCGGTTGGAGAGAGAGACTCCCCATTTGCGGTCGAAGAGCATACCGTAGCCCGCACTCACAAAATGCAGGGCTATGAATACGATGAGAGCCGTGACGGCCATGACAATCAAAAAAATATTGAATGTGGCGGTTTCCATGGACTATTGAACAATAAGGTGAATATAATAGTTATCCATACGCAAAAATAAGGAAAATCGGGGAGATAGGTTCTTATTTAAATACTTTTCTTAAAGGATCTGTATTTTTACATAAAGAAACATTTCGACAGATGATGATAAGCCGGATGAATTGATTTTTTATCGAAAAAGGCAATGCAAAATATTTAAAAATAGATAATTGTCCTTGAAAAATCGGCAGAGCGTTTAATTTTGCACCGGCTGAATTTGTGAAAATGGATATGAAAAAGATGCGAAAAATAACATTTTGGATGGCCGTGTGTGGCCTTTTTACCGTAGGAAGTACCTATGCCCAGCGGGTAGAGTCGCTCGCCTTTGCCGATTTTGAACACTGGGTGACTCGTGAAATCAAGGAGTCGTCCCTGTTGGGAGGAAAGACCAAGACGGTCTATGCCATTGCCCCTACCCAGCACATCAAGGGAAACAAGGCCTACAAGAATATGGGCGGTTCGCCCTGGGCTTCGTCGAATGTGATGGCCAATGTGATGGGGGTGGTCAAGGCCAGCAATACGGTGCGCCCCGAAAAACGCGAAGGGGGTGGAACCTGTGCCTGCATGGAGACCGTAATCGAGGATTGCTGTGTGCTGGGCATGATGAACATGCATGTGTTGGTGAGCGGCAGTATCTTTCTGGGCAAGGTCAACGAACCTATTCGATCGACCAAAAATCCTTATAGCAAAATGGAGATGGGTGTCCCCTTTACCAAGCGTCCCACCCGGTTGATTTTCGACTATAAATACAAGGCATCGCCCGATAACTTCCGCACTCAATCGACCGGCTTCAGCTCCCGCAAGCAATTGCCCGGGCGCGACAACGGCGAGGTTTATATCCTGTTGCAGCACCGTTGGGAAGATGCCGACGGCAATGTGTATGCCCACCGCGTAGGTACCGGTCGGGAGCGTTACGGCAAGAGTACTTCGGGCTGGGTGAACGGCCACAGCATACCCATTCATTATGGCGACATAACCGACAAGCCGTTCTATAAATCGTATATGGGGCTCATTCCCAAGGAGAGTTCCTACTACTGCCGCAACAGCAAGGGCAAGATGGTTCCCGTGATCGAGGTGGGCTGGGGCAAGCCCGACGAGCCGGTGACTCATATGCTCGTGATGGCTTCGGCCACTTGTGGCACTGCCTATGTAGGTGGCTTGGGCAGCACCCTGTGGATCGACAATATCGCTCTGGGGTATTAGTGAGCGTTTAGGACAAATGAGATATCGGGGCCTGGATCGACGATTCGGGTCCTTTCTGTATGGAGCCGATTAGTTCTGTTTGAAGATATAGACGATAACCCCCGTCTGGTTTGACGAGCGGTTGCTGCGCTCGAATCGCGAGCGACGGGCGGCAGCTTCGGCCGAGGCCCGCAGCTTGGGATTGGAGAAGGCGGTGCCTTCACTGCCTTTGACCGTGGCAATGGCGTTGATGACCTGTCCCTGAGGATTGACGGTAATCGAGATGGCTATGGTGCCGGCATCGTTGCTGTTGTCGTATTGAGGTTGGGGCAGCGAGCCAACCAGCCCGCGGCCGCCCAGGTTGTAGCCGCCATAGCCTCCCACACCGATGAGTTCGCCGGTCGATGAGTTGCCAAAGGGGTTGCCCTGTGTGCCGCTTCCTTTGTCGCTGTTGCCACGGCTGCCGTCGTTCGATACTCCTTTGCCGAATGCACCCTTTACCAGGTTGTCTATGCGGTTGTCTTTCTTGTTTTCTTGGGCGGCTTTCTCTTTGTTCTCTTTTTCTTTCTTCTCGATTTGGACGCTCTCTTCGTCGTTCTGGGTAATGAGTTCGTCGTCGTTCTCGCGCATCGGTTCGGTTTGCGCCTGCTCGGGTTGTGTATTGTTCGACTCGAACATGCCCGAGGCCTCATCGACCAGTCCTACTTGCACCAGTACACCGCTGCCTCCACCCACAGGCTCGTTGCCCAGGATGGTAAACCACAACACGAGCAGTACAACGAGGTGCACGGCTACGGTAGCGGCTATAGCTTGTATCTTGTCTCTTTTTTGCGGTTCCATGGTGAGGAGGTCGTTTGTTTCTTCCTTTCGAGAATATTGGTTATGGATTGCGCACCGGTTTGGTGGCCAATACCATCTTCAGGTGGTTGTCGTTGGCGATGTTGAGCACCTTGACAATCTCGCGGTAGGGTACCGTTTCGTCGGCATAGAGAGCGACGAAACGTTCTTCGTCGAGCTGGGGCGTTTCGGCAAGGCGTTGTACGAGCTCGTCGTAGGTGACGAGTTGGGGAGCCTCGTTGCCAAAGGCGATGTAGTAGTTCATGTTCTCGTCGATGGTCACCCGGGTGAGGGGCTTGGCTGCCGCCTGTTGGTTGCTTTGGGGCAGGTTTACCTTGATGGAGTTGGGAAAGACAATCGTCGAGGTGATCATGAAGAAGATGAGCAACAGAAAGATGACATCGGTCATCGATGCCATGCTGAATGTGGCCTCTATTTTATGTCTCCGTTTCAGTGCCATAGTTTCACTCTCCCTATGGTTATTCGGCCGGCTCGTTGAGCAAGTCCATAAATTCCATCGTCTTAGACTCGAGTTGGTTCATCACGCCATCGACGCGCGACACGAGGTAGTTGTAGGCAAAGAGGGCGATGATACCCACGATGAGACCGGCTACGGTCGTGACCAGGGCTTCGTAGATACCGCCCGAGAGGGTAGAGATGTCGGCATTGTTGCCGGCCGAAGCCATGTTGTAGAAGGCTCTCACCATACCGGTTACGGTGCCGAGAAACCCGATCATGGGGGCTCCGGCGGCGGTAGTGGCGAGCCAGGGGAATCCCTTTTCGAGTTTGGCAATCTCGATGTTGCCCACGTTTTCGATGGCTACCAGCACGTCGTTCATGGGGCGACCCAATCGCGAAATACCCTTAGCGATGAGCCGCGAGTAGGGGGTATTGGTTTTTTTGCAGAGCTTCAGGGCGCTGTCGATGTTACCCTCGTGTATGTAGTCTTTGATGCGTTCCATGAAGGTGTTGTCCTCGCGGGCGGCACGTCGGATGACTTGCAGCCGCTCAACAAAGATATAGATAGAGAGCAAGGAGAGGAGCAGCAGGGGTATCATGATGATTCCTCCCTTGCAGGCAAGGTCCCAAAGATTCAGATCGTTGGCGGTCTCGACCGGGGTGAGCACGGGTGGTGCGGCGACCGTGTCGGTAGTTTGCAGGAGCAACGTAAGCAGGTTCATGATATAGAGTTTAATAGTTTTTTTTATTTAAGGCACTCTTTGTATTGTCTGATGGTCTCTCTCAGTCCCAGGTAGAGGGCATCGCAGATGAGGCTGTGTCCTATGGATACCTCGCTCAGGAAGGGGATGCTTTCGTGGAGGAACCGCAGATTCTCGAGGTTGAGGTCGTGGCCGGCGTTTACACCCAGGCCCAGGCTGCGGGCATGCTCGGCCGCTTTGACAAAAGGAGCGACGGCAGCTTCGCGGTCTTGTGCATAGCCTACGGCATAGGGCTCGGTGTAGAGCTCGATGCGGTCGGTGCCGGTCTTGGCGGCATATTCGATCATCTCGAGATCGGTCTCGACAAAGATCGAGGTGCGTATGTTGGCCGCCTTGCATCGGTCGATGATTTTGGAGAGGAAGTCGAAGTTGGTCTTGGTATCCCAGCCGGCATTCGAGGTGATTACGTCGTGGGCGTCGGGCACCAGGGTCACCTGGGTGGGCTTCACCTTGAGCACCATGTCGAGAAACTTCTCCGAGGGGTATCCCTCGATGTTGAACTCGGTGCTTACGGCCGGTCTCAATTCATAGACATCGGCATAACGGATGTGCCGCTCGTCGGGACGCGGGTGCACGGTGATGCCTTCGGCACCAAAGGCTTCGCAGTCGAGCGTGACTTTCAATACATTCGGGACATTTCCTCCCCGGGCATTGCGCAGGGTGGCTATCTTGTTGACATTAACACTTAACTTGGTCATTTCCTTTTTTTACCCTAAATCGTTTTTTCGGGTTGACTTGCTGCCGGCGTTGTTCATTCTCTTCGACGAAAAGAAACGGGCAGCGGTATCATCCGAAAAAAATAGCTATCTTTGTCTATTCTTTCGTGCAAAAATAATACGAATTATAGAAATATGCGCAATAAATGAAAGCAAAAGATATGATATTGCCCGAAATACCTGTCCTGACGGCCGGAATACCGGTGGACCGGGCCCGTGCGACGATAGAGCGCTCGGGGTGGTCGAGCCTGCCGGTGGTCGATGCGGGTGAGTATGTGGGGATTCTTCATAAAAAAGAGCTGGCCGACGAGAGCGGCGAGGAGTGTGTGGCTCGTGACAACCTGCGTCACCCGGCCGTGCGCGAGGAGACGCATCTGCTCGACGTGGTGAACCAGTTTGCCCAATATACCGACGATGTGCTCCCCGTGGTCGATAGCCGTCGCCACTACATGGGGGCTATTCCCATTCATGCGGTGATGGTGGCTGTGGCCCGGTTGTGCCAGACCTCGTCGTCGGGGGCCATTATCGAGTTGGAGATTCCCCGGGCCGACTACTCGGCAACCGAACTTACCCGCCTGGTAGAGGATAACGATTGCCGGGTGATGAATCTGATGATACGCCCCGACGAGGAGTCGGGCATGTGGCGCGCCTGTCTGCGCATCGATCGCGAGGATGCCACACCGGTGCTCCGCTCGCTCGAGCGGTTTGACTATCGGGTGCTCAGCTGCTACCAGTTGCACGGTGTGATGGACGACCGTATCGAACAGCGTATCAAGGAGTTGATGTATTATTTGGAAATGTAAGGGGGGAACGTGTTATGAAAATCTTGTTGTTCGGACATAATTACCAGGGGGCCCGGTTGGCGCAAGTGCACCAGGTGTTGCAGGTCTTGTCGCGCATGAAGGCGTCGCTGGCTGCACACCGCCAGTTTTATGAACTCCTTGCCCGGGAGCTCCCCGATGTGTGCCGGGATATCGAGCCTATCGATTGCTGTCGCAATTACCAGGCCGATATGGCATTGAGTATTGGTGGCGACGGCACCTTTTTGCGTGCGGCCGAGATGATAGGCGACCGGGGCATCCCGGTGCTGGGTGTGAATATCGGGCGGTTGGGATTCCTGGCCGATGTCCCGGCCGAGGAGACCGAGTCGGTCATGACCGAGATTCTTGCCGGCCGCTACAAACTCGAGGAGCGCTCGCTGTTGCAGGTCGAACTCGATAATCTGCCTCGGGACTTCTGGCCCTATGCTCTCAACGAGGTGGCGGTGCTCAAGCAAGATACCTCGTCGATGATTTCGATTCACACCACGGTGGGCGAGAGTTACCTCAATACCTACCAGGCCGATGGCCTTATTGTGGCAACCCCTACCGGTTCGACGGCCTACTCGATGAGTGTGGGAGGCCCCATTCTCATGCCGCAGGCGGCCAACTGGGTCATCTCGCCGGTAGCCCCTCACAGCCTCACGGTACGCCCGCTGGTGGTGAACGACAATACCGATATTACCCTGCGGGTGGATAGCCGCAACCACAGTTATCTGTTGAGTCTCGACGGCCGCTCGATTATGCTCGATACCGACGAACGGGTGGTTTTGCGCAAGGCTCCTTTCTCCATCCGGGTAGTGAAACGGTTGGGCCACAGTTTTGCAGAGACGCTGCGGGCCAAACTGATGTGGGGGATGGATAAGCGCGAGTGATGTCTCCCGCATGTGTTGAATGAAGAGAAAAAGCGAACTCCCCGAGCTGCCGGCTATATGTCCGGCAGCTCGGGGAGTTCGGGTATTTAGGAAGCTATTATATCACAAGCAGAGATTGGGTGGGCAGGGCTATGAAGGTAGCGAAGAAAAGGGCAACCAGCGAGAGCAGCCACAATACCAGCAGAGTGATGTTGAGGGCCAACGGCTGCGCTTTCCAGTGAAAGATCGATCCCAGTACGGCTCGCAGAATGACGTAGAGAGGAATACCGAAGGTGAGCAGCAGTGAGACGGTGAACAATACCAGCTCCCAGTTGCCGTTGAGTACCTCGATGTTCCCGGGGAAAATCGAGATGAATGGTGTGGTGATGACTGTTGTGCCCAGGAAGATGAAGGCCAGCAGGCTGATGATGCAGGTGACCAGTGCCCCGATAATCGAGATGGCGATGAGGGCTCCTATGCAAATGAAGAAGAACTTGAATACCCCGCGGAATATCTCGCCCAGGGTGTGCCCAAATGAGTTCATGGAGCTGTTGGTGCGGTTGTTGTCGTGCTCTTCTTCGACAGCTCGGCGTATGTTGTCGATGGTGGGCGTCTCGCCCCGCATCTCGATTTTCTGGGCCGTGGTGCGGGCCTCGGGGATACATATCCACAGCAGCAGGTAAATCCATATCGATGAGGCCCACAGGGGCAGCAGCAAGACGAGGAAGACGCGGATGAAGACTACATCGATACCCAAATAGTAGCCTATGCCCGAGGCTACACCACCCAGTATGCGATTGTCGGGGTCGCGGTAGAGGCGACGGCGTCGTGGGGTGGTAGTGGTTGTCTCGTTGGCGGCGCTTTCGTTGCGGGGAGCTTCGGCTTGAGTCTCGGCAGAGTCTGTGGTCTCGTGGTCCGCTTCGTGCGGAGTCTCGTCGATAGTCTCGCCTTCGAGCGGATTTTCGATTTCATCGGGGCGCCCCATGATAGAGATAACCTCGGTTACCTCTTGCCGGGTGATTACCTGCATGCCATAGCCCAGCCGCTCTTTGAACAGTTCGGCAATGCGGCTCTCGATATCGTTCAAGATCTCTTGTCCGCCCTCTTCGTGAGCAAAATGGTCGTTGAGCGATTGCAAATAAGCTGCGAGCAGATCGTAGGCGTCGTCGTCGATGTTGAATATGTTTTTGTCGAGGTTGACGGTGACAGTTTTTTTCATAGGTCGTGTGTATTGATTTTTTTATTGTTCTTTGATGTGTGCGATTACCTGGTTCAGTTCGTCCCAAGCGGTATCGAGTTCGTTGAGGAAGAGTTCGCCCTCGGCCGTGAGCTCGTAGTATTTGCGGGGAGGCCCCTGGGTCGATTCTTCCCATACATAGGTGAGCAGCCCCGAGTTCTTGAGCCGGGTAAGCAGCGGGTAGAGGGTGCCTTCTACCACGATGAGTTTCGAGGCTTTGAGCGATTGGATGATATCGGGTACATAGGCCCTCTGCTTCTTCAGGATGAGCAGCGTGCAGTACTCCAAAATCCCTTTTCGCATTTGCGATTTTACATTGTCGGTGTTCATGTTCAGTACCTTTTACGACACAAATATAGGTATTATATGGTAACTTGTATTACATAGTACTTATAAATAACAAATTTTAAGATATGAAAGGAGGGATGTTTCCCATGAAGAGGAGGATGAAACGGTTTGATTCCACCCCGAATTACACTATCTTCGCAGACGGAAAAGAAGAGCAGACTTATGGCCAGGTATGAGTATGACGACAAAGAGTTCGGTATCGTGCAGGTGCGTCCCGACAGTCGAGCTCGCCGGCTGATATTCCGGGTGAAGGAGGGGATGATGCACATCACCTGTCCCGAGGAATATACACTCGGTCGGGTGCAGGCGGTCGTGGACGAGAACCGGGAGCGGTTGCGGCGTCTGATGGCTCGGAGTGAAGCCATGCGGCAGACCCGGCAGTTGTCGGTGGGTGACCATATAGCCTGCTATGGCGGCGATATTGTGCTGCTCCCCGGGATGGTGCCAGGGCGGTTTCTGTTTCGTTATGAGGGCAATACCTTGCAGGTGTTCTGTCCGCCTGGAGCCGATTTGAATGAGTCTCGGGTGTGTCGGTCACTCTCGCAGGGTGTGTGTCGCCTGGTTTATCGTCGGGCTCAGGAGCTGTTGCCGCGCCGGGTAGCCGAGGTGGCCCGCATGGTGGGGGCATCGCCGCGCGAGGTGACCGTGGGGCGCGGGCGTCGCAAGCTGGGACACTGCACCCGCAGCCGGGCGATACAGTTGTCGTTTCATCTGATGTTCTTGCCCGAGAAGCTCATCGACTATGTGATTTGTCACGAACTGGCCCATTTGCAGCAAATGAATCATGGCCCGCAGTTCCACGAGTTGTGCAACCGATATTGCGGTGGAGAGGAGCTTTCGTTGCGTAAACAGCTGCGGGCGTTCCCCTTTTTGTTTTGATAAATAAAGCTGTATAATGCAAAAAATATTTAAATTATAGGTGCGAAATATTCTATTTCGAGCCCGCTTGGGCCGGTAGAGTTGTGTATTATATAATATTGTACTATCTTTGCGGCGATAGGAATGGAAGAGGGGGCAATGATGTCCCCTCGTTTTTTTCACTACAACAACCGTTATGATAGACAAAAAAGAGTTAGAAGCATTGGTCGAAGAGGGGTTGGCAGGAACCGACTGTTTCTTGGTCGATGTAGAGGTAAAGCCCGATAATGTACTGGTAGTAGAAATCGACAATGAAGAGGGGGTGGACATAGATCGCTGTGTGGCTCTGCACCGTTTTCTGGAGTCGAAACTCGACCGTGACGTCGAGGATTATGAACTCGAGGTCGGTTCGGCCGGAATTACCTCGCCCTTCAAAGTGTTGGCACAGTACAAGAAAAATATCGGCAACGAGGTCGAAGTGTTGACCAAAGACGGTCGCAAGTTGTCGGGCGTGCTGAAGAGTGCCGACCCCGACCGGTTTGTCGTGACGGTGACCAAGAAGGTGAAGAGCGAAACCAGCAAACGCAAAGTGGAGGTGGAAGAGGACTGTACCTTGGGATACGATGAAATAAAATATACAAAATATCTAATCAGATTTAAATAATATGGCAAAAAAAGAGGAACCCGTAAGCATGGTCGATACCTTTGCTGAGTTCAAAGAGTTGAAGAACATCGAGATAACCACGATGATCAGTGTGCTGGAAGAATCTTTCCGGAATGTGTTGGCAAAGATGTTCGGGACCGATGAAAATTTCGATATAATCGTGAACCCTACCAAGGGCGATTTTGAAATATGGCGTAACCGCGAGATTGTAGAGGATGGTGCCGTGACCGACAGCAACCTGCAAGTATCGCTCTCGGAGGCCCGCAAGACCGACCCCGACTTTGAGGTAGGCGAGGAGATGACCGACGAGGTTCACTTCGAGAAGTTCGGCCGTCGTGCCATTTTGAACCTGCGCCAGACGCTGGCTTCGAAGATTCTCGATTTGCAGAAAGATGCCATTTACAATAAGTACAAAGATAAAATAGGCGAACTGGTAAGCGCCGAGGTTTATCAGATTTGGAAAAAGGAGATGTTGCTCATCGACGACGACAACAACGAGTTGCTGTTGCCCAAGACCGAGCAGATTCCGTCGGACTTCTACCGCAAGGGCGAGACCGTGCGGGCTGTGGTGCTCGATGTCGATAACAAGAACAACAACCCCAAGATTATCGTGTCGCGCACGTCGAACGATTTCCTGCGTCGCCTCTTCGAACTCGAGGTGCCCGAGATTCACGACGGGCTCATCCTCATCCGGGCCATTGCCCGTATCCCCGGCGAACGCGCCAAAATCGCCGTCGAGTCGTATGACGACCGCATCGACCCCGTAGGAGCCTGCGTGGGTGTGAAGGGTTCGCGCATCCATGGCATCGTGCGCGAGTTGCGCAACGAGAATATCGACGTGATCAACTACACCTCCAACCCCTCGCTGTTCATACAGCGTGCCTTGAGCCCCGCCAAAATCTCGTCCATCCGTTTGAACGAGGAGGAGAAGAAGGCCGAGGTATTCCTCAAACCCGAAGAGGTTTCACTGGCAATCGGTAAGGGTGGTTTGAATATCAAGCTGGCCTGTATGCTCACCGGCTATAACATCGATGTATATCGCGACATCGACGAGGAAGAAGAGGAGGATATCTATCTCGACGAGTTCAGAGACGAAATCGACGACTGGGTTATCGAGGCCTTGAAGGGTATCGGTTGCGCTACGGCCAAGAGCGTGCTGGCTTTGCCGCGCGAGACCTTGATCGAGAAAGCCGATCTCGAAGAGAGCACCGTTGACGAGGTCCTCTCTATTCTCAAAGCGGAGTTTGAAGAATAATCCGCTTGGAGGGCTGCCTGGCGCGAGCCCTTGTGCCTTCGGGAAAGGCACCTTTTCATTCTTCCATTATATATAAACTAAAACTGAGTATGTCGATAAGGTTAAATAAAGTAGCAAGAGATTTGAATGTGGGAATCCAGACGGCTGTCGAGTTCCTGCAAAAGAAAGGTTTCACGGTAGAGGCTAACCCCAATGCCAAGATAACCGACGAACAGTATGCGCTGCTCGTGAAGGAGTTCAGTAAGGATAAGAATCTGAAACTCGAGTCGGAAAGTATCAGCCTTGAGCGGCATAAAGAGAAGATCAAGGCTGCTGCCGAGGCCGAGGAGAAGAAAGAGGCTGCCGCCAAGGAAGAATCGAAAGAGTTGAAAACGATTATACCCGAGCCTCAGCGTCCCAAAGTGGTAGGACATCTCGACCTCGACGCCCTTAATCGGCCCAAATCGGCCGACCACGGCAAGCATCAGGAAACTCCCGTCGAGAAAAAAGAGGAGCCCAAACCCGTGGAGAAACCGGTCGAGGAGAAGAAAGAGGTTGCTCCCAAGCCTGTGGAGGTAAAACCCCAGGCCGAGGCTCCCGCTCAACCTGTCCGGCCAGCTGCTCCTGCCGAGCCGCAGAAACCGGCTCCTGCTCCGGCTGCCGAAGCTCAGGCTCCTGCCGAGCCTGCGAAAAAGCAGGAATCTCCCGCTGCTCCCGCCCAAGAATCGCATGGTGACGAAAAGCACGACGACGAAGTGTTTACTCTGGGTCGTCCCTCCTTCACCTCGAATATCAATGTGGTGGGCCGTATCGACCTCGACGCACTCAATCAGCAGACTCGCCCCAAGAAAAAGAGCAAGGAGGAGAAGCGCAAGGAGCGTGAGAACAAGGAGAAACAGCGCCAGGAGGCTCACAAGTCAACCACGGGCAATGGCGAAGATGCCAATACTCAGGGCGGTGAGCGTCGTAAACGCCAGCGCATCAACAAAGAGAAAGTCGATATCTCCAAGAGCATTTCGTCGATGGGCGGCAATCAGCCGGCTCGTGGCGGAAACGGCAAGAACAACGGAGGTAACAATAATAAGCCCAACAAGCAGAAACAACGTCCCATCAAGGCCGAGGTAAGCGAAGAGGACGTACAGAAACAGATCAAGGAGACTCTGGCTCGCCTCACTACCAAGGGTCAGAAGAAATCGGCCAAGTGGCGTAAAGAGAAACGGGAAGCCTATACCAACCGCGAGCGCGAACTCGCCGAGATGGAAGAGGCCGAGAGCAAGGTGTTGAAATTGACCGAGTTTGTAACGGCCAACGACCTGGCTTCGATGATGAATGTCCCCGTAAACGAGGTAATCGCTACCTGCATGAGCATCGGCATCATGGTGTCGATCAACCAGCGGCTCGATGCCGAGACCATCAATATTGTGGCCGAAGAGTTCGGCTTCAAGACCGAGTATGTAAGTGCCGAGGTTGTCGAGGCCATTCACGAGGAGGAAGACAAGGAGGAAGACTTGCAGTCGCGTCCGCCGGTAGTCACCGTGATGGGTCACGTGGACCACGGTAAAACTTCGTTGCTCGACTACATTCGCAACTCCAACGTGATTGCCGGTGAGGCCGGTGGTATCACCCAGCACATCGGTGCCTACAACGTGAAGCTCGACGACGGCCGTCGTATCACCTTCCTCGATACGCCGGGTCACGAGGCCTTTACCGCCATGCGTGCCCGTGGTGCCCAGATGACCGATATCGCCATCATCATCGTGGCCGCCGACGACAACGTGATGCCCCAGACGGTCGAGGCTATCAACCATGCTTCGGCAGCGGGTGTGCCCATCGTCTTTGCCATCAACAAAATCGATAAACCCAATGCCAACCCCGACAAGATTAAGGAAGAGTTGGCCAACATGAACTACCTGGTCGAGGACTGGGGCGGCAAGTATCAGTCGCAAGAGATCTCGGCCAAGAAGGGTACCGGTGTACATGAACTCATGGAGAAGGTGCTGCTTGAGGCCGAGTTGCTCGACCTGAAGGCCAACCCCAACCGCAAGGCCGTAGGTTCGATTATCGAATCGACCCTCGACAAAGGTCGCGGTTATGTGGCCACCGTACTGGTACAGAACGGAACCCTGCACAAGGGCGATGTGGTGCTGGCCGGTACCAACCACGGCAAGGTAAAGGCCATGTTCAACGAGCGTAACGTGCGCATCGATTCGGCCGGCCCGTCGGCTCCGGTGCAGATACTCGGTTTGAACGGTGCTCCCCAGGCCGGTGATACCTTCCATGTGATGGACACCGAGCAAGAGGCCCGCGAGATTGCCAACAAGCGCGAGCAGCTGCAGCGTGAGTTGGGCTTGCGCACCCACAAGCTGCTCACTCTCGACGACATAGGCCGTCGTATCGCCGTGGGCAACTTCCAGGAGTTGAACCTGGTAGTCAAGGGCGATGTGGATGGTTCGGTCGAGGCTTTGAGTGACTCGCTCATCAAACTCTCCACTCCCGAGATTCAAATCAACGTGCTGCACAAGGCCGTGGGTCAGATATCCGAGTCGGATGTTACGCTGGCTGCCGCCTCCAACGCCGTCATCATCGGCTTCCAGGTGCGTCCTTCGGTAGCCGCCCGTCGGTTGGCCGAGAAAGAGGGTGTGGACATTCGTCTCTACTCGATTATCTACGATGCCATCGAAGAGGTGAAGTCGGCCATGGAGGGTATGTTGTCGCCCGAAATCAAGGAAGAGATTCAAGGTACGGCCGAGGTTCTGGAGACCTACCACATTACCAAGGTGGGCACGGTTGCCGGCTGTATCGTGAAAGAGGGCAAGATCAAACGTTCGAGCAAGGTTCGTCTTATCCGCGACGGTATCGTTATCTTCAGCGGCGATTTGGGTTCGTTGAAGCGTTTCAAAGACGATGTCAAAGAGGTGACCACCGGTTTCGAGTGTGGTTTGAACATAGCCAACTACAACGATGTGAAAGTGGGCGACCTGGTGGAAGCCTACGAAGAGGTGGAAGTAAAGAAAACCCTGTAAGCCCCGAGGGCTTTGAATATCATAGCAAGGCTGCCCCGTGTTGCGGGGTGGCCTTTGTTTATCGTATTTAACGGATAATAAGACCCAAAACACGGCTATTCAAAATAAAAGAAGTAATTTTGCACCACTAAATAAACCCGTGTCGAAACGACGATGAACTATATCGATTTTATCATAGTGCTGATTGTGCTCGTGGGCGCCTTGTATGGACTCATCAGGGGGATATTCCGCCAGTTGGGTTCGTTGGGCGGTTTGGTCATGGGCATACTGGTGGCACGGCTGTTTGGACGTCCGTTCGGCTCGTTGTTGCAGCAGATGTTCGACATGCCCACAGGGGTAAGTCGCATCGTTGCCTATTCGTTGCTCTTCCTGGTGGTCTATCTGGTATGTTTGCAGTTGATGAAGCTGGTACACCACATCTCCCATCAGGTGGCACTGGGGTGGCTCGACCGTTTGGGCGGAGCTCTGTTCGGGGCCTTCAAATACCTGGTTATTTTGAGTATAGTATTAAATATTGTCCATATCATCAATAGCAAGATTCATCTGCTCCCGACGCACGACGCGATGGCGTCGCATTGTTATCAATACACGTTGCGTGTGGCACCGGCACTTTTTGCAATTGCCCAGGAGCAGTTGGCTGCCGGGAACAAACCCGACTCTCGGTTGTTTATCCCTTTGGTGTATGGCGACCCCTATCTCTGTTGTGAAAATTGTAAAGCCGATTGAAAATGAAACAGGATAATCCAAATGAAATATTAAACGACGTTACCGCTAACGAGTATAAATACGGTTTCGTAACCGATATCGAGACCGATATTATTCCCAAAGGACTGAGCGAGGATATCATCCGGCATATCTCGCAGAAGAAGGGCGAGCCCGAGTGGCTGCTCGAGTTCCGGCTCAAGGCCTATGCCTACTGGAAAACCCTCGAGATGCCTCACTGGGCACACTTGACTATCCCCGAGATCGACTACCAGGCCATCAGCTACTATGCCGCTCCCAAGACCAAGCAGGCTCCCAAGAGCCTCGAGGAGGTAGATCCCGAGCTGCGCAAGACCTTCGACAAGCTGGGCATCTCGCTCGAGGAGCAGATGAAGCTCTCGGGGATAGCGGTCGATGCCGTGATGGACAGTGTGTCGGTGCGCACCACCTTCAAGGAGAAGTTGGCCGAGCTGGGTGTCATCTTTTGCTCCTTCAGCGAAGCGGTGAAAGACTACCCCGATTTGGTGAAACGCTACCTGGGTTCGGTTGTGTCGTATCGCGACAACTTCTTTGCCGCGCTCAATTCGGCCGTCTTCAGCGACGGGTCGTTTGTCTATATACCCAAGGGGGTACGTTGCCCCATGGAGCTCTCGACCTACTTCCGCATCAATGCCGCCAATACCGGCCAGTTTGAACGCACACTCATCGTGGCCGACGACGACAGCTACGTGAGCTACCTCGAGGGGTGTACGGCTCCCATGCGCGACGAGAACCAACTGCACGCCGCCATCGTCGAGATTGTGGTGCACGACCGTGCCGAGGTGAAATACTCGACCGTGCAGAACTGGTATCCCGGCGACAAGGAGGGGAAAGGCGGTATCTACAACTTTGTTACCAAGCGAGGCATGTGCAAGGGCGACCACTCGAAGCTGTCGTGGACTCAGGTCGAGACCGGTTCGGCCATCACCTGGAAATACCCCAGTTGCGTACTGGCCGGAGACCATTCGGTGGGCGAATTCTACTCGGTGGCCGTGACCAACAACTACCAACAGGCCGACACGGGAACCAAGATGATACACATCGGCAAGAATACGCGCAGTACCATCGTGTCGAAGGGTATCTCGGCCGGCCGCAGCCAAAACAGCTACCGGGGCCTCGTCAAGGTTTTGCCCGGTGCCGAGAATGCCCGCAACTTTACCCAGTGCGACAGCCTGTTGCTCAGCTCCGACTGCGGTGCGCACACCTTCCCCTATATGGATATCCAGAACGACACGGCCATCGTAGAGCACGAGGCTACCACTTCGAAGATCAACGAAGACCAAATCTTCTACTGCAACCAGCGGGGCATCCCCACCGAAGACGCCGTGGGCCTTATCGTCAACGGCTATGCCAAGGAGGTGATGAACAAGTTGCCCATGGAGTTTGCCGTAGAGGCTCAGAAACTGTTGCAGATATCGCTCGAGGGGTCGGTGGGATAATAGTCCTGCGCCAACTCATCCGAGGGGTGAGGACAGTATATTGAAAAAGAAAAAAATAAAATCAGATATCTATGTTGAAGATTACAGACTTACATGCCAGTATCAATGGCAAAGAGATATTGAAAGGAATCAACCTCGTGGTAAAACCGGGTGAGGTTCATGCCATCATGGGGCCCAACGGCTCGGGCAAGAGTACCCTGTCGGCCGTACTTACCGGTCACCCCGCTTATGAGGTTACTCGCGGTTCGGTCGAGTTTTATGGCAAAGACCTGTTGGCCCTCTCGCCCGAAGACCGTTCGCACGAAGGTCTCTTCCTGAGCTTTCAGTACCCGGTCGAAATCCCGGGCGTGAGTATGGTCAATTTCATGCGCACGGCGGTGAACGAACAGCGCAAGTACCGCGGTCTCGAGCCCCTCTCGGCTACCGACTTCCTGAAGCTCATGCGCGAGAAGCGCGCGATTGTCGAGCTCGACAACAAACTGGCCAGCCGCTCGGTCAACGAAGGATTCTCGGGTGGTGAGAAAAAACGCAACGAGATTTTCCAGATGGCCATGCTGGAGCCCCGCCTCTCGATTCTCGACGAGACCGACAGTGGTCTCGACATCGACGCCCTGCGCATCGTGGCCGGGGGTGTGAACAAACTGAAGAGCGAGAAGAACGCGACAATCGTCATCACTCACTACCAGCGGTTGCTCGACTACATCGCCCCCGATTTCGTACACGTGCTCTACAAGGGCCGCATCGTGAAATCGGGTGGACCCGAACTGGCGCTGGAGCTCGAGGAGCGTGGCTATGACTGGATTAAAAAAGAGTTGGGCGAAATTTAAGAGAGCGTTATGAGTGCAGTACAGCAATATATAGATTTATATCATTCGCAGCAGAATTTGATTGCGGACCATTCGTCGCCGGTGATGAACGCCCTGCGCGACGAGGCGGTAGCGCTGCTCGAGAGCCGGGGCCTGCCCACGCTCAAGGACGAGGAGTTCCGCCGCACCGATATCGAATCCCTCTATGCCCCCGACTATGGTTTGAATCTGGGGCGGGTCAATATCGAAATCAATCCCTATGAAGTGTTTCGTTGCGATGTGCCCAACTTGAGCACGTTGCTCTATTTTGTGGTAAACGATACCTTCTATGCCCAGGCTCAGCCGGCCGCAGGCAAGCTGCCCGAGGGGGTTCTTGCCGGCAGCCTTTGCGAGATGGCGAAACAATATCCCCAACTGGTGGCCCGCTACTATGGCCGGGCCGCCGATATGAAACGCGACGGCACGGTGGCGCTCAACACCGCCTTTGCCCAGGACGGGTTCTTCCTCTATATCCCCGACGGGGTGGTGGTCGAGAAGCCCATCCAGCTGGTGAATATCCTGCGGGGTAATGTCGATTTCATGGTCAACCGCCGGTTGCTCATCGTAGTGGGCAAGGGGGCACAGGCCAAACTGCTGGTGTGCGACCACTCTGACGAGTCGTCGGTGCGGTTCCTCGCCTCGCAGGTGTGCGAGATTTTTGTTGACGACGATGCCGTGTTCGACTACTACGACATGGAAGAGTCGTCGGAGAACACGGCAAAGGTTGCCTCGGTGTTTGTGCGCCAGGGGGCCCGGTCGAATGTGTTGGTCAACGGTATTGTGTTGCACAACGGGGTGACCCGCAGCAACTACTACTCGACCTTCGACGGCGAGCACGCCGAACTGTCGCTCTGCGGCATGGGCATTGTCGATAAGGAGCAGTCGGTTGATACCTATACGTTTATCGACCATGCCGTTTCGCACTGCCACAGCAACGAGCTGTTCAAGTATGTACTCAACGATTCGGCCCGCGGCTCGTTCTGCGGACGGATACTGGTGCGGCACGGGGCGCAGAAGACCGAGGCCTACCAGGGCAACAAGAACCTGTGTGCTTCGCCTCAGGCCAAGATGTACACCAAACCTCAGCTCGAGATTTATGCCGACGACGTGAAGTGCAGCCACGGTGCCACCGTAGGACAGCTCGACCAGAATGCTCTGTTCTATATGCGCTCGCGCGGTATCCCCGAGGCCGAGGCCCGCATGTTGTTGATGTTTGCCTTTACCAACGATGTGATTGAGCAGGTGCGTCTCGACGCCCTCAAAGACCGGTTGCGTCAGTTGGTCGAGAAACGGTTCCGTGGCGAGCTGGCCAAGTGCTCGGGTTGCCAGGCGTGCCGATAAGAAAACGAAAAAAGAGAAAGGAGTGCCACTATGTTGGATATCGAGAAGATAAGAGAAGATTTCCCTATATTGAAACGGGAGGTATCGGGGCGCCCGCTGGTCTATCTGGACAACGCCGCTACCTCGCAGACTCCCCGTTGCGTGGTCGATCACATTGCCGATACCTATTATCGGGTCAATGCCAACGTGCATCGCGGGGTACATACCCTCAGCCAGGAGGCTACCGATGCTCATGAGGCGGCCCGTCGTCGGGTGCAGCAGTTTATCGGGGCCGCTTCGCCTGCCGAGATTGTCTTTACGCGGGGGACGACCGAAGCCATCAATCTGGTGGCCTCGTCGTTTGGTGACGAGTTTCTGCACGACGGCGACGAGGTAATACTCACCGTGATGGAACACCACGCCAACATCGTGCCGTGGCAGCTTTTGCAACGCCGACGCAAAATCGTGTTGCGGGTCGTACCCATCGACGAGCGGGGCGAACTCAAACTCGATGTCTATAAGCAACTCTTCAACGAGCACACCCGTCTGGTGTGTGTGGCTCATGTATCCAACGTGCTGGGCACCATCAACCCGGTGCGCGAGATGATTGCCTATGCCCATGCCCAAGGGGTGCCGGTGCTGGTCGATGGAGCCCAGGCGATACCTCACCTGCGGGTGAATGTGCAGGATCTCGATGCCGATTTTTACGCCTTCTCGCCCCACAAGGTATATGGCCCCACGGGAGTTGGCATACTCTATGGCAAGGAGAAGTGGCTCGATGCCATACCGCCTTACCAGGGTGGCGGCGAGATGATTGCTCATGTCGATTTCTCGGGTACTACCTTTGGTGAGTTGCCCTTCAAGTTCGAGGCCGGTACTCCCGACTATGTGGGAACGGCCGCATTTGCCTCGGCACTCGACTATGTCGATGGCATAGGGCTGGAGGTTATTGCCGCTCACGAGAATGAACTGTTGCGATATACCACGGCTCAAATGGAGCAGATCGAGGGGATGCGCATCTTCGGCACTTCGCCGCACAAGAGTTCGGTCATCTCGTTTCTGGTCGATGGAATCCACCACTACGACATGGGCATGTTGCTCGACAAGCTTGGCGTAGCCGTGCGCACGGGGCACCATTGCGCTCAACCGCTCATGGCCTCGCTCGGTATCGAGGGCACGGTGCGGGTGTCTTTTGCCGTCTATAATACCCGGGCCGAGGCCGACGCCTTTATCGCAGCCTTGCAACGGGTTGTGAAAATGTTTCGATAAGAGTTTTATTTAGAATACACAGGATAATCACCGGGATTCTGAGGCGGCCGCAGGTTGCCTCAGAATCGTTTTTTACCCTTGAGGAAATAGTCTATCGTGATGTTTCGCTGCGTCTCGGGGAACCGCCCCAGCAGGTTCTCCTTGGGATAGCGGGTATATTTCCGGCGCATTTTGCGGAAGTCGTTGTGTGCTCGCAGAATGGCACGGGCGTGAGGTATCTGCCCCAGGGCGACGAACCGCACAAAGGCCAGTGTGTCGTAGAGCCGGCGGATGAACAGAATCTTTTTCCCCTCCTGCTTGGGCAGGTTTTTATGGAGCATGAGCAGATTGTTGCGGAAGTTGAGGTAGGTCTTCTTGGGATTGGCTGCATCGAGCGAAGCTCCGCCCTGGTGATGTACCCGGCTTTGCGGTATCACGGCAATGCGGTATCCGGCCAGATGGATGCGCCAGCAAAGGTCAATCTCTTCCATGTGGGCGAAGAAGCTCGGGTCGAGTCCGCCCACCTCGCGGTAAACGGCCGTGCGCACAAAGAGGGCGGCACCGCTGGCCCAGAAGATATCGAGTGTGTCGTCATACTGCCCGTTGTCGATTTCGACCGTGCCGAACAGACGTCCCCGACAGAAGGGATACCCGTAGCGGTCGATAAAGCCGCCGGCGGCTCCGGCATATTCAAACTTCTCGGGCTCCTGCAAGGCCCGTATTTTGGGCTGGCAAGCTGCCACGTCGGGGTGACTCTCGGCATATTCAAGCAACGGTTCGAGCCAGTGAGGTGTTACCTCGACATCCGAGTTAAGCAACACGGCATATTCATAATCCAGTGTGTCGAGAGCCCGGTTGTATCCCTCGGCAAAACCGTAGTTACGGGGGAAGAGCAGGGTGCGCACCTGGGGAAACTCCTGGGCGAGAACCTCGACCGAGTTGTCGTCCGACCCGTTATCGACCACGACGACATCGGCCAGATGGGCCGGGGTGTGGGCACAGACCGAGGGGAGGAAACGGCGCAGCAATGCGGCTCCGTTCCAGTTGAGTATGACGACGGCGACTTTCTTTTCCATATCAGGTATTGGGGAAATTTTCGTGTTTGTATTTCCAGCGCTTGTGGGTCCATAGCCAGGCCCAGGGGGTGCGCAGGATAGTCTTTTCCATGAGGGCCGTATAGCGGTCGGTAATCTCGAACTCGGGCAGCTCGTTGGGATGCAGCGCCACCTCGCGGATGGTCGCTTTGTAGTACCCGCGTTTCACCACTTCGACATCGAAATAGAGCACGGCAAAGTCGGTTTTGCGGGCAATCTTTTCGTAGCCGGTGAGCACGGGCGAGTCTTGCGAGAGGAATCGGGCCCAGTGGTGGATATTGGTCGGCGAGGGAGTCTGGTCCGACATGAACCCCGTGATCGAGGGCCGCCCCGAGTTCTTCAAGCGCAGGATGGCTCGCAAGGTATCTTTCTTGGCTATGCAGATGGATCCGAAGCGGGAGCGCAGTTTCAGGAAGAAGCGGTCGAACCACTCGTTGTTGAGCGGGCGGTATATCTGACCAAAGATAGCCTCGGGGTGTTTCATCCACAGGGTGATGGAGGGCACCCACTCCCAGTTGCCGAAGTGCCCCAGCAGGATGATGATAGAGCGCTTCTGATCGAAGAGACGGTCGATGATGTCGGTCTGCTCGAATACCATGCGCCTGCGCATCTCTCCGTCGGAGATGTGCAGGAGTTTTATCGTCTCTACGATGTAGTCGCAGAAGTGGCGGTAGAATTTCTTTTCGAGTTGTTTCAGCTCCTTTTCGCTCTTGTCGGGGAAGGAGTTGCGCATATTCTCCAGTACCAGCTTGCGGCGGTAGTGCACCACATAGTAGAGCGGGTAGTACAGGATATCGGCCAGCACATAGAGCAGCGGTAGCGGCAGCAGGGCGTGCAACTTGAACCACAGGTAGAGCGGCGAATAGATGATATTTTGCAGCGTCTCTTTTTTCATAATTGCACACATAATTATATTTCGGTGGCGATAAGTGCGTCGCCCGCCTCGTTGAAGTCGCCCAGTTTTACGGGACGGCAGGTGTTGACCCACTCTTTGCGATAGGGCATCTCTACCCGTATGTAGTTATCGGTGAAGCCATGCATGGGAGCGCCCTTGCGCGGTTGCTCAAACAGCACGGGCCGCGTGGTTCCCTGGAACCGGGTGTAGAAGTCGTGCACCTTGCGTTCCGATATCTCGAGCATGCGCCGGCAACGCTCGTGCCGCTCGGGAATGGGGACTACCGGCTCTATCTTCAAGGCCTGGGTACCGGGTCGTTCGGAATAGGTGAATACGTGCAGTTGCGAGATGTCGAGCCCCTCGACAAACCGTCGGCTCTCTTCAAACAACTCTTCGGTTTCGCCCCGTACGCCCGTGATGAGATCGACCCCGATGAAAGCGTCGGGGATGAGCCGTCGTATGGTGTCGATCTTGTGGGCAAACAGTTGCGTGTCGTAGTGGCGGTGCATCAGTTTCAACACCGTGTCGCTGCCCGATTGCAGGGGGATGTGGAAGTGGGGAGCAAACCGTTTCGACTCGGCCACGAAGGCAATAATCTCATCGGTGAGCAGATTGGGCTCGATCGACGAGATGCGGTAGTGGGCAATACCCTCGACCTGGTCGAGCGAGCGGATGAGGTCGAGAAATGTTTCGCCTGTCTGTTTGCCGAAATCGCCTATGTTCACTCCGGTAATGACAATCTCCTTGCCGCCGGCCGCCGCAACTTCGCGGGCTTGAGCCGTGAGTTGTTCGATGGTGCCGCTTCGGCTGCGCCCCCGGGCAAAGGGTATGGTGCAGTAGGTGCAGAAGTAGTCGCAGCCATCCTGTACCTTGAGGAAGTAGCGGGTGCGGTCTCCTCGCGAGCACGAGGGTGAGAACTTGCGGATGTCGCGCGTAGGCGTGGTGACGATGTGTCCCGTCTCCTGCTTGTGCAGGTTGCCCAGGTATTGCAGGATGTCGAGCTTCTGTTCGGCCCCCAGAACCAGGTCCACGTCGGGGATATGGGCAATCTCCTCGGGCTTGAGCTGGGCATAGCAGCCCGTCACCACGATAAAGGCCTGCGGATTTTGCCTGGCAATCTTGCGGATGGTTTGCCGGCATTTCTTGTCGGCCAGTTCGGTAACCGAGCAGGTGTTGATTACGCAGATGTCGGCTTTCTCGCCGGGGCGCACCTTGCGTATGCCATTCTCGGCAAGCGTCTTCCCTATGGTCGAGGTCTCGGCAAAATTGAGTTTGCAGCCCAGGGTATAATAGGCTGCGGTCTTATCTTGAAAAGTATGGATGTCTATCATAATCGGTGGGTCGAAATAACCAATATAGGCGACAAAGTTACGCATTTCGTTTAAAAATGTCTCACCCTCCTATTCTAATAGTTGTGTAAGAATGAATGATTTTACAAACAAAGTCGTATATTTGCGAACAATCTGTTTAAATTAGGGATATGATTTCTGAAAATTTCATCAAGATCTATGAGTCGAGTTTTCGTGAAAACTGGGACTTGCCGGCCTTGACCGATTATAGCGAGCAACACACCTATACCTATCAGGACGTGGCGCGCGAAATTGCCAAACTGCACATCCTGTTCCGTCATTGCCAGATAAGAAGGGGCGACAAAATCGCTCTTGTGGGGAAGAATACCCCTAACTGGTGCATTGCCTTCATGGCGACAGTCACCTATGGAGCTATTCTGGTACCCATCCTGCAGGAGTTCAATCCACACGATATACACCACATTATCAATCATTCCGACTCGGTGATGCTCTTCGTGGGCGATAATATCTGGGAGAATATCGAGATGGAGAAACTGCCCGAGGTGCGTGCCGCCATTTCGCTGCAAGACTTCTCGTGCCTCGTGCAACGCGACGGCGAGGAGATAGCCCGGTGCCTGCGCGACATGAAGCGCCGCTTCAAGAATACCTATCCCAACGGCTTCTCCCGCGACGACATCCGGTATGCCGATCTCGACAACGACAAGGTGATTCTTATCAACTATACCTCGGGAACCACGGGATTCAGCAAAGGGGTGATGCTCACGGGCAACAACCTGGCCGGGAATGTGATGTTCGGTATCCGTTCGCATCTGCACTACAAGGGCAGCAAGTGTATCTCGTTCCTGCCGTTGGCTCATGCCTACGGGTGTGCCTTTGACTTGTTGGTACCCTTGGCCGTGGGCACACACATCACGCTGTTGGGCAAGATACCCTCGCCCAAGATTCTGCTGAAGGCTCTCGAGGAGGTGCGTCCCAACCTGATTATATGTGTACCGCTCATTCTCGAGAAGATTTACAAGAAACAGATACAACCTCTGCTCAACAAGACTCCCATGCGTTGGGCCTTGAATATACCTATCCTCGACACCCGCATCTACGGGCAGGTGCGTAAGAAACTCATCGATGCCTTTGGCGGTCGGTTCGAAGAGGTAATCGTGGGTGGGGCGCCTATCAACCACGAGGTAGAGACCTTCCTGCACAAGATCAAGTTCCCCTTTACCGTGGGCTATGGCATGACCGAGTGCGCACCGCTGGTGAGCTACACGTCGCATCGCGAGTTTCGTCCCGGCTCGGCCGGTCGCACCCTGTTTGGCTATGTCGAGACCAAGATCGATTCGCTCGATCCCGAAAATATTCCCGGCGAAATATGCGTGCGGGGTGAACATGTGATGAAGGGCTACTATAAAAACGAAGAGGCCACCAAAGCCGTGCTCGACGAGGACGGTTGGCTGCACACGGGCGACATGGGTACCATGACCCCCGACGGAACCATCTATATCAAGGGACGCAGCAAGACGATGATTCTCACCTCAAACGGGCAGAATATCTATCCCGAGGAGATTGAGGCGAAGCTCAACAATATGCCTTTTGTCATGGAGAGCCTCGTGGTCGAGCGCGACGGCAAGCTGATTGCTTTGGTCTGCCCCGACTATGAAGCGATGGACAGCTACGGGGTCTCTAACCACGATTTGCCCATGGCTATGGAAGAGGTTCGGGGAAATCTCAATAAAATGTTGGCTCCGTATGAACAAATCACCCGTATTCAGCTCTATCCGAACGAGTTTGAGAAGACTCCGAAACGGAGCATAAAACGGTATTTATATGATCATTGAGCTTTTTTGGGGGGATTTTTGACAGAAAAATCAAAATATTCTGAAAAAAAAATAAGATAATGAGTACAACATATAAAAAGAATATATACCTTTGTAGCGTTTTTGAAGCAAAAAAATATTGTTTTATCTTTAATTTGAAGGAAATGAAAAAGTTAGTTTTGTTCTTCGCTGTTGCATTTGCAATGTCTTTCGCTTCTTGTGGCAATAAAGCCGCTGAGTCTACCGATGCTGCTAATGATAGCACTACTGTTGTAACAACTCCTGCTGCTGAGGAGGATTCTATCACGACTGCTACTCCTGATTCTCTGGAGAAAGATTCAGCTAACGCTGAAGCAGCTGCTCCTGCCGCTGAAGTAAAATAATCTACAGCAAAGATTAAAGAATTGGGGCTATCCCTCTAGGAGGGTTAGCTCTTTTTTTTTGTTTGAACGGCAAGGGTAATAACAAAGTTTAACATTTACTCTTGAGGAAAGAGCAGCTTGATGATTTGGATGGTTACCTGCTTGAGGTTCTCGGCCGCAATGTGAGGTTGAAGAGCTCTTTTGAGCGGCATGGCAGCCGATTGTATGCAAAATATACCCCTGAATCCAGCCTCCAGGAGCAAGTCTTGATCTTCTATTGCTCCACCCAGGGCAATGACTGGTATTCTCTTTTCGCGAGCCAATCGCAATATTCCTAAGGGGGCTTTACCCATAAGTGTCTGTCGGTCGATTTTCCCTTCGCCGGTAAAGATGAGGTCAGCCCCGTTGATGAGCCGGTCGAATTGCAGAATCTCCAGCACGGTTTCGATACCCGGCTTGAGGGTGGCGTGCAAGAAAGCCAGGCAGGCAGCTCCCAGTCCGCCGGCTGCTCCGGCTCCCGGTACATCGGCAATCTCCTCTCCCATAAACTTTTTTACACAGCAGGCAAATTGTTTCAGCCCGTTGTCGAGCGTGACCACTTCATGGGGTGTTGCCCCTTTTTGTGGAGCGAATACAAAGGCGGCTCCCGTGGGGCCAAAGAGTGGATTATCGACATCGCAGATGATGGTGAAGTCGCATTCCTGCAATAGCCTATTCATGCCTGAGGTATCGATGGCGTCGAGGTCGTTGAGCGATTCTCCACCCGGTTTCAACTCGTTCCCATCCCGGTCGAGGAATCGGCAACCCAGTGCCTCGAGCATCCCCTTGCCGGCATCGTTGGTAGCACTGCCTCCAATACCCAGTATCACCTGTCGGCATCCCCGGTTGCAGGCGTCGGCAATGAGTTGGCCGGTGCCATAACTGGTGGTCACGAGCGGGTTGTGCTCTTGCTGCGATAGCAGGGTGAGTCCGCTGGCCGAGGCCATATCGATGATGGCCGTAGTGCCCTGTGCCGTGTTGACCAGTCCGTATGAGGCCGATATCTGTCGCATGAGCGGGTCGTTTACCAGGCAGGTCACATATTTGCCGCCAAGGGCTTCGACCAGAGTCTCCATGGTGCCTTCGCCACCGTCGGCCACAGGCACTTTCACGACTTTGGCATCGGGCAGGGCCGTGTGTATGCCGGCCTCGATGGCCGCGGCCACCTGAGAAGCCGAGAGGGAATCTTTGAACGAATCGGGTGCTACGACAATCTTTTTCATGAAAGCAGCATGAACTTGATATACGCAAGTAATCCCGGCTATTTAATACCGAGCTACCGGGTTGTGAGGTATAATTTGAAATAGGTCTTTTGATTATCGGGTTCCGCCACAATCGGTTGCCCTGTGGTGGAAGACGAGTCGTTTGCCCGGGACGAGCGTATCTACTCTCCCTTCGGCAAATGCTTCGTAGCCGTTGATAAACGTACGCTCGATTGAGGCCGGGAAGGTGTGGCCCTCGAAAGGCGACCAGCCACATTTCGACAAGATGTTTTCCCGGGTTACCGTGTAGGGCTTGTGCGGATTGACCACGACAATGTCGGCATAATACCCGGGGCGCAGGTAGCCCCGACGGTCTATGTGGTAGAGCTGGGCCGGAGCATGACACATCTTGGTGACTACCAGTTCGAGCGGGAACTCGTCCCGTTGTGCCAGTTCGAGCATGAGTTGCAGCGAGTGTTGCACGAGGGGCCCCCCCGATGCGGCTTTGAGGCATGAGCCCTGTTTCTCGCTCCACAGGTGCGGGGCATGGTCGGTAGCCACCACGTCGAGCCGGCCGTTGCGCAGGGCTTCGAGCAGAGCTTTGCGGTCTCCACAGGTTTTGACGGCAGGGTTCCATTTGATGCGGTTGCCATATTGGGCATAGTCGTTGTCGTCGAACCACAAGTGGTGCACACACACCTCGCCGGTAATGCGTTTTTGGGAGAGGGGCGCCGAGTCGAGCAGTGACATTTCGCGGGCGGTCGAGAGGTGCAGCAGGTGCAGTCGGGTGCCATATTGCGAGGCCAGTTCGGCAGCTCGCGACGAGGAGGCATAACAAGCCTCGGCACTACGTATCAAGGGGTGGAAGAAGATGGACAGATTCTCGCCAAAGCGTTGGGTGTAGTATTTTTTGTTGGCCTGTATGATACTCTCCTCTTCGCAGTGGACGGCAATGAGGGCGGGTATCTCGGCAAAGATTCGGCGCAAGACACTCTCGTTATCGACGAGCATGTTGCCGGTCGATGAACCCATGAAGATTTTCACCCCGCACACTTGCGAGAAATCGACTTGCTCGAGCACCTCGAAGTTGTCGTTGGTAGCCCCGATATAGAACGAATAGTTGGCTGGCGACACTTGGGCGGCCCGCTCGTATTTCCAGTCGAGGGCTTCGAGCGTGGTGGTTTGGGGTATCGTGTTGGGCATATCCATGAACGAGGTGACACCCCCGGCAACGGCAGCTACCGATTCGGTAGCTATCTCGGCCTTGTGGGTAAGTCCCGGTTCTCTGAAGTGTACCTGGTCGTCGATGACTCCAGGCAATACCCATTTGCCCGTAGCATCGATGATGCGGCAAGCGGTGGCCTCTATCTGTTCGGGCAACGGGCCCCGAATGACTACTTCGATAAATTCGCCGTCGATGACAATCGAGCCTGTGAATTGCTCGCCGTCGTTTATGATAGTTCCGTTTTTGATAATCGTTTTGCCCATGACCATACTGTTTTTAGAGGTGTTGTGCCGTTGGTGACTTTATCGTTTGGGATACTTGCGGAACCAGCTGCCTATTTTCAGTCTGATGACTCCGAATACGGCTTCGCCAAAGATGCTGCTGTTCATTTTGCTTTCGCCCAATACGCGGTTGATAAATATGATAGGCACCTCTTTGATGGTGAATCCGCATTTGTAGGTGGTAAATTTCATCTCGATTTGGAAGGCGTAGCCCTTGAATCGAATCGAGTCGAGACCGATGGTTTCGAGTACCCGGCGACGGTAGCAGACAAATCCGGCAGTCGTGTCGTGTATCTTCATACCGGTGATGAACCGCACATATTTCGAGGCGAAATAAGACATCATCACCCGTCCCATGGGCCAGTTTACCACATTGACCCCGGTTACATAGCGCGAGCCTATGGACATGTCGGCACCCCCGGTTTTGCAGGCGGCCAGCAGTTTCATCAGGTCTTGCGGGTTGTGGGAGAAGTCGGCATCCATCTCGAAAATATATTCATATTGGCGAGCAATGGCCCATTTGAACCCGGCGATATAGGCGGTGCCCAATCCCTGTTTCCCGGCTCTCTCGAGCAGATGGAGGGCTCCGGGAAATTGTTTTTGCAGCGAGCGCACAATGTCGGCGGTACCGTCGGGTGAGCTGTCGTCGATGATGAGAATATGAAACTGGCGGGGCAGCTCGAATACGGCATGGATGATTGCAGCGATATTCTCCTTCTCGTTATAGGTGGGAATGAGAACGATACACTCTGATCTCGAAGGGGCAGTAGGGTCCATATAGATATCTTGTTTTGTTCTGATGCCAATTGTGCAGGCGAGCGCGAGACTCGTCGCTTTTATTCTTACAAATATAGCGAAAGTAAAGAGCAAAAAACAAGCTCGATTAAGTTTTTTTGTGGTATGTCAATTCAAGTGGCCATGCCGGCATATCGTCACAAATAGAGCGCCGGGGAACTGCTCACGTATTTGCAGGGCCAATTCTGTATTCCCCCTTGTGTTGTAGGGCAAAATGTTTCCGCTTGTTATTTAGGTTCGATGCCGTGGCGTTTGAAGGCAAGTCGATCCTCGTCGGCAAACGGGATGTAGTGTACGGGTATGGGGGTATTGCGTTCGCCCAGGTAGTATCGTTTCTCCAGGTGGAACGAGGGGCTCACGAGCGAGAGGCTGTCGTTGCGATAGTCGGTTTCGATGCCGCCGATGGCCAGCAGCGTGTGAAAGACAACCCGCGAGTCGAAGGGGGTTGTGTGCTGTTGCCGGGCTTGTTGCACCTCGAGAGGAAACTGTTTTTCGTATTGGGGCGAGAACCACAGGATAAACGGCACGTGCAACTGGTAATAAGTGGGGACAGGTGAGGCGTGGAGGAATCGGTCTCGGTCGTCGTCGAGCAGATCTTCGCCGTGGTCCGATAGGTAAAGCATGGCCGCTGTTTTTCCGGTGCGGCTCAGCCTGTCGATTATTTGGTCGAGCAACCGGTCGGTAGCTACAATCGAGTTGTCATAGGCGTTGATCATGGCCTGCCGGTCTTTGCGCTTGATTTCGCTGATGCGGTCGGGGGTAAATGTTCGGTATTTGTCGCTGTAACGTTCGCAATAGTTGAAGTGCGACCCGTAGGTGTGCAGCACGATGAGTTGTTTGGTAGCCCCCTTGTTGAGCAACGAATCGACTATCGGCAGCATGGCGTCGTCGTGCAGGTGCGGTTTGTTTTTGGGGGCCATCAGGTAGAGCGTGCAGTCGGCCTCGTCGGCAAAGAAGTCGGTAAACGAGCCATTGCGCAACTGATTGGATATGAATGCGGTGCGAAATCCTGCCTGTTTAAAGGCGGTGATGAGGCTTTTTTGCTGGTAGATTTGGTTGAAGTCGAGGGCGTCGGCGGGGCAGAGCATCAGGGGTACGCTCTTGTGGGTAGCGTTGATTTGAGTGAGCACGTCGTCGAAGTGGATGACCTCGGGGCGGGCACTGAGCCGGGGAGTGGTGTTGCGTTCATAACCATACAGGCCCCAGTTCCCGGCGCGGGCTGTTTCGCCGATGACAAGGATATAGACCTCGGGCTCTTTCGAGTCGCGCGACGAGGTGGCGCGGTAGTCAAAGTCGCGTGAGGTGCGGGTGTAATTCTTGGCCGCCTTCCAGCTGCTTATGGCAAACCGGGCGTTGTTGAAGACGTTGATGGGGTAGAGGTTGTCGAGTCGGGCCCGGTGTGGAGCCTGGCGGTGAGCCGGGGTATAGACAAGCAGTCCGCTCCCGAGCAGAATCATGGCCATCATAAAGGCCCGCTTTTGGAAGAGCGGCGAGAGGGAGTCGGGCCGGCGTATGGAATAGACGGCCAGAGCTAGTGCCGGCAGATATAGCAGAAAAACTCCCACGACGGCCGGAGCCAATTTATCGAGCAGTTCAATGGCCTCGCCGCTGTTGGTGGTGAACATGTTGAGGAACATGTCGGAGGCGATGATGGAGTTGCCAAAGAGGTAGAGCAGCACCAACTGGAAGGCTCCGATGAAATGCAGCGGGAAGAGAGCCCAGAACGTGATGCCCGGTTTGCGCGAGAGGTTCAGTAGCAGCAGGTAGAGAGCACCCGGTATGAGGATATACGCAATCTTGAAAAGCCAGGGCAGATGCTCGGTGAAACAGAGGAATATATTGGGCACCAGCATCACCAGCAGAAAAATCCCGAAGATGCGTTTTTGCGTGAATAGTCGATTAAAATGCTTCATTGATGTTGAATAAAAATCCCGATTGTCCTTTCTTGCCAAATCCATAATCGAGTCGCAGGTTGACCCGGTTTTTAAATTCCCAGCGGTAGCCTATGCCATAGTTGGGCAGGGTGTGCCCCCAGTCGAAACGAGAGAACGAGGGGAACACATTGCCGGCTCCTATCCAGATGGCAATACCGTTTCGCCGCCAGATGTGCTGGCGCAGTTCCAGCTGGGCCTCGATGAGGCTTTTGTCGCGGTAGCGCCCTTCGTAGTATCCCCGCATGCGGGTCGAGCCCCCCAGTGAGGCAAGCATGTTCCAGGGCACGTTGCCATAGTTGAATTCGCCGTGCAGGTCGAAGGCGAGGATGGCCCCTTTCCAGGCCCGCTGGTAGAAGTCGAAGATGAAGGCGGTGCGGGTAAAACTCTGTTTGTTACCGAGAACTCGGGGAAAGAATCGTTGTCGCACGTTGAAATAGACCCCTCGGGCAGCATTGGGGATGAAGTCGCGGCTGTCGTAGGTGAGGGTGAGTCCCAGACTGGTGCTGATGACTTCGTGAGGTTCGCCGTTGAGCAGGGCCGGTTTGGTAAAGTCGGAGCCTTTCACCCAGTTGAAACCGGTGGAGATACCCCCATAGAGATCTTTGTGAAGGCGGGCCATCCAGTCGATGCGCAAGATGGTCTCGAGCCGGTTGTAGCTGCTCTTGTTGTCGTTGTTGTTGCCGTTGTCGTAACCGATTCCCCAGAAATCGCTGGGGAAGGTGTAGAGGTAGAAGTCGTAGTCGATGCGGTATTTGTTTTCGGGAAAGATGTTGTTGCCCTTGACCCCGATGAGCAGGAACCCTGTGGTGGTAGCATCGCCATAAATCGATACGTTGGAGAGTTGTGTGAGCGAGTCGCGACGCATGCGGTAGGTGCCCGAGGCCACGATGCCCAGCCCCAGTTTGGTGGTCGATGAGTAGTGCGGACCGCCGATGATACCGAAATCGAACTTTTTGTCGGGGTGTGGCTCGTTGGAGTCGTTGAAATATTTCACGACCTTCTGTACGAGGTTCAGTTTTTTGGGGGCCACCTCCTGGGTGGGAAAACTGTCGGTCGAAGCTATTACGGCAGTGCTGTCGTTTTCGGTCAATACCTGAGCCTTCGTGGAGCATACTCCTGCGGCGAGGTACCCGAGACAGAGAAGCGAATATCGTGCGAATAGTTTCATATATAGTTTTGGTTTAGGTCTCTCACGAGTTGGGCTGCAAATGTATATTTTCTGGTGATAACCACCTAATTGCTTTTTATTCAACTTGTTAAGTTTTGTATAAAATTCCCTTTTCACGAAGCTGTCGAAAAGTCGCATCTTCGAGGCGGTTCAAATCGGGTTTTCAGATAATAACAAATTACGGCTCAGAAGGTTCTGCCGTGACATAATTTAGATAAAAAGTCTTTTGAATCGTGTAGGACGATAGAGAGGAGGGGAAAATATTTTTGGTATTTTTGTGACAAAAGGAAATGAATTAATAAGTTTCAACAGAAGTATGAATTATTTGTTACAACTCTTGAAATATGCTATTTTTGTTGGACAAAAAAATATCAAAAGTTTATGAGTATATTGAAATCGGGAAAGCCGGTGGGATTGGCCTGCGACCACGCCGGGTATGAGATGAAACAAGTTGTGATGCAAGAGCTTGATGCTCGGGGTATTGCCTATAAGGACTTTGGAACCTACTCGACCGAAAGTTGCGATTATCCCGATTTCGCTCATCCGTTGGCTGTGGCCGTGGAGCAGGGCGAGTGCTATCCGGGTATTGCTATCTGTGGCAGCGGCAACGGCATAAACATGACGCTCAACAAGCATCAGGGTATTCGTGCGGCTTTGTGCTGGACCGAGGAGATTGCTTCGTTGGCCCGTCAGCACAACGATGCCAACGTGCTGGTGATGCCGGGCCGTTTCATCTCGGCCGACTTGTGCCGCCGTCTGGTCGATATCTTCTTGAATACCGATTTCGAAGGTGGCCGTCACCAACGTCGCATCGACAAGATTCCGGTAGGAAAATAAGAAAGTTTTTTTGCGGTTACCACTCCACCACGACCGATACGTCGCGAATGTCGCCGGGAATGGGAGGTTTCTCTTTTGTCACGACGAGTTTGCCGCCCGTAATCGTGGGGTATTGTCGTGTGATGGCATCGATGATGCGGCCTGCTACATGCTCGAGCAGACGGGAGGGGCGAGCCATTTCGTCGGCAATGACGCGACAGATGTCGGCATAGTTGACCGTGTCGGTCAGTTCGTCCGAGGTCAGCGCCCGGGTGAAGTCGGTATAGAGCGTCGCCTCGACTCTGAAGTAGTTGCCCGCCTTTTGTTCTTGCGGCAAGACACCATGGTATGCATAGAAGCGCATGGAGCCTATGTGTATCGCTGTTTTCATGTGAAAGATTTATCTGGGAACAAAGGTAATGAAAAGAGCCGACAGGCCAATGCCGCGATGCGCACATGTTTTGGGGTCAGACCGGTGTGTGCGTTAGAGCCATAAGTCGGCCTACGCGAGTCGCCGATAGCTTGTAATAGACGATGCCTACGAGATCGGCAATGAACCACCCGATGGGAATCGACCACCAGATGCCGGTCACCCCCACGGCCGGCAGAGTAGCCAAAGCGTAGGAGAGGGCTACACGGGTACCCAGCGAAAGCACGGTGAGGATGACCGACATGCCCGGCATCCGCACCGACCGATAGTAGCCGTAGAGAAGGAAGAGGATGCCGATGAGGGCATAGAACGCCCCTTCGATGCGCAGGTATTGGGCCCCGATGCGCAGGATTTCCGTTTCGTAGGGCTTGACAAAGATGAGCATGAGCGGCTCGGCAAAGAGGAATATCAGCAGTGACACCGTGAGAGAGAAGAGGCAGCTGATGAGCAAGGCTTGACGTATGCCCCGGCGTATGCGCTGTCGCTTGTGGGCTCCGAAATTCTGGGCGACAAAGGTCGAGAAGGCATTGCCAAACTCCTGCACGGGCATATAGGCAAAGGCATCGATTTTGACGGCGGCGGCAAAGGCGGCCATCACCACGGTGCCGAAACTGTTGACCAGTCCCTGTACCAGCAGAATGCCCAGATTCATGACCGACTGTTGCACGCAGGTGAGTGTCGAGAAGGCGGTAATCTCCTTGACCGTAGTGCGGTCGAAGTAAATATCTTTTCGGTGTATCCGCAGTTCGGGCCGTTTGCGGTAGGTATAGACGGCAATTCCTATGGCGGCCGAGCCCTGGGCTATGACGGTTGCCGCTGCGGCTCCCTGTATGCCCCAGTGGAGCGACAGGATAAAGAGCAGGTCGAGCAGAATATTGAGTACGACCGACAGCGAGAGAAACCACAGCGGAGTGACCGAGTCGCCCACGGCGCGCAGCAGAGCGGCATAGAAATTATAGATAAAGGTAAAGAGTATTCCCCAAAAGATAATCCACAGATAGTCGTGCATGAGCGGATAGACCTCGGACGGTACTTGCAGAAATCGCAGTATGGGGTCGAGGGCAAGAAATGCAACCACGTTGAGTAGCACCGTGATGGAAAGAATCAGGGTAAACGACACATACGAACTGTGACGAAGTGCCTCCAGGTTGCCGGCCCCGTATTGTTGCGAAAAGACGGTGCTGCTACCCAGCGAGAGGCCCAGCAGAATGGAGCAGAGAAAGACCATGAGTGTGTAGGCCGATCCCACGGCCGCCAGTGCCTCGGGGCCGACAAACTGCCCTACGATGAGGGTATCGGCTATGTTGTAGCACTGCTGCAACAGGGCTCCGGCCATCATGGGGAGGGTAAATTTCAGTAGGGTCCCGGTGATGCCTCCTTCGGTCAGGTTCAGGTGCTGCGACAACATAAGCTCTGGGTGCTAAAGATGCGCAAAGGTACAAAGAATAATAGGATGTAGCCTGGCCGAAACCATTCAAAAATTTCTTTTTATCTACATTCCCGGGAGCCGGACCCGTAAAATATTATCACCTCTTTTTGCAATGATTATCAGACCCGGCATGTATATTTCGGGAGATTCTTTCTATTTTTGCAAGAGTTGTAAAAATAGACTCTGACCTCGGCTGGCGCAACTTGAATGGTTTGCATCGCCTTTGTGAGACCAAGAATATAAGATACAGATATGGCAAAGGATAATACTTTTTCGGGTATGGCGCATAATGCGCTCACCGCAGAGACGACAATCGTAGGCAAGATTGTTTCGCAAAAAGATATTCGCATCGACGGTACGCTCAAGGGGCAGCTGGAGTGCCAGGGAAAAGTCGTGATTGGCGAGACCGGTCAGGTAATTGGCGATATCGTGGCTGTGAATGCCGAGGTCGTGGGCCGGGTAGAGGGCAACGTGACGGTAGCCGAGATGCTGGTCTTGAAGGCGACTTCGTCGCTCGAGGGCGATGTCGAGGCCCATCGGCTGGCTATAGAACCGGGCGCCGTGTTGAATGGAAAGTGCACCATGCGACGCTCGTCCGACGAGGACGCTCAGGCTTGAGGCTCGGTTGTGACAATCGAGTGCCGTTGAGCAAAACCGGCCGCAGGGTGTTAAACGTATAATCGAAAGGAGACCTATGGAGAAACAAGTAATACCCGTGTTGGAAATGAGTTGCGCCGTGTGCGCGGCTACGGTCGAGAAGACCGTGAGTGAATTGCCGGGTGTGGCCGAGGCTACGGTCAACTTTGCGGCCAATACCTTGCAGGTAGTTTATGATCCCAAGAAAATTTCGTTGAAAGAGATGCAGGCGGCCGTGCAGGCGGCTGGATACGATTTGGTCATCTCGGCAAATGCCGAGGCCGATGCTGCCGATGCCGAAAGCAAACACTATACCGACATGAAGCACCGCACGGTGGGAGCCTGGATTTTCGGCATCCCGGTCATGGTGCTGTCGATGTGTTTCCACGAACCCGTGCCGGCACTCACCTGGGTGCTGTTGGTACTCACTTTGCCGGTCCTCTATCTGGGCCGTTCGTTTTATGTGTCGGGGTGGAAAGCAGCCCGGCAGGGACGTGCCAACATGGATACGCTGGTCATGCTCAGTACCGCGGTGTCGTTTCTCTTCAGCCTGTTCAGTACGATTTATCCCCGCTTTTGGGTATCGTTGGGGCTGGTGCCTCACGTCTATTACGAAGCGGTGGCGATGATTATCGCCTTTGTGCTCACGGGCAAACTGCTCGAGGCACGGGCCAAACAGAGCACCTCGGCTTCGATACGGTCGCTCATGGGGTTGCAACCCAAGACGGCCCGTCTGGTTGAACCCGACGGCGAGGAGTGCGACGTGCCCATCGGCATGCTTCGCCCCGGCAATCGGGTGAGTGTGCGTCCCGGCGAGAAGATTCCGGTCGATGGCGTGTTGCTCGAGGGGTCGTCGTATGTCGATGAGAGCATGATTAGCGGCGAGTCTGAGGCGGTAGCCAAGCAGCCCGGCGACCGGGTGTTGGCCGGAACCCTCAACCAGCGGGGATCGTTCCTTTTGCAGGTGGAGGCCTCGGGTGCCGATACGGTGCTTTCGCGCATGGTGCGCATGGTGCGTGAGGCCCAGGGCAGTAAAGCCCCCGTGCAGGGTATTGTCGATAAGGTGGCTGCCGTTTTTGTACCCACGGTCATTGCCCTTTCGCTACTCACCTTTATCATCTGGATAGGGGTAGCCGGCTGGGGCAAGTTCCCCTATGCGTTGCTGAGTGCCGTGTCGGTACTGGTTATCGCCTGCCCTTGTGCTTTAGGACTGGCCACACCCACGGCCTTGACGGTGGGTATTGGCAAGGCGGCACAACAACATATCCTCATTAAAGATGCTTTCGCTTTGGAAAACATGTGCCGGGTGAATGCCGTTGTGCTCGACAAGACAGGTACTTTGACCGAAGGGCATCCCCAGGTGGTCGATGAACATTTGGGCCCCGATTTCGAGCGTTATGCTCCGGTACTGTTGGCTGCCGAAACGCGGTCGGAACACCCGTTGGCTCTGTCGCTGGCCGAGACCCTGCGGCAGCGGGGCTATCGCCCGACCGACGACTTGACCGACTTTGAGAGCGTGACCGGCAAAGGGGTGACCTGCACCAGCGAAGACACTGTCTTTTGGGCCGGTAACAGGGCGTTGGCCGAAGAGCACCTCAAGGGTGTGGCTCTCCCCGAGGGCTATACCGTTTACTTCGGGAACGATCGGGAGCTGTTGGCCGCTTTCGAGGTGAAGGATGCCTTGAAGGCTACCTCGCGCGAAGCCGTGGAGCAGCTGAAAAAATGCGGCATCGAGGTCTATATGCTCACCGGCGATAAGGAATCGACCGCCGCCGAGGTGGCTCGGGAGGCCGGTATCGACCACTATCGGTGGGGCGTGCTGCCCGACGACAAGGAGCGCTTTGTGACCGAGTTGCAGCAGGCCGGCAAATGTGTGGCCATGGTGGGTGACGGTATCAACGACTCGCAGGCACTGGCTCGTGCCGACGTGAGTGTGGCCATGGGTAGGGGTACCGATGAGGCTATGGATGTAGCCATGGTCACCTTGATGAATTCCGACTTGCTGTTGTTGCCCCGGGCCGTGACACTGTCGCGCAAAACGGTGCGCATCATTCGCGAGAATCTGTTTTGGGCCTTTGGCTACAACGTGGTGTGCATCCCGGTGGCCGCCGGTGTGCTCTATCCCATAGGTGTGTTGCTCACCCCCATGTGGGCGAGTGCGGCCATGGCCTTCAGTTCGGTATCGGTGATACTCAACAGTTTACGTTTGAGATAAAGATAGAAGTTTAATCTAAAAAACATATAGAGATGATACAGGTAAAGACTTCGGCCAAATGTGCCGGTTGTGTAGCTAAAATAGGTGAACAGTTGAATCGGTTTCTCACGCCCGAACAGTGGAGCCTCGACTTGTCGAGTCCCGACAAACTGCTGACGGTACAGGTCGATGTGCCGGCCGAGCGGGTGGTCGAGGCTGTGCGTGCCGCCGGCTTCAAAGCCGAGTTACGGTAACGGTGTGGCGCATACCATCACCCACTCGTCGTGGGTGCGATACCATAGGGTGTAGCGGCGGTGAGCCGGCGTGCGGCTCTCGGTCGCGGTGAATATCCCCTCCTTCTCAAGACGGTCGGGCGGGGCGACGTGCAGGTGTTCGCGAAAGTCGATTGCGGCTTCGGGGATAGCCTTGAAGAGCGCCTCTTTGGCCGACCAGCACAGGTGCAGCCACAGGGTATGTGCCTGGAGGGAGGTCGTGTGCGCGTTCAACTCCTTGTCGGTGAATACGCGGGCGGCAACACGTTCGACCCGGGAGCCCCGACGCTCGATGTCGATACCTGTTGGCATGTGGGGGTGCCAGGCTACGGCTACCCATTGTCGGGTGTGTGAGATGGAGATGTGCCCGGGACAGCCCGGCAGATAGGGTTGCCCTTCGGCGGTATGGGCCAGGGAACGGCCACGTGTCTCGTCCATCGAGTCAATCAGCAGCCGGGCGGTTGCCTGTTCGACATAACGTTTGGACGATAGCTCATGCTGCGGCAACAGGTTACGCTCCTCGTCGGTGAGCAGAGCTGCGAGTGTCGCTTCGTCTTCGGTGAGATGCCACAGGGTGATGCAGGCACCGGTGGGAGTCGATATGTGGGGCAGAGCGGGCATGATTATCGGGCCGGGGTTTCTATGCTTTCGATGAGGTGGGCGATGTGGTCCGACAGGTAGTCGATGACCGGGGCGATGGAGTCGCTTTTTCCCGGTTCGTCGAAATAGACCGAGCCTCGCAAAAGGTATCGGGTACTATCGGTAACGACAAACTGCAGCGGGGTGGCACTCTCGGCCGAGAGGTCGTAGAGGGTGGCATAGATGTGCAGACTGTCGTTTTCGTAGGTACCGGCCTGCACCAGGTCGGGGCGTATGCTCTGGCGGTAAACCAGCTCGCGGCTCTCGTTGAGCAGCCGGTCGAGATTGCCCCGCAGAGGGTGATAGCTGCAGTAGAGGGTGGCTCGGTAGCGGGGAAAGCGTATGTCGAGCCACTGCACACCGTCGCGCTGGCGAGTGGTGTCGGGGTCGATGGCTTCGATTGCGCCCTCGGGTATCTCGAACGAGAGGTGGGGCGCCAGCAGTGTAGTGCGCCGGTAGGTATCGGGATAGGAGTCGATGCGGAAGTAGCCGTCGGGCCGCGGCGTGTATTGTTGGCGGCAGGAGAGGCAACCCAGCCCGGTCACGAGGCAGAGCAGTGCATAAAGAGCAAGTCGGTAGGATTGTATGTCGAGCGGGGCCAGTCTCATGAGTCAATCGGTTTATTCTTCGGTGGTGGGGTTGATTTTTACCTTCACTTTACCGATGCGGCGTTTGTCGAGCTCGAGCACCAGGAAACTGCATCGTCCGTAGTCGATCTGTTCCTTCACTTTGGGGAAGTCTTCCTTGATATCGAGAATGAGGCCGGCCAGGGTTTCGGCATCTTCGGCCTTGTCGCCAAACTCGCTTTCGTCGAGTCCCGTGATTTTGTAGAAGTCGTTCAAGAGAGTCTTGCCCTCGAAGATATAGGTATTGTCGTCGATCTTGACATAGTTCTTTTCCTCCTCGTCATATTCGTCGCTGATGTCGCCCACGATCTCCTCGAGAATATCTTCCATGGTCACGATACCCGATGTGCCGCCGAACTCATCGACCACGATGGCCATGTGTATCTTTTTCGTGCGGAACTCCTCCAGCAGGTCGTCGATCATCTTGGTTTCGGGCACGAAGTAGGCTCGGCGCATGAGCTTGCGCCAGTTGAACGAGGCATCCTGCCCGATGTAGGGCAGCAGGTCTTTGCTGTAAATGATACCTTTGATATCGTCTTCGGTCGTGTCGTAAACGGGCAGTCGCGAGTAGCCGGTCTCGATGATGAGGTCGAGCAGCTCTTTGAAGTCGGTGCGTATCTCTACGTCGGTAATATCGACACGGGCCGTCATCACCTCCTGCACGGTTTTGCCGCCAAACTTGATGATACCCTCGAGCATCTCTTTCTCGTCGTTGGCTTCGACCTGAGTCATCTCAAGCGCCTGCGAGAGTTCGTTCATCGATATGTTGGCACTCTTCTTCACGATGTGCTTGTTGACAATGTGGGTCGAGTTGACCAGCAGGTTGGCCAGCGGAGAGAAGATGCGCTCCAGAACCGACAGTCCCCGGCAGCTGCGTTTTACCCAGTTGACCGGTTTCTGGTTGGCATAAAACTTGGGCATCACCTCGCCGAAGAGGAGCAACAGGAAGGTGAGCAGAATCGTCTGGAAGATGAAGTCCAGCACGTCGCTGTGAAAATGAAGAATGTCGGAGAAGAAGAAATTGCAGAGGATAACGATGGCCACGTTGACCAGGTTGTTCGAGATGAGTATCGTGGCCAGCAGATACTCGGGCTTGGCAAGCAATTTCTTAACTAAAACGTTGGTCGTTGACTCGTCGTCGTCAAACTCGTGCAGCTCTTCGGACGAGAGCGAGAAGTAGGCTATTTCGGAAGCTGAAACAAATGCAGAGACACACAAAAACAATCCCGCCAGAATAATTGCCAGAATGGCACCGCCCGAGGGGGGCGTAACCTCGATGGCCGAGAAAACCGATAAATATGAATCTGGGTCCAAGAAAAAATAGTATTAGTGAAACAATAGGCCGGCCTACCCGTATGCCGGGTTGGCGATTCTCCTCACCGGTATCAGCCGGCAGGGAGAACGTAGCCCGTTAATTTTCTGCAAAATTACAACATTATATCAGAACGGCAAATCGTCGTCGCTACTATTTCCGCCTGTGGGTGCAAATCCTGCCGGATTGGACGGTGCCTGGTAGCTTTGGGGTTGGGCCTGAGTCGGTGCAGCAGCCTGTGGGGCGTCGCGACGGCCCAGCAGTTCCATGTTATCGACATAGATCTCGGTCGTGTAGCGGCGAATCTTGTTCTGGTCTTCCCACGAGCGGGTGCGGATTTTCCCCTCGATGTAGAGTTGGGTGCCTTTGCGCACATATTTTTCGGCAATTTCGGCCAGGCCTCGCCAGGCGACAATGTTGTGCCACTCGGTCTTGTCGGGAATCTGTACACCGCTTTGCGTGGTGTAGCCGCGCTCGGTGGTAGCCAGGGTGAAGTTGGCTACGCACACGTTGTTTTCGAGATATCTCACATCGGGGTCTTTGCCCACGTTTCCTATCAAAATGACTTTGTTTACAGACATGGTGTGTTTAAGTTGTTGATTATACAATCGTAATTCCAGAATCGGGCTCTGCCTGAGAAACTGTATCCCTATCTTTTACAAAGATAGATAAAAAAGAGAGTCGAAGCAAATGGAAGCCTGGTTTTCACAGGGTGATGATAAAAAAAGGACTTCCTCTTTAAGAGGAAGTCCACATGTAAGAAGACAAGGATGTGCCGTTTTTTTTTGACGGTGAAACGGCTTTGGTTGTAGGGTGGAGATCCTCTCCGCCTGATGTGGGTACAAATCTTTTTTTGCCCCTCCCTTGCTGTTGAGGCTCGGGATAAATTTCTCATTTCTTTTTCGGTGTGTCGTTATATTTGTCTATTGTGCACCGCGCACAATATTTTGCTGATCACATCCTTGCTCTTACGTCCCCTTTCTAAAATTTTCTTTTATATAAAATAATATTGAAATTTATTCAAAGATAGAACGATAAAAACAATTCGGCAACCGCAGGATTCGATGTTTTTGGGATAACAGGTCGGCACGATGGATAAGCGGTAAAAAATAGAGATTGACAGGTTTGTTTTTATAAAGTAATGAATGAGCCAAAAAAAGTCGTACATTTGTTCCCCGTAGAACAGATGATGCTCGGTATCATAAGTAGGGACTCTCTCGATTCTCGATTGCAGAGGGTGGGTGTAGAGTCGCGTTCAAGCAAGGCGTAGTTCGCCATGATTCCTTCCTGTATGAGCCTTGATTGTCGCTGTATAGAATAAGTTTTGATCCATGAAAATAGTGAAGTTGTGGCGCTTGGTTGCCTTACTCTTGTGTCTGGTTTTGATAGGAAGCGGTTGTACGTCCCGGAAATCCGAGGCGACTTCGCTCGATGCCATCAATCAAGAGATAGCCGATTCGTTTCGTACGCACAACATGGCTTTTATCAAGAAAGCGATAAGCCAGGGGAAGAGCAATGCTCGCGACAGTGACGAGTATTATAACTTTGTCGTGCAGGACATCATACGCTATTTCTATACGGCACAACTCGATTCGGTTCTGCTCAGTGCCGACAGCGTAGTACACTACTTGTCGGGGAAACCCTATTCTAAACTGCGTAACGATTTGATGATAAAGTGTATGCAGGCCAAGGGCCTCTATTATACCCAATATGCCTTTGATGCCGACTCGATGCTTTTTTATCAGAAAGAGGCGTGCCGGTATGCCGATATGGGGGGCGACGAGAACGATCGTTTGTTGAGTTATGCCAATTTGGCCGACGCCTATAAGTTTGGAGGCGATTTGGCCATGAGTGCGATGACCTACCGGCAGGCTATCGCTTTGGCCGATTCCATACAGACCGATACGGCGAACTATATACCCTTGTATAGCGGCTTGGCGGCTACCTATACGACCCTTCGCGATTTTGGGCAAAGCAAGATCTGGTGGGACAAGTGCGAGCGGTTGTGGAATATGATGACCGTCTATGACCAGTTCAACTATTTGAATAGTCGGGGGAATGATTATTTCTACCAGAAGGACTATCGGCAGGCGTTGGACATCTTCCTGCGTCTCGATACTTTCTTGCAAACGCATCCCGATATGGAGTGGGAGGCCCATTTCTGCAAGGCCAATCTGTCGGATATTTATCTGAAACTTCATCAGCCCGAGCAGGCTCGACCGCTCATTGCCGAGAACCTGGCTTATTTCGGGGCGAGCGGATATAACGAAATGGTCATGTCGCATCTGCGCACCCAACAGATGGAACTGGCTTTGCAGGATGGTGATTTCGGGCAGGCCGATAAACTGGCAACCCAGTATCCGTACAGGGATGACATGCGGTCGGAGCAGGGGTTGCTGCGGCTCGATTTTCTGCGGCGGTTTGCCAAGGAGAAACACGATTGGAAAAAGGCTTTTGAATATGAACAGGCCTATACCTCCCTGTCCGACTCTCTGCGTAGCGAGCGGGTGAGGATGAAAATTGCCGAGAATCGCATGCGTTATGAGCGCGATGCAACTATCTTGAACCAGAATCTGGTCATCAGCGACAAGGAGGCCGAGCTGATGCGCATTTATGCCCTCTTGGCTGGGGTGACGGCTGTTGTGCTGGTGCTGGCCCTCCTGTTTGTGTATCGGCGCAAGCGGGTGAAACAGCGTGAGGAACAGATGTTGCGTCGCATCGTTACCATGAAGATGGAGAATGCGCGCAACCGCATTACTCCGCACTTCATCTACAATGCTCTCAACCATGAGCTCTTGGCCCGGCAAGAGGGTCGGCCTTCGTCGTTGGGCGTATTGGTCGATATGCTTCGCCAGGGGCAGTCGTTGGCCAGTGTGTTTTGCACGACACTGCGCGAGGAACTGAAGTTTATCGACCTCTACGTGGCGGTCGAAGGGGAATCGCTGGGCGAGAAATTTGAGTATAAAGTGTCGGTGGCCGAGGGTATCGATCTGGATGCCGTGCGGTTACCGTCGATGATGGTGCAGATATTTGTCGAGAATGCCATTAAGCATGGGCTGAAAAAGAAACCTCTCGATGCCGAAAAACGCCTGACCGTGCAGGTCGAACATCGCGATGCCGCCATTTGCATCGAGGTCCTCAACAACGGTCCGCTGCCCGTGGTGCAGCGGGGAGGCGACAAGTCGCAGGTGGGGTTGAGGGTGGTTGCCCAGATTATACAACTGCTCAATGCCCGCAACAAGCACCAGATGCGGTTTGAGTTGAACGGCTATCATAGCCCCGAGGGGGAGGAGGGGTGCCGCGCCCTGCTGGTTATTCCCGACGTCTATAATTTCGATATAAACGACTGATCATGGAAAATAGAATTGACACGGTAATTGTCGATGACGATAATCTGTCGATACGAGTACTGGCCGAGCGTCTGAAGGCCTATCCCGATGTGCATCTTGTAGCGACTGCGGGCAATGGCGAGGAGGGCTGGAACACGGTGATGCAATACAAACCCGAGTTGCTGTTTCTCGATGTAGAGTTGTCCGACACGTCGGGATTGGAGTTCCTGTCGTCGCTCGACAAGCACATCGATTGGAATATGAAGGTCGTGTTTTATACTTCGTATGAGAAGTATCTGTTGCCGGCCTTGCGGTTACAGGCGTTCGACTTCCTGCTCAAGCCAGTCAGCGACAGTGAACTTTCGTTGATCATGAACCGTTTTTCTCTGTCGCGCGAGGAGGCATTGCGGTCGGGGGCCCAGCCGGTTCCGCCGAGGCCCGTGTCGCAGCCGGCCCAATCGATATTGATCACGACCATTACCAACGACAAGCTCATCGTTCGCCCCGAGAATATCGGATTCTTCAAATACGACTCGGAACGCAAGTTGTGGAAGGTGGTGCTGAACAGTCTGCAGCATTTCATCCTGAAGCACCAGACAACGGCCGATACAATCTTGAATTATGCTCCCGAGTTTATCCAGATTCACAAGGCGTATATCATCAACATCAATTACCTGTACCTCATTTCGGAGAACAGCTGCACGTTGTTGCCGCCATTCAACAAGGTGTCGGAGTTGAAGGTGAGCAAGATGTACAAAAAGAAATTGCTGGACAAGTTTTACGATATGTAACCCTTGCCCAGCAATAGTTTCGTTAATCGGCTCTGACTTTTATTTCGAGGCTTTCAACCCTCGGATGACGGCTGTCGAGAAACCGGCAGCCTCCATTTCGTTGAGCCCTTTGATGGTAATTCCGCCAGGGGTGGTTACCCGGTCTATCTCTACCTCGGGGTGATTGCCGGTAGCCAGCAGCAGTTCGGCTGCCCCTTTTACGGTCTGTTCGACTACCAACTGGGCATCCTTGGGGTAGAATCCCATCTCTACGCCGCCTTCGACCGCCGCGCGCATGTAGCGCATGGCAAAGGCGGTACCGCATGAGCAGAGGGCCGTGCCGGCCTCCATGAGGCTCTCATCGACGAGCAGGCTCTTGCCCAGACTGTCGAGCATGGCCCGGATGCAATCGACTTGCTCGGGCACTGCATTGTAGGGAGTGAAGAGGGTCATGCTCTGCCGGATGGCAATAGCCGTGTTGGGCATCGCCCTGAAGATGGCGGGGATGGAGTCGCCCGAGGTGAAGAGCGAAGCCAGTCGCTCGATGGTGACACCGGCCACAATCGATACAATAATCTGGCGGGGCAGGTCGAGCTCGTTGCGGATGTCGATGGCCACGCTCTCGAGTACCCAGGGCTTCACGGCCAGCACAATGATGTCGGCATCTTTCACGGCCGCCTTGTTGTCGGTCGTGGTGTGGACTTCGGGGTTGTAGGTCTTGAGTAAATCGAGTTTCTCTTTGCCCCGGTTGCTCACGGTGATGTCGGCCGGAGCCACAAAATTGCTTTTTGCCAGTCCGCGGGCGATGGCTCCACCCATATTCCCGCAGCCTATAATCGTTATTTTCATGGGAGTATATGTTTAAGTTTACCGATAAAACAATCGGCTTGTTCTTGCGATAGCGACAGGGGCGGCAGCAGCCGTATGACATGAGTGCCCGAGGCCCCGGTAAATACGTGTTGCTCAAACAGAAGCTTTTGCCGCAGCTCTTTCACGGGGTGGTCAAACTCGAGCCCGATCATCAGTCCTTTGCCTCGCACCTCCTTGATTTGGGGTATCTCCCTGAGCCGGTCGATGAGGTATTGCCCCACGCGGGCCGCATTGTCGATGAGGTGTTCGTCGCGCATGACGTCGAGCACGGCACAGGCTGCGGTGCAGGCCAGGTGGTTGCCGCCGAAGGTGGTGCCCAGCATCCCATACACCGGGGTGAACTGGGGACTGATGAGGACTCCACCGATGGGAAATCCGTTGCCCATTCCCTTGGCGACGGTAATGAGGTCGGGGCGTATGCCGGCGTGCTGGTGGGCAAAGAACTTGCCCGTGCGGCCGTAGCCCGATTGCACTTCGTCGAGGATGAGTACAACGTGGTGGCGGGTGCAGGCTTCGCGCAGGTCGCGCAGGAATTGGGGGTCGGGTATCTGTATGCCGCCCACGCCCTGTATGCCTTCGATGATGACGGCACACACATCGCCACCGGCCATCTCGCGCTCTACCCGTTCCATGTCGTTGAGGGGCAGGAAGGCCACCTCGAAGGTGTCGTTGATGGGAGCGACGATGCGGGGATTGTCGGTCACCTTGACAGCGGCCGAGGTGCGGCCGTGAAAGGAGTGGGCAAAGGCGATGACCTTCTTCTTGCCGGTGTGGAACGAGGCCAGTTTCAAGGCGTTTTCGTTGGCCTCGGCACCCGAGTTGATGAGGAAGAGGGCGTAGTCGTCATAGCCCGACAGGCTGCCCAGCTTGTCGGCCAGCTGTTGTTGCAGGGGGTTGACAACCGAGTTGGAATAGAAGACGAGCTTCTGGGCCTGCTCGGTGATGCGGCTCACATAGTAGGGATGCGAGTGACCTATGGAGATGACGGCGTGGCCGCCGTAGAGGTCGAGGTACTCGGTGCCTTGCGAGTCGTAGGTATAGCAACCCTTCCCCGATACGATTTCTATATCGAAAAGCGGATATACATCGAAAAGTTTCATAACGGTTTCTCCCTTAAAAGGCCGAAGGTTTCAAATGCAACCCTACCCGTTCGTGCAGGCCGAACAGAAGGTTCATGTTGTGTACGGCTTGTCCCGAGGCTCCTTTCAACAAGTTGTCGATGACCGATACGATGAGCAGCTTGTTGTCGTGTTTCTCGAGATACAAGAGGCACTTGTTGGTGTTGACCACCTGTTTCAAGTCGGGCATCCTGTCGGTGAGGAACGTGAAGTTGTGATCCTCGTAGTAGTTGTTGTACAACTCTTTCAACAACTCCAGCTCGACGGGGCAGTCGAGGTAGAGCGAGGCAAAGATGCCTCGCGAGAAGTTCCCTCGCACGGGTATGAAGTTGATGGGAGCCGAGAAGCTGTTTTGCAGTTTCGAGAGGCTCTGCCGTATCTCGGCCAGATGCTGGTGGTTGAACGGCTTGTAGATGGAGATGTTGTCGTTGCGCCAGCTGAAGTGGCTGGTGGGCGACGGTTTCTGCCCTGCACCGGTCGAGCCGGTGATGGCATGAACGTGTATCTCGCTGTTGAGCAGCAGGTTCTTGGCCAGGGGAAGCAGTGCCAGTTGAATGGCTGTGGCAAAACAGCCGGGGTTGGCCACATGTTTCGACCGGATGATGTACTTCCGGTTCAACTCGGGCAACCCGTAGATGAAGTCGTTGTCGGGCGAGTCGAGCCGGTAGTCGGCCGAGAGGTCGATAGTGCGCAGCTCGTCGGGCAGCGAGTGGCTCTCCATAAACTTGCGGGTATCGCCGTGTGCCGTACAGAAGAAAAGCAGGTCAATCTCGTCGAAGGGCATCTCGCGGGTGAAGACAAGATCGGTCTCGCCAAACAGACCGGTGTGTACGTCGGTGATTTTGTTGCCGGCGTTGCTCTCGCTGTGTACAAACACAATCTCGACATCGGGGTGGTTGATCAACAATCTTATCAGTTCTCCGGCGGTGTATCCAGCGCCTCCAATAATACCTACTTTAATCATAATGATGGGTTAACGATTTGATTTCGGACTCGAATCTACGATTTATTTTTTGTTTTTATTTTGTACGGAATAGAAAATTTTCATCTGGTTGCCCAAAATTTTTGTGAATCCCTTCACGTCGTCGGCACTCCAGGCTTTGTTCACCTCGCCATATTCGCCGAAGTCGGACTTCATCAGGTCGTAGTCGCTCTCGATGCCCACCAGTACATAGCGGTAGGGATGCAGCTCGACAATTACGCGGCCCGTGACATTCTGTTGCGAGTTGTCGAGGAAGGCCTCGATGTCGCGCATGACCGGCTCGAGGTGTTGGGCTTCGTGCAGAAACATGCCATACCAGGTGCCCAATTGGTCTTTCCAGTATTGCTGCCACTTGGTGAGGGTGTGTTTCTCGAGCATCTTGTGGGCGGCGATGATGAGCATGGGGGCTGCGGCTTCGAATCCTACCCGGCCCTTGATACCGATGATGGTGTCGCCTATGTGCATGTCGCGGCCTATGGCATAGGGCGCGGCGATGGCTTCGAGAGCCTGTATGGCCTTTACCTTGTCGGTGTAGCTTTTCCCGTCGATGGCGGCAATCTCTCCCTTGACGAAATCGATCGTGAGGGTGCGGCTTTGGGTGGCAGTCATCTGCGAGGGGTAGGCCTCTTCGGGCAGAGTCTGGTTGCTTTTGAGGGTCTCCTTGCCCCCTATGCTGGTGCCCCACAGCCCTTTGTTGATCGAGTATTCCATCTTTTTGAAGTCGGCGGTATAGCCATGATTCTTGAGGTATTCGATTTCGTATTCGCGGGTGAGGGTCATGTCGCGGGTAGGGGTGATGATGCCAATCTCGGGAGCCAGAATTTGGAAGGTGAGGTCGAACCGCACCTGGTCGTTACCGGCTCCGGTGCTGCCGTGAGCCACGTAGTCGGCCCCTATCTCTTTGGCATAGTTGATGATGGCAATGGCCTGGAAGGTGCGTTCGGAACTTACCGAGATGGGGTAGGTACCGTTGCGCAGGATATTGCCGAATACCATGTATTTGATACTCTTCTGGTAATACTCCTGGGTGATGTCGAGTGTGACGTGTCGCACGGCGCCCAGCCGGTAGGCTCGCTCTTCGATTGATTTCAACTCTTCGGGACCGAAACCGCCGGTGTTGGCAATGGCGGTATAGACGTCATACCCGCATTCTTGCGACAGGTATTTCACGCAAAAGGAGGTGTCGAGACCTCCGCTAAAAGCCAATACTACTTTCTTGTTAGCCATAATGTGCTGTATTATTTAGAGGGTTGGTTGTCGTGGTTGTCGTTCTCGTGTTCGTGTTCGTGGGGGTCGTAGAGCATGCCGGTGCAGAGGCACATGCGACGGTTGTTGCGTTGCAGAATGTCGAAGTTGACACAACTCTCGCACCCTTTCCAGAAGGCGGGATCGTCGGTGAGTGAGGCAAAGGCGACGGGTCGGTATCCCAACTCGTTGTTGATTTTCATCACGGCCTCACCGGTGGTGAGGCCAAAGATTTTGGCTTCGGGAAACCGCTCTCTCGACAGTTCGAAGGCTTTGCGCTTGATGCGCTTGGCCAGACCGTGGCCACGGTAGGTATCGACCACGATAAGTCCCGAGTTGGCCACAAACTGCTTGTTGCTCCAACTCTCGATGTAGCAGAAGCCTGCAAACTTGTCGCCGTCGAGGGCGATGATGGCTTTGTGCTCGAGCATCTTCTGTTTTACATATTCGGGGGAACGTTTGGCAATACCGGTTCCTCTTATCTTGGCGGCTTTTTCGATGGTGTCGAGAATGGTATCGACATACTTGATGTGACGTTCGTCGGCTACAATGACTTTAATTTCTTCCATAATGTGGTTCACCTCTTCTCCTTAAAAGAGGATTTTGACGTCGGGGGGGATAGTGAGTTTACTTGTGCAGGTCGGGCATGAAGGGCGAGAGCGCCAGCATGGCCTGCTGGTGGTTGATGTTCTCATTGAGAATCACCAGCACCGTATCGTCACCGGCAATTGTGCCGAGGACCTCGGGCGGGGTGTTGCTGTCGATGTCGTAGGCCAGGCTGCCGGCGTATCCCGGGCGGGTCTTGATGACGGCCAGGTTGCCCGAAAAGTTGATTGAGATGAAGCTCCCGGAGATTTGTCGTTCGGGATTTTCGGCCAGTTTCTCCTGCATGAGTTTGCCTACGCTCCCGATCTCGGGCATGATATAGACATAGGACCCGTCGCTGCCGGGTACTTTGGCAATGCGCAGTTGTTTCAAGTCGCGGGAGAGGGTGGCTTGAGTCAGGTCGAATCCCGATTCGTGAAGGCGGCTCAAGATTTCGTCCTGGCTTTTTACCCTCGAGTGGATGATGATTTCTCGGATGGCTTGTAGGCGAGCAGCTTTATTTTTCATATAATAGAATTTTATGGGTTGAATAATTATGCGGCAAATATAACTATAATTTGGTATATTCGAACGATATTTGTATATTTTTTACAGTATAACCTGAAAATTTAAACTATTGATGCATGTGTATGCAGGAATAAGAGCCCCGTCGGGCAGTGTCATCGGTTGTTACGGATGATAAACTTGAAGCGGGTGCACCTCGGTATTGGGTACACCCGCCCGATAGGGATGAACGTGTGTGATTTGTATTGTCTATAGGCCCAGTATCGAAGCAAATTCGGGAGTAACACCTGTGGCCGAGTCGTCGGTCGTGCAGGGAACGATGGTAGCATATCCCCGGTCGAGCCAATACTCGTCGGTGTCGGTAGCCTGCGGTTCGTTGTTGACAAACTTGCCTGTGAGCCAGAAATACTCCTGTCCGTGAGGATCTACCCGGCAGTCATACTCTTCGGTCCAGTAGCCTTGGGCCGCCCGGCATAGTTTGATGCCCTTGAGTTGAGGCGTGTTGGGTATGTTGATGTTGAGCCCGATACCTTGCGGCCAGTTGGTGGCGGCCAGAGCTTTCTGGCAAATGCCGGTGACGAGTTCGTGATAGTGTGAGAAGTCGGCATCGGCCTTGTGGTTGCAGAGTGAGAATCCAATGGAGGGGATATGTTGCAGAGCCCCCTCGAAAACGGCACCCATGGTGCCCGAATAGATGACGCTCACCCCCGAGTTGGAGCCGTGGTTGATACCCGACACGATGAGGTCGGGGTGACGGTCGAGCAGGATGTTCATCGACAGTTTGATACAATCGACCGGTGTGCCGTTGGTGCGAATCAGGTAGAACCCCTCCTGCTCGTCGATAACCTTTATGCGCAGGGGTGTGGTGACCGTGATGGCCGAACTTTGTCCCGAGCGGGGGCCGTCGGGAGCTACGACCACGATATCGCCCAACGGTCTCAGAAATTCGGCAACCTGCTGCAGGCCCTTGGCCTGGATGCCATCGTCGTTGGTGATGAGGATAAGCGGTCTGTGGGAATGAATTATTTTTTTCATAAAATGCAAAAACCTGTTTAGTTCATGCAAAAGTAATGAATAAAAGCCTTAATCTTTTATATTTTAACGGATAATATGGAGTCCTAAAATAGATAAAAGAGCCGGGCTGTTCTGGTAGAACATTCTGAAAAAAAGTGTATCTTTACGCAGAAAAACAGCAAAGTGGCTCTTGTGTTTATCAACAAAAGGGGGCACTTATCAACAATTGGACTATTTTCGTCCCCGCAAGAGAGGGGAATGTGAATTAAAAAATATTCCTTTGTGAAGAGAAAAAATAACAGTATGGGTAAAATTATCGCTATTGCAAATCAAAAAGGGGGAGTTGGTAAAACAACGACTTCCATCAATTTGGCTACCTCTCTGGCTGTTTTGGAAAAGAAGGTTTTGCTCATCGATGCCGACCCGCAGGCCAACGCCTCGTCGGGGTTGGGTATAGACCCGCAACAGGTGAAGTCGTCGATCTACGAATGTCTGGTAGGACAATCGTCGATTCAAGACTCGGTGGTGGGTACCTGTGTCGATGGCCTCAACCTGGTAGCTTCGCATATCGACTTGGTGGGTGCCGAGCTGGAACTGATGAATATGAGAACCCGCGAACGGGTGTTGGCACAAGCCTTGAGCCAGGTGCGCGACGACTATGACTACATATTGATCGACTGCTCACCCTCGTTGGGATTGATTACGGTCAATGCCCTCACCGCGGCCGATTCTGTTATTATCCCCGTACAGGCCGAGTATTTTGCCCTGGAGGGAATCAGCAAGTTGTTGAACACGATCAAGATCATCAAGTCAAAGTTGAATCCGAAGCTCGAAATCGAAGGTTTCCTGCTCACGATGTACGACTCGCGCTTGAGACTGGCCAACCAAATCTATGAAGAGTTGAAAGGTCACTTCGGCAGCCTGGTATTCAACACGGTTATTCAGCGGAATATCCGGTTGAGCGAGGCGCCTAGCCACGGTCTGCCCGCCCTTTTGTATGACTGCGAGTCGCGAGGCAGTGTCAACCACATGGAGCTGGCCAAGGAGTTGATTACGAAAAATCGATAAAAAGGAGAATAAAGATATGTCAGCACCTAAGAGAAGTGCATTGGGTAGAGGACTGGACGCGCTGATTTCGATGGACGACATCGTGACCAGCGGCACCTCTTCGATCCACGAAATAGAGCTGTCGCGAATTGTGCCCAACCCCGACCAGCCCCGTCGCGAGTTTGACCAGGAGGCGCTCGAGGAGTTGGCTGCCTCGATTCGCGAATTGGGTATCATACAACCCATATCGCTCAGGCAGTTGGCCGATGGCGATTATCAGATCATTGCCGGTGAGCGTCGTTATCGGGCCGCCCAGATGGCCGGGCTCGAAACCATTCCCGCCTATGTGCGCACGGCCGAGGACGAGACCCTCATGGAGATGGCTCTCATCGAGAATATTCAACGCGAAGATTTGAACTCGATCGAGATAGCTCTCGCATTCCAGAAACTGATCGAGCTCTACCAGCTCACCCAGGAGAAACTGAGCGAGCGGGTGGGTAAGAAACGGACGACTATCGCCAATTACCTGCGTCTGCTGAAACTCCCTGCCGAGGTGCAGATAGGCTTGCGCGACAAGCGTATCGACATGGGTCATGCTCGCGCCCTGTTGTCGGTATCCGATCCGGCTCTGCAACTCGAGCTCTATGAGCGCATCCTCTCCGACGGGTTGAGTGTGCGCAACGTCGAGGAGCTGGCCAAGACCCTCGCGGCCGGAGGCGAACGCGCTCGCAAGAAGGCGCAGAAGAAAGTGATGATGCGTCAAGAGTACAACGTGCTCAAGACCCATCTCTCCGACTTTTTCCAGGCCAAAGTGCAGTTTAGCTGCGACGAGAAAGGAAAAGGAAAAATATCGATCCCGTTTAAGAACGAGGAGGATTTGGAACGAATTATCGGTTTGTTCGATAAATTGAAATAAAGGTTTTGAGACAATCGGCTAACATAGGCTGGAAGAGAGCCTCGGTTCTGGTGTGGATAATGAGTGTGTGGACCTTGTCGTCGTTGGGCGCGGTTCCCGAGTTGTCACGTTCTGTCAGAGCCGGAAATTCCTCTCCTGCCGAGGTGCGTAAGGCCGAGGGGGCAAAGACGGTTTCCATCGACTCTGTGCAGGTTGCTCTCCCGTCGGCGGTAGCCGATACGATTTCGGTAGCCTCGGGCGACAGTGTGGAAGCTCTATTGCAAGATTCTGTCCCGCTGATGATTACCGATTCGATGGGGCACTTGTCGTTGGCCGACTCCACTCGGTTGGAATCGACTGCCCGCAAGTCGTGGCGCCCCTCGTCGTTCAACCCCGACCCCATGCGCGCGGTGTGGCTGTCGGCCCTATTCCCGGGGCTCGGGCAGATTTATAACCGCCGTTATTGGAAACTGCCTATCGTCGTGGGCGGTTATGTAGGTCTCTTTTATGCGACGACCTGGAACAGCAATATGTTGGCCGACTATCAACGGGCCTATCTCGATATCATGGACAGCGACCCCACGACCAACAGCTATATGGACTTTTTCTCCTCGGCATATAAAGAGGAGGATATAGATAAGGATTGGCTCACCAGCGTGTTGAAACAGCGCAAGGACTACTACCGGCAGTATCGCGACCTGTGTATCATCTGCATGATAGGGTTGTATGCCGTGTGTATGATCGATGCCTATGTCGATGCCCAGTTGTACCATTTCGACGTGAGCCCCGATATCTCTATGCAATGGCAGCCGGCCGTTATCCCCACCGGGCGATCGGCATTGCCGGCGGTGGGAGTGCAATGTGCAATTACATTTTAATGATTGATGAATGATGAAGAGGAGGATATGTTTATTTTTAACGGGGTTGAGCTTCGTGTGGTGTAGCTTCGCCCAGGAGACGGGGTTCGACGGTGAGTATGTCGGGCCCGATACGGCCGAGATGACACTGAGCGATACGGTAGATATCATTTTGCCCGACAGTGCCGTGGTCTATCCCGAGAGTATGGAGGCCAACCTGGATACGCTGCGAACCAACTGGTATATGCAGCAGTATGCCGTGGTGGACAACTCGTGTCTGGAGAATAGCGTGAACATCGATTATCCAGATTCGGTCTATATCCGCAAACTGTCGCAACTGCCCACGGTTATCGAGATGCCCTACAACAGCGTGGTGCGGCGATATATCGATATGTATGTGCAGAAACGCCGTGCCCTGGTAGAGAATCTGCTGGGACTGAGTACCTATTATATGCCCATCTTTGAGCAGGCTCTCGAGCGTGAGGGGCTTCCGCTCGAATTGAAATACCTCCCCATCATCGAGTCGGCCCTGCGTCCCGACGCCACTTCGCGAGCCGGTGCGGCCGGGTTGTGGCAGTTTATGGTAAGAACCGGCAAAAGCATGGGGCTCGAGATAAACAGCCTGGTCGATGAACGGCGCGACCCCATCAAGTCGTCGGCCATGGCGGCCCGTTATCTCAAAGACCTCTATGGCATCTATCACGACTGGGCGCTGGCCATTGCCTCGTATAACTGCGGTCCCGGCAATGTGAATAAGGCCATTCGCCGCTCGGGTGGCAAGACCGACTATTGGGCCATCTATCCCTATCTGCCTCGTGAGACGAGGGGATATGTGCCTGCCTTTATTGCCGTCAATTATGTGATGAACTATTACAGCGACCACAATATCTGCCCCGTGCTCACTCGTCGTCCGCTCCTCACCGACACGGTGCAGGTGACCCATCGGGTACACTTCAAGCAGATATCCGATGTGCTGCAACTGTCGCTCGACGAGATTCGCAGCCTCAACCCGCAATATCGTCGCGATATCATTCCGGGTCACATACGGCCCTATACCCTCATTTTACCTTCACAGCAGGTCTATGCCTATATCGAAGCCGAGGCCGAGATATTGGCTCACGATGCCGAGTTGTATGCACAACGCACGGTGGTCGAGCCGGCTGGTGTAGCTCCCGGTACCACCATCTATCACAAAGTGCGCAAGGGCGAGACGCTCTCGAAGATTGCCCGCAAGTATGGTGTGTCGGTGAGCAATCTGCGGGCGTGGAACAATCTGCGTAAGAGTTCCTACCTGCGCGTGGGACAGCGGTTGGCCGTCAGTAAGAAAGGGGCTGTGAAAAAGAGTAACAGCACTGTGACGGCTTCGTCGAAGACACAGACCAAGAAGTCGTCCGCATCGAAGTATCACACCGTGCGCAAGGGCGAGAGCCTGTGGTCTATTTCTCAAAAATACAAAGGCGTTTCGGCCGAGGATATCCGGCGTGAAAATAATCTGCGGGGAAATGCCATTCGGCCGGGTCAGCGGCTGAAGATTCCGGCTGCCTGATTATTCTGTAACCGGTCCTTCCTCGAAGGGGCTCGCATCGTCGGCTTCGTCGAGGTCGATGATGGCATCGAGCAACGATTGCTGGTCGATTTGTGCAAAATAGATGCGTCGTGCACCCATGTACCGTTGGGCGTAGTAGGGGGCGTTGCTCCAGTCTTCGCGTATCCCCCGGGAGGTGGAGGCGTGTATGAATTTGAACCGTCCGTCGGCATAGACCTCGGTCACGAGCCCCACATGCCCCACGGTGGCCCTGCGGCTGTTCCTTCCCTTGAAAAATACCAGGTCGCCCCGGCGTATCTTCTCGTCGGGCACCGAGATGCCTTGCAGGTATTGCGAGGCCGAACTGGCGTTGAGCGAATAGGAAAAATGGTTGAAGACGTATTGCATGAACCCTGAGCAGTCGAACCGGTTGGGCCCTTTCCCGCCCCGACGATAAGGCGTCCCCGTGTATTTGCGGGCATAGACGATGAGGCTGTCGATTTGTTTATCGACCAGACTTTGAGGTGTAGGCAGCGTGATTGGCAGCGAATCGGCAGCCGTGGTTGTTGCCTCGGTCGTTGTGCGGGGCGCATCGGCCTTTCGGCTTTTCTTTTTGGCCGCTCCGGCCGACAGGGCACAGGCTGTGGCCAGGAGCACGATGGCTATTTTGTGATACAGGGTAATGCGGTTTTTCATAATCTCGTTGTTTGTGTGTGATTGGCGGGGATATCGGTTGTGCTAATACGCCTCCCGGTACTTGCCGTCGGAACTGTCGTCGATGATGCTCAGGTAACTGGCATATCTCGATTCGCTTATTTCGTGATTTTCGAGTGCCTTCAGTACCGCGCAGCCGGGTTCGTGCCGGTGGGTGCAGTTGCTGAAACGGCAATCTTGCGAAATGCGGAATATCTCGGGGAAGAAGTGCGCCACTTCGCCGGGGTCGAAGTCGATGGTCCCGAAACCCTTGATGCCCGGGGTATCGATGAGGTATCCTCCTTGAGGCAACGGATACATTTCGGAGAAGGTGGTCGTGTGCATCCCTTTGTGATGAGCCGTCGATACGGCTCCGATTTTGATATCGACACCGGGCAGGATGCGGCTGATGATGGTCGATTTGCCTACCCCCGAATTGCCCGAGAGCAGAGTAATGCGGTCTTTGAGGGCATCGGTGATGAAGTCGAATCCCTCGCCCGTGGTGGCCGACACGCAGCGGCACTCATACCCGATGGAGCGGTAGAGGTAGCAGAGGGCCTCGGCATATTCGCGGTCGTCGGGGGTGAAGGTGTCGCACTTGTTGATGACGATGTGCACCGGTATGCGATAGGCCTCGGCCGTGGCCAGAAACCGGTCGATGAAGGTGGTCGAGGTCAACGGGGTGGTCACGGTGACGATGAGCAGGGCCAGATCGATGTTGGCCGCGATGATGTGCGACTCTTTCGACAGGTTGGAGGCTCGGCGTATGATGTAGTTTTTCCGTTCGTGTATGCGTGTGATGAAGGCGGTACGGTCGGGGTTGATTTCGATATCGACACGGTCGCCCACCGATACGGGATTGGTGCTGCGTATCCCTTTCAATCTGAAATTTCCTTTGATTTTGCAAGGTATCGACTCACCCTCGGCGGTGCCGACGATGTACCAACTGCCCGTATTTTTGATGACAAGACCTTCCACGTAATCTGGTTTTAGCGACAAATGTAACAGAAAGTTTTCTGAAATGGAAACGAAAAAGGGTATGCCTGCGGTTTTCGCGCCCGGCACACCCTTTTTGTGTGGCGATGGAAATTATACGGTGAGAATCTCTTTCTCTTTTTCGGCAAATATCTCGTCGATTTTCTTCATGTACTTGTCGTGAAGTTTCTGGGCCGAGGTTTCACCATCTTTGGCTACATCTTCAGCCATACCCTCTTTCTGGGCTTTCTTCAGGCTGTCGATGACGTCGCGGCGGGCGTTACGCACACTCACCTTGGCATTCTCGGCCTCCTGTTTCGATTGTTTCACGAGGGCTTTGCGTCGTTCCTCGGTCAACGGGGGTATGGAGAGGCGTATGATTTCGCCGTTGTTCTCGGGGGTGATACCCAGCTCGGAGTCGAGAATGGCTTTTTCAATCACTTTGAACATCGATTTTTCCCACGGGGTGATGACGATGGTGCGTGCATCGGGCACCGAGATATTGGCTACGTTCGAGAGAGGAGCCTGACTGCCATAGTAGTCCACCCGTATGCCGTCGAGAATCCGCGGGTTTGCTTTGCCGGCTCGAATGTGGGCCAGAGCTTCGTCGAGAAATTCGATAGCCATGGTCATTTTTTCTTCGGCTGCGCTGAGATATGATTTTACGTCGTTCATAATAAGTATGGGTTGAAATGTTTCTAATAGTTTTGTCAACAAATGTACTCTTTTTTTCAAGAATGACAAAGGGCACCGGTCAATATACCAGAGTCCCTATGTTTTCGCCTGTCATGACCTTTTTCAGGTTGCCCACGGTGTCCATGTCGAATACGATGATGGGCAGGTGGTTCTCTTTGCACAGGGTAGTGGCCGTGAGGTCCATCACCTTCAGGCCCCGGGTATAGATTTCGTCGTAGCTTATCTTGTCGAACTTCACAGCCGTGGGGTCCTTTTCGGGATCGGCCGTGTAGATGCCATCGACGCGGGTGCCTTTGAGCATCACATCGGCTTCGATTTCGATACCGCGCAGGGCCGAGCCGGTGTCGGTCGTGAAGAAGGGGTTGCCCGTGCCGCACGAGATGATGGCGATTTCGCCCTTCTGCATGGCCTCGATAGCTTTCCATTTGCTGTAATGCTCACCTATGGGAAACATGTTGATGGCCGTGAATACCCGGGCTTTCTGGCCTACCTTTTCGAGGGTCGAACTCAGGGCCAGGCTGTTGATAACCGTGGCGAGCATGCCCATCTGGTCGCCCTTGACCCGATCGACTCCCTGGGTCGTACCGCTCAGTCCGCGGAAGATGTTGCCGCCACCGATAACGATGCCTATCTCGATGCCCATGTCGGCAATCTCCTTGATTTGCGAGGCATACTCGTTGACTCTCTTCTCGTCGATGCCATATTGTTTTTCGCCCATGAGCGACTCGCCGCTCAGTTTCAGTAGAATTCTTTTGTATTGATTACTCATAATCACTCGGTTGTTCGTTGGATTTTTGGTTTTCCAAAAATAGTGAATTTTTATTATTCTCTGAATTTTAGTTGTCAAAATCTGATTGAGGGGTAGATGTTTTGTTTTTTTATCCTCTTCAGTGGTTATATTCCAAGGGTGAATGATTATCTTTGTCCATCGGTAATTTGTTCGATTAAGCTTATGTATATGAGGCGAGTAATAGGAATCATTCTGCTTTGCGCGATTCTTTTCCCCGTGTTTGGCGAGATGCCGTACCGTACTGCGTTGCGAAAGGCCAACGACCATTTTGTCAACGAGGAGTGGCGCGACGCGCTTGCCTTGTATGATACCCTGCTCGAGCGCCGGCCTACCCGCATGAAGACCTATGTCGATGCCGTGGTTGCCTCGGCCATGCTCAACGATTCGACGGCTATCATGCAGTATGTGGTGCGGTCCGAAATGCAGGGCCTTTCGCTCGACTCGCTTTTTACGGGAGTCGATTTTCTCTCCCGTTCCATCGGTCATACGGGACTCTATGAACAGGTGCTGTTGCTGGTCAAGAGCGAGCAGCCGTGGTTTACCCGTGTGGCCAACAATTATCTGTTGGGCTATTACGAGTTCAGGCGCGATGCTGCCCGCACTCTCTCGATTGCCGACGAATTGCTGGCGGTGATGCCTCGGCAGATAAACTATCTCAAATCCAAGGCCAATGCCTTGTTGCTGGCTGGCGATAATGAGGCGGCTGTCGAGGTGCAGAAGTCGATTCTGCAACTCGATTCACTCGACTTCGATGCCAATATTTTCCTGGGAAGTTACTATGCGGTCAAAGGGCAGGAACGTCTCGACTCGATTGACGAGCGTTATCTCGATTCGATGGATGGGACATTGTCGATGCAAGGACCCTCCTTCCGTACCGAGAAACGCGAGGTGCTCGATACCGACATTGCCTGTGCCCGTCACTATTTTACGGTCGCAGCCAGCATTAAAAGTAATCGCTATTTGACCGAACAGCTCGACCGGTTATCGCAACTTACCGATGCGTTGCCCCAGAGTAGTGGTATTGTATCCCCCTTGCTCCGGCGGTTAAAGCAGGAATGAAACCTCTTTGAAGGCAAAACGCCGCTCTTCGCCCGCATCGGTCATGAGAATCAGGTGACCGTCGGGCTCCACGCCAACAATCGAAGCATAGAATTTTTCGCTTGCGCTATCGTAGGGATATCTGCCGTCGTTGCGGTAGAGGGTGCTTAGGTACTCCTCGCGCAGCGACTGGGACGAGTTGGTAAATGTCTGCAGGTAACGACGCCTGAAGGCATCGATAAACTGGTCGAGCAGCCTATCGATGTCGTAGGTGTGTCCTGTAATTTGGGTGAGCGACACGGGGTTGGGAGCGTCGCTGATAAATTTCTCCTGGTTGATATTCAGTCCTATACCCACTATTGAACGGGCAAACGTGCTGCCGCTCAATACATTCTCGATGAGGATGCCGGCAATCTTCTTGTCCTCCCAATAGATGTCGTTGGGCCACTTGATCGAAAATCCCGGGGCATACTGGTTAAGTACATCGGTCATGGCCAGCGATACGGCCTGTGAGAGCAGAAACTGTTGATTGGCCGAGATATGTTCGGGCCTGAGCAAAAGGCTGAAGGTGAGGTTTTTCCCCGGTTCCGATTCCCACGAGTTGCCCCGCTGACCCCGACCGGCCCGCTGGGTATCGGTATAGACCAGGTAGCCTTCGGGCAGGTGCCGTTCGTTGTCCAGTTCTTGCAGATAGGTATTGGTCGAGCCCGTTTCGGGCAGGCGGTCTTTGATGAAGATTATCTCTTTGTTCTCCATAATTGGCATGATAATAAAGTTTGTACACGGTCACAAGCCCGAGCTTCAACCATTTAGCGGGGCGAGGAATGCATCTTCGATGTGCTCGATTTCGAAACGGTCGTTGTCGCCTACGAGAGTAACGATGTCGAACCGTACCTCAAACGGGATGTTGAACAACCGTATATAGGCGTCGGTAGCCCGCACGATATTCTTGATCTTGCGCAGATTGACCGCCTCCTCGGGGCGCAGAAACTCGTGGCTGCTGCGGGTCTTGACCTCGACCACCACGAGGGTTGAGTCGCGGTAGGCTACAAGGTCGAGCTCCATCTTTCCGCTGCGCCAGTTGATGTCGCGGATGATATACCCTTTTGAAATGAGGTACTCGGCCGCCCGCTCTTCGCCGGTTTTTCCTAACTGGTTGTGTCGTGCCATAGGCCTGAGATTGGTGAAGCGAATATACAAAGATTCGGTTGAAATATGAAACTCGACGAAAAATAACTCCAGTAGGAGTAGGGGGAAGAACGTCTGCTATCGTTATTTATTCAAGGAGAACGAAGCTTTGGATAGACCGAATCGTGTAGGATACGACTCGGCAAAACTTTGTTTTCATTTGCTTTGGCACTTACCTTTTACTATATTTGTACAGGAGTATGTAATACCTATTTATAATAGAAGAGTTATGAAAAACCAATGGATTGTACCGGCTATCATTGTAGCCTTGGGCCTGTTTTTGTTGGGCCAGCGAATCGAGAGTGGTATCGTCAAGTCGAAAGAGGCTGTGCGCACGGTTTCGGTAAAAGGCTTGTCGGAGCGTGAAGTCCCGGCCGATAAAGTCATTTGGCCTCTGGTGTATAAAGAGCTGGGCAACGATTTGGTTTCGATATACCGTGCGGTAAATACCAAAAACCAGATTGTAATCGATTTCTTGAAGTCGAACGGAATTCCCGAAAGCGAAATTTCGGTGGCTCCCCCCAGCATCGTCGATATGCAGGCCGACCGGTACAGCAATCTCAATAATCCGTATCGGTACAACGTTACCTCGGTTATCACGGTTTCGTCCAATCAGGTCGATAAGGTGCGCGAACTTATCGTGAAACAGGCCTCTCTGCTCGAGAAAGGGGTGGCCATCGTGTCGGGCGACTACCAGTACAACACCCAGTTCCTCTTTACGAAGTTGAACGAGCTGAAGCCCGAGATGATTGCCGAGGCTACCCAAAATGCCCGGGTCGCTGCCGAGAAGTTTGCCAAGGATTCAGACAGCAAGCTGGGTAAAATCTCTTCGGCCTATCAAGGACAGTTCTCAATCGAAGATCGTGATGCCAATACACCTTATTTAAAACATGTGCGTGTGGTGACCTCGGTAGTCTTCTATTTGAAAGATTGAACAAAACCTCTTGAATACCCTCGCGGAGAGTACTTGCCCCGGTCAATCGGGAAGGGAGTATTCTCCGCTTTTTTAGCTATAATCGAACAACCCATGAACGACAAGGAAAGAGAGAAAGACGAGCGATACATGCGGATGGCCTTGCAGGAGGCCCGGGCCGCTTTTGATGCCGGCGAGATACCGGTGGGAGCCATTGTGGTGTGTAAAGACCGGGTGGTGGCCCGAGCCCATAACCTCACCGAGCGCCTGGGCGATGTGACGGCGCATGCCGAGATGCAGGCCATTACCTCGGCTGCGGCTACCCTGGGGGGTAAATACCTGACCGATTGTACGCTCTATGTCACGCTCGAACCCTGTGTGATGTGTGCCGGAGCCATCGGGTGGGCCCAACTCTCCCGGCTCGTTTTCGGAGCCGGTGACGACAAGCGGGGGTACAGACGGTTTGCCCCCGATGCTCTGCACCCCAAGACTCAGGTCGAACAGGGCATCTTGGCCGGCGAGTGTGTGGCCTTGATGAAAGATTTCTTTGCCCGGAGACGATAGCCTGTTTACAATCCAAAGCAGCGGCGGATGAGCGCACTGCGGCTTTTCTCGATCACTTTGGCAACGAGAACCGGCAGATAGACTCCCAGTAGAATACTTGCCAGATAGAGCCCCCAGTAGGAAAATTCGGTGTGGGGAATGTAACCATACAATATTCTCACCGCTATTTGCGGGAAGATACCCAGCAGAAATATCTGGAAGGTGTAGTCTCGGAATGAAGAGAAGAGGCGGGGAACGACGGGTTCGAGATTAAGAGCCAGAGCTACCGAGAAGGCTATGCCCGAGAGGTTCAGCAGGAGCTTGGGGCAACCGGGCGCGAGGGTCAGCCCGACAAAAAGGAGAGTCAGTACCAGGAGAGCCCAGGGCGTAGCGAGATACCGTTGTATCCGATGTTGACAAAACAAAATACCCAAACAAAAGAACAGAAGCATGTAGGCTACACTCGAGAGGCATAGCAGCTCGATATCGGTCGGGAAGAAGAGGTTCAGCACCAGGCATCCCAGCAGAAGCAGACCACTTCTGAGTCGGGTGGCAACCATGAACTTGAGCAACGGGTAGGTGAGCATGATGAGAAAGAGGGTGGCGACAAACCACATCTCGCTCAGAGGGTTGCTGCCCGGATAGAGGAAACTGTCGATAAATTGCGATAGAGACAGTTCCACGGGGCGTTTCATGAAGGGGGCAAATATGATTTTGACAATAAAGGTAAAGAGGGTAAAGAAGAGAAACGGTGTGCCCAGCCGTTTGAGTTTATCGACCGCCACTTCGGGATAGGCCTTGTCGCGGCTGATTTTGGTCAGGTAAAAAAGAAACCCCGATATGAACATGAACAGCGGCATGTGGAAACTATAGATAATAGTCTCGATAGCCGAACTTACCGGAGTCTCGGGATTCTTGAACGTGCCGGTGAGCGTGATGTGGCCGATAACGACCAACAGCATACTCCACCCTTGGAGTATTTGCAACCAGGTAATTTTCTGTTTCATGCAGGTAGAAATGATAACTATCCTTTTAAAAAACAAAAAACAGCGCCGTTTATTGCATGACCTCGGGTTTTCGCAGGTCGCCGTGTGGTATGGTCGTGAACGATTGTAAGTTATTATTTTGGAAATAGTTTGCAGAGAAAAAAAGATTTCGTATCTTCGCACCGATTTTAACAGACCATATAATGTCTAACTTAGTAATCAAAAAATCAATTATTTAATAAACATGAGTGAAGAACTGAAAAATGGCCCGGTAGAAAATTTCGACTGGGATGCCTATGAAAAAGGCGAAGTGTATGGCGACAAAAGCCACGACGAGTTGGTAAAAACCTATGACCAATCTCTCAACACGGTTAAAGACAAAGAGGTAATCGAGGGAACGGTTATCGCCTTGAACAAACGCGAGGTAGTCGTAAACATCGGTTACAAATCGGATGGTATCATCCCGATGAGCGAATTCCGCTACAATCCCGACTTGAAAGTGGGCGATAAAGTAGAGGTTTATATCGAAAATCAAGAAGACAAGAAAGGACAACTGGTTTTGTCGCACAAGAAAGCCCGTGCTACCCGTTCTTGGGATCGCATCAACTCGGCTCTCGAAAACGATGAAATCATCAAGGGTTATATCAAATGCCGTACGAAAGGCGGTATGATTGTCGATGTATTTGGTATCGAGGCATTCTTGCCCGGTTCTCAAATCGACGTGAAACCCATCCGCGACTACGATGTATTCGTGGGCAAAACGATGGAATTCAAAGTTGTTAAAATCAATCAAGAGTTCAAGAACGTGGTTGTTTCGCACAAGGCTCTCATCGAAGCCGAGCTCGAACAACAAAAGAAAGAGATCATCGCCAAACTCGAAAAAGGTCAGGTACTCGAGGGTACTGTCAAGAACATTACCTCTTACGGTGTATTCATCGACCTGGGCGGCGTAGATGGTCTTATTCACATCACCGACCTCTCTTGGGGCCGCGTTTCTCACCCCGAAGAGGTGGTTTCGCTCGACCAGAAGCTCAATGTGGTTATCCTCGACTTCGACGACGAGAAGAAACGTATCGCTCTGGGCTTGAAACAACTGCAACCCCATCCTTGGGATGCTCTCGATCCCAACCTGAAGGTAGGCGACAAAGTAAAAGGCAAAGTAGTTGTCATGGCCGATTACGGTGCATTCATCGAAATCGCTCCGGGCGTAGAGGGTCTTATCCACGTTTCGGAAATGTCGTGGTCGCAACACCTGCGCAGCGCTCAAGACTTCATGAAAGTAGGCGACGAGGTAGAAGCCGTAATCCTTACTCTCGACCGCGAAGAGCGCAAGATGTCGCTGGGTATCAAACAACTCAAACCCGATCCCTGGGAAAATATCGAGGAGAAATATGCTGTGGGTTCGCGTCACCACGCCAAAGTTCGCAACTTCACCAACTTCGGTGTATTTGTTGAACTCGAAGAGGGCGTAGATGGCTTGATTCACATCTCGGATCTCTCTTGGACGAAGAAGATCAAACACCCGTCGGAGTTCACTCAGATCGGTGCCGATATCGAAGTTCAAGTACTCGAAATCGACAAAGAGAACCGTCGTCTCAGCCTCGGTCACAAACAACTCGAGGAGAATCCTTGGGATGTATTCGAGAACATCTTTACCGTTGACTCGATTCACGAGGGTACAATCGTCGAGATGCTCGACAAGGGTGCCGTTATCGCTTTGCCCTACGGTGTAGAAGGCTTTGCTACTCCCAAACACCTGGTAAAACAAGACGGAACTCAAGCTCAGCTCGAGGAGAAACTTCCCTTCAAGGTAATCGAATTCAACAAAGACGCCAAACGTATCATCCTCTCGCACAGCCGTATCTTCGAAGATGAGGCTAAGGCCGAAGCCAAGAAAGAGTCTGCTGCCAAGAAAGCTGCCAAGAAAGCTGCTAAATCGGAAGACGCTATCGTAACTCCGCAAGTAGAGAAAACTACTCTGGGTGATATCGATGCTCTGGCTGCTCTCAAAGAGAAACTCGAAGCCGAGAAGAAATAATTTGCGTAGAACCATACAAATTCTATAGGACGATAGGCCGGCAATTTTGTCGGCCTATCTTGTTTTCGGGCCGTCGGTAGAATGTATCGGCTCGGAGAAAAAGATTATCTTTGTCGATGTATGTGATAGACCATCGATCGTTATGGGAAAATTTGAAATCAATATCTTGGGGTGCGGTTCGGCTTTGCCCACACTGCGACATTACCCCAGCACGCAAGTACTCAACATTCGCGACAATCTGTTTATGATCGACTGTGGCGAGGGGGCACAAATACAGTTCCGGCGCATGCACCTGAAGTTTACACGACTGGGGCACATCTTTCTCAGTCACCTGCATGGCGACCATTGTTTCGGACTTATCGGCATGATTTCGACCCTGTCGTTGTTGGGTCGAACGGGCGAACTCGTCATCCACGCTCATCCGCAGGCCGAGGCGGTCTTTCGCCCGCAACTCGATTTCTTCTGCCGGGAGTTGCCCTTTGCAGTGCGGTTTGAGCCGGTTGTTCCCAACCGTTCGGAGGTTATCTATGAAGATCGTTCCATCCGGGTAACCTCTCTGCCGTTGATTCACCGGGTACCCTGCTCGGGGTTTCTCTTTGAGGAAAAACCGGGGCAACTTCATTTGCGGGGCGATATGGTGAAGTTTTACGATATTCCCATCTACCGTCGGGCCGAGATCAAGGCCGGGGCCGACTATACGACCCCCGACGGGCAAATCGTGCCCAATGCCCGGTTGACCACACCGGCCGATGAGCCCTTGCGATATGCCTACTGTTCCGATACCGCCTATAACGAGGCGCTTATTCCTCTCATTCGTGGGGTCGATTGTCTCTATCACGAAGCTACCTTTGGCGACGATGCCGAGGAGTTGGCTCGGCTTACTTGCCACTCGACGGCTCGCCAGGCTGCCCGTATGGCTCGAAAAGCCGCGGTTAAACAGTTGTTGCTGGGGCATTTCTCGGCTCGCTATGACGACGAGCAACCCCTTTGCGACGAGGCCAGCCAGGAATTTACCCCCTGTATGCTGGCACATGAAGGGATGAAAATCGTTTTAGGTCGATGAGCTGCATAAACAAAATTGCTACTCAAAACGTTGTTTCAATATCGATTTTCTTGATAAAAATGCAGGAAGAACGTAAAAAATACATTGTTTATTAAAAATAAAGAAAAAATGTATTACCTTTGCATCGATTTAAAAAACAATGTGTTTTCAAGTTGTTTCATTTAAACGTAAAAAAGAATGAATGTAGAAGTTATTGGAACATGGGCAGGCCAGGTTTGGAATGCTTTGCATGAGTCGGGTAAACTGACTGTAAAAGGTCTGAAGAAAGCGACTAAGCTGAAAGAAAAAGAGATCTATGCTGCCCTTGGCTGGTTGGCTCGCGAAGGTAAAGTGAGCATCTGTGAAACAGAAGCAGACGTAGAAGTAGTATTGCTCTAATTGAGACGTAATACGGCAGTTTATAAATCGGGGGCGCGAAAATAACTTTCGCGCCCCCGATTGTGTTGTAGGGTAGCGGGGCGATAAACAAAAGAGGGGCATCGGCTGTTTAGTAAGCAAGACATTAAAACCAAACAGCTATGAAAGAAGCCATCGTACCCGTAAAACCCGAGGTTGTCGTGAAAGTAATCGAGTGTGGCCCGCTGCGTATCGGCGGGCATGTGCGCATTATGTTTTCCGACGGGAGCATGGTGATTAAACAACGGGCATTTATGTGCCGTTGTGGCAAATCGGCCAATCAGCCTTTTTGCGATGGGTCCCATGCCAAGAAATAACGATTGCCATCCGGGCAGTCGAAACAGGCCTACTTCCTCCCTGCAGAGGAAGTAGGCCTGTTTTGTAAACTCCCGGGTGAGCCATGCTTGTAGAGAACACGTGTCGTTCGAGATAATCGACCTTGAAAATCGTATCTCGATTGCCCCTATGCTCACCTTTTTTTATCTTTGGATAAGATAGGAGTTGGTTTGGCATAGCCAAATGTTGAAAACTATGTTTCCCATTTGCCTCTGCACTCGCCTTTCACTATCTTTGTACAAGAAAAACATACAAACTCACATAATACTATGGTAGAAATAGGAACGGTACTGACCCCTGTCGGTAAAAAAGCATTGCTCTGCGGTAGCGGAGAGTTGGGAAAAGAGGTTGCAATCGAGTTGCAACGCTATGGAGTAGAGGTGGTAGCCTTGGATAAATATGCCAATGCACCGGCCATGCAGGTAGCTCATCGCAGTCACGTGCTGTCGATGCTCGACGGTAAGAAATTGCGTGAGGTAATCGAGGAGGAGCGCCCCGATTATATTATCCCCGAGGTAGAGGCTATCGCTACCGATACACTGGTCGCTCTTGAAAAAGAGGGCTATTCGGTTACCCCTACCGCTACGGCCGCCTACCTCACAATGAATCGCGAGGGCATACGTCGCCTGGCCGCCGAGCAACTGGGCTTGCCCACCTCGCCCTACAAGTTTGCCTCTACACGCGAAGAGTTTGAAGAGGCAGTTCGTGAGATAGGAATGCCCTGTGTGGTGAAACCCATCATGAGTTCGTCGGGACACGGACAGAGTGTGATACGTACGGCCGACGATATAGACCACGCCTGGCACTATGCTCAAGAGGGCGGCCGTGCCGGAGCCGGCCGGGTTATTGTCGAGGGGTTCGTGAAGTTCGACTACGAGATTACGCAACTCACGGTGCGCCACTCGGCAGGGACAACCTTCCTCAATCCCGTGGGGCACATACAGGTCGATGGCGACTATCGGGAGTCGTGGCAACCACAAGCCATGTCGCCAAAAGCGTTGGAAAAGGCTCGCGAGATAGCCCGTAAGATAACCGATGCCTTGGGGGGATATGGTATCTTCGGGGTAGAGTTGTTTATCAAGGGCGACGATGTGCTCTTCAGCGAAGTATCTCCCCGCCCGCACGACACGGGTATGGTGACGATGATTTCGCAAGACCTCTCGCAGTTTGCCCTGCATGCTCGTGCCGTATTGGGATTGCCTGTCCCCGGCGTGCGCTTCTACGGTCCGTCGGCCTCTCGGGCCATTGTCGTAGAGGGCGATACCGACAAGGTCGTATTTGCCAACCTCGATCAAGTACTCGCCGAAGAGGGGGTACAGATGCGTATCTTTGGTAAACCCGAGGTGGTAGGCCATCGTCGTCTGGGTGTAATTTTGGCCATTGCCGATACCGTAGAAGAGGCTCGGGCCAAGGCCGATCGTGCCTATAAGAAACTGCAGATAAAAGTGCTGCCCCGATAATCTTTTGCCCGGTTCGGCAAGCTTCTTCCAGAGTTGGCCGAAGGCACCGGGGAATATCGTGACCAGACTTTCCGATACTTTTTGAGTTCCCGAAGATGTTCTGTGAGGACATTTCGGGAACTCTTGTTTTATCTCTCTCTTTGTAAAAATGGAATTGGCGGGGGAATAAACCAAAACGAGGCTGTGCATTTTGCACAACCTCGTTTTGCTGTGGTGCCAACGGGAATCGAACCAGTGACACAAGGATTTTCAGTCCTTTGCTCTACCAACTGAGCTATGGCACCCTCATTTTTGCGACTGCAAAGATAGGATTATTTTTTTGTATCCGCCTAATTTTTTACGGTAAAAATGAAAAAGAAAAGATATTTTGGTCGCGGAGAGAAGATTTTTAGACGTTTCGTTTTTGCTTTTGTCAAACTTTATGTATCTTTGTCCCCGCAAAACAAAGTGCGGGGTGTAGCACAGTTGGTTAGCGCGCCACGTTCGGGACGTGGAGGTCGGACGTTCGAGTCGTCTCACCCCGACAGACAATCGCAATAGCTTCGTCAGGAAGTTGTTGCGATTGGTCGTTTAAAGGGTTTCTTGCCATGGAGGGGGCTTGCGATAAATTGAATTAAATGGTTTTGATTTTTAAGGGATTTGAGTAACTTTATACCCGCATAGAGAGGAGGAATGTCATGAATAAACACATCATTACAGAAATATCACCCCTGTCGGAAAAGGATTGCCTGTTTATTGTAGAGCGGTATAAGACCGAGTTTACCTATCCGTTGCATAATCACAAGGAGTATGAGCTTAATTTTGTAGAGAACGGCGCCGGTGTGCGTCGTATTGTGGGCGATTCGGTCGAGGAGATTGGCGACTATGACCTGGTGTTGTTGTGTGGCGACAACCTGGAGCATGTGTGGGAGCAGGGTAATTGTCATTCCAAGCAGATACGGGAGATTACGATTCAGTTTTCGCCCGACCTGTTCTCCAATAACTTTATTGAGAAGAAACAGTTTACTTCGATTCGCAAGATGCTCGAGCGGGCGCAGAAGGGGTTGTCGTTCCCGTTGCATGCCGTGATGAAGGTCTATGCAAATCTCGATTCTTTGTTGAAGGGGGAACCGGGTTTTTATCAGTTTGTGAAATTCCTGACCATCTTGTATGAACTGTCGATTTGTGACGATGCCCGCACCTTGTCGAGCAGCTCTTTTGCACGTTCCAAGACGGCATCGGACAGTCGCCGTGTGCAGAAGGTCGAAGAGTATATCAACCAGCATTATACCGAGGAGATAAGGTTGGCGCAGTTGGCCGAACTTACCGATATGACGCCGGTCTCGTTCAGCCGTTTTTTCAAGTTGCGAACCGGGAAGAGCCTGTCGGACTATATCATCGATATCCGTTTGGGGCATGCTACCCGGCAATTGGTCGATTCGACCAAGACCGTGGCCGAAATCTGTTACGAATGTGGTTTTAACAATTTGTCGAACTTCAATCGCATCTTCAAAAAGAAAAAAGGGTGCTCGCCCAAAGAGTTCAGAGAGATCTATTACAAGAAAAAGATTTTTGTATAGTGCGTTGTTTTTTGATTTTTGGGGAGAAAATAGGCCGAATACTTGTGTGTGCCGATTTTTTGTAGTACTTTTGTGGGCTGATTCTGATATGGGCTCAAAAAGAGGTGCCTCGGTTGGCCCCGCCCGGCAGAGATAAACGTAAAAAACAAATATAAAATGTACGTTATTGTTGAGATTCAAGGACAACAATTCAAGGTAGAAAACGGAAAGAAGTTGTTTGTCCACTATTTGGGAGCAGAGCATGGCGCCGTTCTCGAATTTGACAGAGTATTGCTCGTTGACAAAGATGGAGCAGTAACCGTAGGCACTCCCACCGTAGAAGGTGCGAAGGTCGTATGTGAGGTTGTTTCGAACGACGGGTTCGGTAAGAAAGGCCTCGTAAAAGGTGAAAGAGTTCTTGTTTTCAAGAAGAAAAGAAGAAAAGGCTATCGTCGTTTGAACGGTCACCGTCAATATTTCACCGAAGTGTTAGTTAAAGAAATTGTTGCTTAACCCTATTAAACTTCTAAGAAAATGGCACATAAGAAAGGTGTTGGTAGTTCTAAGAACGGTCGTGAATCGGAAAGCAAACGATTGGGTATCAAAATTTTCGGTGGCCAGTATGCCAAAGCCGGAAATATCCTGGTACGTCAAAGAGGTACTGTTCATCACCCGGGTGAGAACGTAGGTATGGGTAAAGACCACACGTTGTTTGCCTTGGTAAACGGTACGGTAGTATTCCGCAAACGTCAAGAGAACCGTTCGTATGTATCGGTTGTACCTGCAGATAATAACTAAAAAGTTATAACCTTATTGATAGAAAGCGTGACGGCTCGCAAGAGCAGTCACGTTTTTTATTTTTGTGCGGCGGTAGTGGGTCGAGTAAGGGTTGGTGCTGTGAGAGGGGAGGCTGTTTGTCGCCTCGTTGTACCTGGTTTCTTGTTCTTTCTCCTGATTCTTATGGCAATGATGCTCATGGTATAAGCGATAGGGGTAAGGTTGGCTCTATAGAGGAGGTAACATCCAAATTTAAAGATAATGATTATATCGAGAAGGGCGGATCTTATAATAAATACATGAAATATAAATATTCTACTGTTCAGCCCAATCATGGCTATGCGGCCTTTTTTACGACAGAAGAGAATGAAGTCAAATATTTGCGCATTTTCATAGAAGGTTATACTCTTGATCATTCTGGAACTCTTGAGTCCATAACCATCCAGTATCAGCTGTATTGATTCTCCGATAATCTTCTGTCAAAATAAGAAAGGGCCTGTATCTGTGTGATACAGGCCCCTTTTTAATCTTTCACGTGTGTGCTTCTTATGCTTCGTGGATAGCGTCGTTAGGACAAACCTCGGCGCAAGTTCCGCAGCTCAAGCATTTTTCGGGATCGATTTTGTAGATATCGCCTTCCGAGATAGCTTCTACCGGGCACTCGCTAATGCAAGAACCGCAAGCAACACAGTTGTCATTAATTACGTAAGCCATTGTTCTTTAGTTTTTAGTTTGAAATAATTAGATCTAATTGCAGCACAAATGTAGTACTTTTATTGCGATTGCAAAAAAAATAGGGCGATAATTTCTGGCGCAAATAGCATTCTCGCCAAACAATATCCCCGCTGTTTTTGCGTTTGATAAATAGTTACCCGATGATGGAACGATGGTTACATAGAGGCTCTGTGGGACGGCAGATATTCCTGGGTCGGAAGTCTGTTGCGTGCTGGTGTGCGGGGGCGATTGCGCTCTTGTCGCTGGTGTGCGGTACGGCGTGGGCTCAGCCCCGCAAGGTGCAGAATTTGCCTTATGCCGACTACAAGATTTTACATTTGGGTTTCTCTATCGGCACCCATGTGCAGGACATGACGTTTGTCCACTCGGGGGTTGTGACCGAGGGGGGTGAGAGCTGGTACATGGATATACCCGATTTTTCACCGGGGTTTAATGTGAATCTTTTGGCCGACCTCTATCTGTGCCAATATCTCAACCTGCGGGTATCGCCGGGTATATTCTTTGGTAACAAGGTGGTGAAGTATCGTGAGTCGAACACGCAGGAGACTCGAACTCAGGACCTGAAGTCGAACTACATTGTGCTGCCTGTCGAGCTGAAGTTCAGTGCCCAGCGTTGCAACAATTATCGGCCTTATCTGATTGGCGGAGTAATGGGTACGGCCGATGTGTCGAAAAAGCGTAACGACTTGCTCAAGTTGAATACCTTTGACGGCTACCTCACCATTGGCATTGGGTGCGATTTCTATTTGCCTTATTTCAAGCTGATTCCCGAATTGAAATTCTGCTTTGGGCTTACCAATGTAATTAATCGCAATCGTAATGATTTGAAGGATCCTGCCGATATCAAATTTACCCAGTCGCTAAAGAGGGCTACCTCCAATATGGTGGTCTTGTCGTTCTACTTCGAATAATCGTCGATTGATTGATAGATAACCGAGAATAGTTCGGGCCGCGTGTTGAGCTCGGACAGGGCATTGTGCGTGCGCGAGGGATAGACCCGGTTGCAGAGGAAGATGTAGATGAGCTGTTGCTCGGGGTCTATCCAGAAGCAGGTGCCGGTAAATCCCAGGTGCCCTACGGTCGAGGCCGATGCCTCGAGGGCGGTGGGGCTCTTTTCGGGATCTTTCATGTCGGGCTTGTCAAATCCCAGTCCCCGGCGGCTGGTGGCACTCTTCTCGGTCATGAACCGGTGTACGGTTTCGGGCGAGAGAATCTGTTCGCCTCCATAGCTGCCGTTGTTGAGCCACATCTGACATAGTTTGGCCAGATCGTTGGCCGAGGAGAATAGCCCTGCATTGCCTTGTACGCCTCCAAAGAAAGCCGCTGTCTCGTCGTGGACATACCCCTGGAGCTGCTGCCGGCGGTAGAACTGGTCGTTCTCGGTGGGGGCTATCCGCTCGACGGGGAATCGGGTAGTGGGGCAATAGCCGGTCGTACTCATTCCCAGCGGGGCATAAATGTACCGTTGCAGATATTTGTCCATGGGTACTCCCGTGGCACTTTCGACAGTCTCTTTCAGAAGGATGAAGTTGAGGCAGCTGTACAGGTATCGTTTGGAGGGGCGTAGCTTGCTGCCGATGATACGGGCCATGAGCGTGTCGGGGAGGGCGGTTGCGCCATAGAGTCCCCGGGCTATCTCCATGGGAAATTGCGGCGACGGTTCGGTGGCTACCAGGTCGGCCCGTAGCCGGGCGTTGCGGTTGCCATAGGTGTGGACATCGACCGGTATCGAATAGGTGGCATTTTTTGTCCGTTTGAAGAGGGGCGGGGTGAAGCTGTTCGGGTCGATGAGCACTGCCGAGGCTTGCAGCGAGGGCTGCATGCCGGTTTCATGGAGAAGTGCCTGGCGCAGGGTGAGTCCCCGCTTGTCGCTGTGCCACAGTGGCGCAAAGTAGCGGCTCATGGGTCGATCCAGGGCGACAACGCCCTCGTCGCAGGCCTTCATGACAGCAGGCAGGGTGCCCGTGGCTTTCGATACTGAAGCCAGGTCGTAGAGGTCGGTCGTGGTGACGGGGTGGCTGTGGGTCTCGTAGTCGAAGTAGCCATAGGCCTTGTTCCAAACGACTTCGCCCCGACGGGCCACTACCAACTGACAACCGGGGAAAGCCTCATGCTCGATGCCTTCGGCGATAATCGAATCGACCTTCGCCAATACATGGCTGTCCATTCCTACCGCTTCGGGCAGGGTATAGCCCAGGCGGCATTTCTCGGTCTCTATCCCCTCGCCCAGTTCAAAGGCTCCTTCCAGTTTTACCGGCAGTTTGCCCCGAATGGCACAGCCGCCAAAGATGGCTTGTGCGGCATACTCTTGAGCCAGCGGGGTATTTTCGTAGGCCAGCAGCAGAGCCCGGTTGTGGGCCAGCTCGTGTTTGAGTCTGTTCATTTGGTAGGGCGATATGAAACAGACGGCAATAGCTTTGCCCGTTTGGCCGATACGGCCGATGCGGGCCCGGTATTGTGCCTTGTCACTATGGATGGCTACAATTACCCGGTCGTAGTGGCGCAGGGTGTCGAGCAGGAGTTCCAAATCGGTGCTGTCGTCGAACTGCCCCAGGGTTGCATAGCGTGCCGCCGTCGATTGGAAAACCGATTGGGCGGAGGCTCCCACCGATACGACGGCAATCTCTGTTCTGGCCAGATGCGTGATGGGGAGTGTGTGGTGGCGGTTATGCAGCAGGGTGAGCGCCTCGGCATTGAGCCGACGGTTCAGTGCCTCGTAGCGGGGTTCGTTCAGGTCGGCCATGAGCCCCTTCAATTCAATGGGCTTTTGCCGGGCCAGCCCCAGCGCGTATTTGTATCGCAGAACCTTTTTGCATTTTTCGTCGATGAGCCGTTGGGATATCTTTCCCTTGGCAACGGCTTCACAAATGCTCTTGAGCTGTTCCTTGGGGTTCAAGGGATTCAGCACGATGTCGTTACCGGCCATGAGGGCCATCAGAGCAGTGTTGCCAAAGGTCGATGCCCCTTTCATCTTGAGGGCGTCGGTGAAAATCAGCCCCTCGAATCCCAGTGAATTGCCCAGCAGGTTGAGGGTGATGGCCCGTGAGAGAGAGGCCGGGAGTCCCGAGTTGTCGAGTGCCGGGATATTCAGGTGTCCCACCATCATGCCCGATAGACCGCTGTCGATGTAGCGTTTGAAGGGAACCATCTCTACCTGTGTGAGCCGGTCGAGGCTGTGTGGCACAAGAGGCAGGGTCTTGTGCGAATCTTCCGAAGTGTCGCCGTGCCCCGGGAAGTGTTTGCCAACGGCCATCACCCCCTCGGTCTCGAGCCCGCGGGCATAGGCAATGGCTTTGGCCGAAACGTTGTCGAGCCCTTGCCCGAACGACCGCATGCCAATGACCGGGTTGCGGGGGTTGCTGTTGACGTCGAGTACCGGAGCAAAGTTGACCTGGATGCCCAGGCGACGGCATTGCCGGCCTACGGCCCGGCCGTATTCATAGATGAGCGAGTCGTTTTGAATGGCTCCCAGCATCATGTTCATGGGGAATCGGGGGGTATCGTTCAGGCGCATGGCCAGTCCCCACTCGCCATCGAGGGTGATGAGCAGGGGAACCCGAGCCAACGATTGGCAGTAGTTGGTGAGGGTGGCCTGGTCGGTGGCGGTACCGGCATCGAAGAGGAGGCCGCCGATTTTCAGTTTCTGCACGAGCCGTTGCAAGGACTGGCGGTTTTGCCGAGTATCGCTGTTGCGCACGGTAACCACAAACAGTTGGGCAATGCGCTCCTCGGGGGTGAGGGTGTTGAAAACCGAGTCGGCCCACTGTTCCATCTGTTGGCGGTCGGTCGTTTGCAGCAGATGGGGTTCGACTGCCCGGAGGGGCAGCATGGCGATGAGGCAGAAAATTGCCATGCAGAGAACTGTCTTTTTCATATCCCGTTATTAAGGCGTTGCAAAGGAGATGCGCTCTTCGTCCTGAGCCGAAATGGCCCGGTTGGCTTTCGTCTCCCGTTCGATATAATCAATTACGATATCGCGCAGAAAGGTCGCGCTGTCTTTTCGCTCGGTTGCCTTCAGGCAAGGCGTCAGGTGGTCGCCTCCGTTGGCCACATAGTCGATGGTGGCAATGGTGTAGATGCGGTTGTCGTCGATGGGGGTCCCGTCGATGGTGAGGTTGGCAGCTTTCCCGTCGGCAATGGTCATGCGCACGCCATGACTCACGGCTTCGCCCTTGCGTGAGGCGATAATGTCGAAGAGGTCGCGCAGGTCGCTCCCTTTCAGTTTAATGAGGCACAGCGTGTTGTCGAAGGGGAAGATGGAGTAGATTGTGCCAAGGGTAATCTCGCCCTGCATCATGGGGTTGCGTATGCCGCCGATGTTGGTGATGGCCAGGTCGATGGGTGTGTTGAACACGGTTGCAGCCTCGCTCTTGATCATGTCGGCCGAGAGGTTGGTGAGCAGGGAGCCGGGACGACGGGCCTCCATATACTGGCTCGAGGTGCCGATGACGATGCGCATGATGCTATCGACGCTTGTCTTGTATTTGGCTACGATAGCCTCCATTTGAGGCTCGGGTGTGCGACTCCAGTGGGCATCGACAGGAATGAGACGCGAGTTGATGTCGAACTCGGGGCGCGAAGCCGTGCAGGCCGAGCCGAAGAGCAGGGCTGCGGCCAGAAGATATAATGTGTGTGGAAATGTGGTTTTCATCATGTGTGTGCAGCTTGGTTATTTGTTTTTAGGATCAATAGTGATGCAGCCCAGGTAGGCTCCGCTCATGCCGGTTTGGGCAATGATGACATCGCGGCCCTGGCGGTTCTTCACGCGGTACTGTATGTCCGACTCGGGATTGGCGTCGATCTTCTCGGGGTTAATTGCAGTGTGCGAGTGGCCGCCGATGATAATGTCGATATCGGTGCTGGCCGCTGCTACCTGCGGGTCGGTAGTGCTCTGTTCGCTCTCGGGCGTGTATCCCAGGTGCGAGAGTACCACTACCAGGTCGGCCCCCTTTTCGCGAAGCAGTCGGGCCGTGCGGTTGGCCGCCTCGATGGGGTCGTGGAATACCACCCCCTGGCACGACTCGGCCGGGATGAGGTTCTCGGGGTTGACATTCAGAGCCAGGAATCCCACCTTGTAGCCGCCAATCTCGCGGATAACCCAGGGTTTCACCAGCCCGGCCAGCGGGGTGGCCGACAGGTCGTAGTTGGTCGAGATGAAGTCGGCCGTCGAGTTCTTGATCAGCTCGGCAAGTTTCTCCATGCCGGCGTCGAATTCGTGGTTGCCCAGGGTGCGCACGTCGTAGCCCATGGCATTCATAGCCTCAAACTCGGCATCGCCCTTGAACAGATTGAAGTAGGGAGTGCCCTGTATGGCATCGCCCGCATCGACCAGCAGCACGTTGGGTTCGGCATGGCGCACACTGTCGATGATAGCCATGCGCCGCACGACGCCGCCCAGGTCGCCATAGCTCTTGTGCGAGGGGTCGAACGGTTCCATCTGGCTATGGGTGTCGTTGGTGTGGAGAATGACGATGCGCCCGCTCTGAGCCCATCCTCCCAGGGCGATAGAGAGGCATATGGTCGTGATTCCGATAATTTTCTTTACCATAAATTGCAGGATAAATTGGTGAATTACTTGATTTCTGTTGGACGAAATTACAAATTTCGGAAGGATATATCAAACGGCTGTGACAGAAATTTGTTATCGGTAACCGAGATAATTCTCGGTCAGAGCCTGTTGATGCATAAAAAAAACGGGTACCTCTTGGCTATGTAGCAAAAAAGTTGTTACTTTGCACCGCTTTTCGTAATCTCTGGCAGGAAAAGTGGCCTGTTATATTACGTTTCATTATAAACATTTTAAATAGCTATTGAAAATGGATTTAGTTAAGATTGCAGAAGAAGCATTCGCGTGCGGTAAAGAGCACCCCGATTTCCGCAGTGGTGACACGATTACCGTATCGTACCGTATCAAAGAGGGTAACAAGGAGCGTATCCAGCAATTCCGCGGAGACGTTATCCGCATCTCGGGTCACGGTAACAAAAAGCGTTTTACGGTTCGCAAGATGTCGGGCAACGTAGGTGTAGAGAGAATCTTCCCCATCGAGTCGCCGTTCATCGAAGAGATCGTAATCAACCGTCGTGGTAAAGTGCGTCGCGCCAAACTGTACTATCTGCGTGCACTCACCGGTAAGAAAGCCCGTATCAAAGAGAAGAGAGTCTAATCTCTTTACCGAGGCATATAAAAACCGCACCGAGCAGTCGGTGCGGTTTTTATGTTTTAAGACGTAGCATATCAGACCCCTCTTAAATGAATATTAGGATTCCCTTAACGAATTGAAATAAATTTTGCGATGCCCGTGGTTTGCACTATCTTTGCATGGTCTATGCGCAAGTCGCTCTGTTTGGGCCGGGTTGGCGGAATACCGGAACCCGGTAGGGCGCAGGACAATTTGACAGAGAGGGCCCCGTCGTGGCGGCCCGAGTTGTAGGCGCGAGCCGGCAGCACCGACTTCGGCACTGTTTTTGCCGAGGAGAGAATAGAAGATAAATAACTCTAAATAATAGAAGAGATGAGCAAAAAAGCACTTTTGATGATTCTCGATGGCTGGGGCATCGGCAATCATTCTCACGCAGATGTAATCTACAATACCCCTACTCCTTATTGGGACTATCTGTTGAAAACCTATCCTCACTCGCAACTGCAAGCCAGTGGCGAGAATGTGGGTTTGCCCGACGGTCAGATGGGTAACTCGGAGGTAGGTCACCTCAATATCGGTGCCGGCCGCATCGTTTACCAGGATTTGGTAAAGATCAACAAGGCTTGTGCAGACAACTCTATCATGCAGAACAAAGAGATCGTTTCGGCCTTCTCGTATGCCCGTGACAACGGCAAGAACATGCACTTCATGGGCTTGACCTCGAACGGCGGTGTACACAGTTCGCTCGATCACCTGTTCAAATTGTGCGACATTGCCAAAGAGTATGGCTTGGAGAACACCTTCATTCACTGCTTCATGGATGGTCGTGATACCGACCCTCATAGCGGCAAGGGTTTCATCCAGGAACTGGAGGCCCACTGCGCAACTTCGGCCGGTAAGGTGGCCTCAATCATTGGCCGTTACTATGCCATGGACCGTGACAAACGTTGGGAGCGCATCAAGGAGGCTTATGACCTGTTGGTAAACGGTATCGGCCGCCAGTCGGACAATATGGTACAGGCCATGCAGGAGTCGTATGATGCCGATGTAACCGATGAGTTTATCAAACCTATCGTCAACACGACCTGCGACGGTCGCATCAAAGAGGGCGATGTGGTTATCTTCTTCAACTACCGTAACGACCGGGCCAAAGAGCTCACTATCGTGCTCACGCAGCAGGATATGCCTGAAGCCGGCATGCACACCATCCCCGGGTTGCAGTACTACTGCATGACTCCCTACGATGCTTCGTTCAAGGGTGTACACATCCTCTTTGACAAAGAGAACGTGCACAACACGCTGGGCGAATATCTGTCGAAACAGCATAAGAGCCAGTTGCACATTGCCGAGACCGAGAAGTATGCCCACGTAACCTTCTTCTTCAACGGCGGTCGCGAGGCTCCGTTCGAAGGTGAGGATCGTATTCTGGTGCCCTCGCCCAAGGTAGCCACCTATGATCTGAAGCCCGAGATGAGCGCCTATGAGGTGAAAGACAAACTGGTAGCTGCCCTCAACGAAAATAAATACGACTTTATCGTAGTGAACTATGCCAACGGCGATATGGTGGGTCACACCGGTGTTTACTCGGCTATCGAGAAAGCCGTGATTGCCATCGACGCTTGCGTGCGCGATACGGTCGAGGCTGCCAAGGCCAACGGCTACGAGGTAATCATCATTGCCGACCACGGTAATGCCGACAATGCCGAGAACCCCGACGGTACGCCCAACACGGCCCACTCGCTCAACCCCGTGCCGTTTGTCTATGTGACCGAGAACAAAGAGGCCCGTGTCGAAAACGGTATCCTGGCCGATGTGGCTCCTTCGATCTGCCACATCATGGGCTTGCCCCAGCCTGCCGAAATGACGGGTCATGACCTGTTGAAATAAACTGTAATCTTTTTGATTGGAATATGCCGGAGCGTATGTCATGTGCGCCCCGGCTTTTCTGCCTTGTAATAACCGATGAAATCAACCGTAACCGAGGAAATTATGTTGCAAGTAGGCCGTGCTCTGGTGAGCCTCGACGTCGTAGAACGTTTCTTTATCTGTAACCTTGAGAAGTGCTTGGGCGCCTGTTGTGTCGAGGGTGATGCCGGTGCCCCCATTACCGAAGAGGAGCGTCGCAAACTCAAGGAAATACTCGACGTCGTGTGGGACGATTTGTTGCCCGAGGCCCGGCGGGTCATCGAGCAGCAGGGGGTAGCCTATGTCGATGAGGAGGGCGATCTGGTAACCTCGATTGTCAACGGCAAGGATTGCGTGTTTACCTGCTACGACAAGAACGGGATGTGCCAGTGTGCCATCGAGAAGGCCTATCGGGCCGGGAAGATTGACTTCTACAAACCCATTTCGTGTCACCTCTATCCCATACGGTTGAAAGAGTATCCCGACTTCTCGGCCGTGAATTATCACCGCTGGAAAATCTGCAAGGCCGGCGAGGTGCTGGGTCGTCGCGAGCAGGTGCGGGTTTATGAATTTTTGAAGGAACCCTTGATACGCCGGTTTGGCGAAGCGTGGTACAACGAGCTTTGCGAGGCGGCCGAGGCCTATCTGCAACAGTATGGCGAATAATGCGGTAAAATACAGTAACAAACAGATTTGGCACATAGCCTATCCCATACTCATCAGCCTGGTGATGGAGCAGCTTATCGGCATGACCGATACAGCGTTCATGGGCCGGGTAGGCGAGGTGGAGTTGGGTGCGTCGGCCATTGCGGGGGTCTATTACATGACCTTCTTCATGATAGCCTTCGGCTTCAGTCTGGGGGCTCAGATTATCATGGGCCGTCGCAACGGTGAGGGGAATTACAGCCGCATAGGTCCCATCTTCTACAAAGGTACACTGTTTCTGCTAGGCGTGGCGCTGGTGCTGTTTGTCTGCTCCTATTTCGTTTCGCCCATTCTGCTGGCCCGGGTCATCGAGTCGCCCCATGTCTATGAGGCAGCCATGAGTTATATTCACTGGCGGGTCTATGGCTTTTTCTTTGCCTTTGTTGCCGTGATGTTCAGGGCCTTCTTCGTGGGAACGACACAAACCAAGACCCTCACGCTCAACTCGGTGGTGATGGTGCTGTCGAATGTGGTATTCAACTATATCCTCGTGTTTGGTAAACTGGGATTCCCGGCCATGGGCATTGCGGGAGCCGCTATCGGGTCGTCGCTGGCCGAGCTGGTCTCGCTTATCTTCTTTATCGTCTATACCCGATTGCGGGTCGATATAGGCAAGTATGGGCTCAACAGTTTCGGGTTGCATCGGGGCGACTCCCTCGGGCATATCCTGAATACCTCGGTGTGGACAATGATTCAGAATTTCGTGTCGATGTCCACCTGGTTCCTCTTCTTCATCGCGGTCGAGCATTTGGGTGAACGTTCGCTGGCCATTACCAACATCATCCGCAACGTATCGGCGCTGCCCTTTATGATTGTCATCACCTTTGCCTCGACATGCAGTACCCTTGTGAGCAACCTGATTGGGGCGGGCGATGCCCGCTATGTGCGGGGCACACTGGGGCAATGCATCCGCATGGCCTATCTCATGGAGCTGCCGCTTATTCTCTTTTTCGTCTTCTTTCCCACCCTCATCCTGCGCATCTATACCGATATGCCCGATCTCGTATCGGCTTCGATACCTTCGCTTTTTGTCCTTTGTTCGGCCTATATCCTCATTGTGCCGGGCAACGTCTATTTCCAGGCCGTATCGGGCACAGGCAATACCCGCATGGCCTTCTTTCTGGAGTTGATTACCTTGCTCATCTACATCGTCTATGTGGTGGTGATGATATTCTACCTGCGGGTCGATGTCGCTGTTTGCTGGACTACCGAGCACGTCTATGCGTTGGGGATACTACTGTTCTCTGCTGCTTATATAAAACGAGGCAAATGGCTCGACAAAAAGATATGAAATAGAGCCGTATGCCTGTTTGAGGGTATGATTCTTGCATAAACTTGCATTTATCGTAGAAATAAAAGAGAGACGGATTGTTGCAAGTTTAGATAAATTCGTTATCTTTGTTGCAAAGATGTAATGTCTGAGGGACTTATTTTATATCGCTTAATATTAGGAGGTTTTATGGTAAAAAGAGTGTTGATAGTGTGTGCTTTTGTCGGTTTTTGTGCTTTGTTAAAGGCACAAGATGCTTCGGTTGCGCCATATCAGTTGCCCGATATACCCGATAGTTTGACGACCCCCGATGTCAGAAGCGAGTATCTTATAACCCATTATTGGGATAATTTTGAAGTAGAGAACCGGGCCTATCTGGATGCTCCTCTGGTAGTCGAGCAGGCCTTTGTCGATTTCATGTCGATTATGCGTCTCACTTCGCGCGATTGCACCATGAACTCGATTGACCGTTTGCTCGAGCGCGCCTCGAGCGATGGCGACATTTTGTTGATGTATGCCGATATTGCCGACAAATATTTGTATAGCGGGCAGGGGCCTTTTGTGAGTGAGGAGGCTTATCTGCCATTTGTCAACGCGGTTATCGAGTCGAAAAAGGTCGATAAGCTGCGCAAGTTGCGTTATGAGTACCAGTATGATGTACTCACGAAAAACCAGTTGGGCATGAAGATGACCGACTTTGAATACAAGTTGCCGGGTGAGAAAAAGATGTATCGCCTCAAGAAACTGAAATCGCCTTTCATATTGGTCTATATCAATGATCCCGACTGTGACGATTGTTCGTTGACCACCTTGCGATTGAGCGTGTCGCAGGCCTTGTTGAAAGAGATACGGGAAGGGCGACTCACCATACTCTCGGTCTATCCCGACGGTGAGACCGAGGAGTGGCTGGCTGGAGTGGGGGAATATCCCAAGGAGTGGATAGTGGCCTCGATGGAGAATGGCGATCGTTATTTCGATTTACGAATCATGCCGGCCATGTATTTGCTGGATAAGGATAAAAAGATAATCCTGCGCAATACCTCGCTCGAAGAGGTAGAGCAGACTTTAAGTAAGGAAGAAAATAGTACGAAATAGACTTTGTGGCTTTGATTCTATTTTAAGGACGATGAGAATCGTTATTTTGAGATCCCCTCTGTGCGTGAGCATAGTTTTTTTGACCCAATAACACCTGAAAAGGAAGAATCGGCCACAAAGTCTTTTTTTATGCCCCTCGGTTTTGTCGCATATTTCTGGCATCGCGAGTCCAATGGTACGATATTTTTGTTATTTTTGTTTCTCATAAAACAAGTGAGCCGTGGAAAATCGTATCAAGTTAAAGGTATTGGGCTTGACGTATAGTCAAGTGAAAAAGGGCGCGTATGCCCTGGTGCTGGCCGAAGAGGATGGCCCCCGTCGCATACCCGTAGTGATCGGGGTGGCCGAGGCGCAGTCGATAGCCATATCGCTCGAGGGGATTATCCCGCCGCGGCCCATCACCCACGATCTGTTTGTCAGTTTCGCTCACGGTTTCGGGATACGATTGAAAGAGGTCTGTATCTATAAATTTGAGAATGGCGTTTTCTCGTCGGAGATGATTTTTGACGACGGCACTCGCGAGATACGGCTCGATGCCCGCACCTCCGATGCCATAGCCATAGCTCTGCGTACACGCTCCGATATCTTTGTCATGCCAGAGATTATCGAGGAGGCCGGGTTTATTTACGAGGGCGACGACGACCGGGAGAGTGTGCGGGGCAAGAAAGAGCCTGCTGCGGCAGATCGCAGTCTGTCGAACTGTTCGCGCAAGGAGCTGAAGGACCGGCTCGAAAAGGCGATTGCCTCGGAGGCCTACGAAGAGGCCGCCCGCATACAGGAAGAACTCAATAAAAGGGATAATCATTTGTAAAAGCAGCGATATTTTGGTAGCTTTGCCTGCTCTCGTCTAAAACCATGAGACGATAGGAAACGAATCGTAAAACAAACACAACAATATGAAGAATATCAAGCAGCGACTTATCGTAATGAATTTTCTCCAATTCTTTATTTGGGGAGCCTGGCTCTGCACGTTGGGCCTTTATATGACTACACCCGTCGAAAAGGGGGGCCTTGCCTTTAACAGTGAACTCGTGGGTAGTGTGTTTGCCCTCTCGGGTATTGCTTCGCTCATCATGCCGGCACTCATTGGTATCGTCTCCGACAAATGGATCAATGCCGAGCGGTTGATGGGAGGCCTGCATTTCGTAGGAGCCATCGCACTCTTCAGTGCGGCATTCATTTCGGACTACGATCTTTTCAAGATAGCCATGCTGGTAAATATGCTGGCCTATATGCCCACCCTTTCACTCTCCTATACGGTAGCCTACAACGCCATCGACAAGGCTGGACTGGACCGTGTGAAAGACTATCCGCCGGTGAGGGTATGGGGTACGGTAGGATTTATCGTTGCCATGTGGATCGACAACTTTACGGGATTCAGCGCCAACCACGGGCAACTCATCATGGCCGGTTGTGCATCGGTAGTGATGGGCTTTTACTGTTTCACGCTGCCTGCTTGTCCGCCAGCCAAGATGATGAAGAACAGCGGTCTCATGTCGATGTTGGGGCTCGATGCTCTGGTTCTCTTCAAGAACTACCGCACGGCTGTATTCCTGCTCTTCTCGTTCCTGTTGGGTGCGGCTCTGCAAGTGACCAACATGTATGGGGTGCCTTTCCTCGACAGCTTCGAAACCACCTCGCCCGACTCTTGGGCCGTGAAATATGCGGTTATTCTGTCGTCGCTTTCGCAGGTATCCGAGACCCTCTTTATCCTGGCCATTCCCTTCTTTATGAGCCGTTACGGCATTAAACGGGTTATGATTATCAGTTTCACCGCCTGGGTATTGCGGTTTGGCTTCTTTGCCGTTGGCGGCCCCGAAGGATTCTCGGTGGTATTCCTCATTCTCTCGATGATAGTCTATGGTATGGCCTTCGACTTCTTCAACGTGTCGGGCTCGCTGTTTATCGCCGATGAGGCTCCGTCTGCCATCAAGGCCAGTGCCCAGGGTATCTTCATGATGATGACCAACGGATTGGGCTCGATTGTGGGTGGTTATGGCGCCGGATGGGTAATCAAGGCTCATACCACGGCCGGAGAAACCGACTGGACGACCTGCTGGACTATCTTTGCCGCCTATGCCCTTGTTATCGGAGTCTTGTTTGCCTTGACATTCCATTACAAACATCAACGTACTACAACGGCTCACGCCTAATTGTCACCAAGAAACCATGCAGGAGTTTTATGCCCCCGATATAGAGACGGTTCACGAGTTGCCCGAGACCGAAAGCCAACACTGCGTGAAGGTGTTGCGCATGAAGGAGGGCGACGAGATAGGTATTATCGACGGGCAGGGTAACCGCTATCGGGCCGAGATTGTGCTGGCGCATCCGAAACGTTGCGGTGTGAAGCTGCTCGAGCGGGAGGCTGTACCCAACCCGTGGAGGGCTCAGGTGCATGTGGCCATTGCTCCCACCAAGAATCTCGACCGCATCGAGTGGTTTGCCGAGAAGGTGACCGAGATAGGCATCGACTCCATTACGTTGTTGCGTTGCCGTTTCTCGGAACGGAAGGAGTTGAAGACCGAGCGATTGAACAAGATTCTGGTTTCGGCCATGAAGCAGTCGCTCAAAGCGGTACTGCCAACTCTCTCCGAGATGACCCCCTTTGCCGAGTTTGTGACCCGTCCCTTCGACGGCCAGAAGTTCATTGCCCACTGTTACAAAGAGGGTGACCGCAAGGAGTTGACCGAACTTTACCGTCCTGGCGAGAACGCCTTGGTGCTCATTGGTCCCGAGGGCGACTTCAGCCCCGAAGAGGTGGAGCAGGCGATTGCCTGCGGATTCCGTCCCGTGATGCTGGGACCGAGCCGCCTGCGCACCGAGACGGCTGGTGTGGTGGCCTGCCACACGATTCAGATTATGAACCAATTAAACCCGAAATTATGAAAATCGAGAAACTGAAACATACCGATAGCGGTAATTTCTTTTTGCTGGCCGGCCCTTGTGTAATCGAGGGTGAGGCTATGGCTATGGATATTGCCGAGAAGATTGTACAGATAACCGACGCGTTGCAGATACCCTATGTGTTCAAGGGTTCTTACCGCAAGGCCAACCGCTCGCGCCTCGACTCCTTTACCGGCATTGGCGACGAGAAGGCCCTGAAGATACTGCGTCGGGTGGGTGAGACCTACCAGATTCCCGTGGTAACCGATATCCACACGGCCGAGGAGGCTCGCATGGCAGCCCAATATGTCGATGTGTTGCAGATTCCCGCTTTCCTCTGTCGCCAGACCGACCTGCTGGTGGCCGCTGCCCAAACGGGGCGCGTGGTGAATATCAAGAAGGGGCAGTTCCTCTCGCCCGAGGCGATGAAGTTTGCCGCTCAAAAGGTGGTCGATGCCGGCAATGACCGGGTGATGATTACCGAGCGGGGAACGACCTTTGGCTACCAGGACCTGGTGGTCGATTACCGGGGTATCCCGGTGATGCAGAAGTTCGGATTTCCCGTGGTCCTCGATGCTACGCACTCGTTGCAGAAACCCAATCAAGACTCGGGGGTGACTGGCGGTATGCCCGAACTCATCGAGACGATAGCTCGTGCCGGGGTGGCTGTGGGGGTCGATGGCCTCTTCATGGAGACACATCCCAATCCCCGTGAAGCCAAGTCGGACGGGGCCAACATGCTGCCTCTCTCGCTACTCGAGGGGTTGCTCACCCGACTGGTACAAATCAGGCAGACGGTTGTCGCCTTTGACAAGAAATAGCCTGCCCACAGGGGCCCTGTGGCAAATATAGGCTCTACCGTATCCTTCGGTGGGGCCCAGTTGTACCGCTAAAACAAAAAGCTGAAGAGATGAGTCACAATACAATTACCATGCTGGGGACGGGCAATGCCATCGTCACCCGGTGTTACAATACCTGTTTCGTCCTGAGTACCGGGAAGGCCCGCTGTCTGGTCGATGCCGGGGGTGGAAACGGGGTGCTTTCGCAACTCGAGAAGGCCCAAATCGACTTGGGTTCCATTCACGATATGTTCATTACCCATGCCCATACCGACCATATACTGGGAGCCGTGTGGGTGGTGCGCATGATTATCAACCGCCTCAAGAGCAATCGTTACGAGGGGGTGTTTACCGTGTATGGACATGACAAGTCGCTGACGGTGCTCGACTGGATATGCCGCATGACCCTCTCGGCCAAAGACCGTTCCTACTTGGGCCAAGGGGTTCGGTTTTGTGAGGTGAAGGATAAAGACCGTTTTGAGGTGGGCGATATGGCCTTCCAGTGTTTCGATATTCTCTCGACCAAGGAGAAGCAATTCGGATTTCGGGTTGCCTTGCCCGGTGGGCAGACTTTGGTTTGCCTGGGCGACGAACCCTACAACGAGGCTAACCGTTCGTATGTCGAGCAGGCCGACTGGCTGCTGTGCGAGGCTTTTTGCCTCTATCGCGACCGAGCCATTTTCAAGCCCTATGAGAAGCATCACAGTACAGCGCTCGAGGCCGGGGCTCTGGCTCAGGAGTTGGGGGTAAAGAATCTCTTGCTCTATCACACCGAAGATCGCAACTTGGCCTCCCGCAAAGCGTTGTATCGGGCCGAAGCTCGGCAACATTTCACGGGGCGAGTGTTTGTGCCCGACGATTTGGAAGTCATCGACTTGGGCTGATTCCAGCGACTGGCGTTGAGAGGTATTTTGTGCGACTTCAATAGCCGTGACAGGCGTTTGCCCATTTCGAGAAATATTGTACTTTTGTAATCAGGAAAGAGTCGCATCAGGAAAGAGGAGAATCGAATCTTGGCCGACAGGCGAATGATTCACTTCAAAATCCAGATCTTTGTTACGACTCGGAGTAGAATTGAAAACAAAAATGAAAAGGGGGTTCACAATGGGTGTACGACGTAATTGTGTAATGGGAGTTGTCTTGTTGGGTCTCTCGATTGTTTCGGCTCCGGTTTCGGCGGAGGCGGGAAAAGACGATCTGGTAAATGCGATGATGGAGGTCTATGCCGAGGAACTGGCGGCCAACCCTCGCGATTACCGTACCTATTACAGCCGGGCCATGGCCTATTTCGGACAAGAAAATTTCGACCTGGCCTTGTCGGATATCAACCAGGCCATCAAATATTTTCCTCGACGTGAGAAAGACGATTTGGCTCAGGCCTATCTGTTACGGGCCAAGATTTTGACCGTGAAGGGCGATGACAAACCGGCCTTGACCGACCTGAACAGTGCCCTTCGCCTGGTGCCCAGCCATCGGCTGGCCTTGAAAGATCGGGGCGATTTGTTGTGCAAGTTGGGACAGTATGAGCTGGCCGCTATCGATTATAAACATCTGTTGCGGCTGGATACCCGCAGCCAAAGTGCCTATATGGGGCTGGCTCGGGTCGAGGCACACACCGGGCAGCCCGTGCGGGCCAAAGACCTGCTGGCCCAGGCGGTGAACCTGTCGCCCAAAGATCCTACGGTCTATCTCGAGCGTAGCGAGATTTACAAAGAGATGGGGCTGTTGCCCGAGGCGGTCGATGACCTGGTCTATGCCGTGTCGCTCGACGATGGCCGCTCGGGAGCCATTCAGCAGCTGGTGGGTTACAGCCGCGAATTTTACGACGAGGTGATTGCCGGGCTCACCCGCAATATCGAACGTTCTCCCCGTCAGGGTATGCTCTACTATGTACGGGGTTCTATCTACAAAGACCACTATGACTATTGCTCGTCGTTGCGCGACTGGAATACCATTTTGCAGGAGAACTTTTTCAATTTCCATAGCATCTATTACAACCGGGCCTACTGCTTGTCGCGATTGGGTCGGTTTGACGAGGCTCGCAACGATATCAAGCGGGCTATCGAAAAAGAGGGGCAGAATGTCGAGTATTACCGATTGCTGGCCGAGGTGGAGCGAGGTGCGGGTAATCTGGTCGAGGCCGACCAGGCCATACGACAGGCCGCCGTGTATGACCCCTCGAATGTGCTGGTGTGCATCGAGCGGGGAATGATTGCTTATAGCGAAGGGAATTTTACCGATGCCGTAAGCTATTACAGCGATGCTGTGGCGGTTGACCCCACGTTGCCCTATCCCTATCTGTTGCGGGGTTATACGCAGGAATACGGGTTGGAAAATCGTGCCGCAGCCGAGGCCGATTATCGCAAGGTGCTGAGCCTCGACGATCGGTCGGACTATTATGGCGATAACCTCAAGGGCATCGCTTTTGCCCGGCTTCACCAACCCGATGCGATGGCCGAGTGGGAACGCAGGCTCCTGGAATCGGGTAAGGTGCGTAATATCGACTATTACTATCTGGCCTGCATGTATGCCATGACCGATGCCAACAAGTCGCTCGATTATCTGTCAAAGGCGTTGCAGAGTGGCTTTGGCGATTATTACAGAATACACCTCGAGAGCTCTTCGCCGCTTTCGCTGTTACCCATCAGGCATCTGGCACAGTATAGTGCCTTGTTGCAGCAATATGCCTCTCTGTTTGACCTTGCCAATTGATAGGCGCTTTACTACTCTCTTGTCTTGCCATTTCTTCTTTCTCGACCTGCTTCTTTTCGGTGTATCGTAAAAAGGGAGTAGCTACCTCGGTTTATCTTTATTCGGCTCACACCTCTTGGGGCAAGGTGCCCATGGCCGTGGGGCGAGAATTCGGCCTTGGATATAGTATAGGGATAAAAAAAGCATCAACCTGGAGTTGATGCTTTTTATAGAATGAAGCAGTTTGTTTTAAATGGAAATGATTCGATTTCTTGTTGTTCTTTTTTGTTATTATCTTATTCTCAGAACCTTTCCTTCACGCAAGATGGCGTTTCGTTTGATTCCGTTCAATTTGCACAATTGGTTGATCGAGACTCCGTATTTGCTGGCTATTCTCGAGAGAGAGTCGCCTTTACGTACGCGATAAGATATATATTTCGAACCGTTGTGGGATCCTTTGCTTTTGACATTGCTTTTGTATTTGCCATAACCCAAACCGCTGGCCAACTCTTTGGGGTTGAAGGTGTAGGTATCGGTATGGGGCACTTGGTTGACGAAGTCGAAAATCTTGTTGGGGTTGATATCCATGCCCAGGTAGCGGGTTTCGAAGTGGAGGTGAGGACCGGTAGAACGGCCTGTGTTTCCACCCAATGCGATGGGATCGCCCACTTTTACGATTTGATCGGGTTTTACCAGGAATTTGGAGAGGTGCCCGTATATGGTTTCGAGACCGTTGTTGTGACGGATGATGACATAGTATCCATAGCCGCGACGCTCATACCGGGTGAGGCGTACTTTACCCGAGAATGCGGCACGTACGGTATCGCCAATGTGCAGAGCCAGGTCAACTCCCCGGTGCATGCGGCGGCGACGCCAGCCGTAGTTCGAGGTGATGTGGCTGATGATAGGCATGCAGTACTCCGACACGTCGATGGTCTCGGTCTCGGGCAATTTCTCGGCCGGGACTTTATAGGGGTTTACCCATGTTTGGTCCCAGTTGTCACCATAGATATCCATGCCGGGAAATTCTTCTTCCTCCTCCTCGAGCATCTCGAGCAGAGCAATGGAATCGACCAGGTTGATGGCCTTGTGTATGTTTTGTTGCCCGGCGATAAGGTCTTGGTGCTGTTTGGAGTGTTGGTGAGTAGAGAGATTTCTATTGTGTTGGGCACTGAGGTTGCCTAACGAGAATACAATTAGCAGTGGTAGGATACAATGTTTTATTTTTCCGAAATACATTATTAATTTGTTTTTGGCCCGAGCCAATTCCTAAAAAAAGAGAGTCAATAAAAGAGACTTTCAGTAAGTAAAACCATGATATGGTGTGTGTTTTTTCAAACGCACTCTTCAAAGATAATCAATTTTGGGTATAAGTGTTCTGGGTGGTTAACAAAATTTAGTTCGACTTTGGGGCGATATAGTGAATTTATGCACTTATCTGTATGATTTATAGCAAGATATAGAGAATATGTTTTACAACATAAAAAGCCCCAATTTTACATTAGCTAATCAATCCCCAGTTTTTTTGTCTTTCGAAAATGCGATTTAACTCTTTTCGCACGATGTAGTTTTCGGGGTGTTCCAGCGAGGGGTCTCTGTCGAGCAGGGCGTTGGCTTCGTCGCGTGCGGCCTGCAAGATTTGGCCGTCCTTGGCCAGATTGGCGATTTGCAGGTTAAAGGCAATGCCGCTTTGCTGGGTACCCTCCATATCGCCCGGGCCACGCATCTGCATGTCGGCTTCGGCAATGCGGAACCCGTCGTTGGTCTCGGTCATGAGTTCGAGTCGCTTGCGGGTATCGGGGTTGATTTTGTACGAAGTCATGAGTATGCAGTAGGATTGTTCGGCACCCCGGCCCACGCGTCCGCGCAGCTGGTGCAGTTGGGCCAGGCCGAACCGCTCGGCATTCTCGATAATCATGACCGAGGCGTTGGGCACGTTGACCCCTACCTCGATTACGGTGGTGGCTACCATGATTTGGGCCTCGCCCGAGACGAACTTTTGCATCTCGGCCTCCTTCTCGGCGGCTTTCATCTTGCCGTGTACCATGCACACCTGGTATTCGGGGAAGGCCTCCCGGATGTGGTCATATCCCTCCTCGAGGTTTTTCAGGTCGCTCTTTTCGCTCTCCTGGATGAGGGGATAGACGATATAGGCCTGTCGTCCTATTTGCAGTTGTTTGCGCAGGGCGGCATAGAGTTGGGCCCGCTTGTTGTCGTACTGGAGCAGGGTTTGTATGGGTTTTCGACCGGGAGGCAACTGGTCGATGACCGACACGTCGAGGTCGCCATAAACCGTCATGGCCAGGGTGCGCGGGATGGGGGTGGCCGTCATGACCAGGATGTGGGGAGGTATCGTGTTTTTGTGCCACAGCCGAGCTCGCTGCTCGACACCGAACCGGTGTTGCTCGTCGATGACGACAAAGCCCAGATTGGCAAAAGTGACCGTATCTTCGAGCAGGGCATGGGTGCCGATGAGCAGGTTAACCTCGCCGTTGAGCAACCCCTCGAGGATGGGAGCCCGGCGTTTCTTGGTGACCGACCCGGTGAGCAGTTCGATACGTAGCCCCAGAGGCTCGACCATCGCTTTCAATCCCTCGTAGTGCTGGGTGGCCAGTATCTCGGTGGGGGCCATCAGGCAGGCTTGGTATCCGTTATCGACGGCAATGAGCATGCTCATGAGGGCCACCAGGGTCTTGCCGCTGCCCACGTCGCCTTGCAGCAGACGGTTCATTTGCCGACCGCTGCCCATGTCGGCCCTGATCTCTTTGATAACTCGCTTTTGAGCCTGGGTAAGTTCGAAGGGCAGGATATGGTGGTAGAAGTTGTTGAAGTAGTCGCCTATGTGCTCGAAGCGGAATCCGCCCAGCTTCTGGTTGCGTAGCCGGGTATATCGCAGGATGTGGAGTTGCAGGTAGAACAACTCTTCGAATTTGAGTCGCATTTCGGCCCGGCGCAGGTGGTTGACCGATGCCGGGAAGTGAATGTTGCGCAGGGCATCGGTGAGACCCATCAGTTGCATGTGAGCGATGACGGGTGCCGGCAGAGTCTCGGGCAGAGGGGCCTGGATGCCGGCAAGAAGGGTGTAAATCATCTTTTGGAGCGCCTTGGAGTTGAGAAAGGCGTTCTTCATCTTCTCGGTGGTGTTGTAGTATCCTTGTAGGCCGGTGGTATTGTCGATGCGGTCGTCGATAGGGTCGAGTTCGGGGTGGGCGATGTTGAACTTCCCGTTGAAGAGTGTAGGCCGCCCGAAGAGGGTATATTCCGTGCCCGGTTTGTAGCGGTCGGTAATGTAGCGTATGCCCTTGAACCATACCAGCTCGATTACCCCTGTGCTGTCGGTAAAGAGGGCGGTGAGCCGGCGACGGGCACCTTCGCCTATGGTGTTGTAGGAGACGATGCGCCCCCGCAGTTGGATGTAGGGCATGGAGCCGTCGATTTCGCTTATCTTGTAGGTCTTGCTCCGGTCTATGTATTTGTAGGGGTAGTAGTGGAGCAGGTCGAGATAGGTCGCTATCTCCAGTTCCTTGTTGAGAAGTTCGGCCCGTTTGGGCCCGACCCCGGGCAGATATTTGATATTGAGGCTGGCGAGGTCGGTCATCGGGTAAGCAGAATTTCGGCCAAAGCCAGATCTATGGGTAGGGTTATCTTCAGGTTTTCACGATTCCCCTGGACTAGGTGGGGAGTATATCCGGCCGCTTCATAAACCGAGGCATCGTCGGTAAAGGTGCTCTGGTAGGGCTGGTCGTAGGCTCGTTTGATTTCGCTGCAACGGAAAGTCTGCGGGGTCTGTACCGTGACAAACCGACTGCGGTCTTCGGCCCGGCTGTTCCCTTCGGGGAGAATCTGCCGCAACGAGTCGGTAAGGGGGAGGGTAGGAATGGCTCCTCCGCAAGCCTGAGCCGCTTGGAAACAGGCTTCGATGACCGCATGGGTGACCAGCGGACGCACCCCGTCGTGAATGGCTACGAGTCCCTCGTCGGGGAGGAGTGCCAGCCCGTTGCGCACCGAGTGAAAGCGAGTCTCTCCGCCTGAGGCAATGCGATGGGGAATGTCGATGCGATAGTCGGCACACAATTGTTTCCAGTACTCCTGTTGCGAGGCAGGGAGTACCACCACCAGCTCTATCGTGGGGTCGAATCGGTAGAAGCTGTCGAGGGTATGGGCCAGAATAGGTTTCCCCGCCAGGGTTAAAAACTGCTTGGGCAACTCGCTACCCATGCGTGTGCCCTTACCGCCGGCTACTATGATTGCATATCGTTTCATCGATGACACTCCTGAATGACTTTCTGTTACAAATATACGCAAAGGTGGATGTAAAAAAACAAGGAGGCCTGAGTTTTTTATCGAGTCAACTCTTAGATTATTCGTGTATAGTGAGAACAGACTTTCTTCCGTCGGCTGTATCCCGCACGGTGTAGTGTGCTCCAATGGAATTAATAGGTAGATGAAAGCCTGTGCAAATGAGAAATACGTTTTTCAATATAAGACTATGATAAACGTTTTCTCATCCTATTTAAAAAAGTCGAATTTAAAAATACTTCACAAATGAAGTAAAATGTTATATAAAATTTATACATTTGCATATTAATTAATCATTGTGAAAGGGACGACAGATTAATATCTACAGTATAAAAACAATTACATATTTTTTAATAACACGATTATGAATACAAAGAATTTGATTTATGCATTCATGTGCATGTTTGCAGTGAGTGTCATGTGCTCATGCAGTTCAACTCCTGGGAATTTCGGGCTTTACAGTGATGATCTACGTTATCTTCCGGTCGAAAAGGATGATTATTATACATTCGTAGATATAAAGACAGGTGAAGAGAAGGGACATTATGACGAGATCCTTTCGATGTATCGCGATGGCTATGCTATGATTCAGGAAGATGATAGCATCTATTTTGTCAATCATGACCAGGAAAAATGTTTTGGCCCCTATGCCAGTGCTACATCATTTAGTGAGGGGATTGCATGGGTCGCTCCCAAAGGGAAAGGATTGATGGCCATCAACAAGAAGGGAGAGACCTTGTTTGATTTGCCTCAGGCAGAAATGGTTGGTATCTTTAGAGAGGGTTTGTCGATATTTTTCGATTCCGAGAAAAGAAAGATTGGCGTGGTCGATAAAGAAGGCAATGTGGTCATATCGCCCAAGTATCAATTTTGCATAGGAATGTATGTCGATGGACTGCTGGGTGTTGCCGAGGAAAACGGGAAGTATGGCTTTATCGACAAAGAGGGCAATGTGGTGATTCCTTTTCAATATGATGATATAATAGGCGACGGTGGTATGTATAATACCAATTTGTGGCGAGGTATTAAAGAGGGGCGCATTCCGGTTAAAAAAGGCAGTCAATGGGGTGTCGTAGATCGTGAAGGAAAGTATGTGATTACGCCTCAATTTGATTATATACTGTTGGATGGAGAAAACTATCTTTTCCGTAAAGACTGGAAATATGGCTGGTGCGATAGAGATGGAAAATATATCATAGAACCTCAATATGAAGAGGTATCGCCCTTTGGCAATGGCCCGTTGGCCAGCGTTGGTTTGGAGATAGAAAATGAAGATATGGTAGGGTATATAAATATTGATGGAGATACTGTCATTACTTTGCCGTGTGATGATGAAGTATCAAGGCCTTTCTGGACCAATGGCTTGGCTATAACACAAATGGATGGCGAGTATGGCTTGATTAATGAACAAGGTAAATGGGAGGTTAATCCTCAATATAGAGAGATTGCTTTGTATGGAGACATGTATCTTGTGAAAGACGGTGAAGGCGATTGGGGATTGATAGGGAAAGATGGTAAATATTTGGTTAACCCGGCTTATGACAGAGTCATTCGAGATGTGTATCTTAATAATTCAGGATTATTGTACGCAATGGTTGCCGAGAGTGATTACTTCGACATGACTTCGGTAGTCGATGACTTTGAGACGGCCATTTCAAAGGTTAAGACCTGGAGTGTTGCAGAGGTTTGTGAATTCTTTTCATTGTTAGACTCGGATTTTTCACGTTACAGAACCAATACTCAATTGTATTATGAATCGGGCGACAATAGCTCTGTCGAGATGAAAGCTGTTTATGGCAGCGACATATGGACTCAAAAAAGTAATGGTTGGTGGTATGATTATATCCTTAACAAGGATGCCAAGATAAACCAGTATCTTGTTATTCTTTCGTTAAAGAACAAAGCTATTGATCATCTTCAAAGTATTGAAGATGCAATTGAGGAGAAACTTCGCTCGAATCCTGAAATTAGTGATTTCTCTATTCAACACGACAATAGTAGCATTACCATCAATCTCACGACCAAATAAAGAGAACGAAGAGATAAATAAAAGGGGGGAGCGGATTTGGTCCGCTCCCCCCTTTTTATTTATTGGGGTGAACTCTTTAGAGTCTTACTTTGGCACGTTTCACGCTACCGGCCGTTTGAACCTCGACGATATAAACGCCCTTCAGGTTGGCAGCGTTGATGATGGCCGATTCGGTAGCCGGGCTTTCGGTGATGCAGAGGCTGCCACTCATCGAGTAAACCTTCACCATTTCGATGGGTGTACCGGCTTCGATGTGGATATTGCCCGAGCGGTCGGCAAATATCTTCATGGCGGCTTCGGCTGTGTGGTCGATACCGGTAATGATGGTCAGTTCGAAGTTCTGTTCGATATCTTCGCCTTCTTCGACGGTAATCGTTATACCCTCTGCAGCGGTGTAATTGTCTTTGGTAACACTCATTTCATACTCTTTGCCTGGTTGCATCACGGTAATGCTGTAAGCACCCGAGGCATCGGTCGTTGTCGAGTAGATGATTTCGCCCGATTGCATGGTTACCGTGGCACCTTCGATGGGCTCTTGGTTATCGGCGCGGGTAACGATACCGTGAACGACAGGCGCTTCGGTAGCCAGTCCCAGTGAGATGACCATAACGTTTTGTCTCAGGCTGGGCGAGTAGGTTCCGAGGGTCCAGGCATCCATGTAGTTGGCGGTGGTGCTGCCATCGAACGAGTAGTACTTCATCGAACGGGTTTCCACGCCCATGGTGAAGAAGTTGATACCCGAGCAATAGTTGGTCGAGTCCACCGAAACGATGAGGCTCAGGTTGCCACCTTCATAGGTAATGGGAGTTTCGGGTCTCATCTCGAAGTAGAGAGGATCTACCTGACTGCCTCCAACTTCATATCGCAGATCGGCTCCGATGTGGCTCAGGCCTTCGATGTCGGCTTCAGACATTTTACTGGTCGAGAGTTCGGTCTTTTCGGTATTGCCAATCCAGATATTTACTCTATAACCCTTGGCTGCTGCATTGGTTACATAGTAGGGGATACTGATGGTCTCGATCACGTCGCCGGCTTGGAGCCCGGTCAGTTCGGCCGGTGTGTAGAGCGACTCATAGAGATAGTGCTTGTAGTTGGGGGCCGAAGTGGTGTTGGACAAGTCGCCTACCATGACAGACGATACCAACGATTCTTCAGCTACGTTTACCGTAATCGTGTCGGTCGAGGTAACGGTACCGTTGAGGGTCAGCAAGGCATAAATTTGGGCTTCGCCTACGGTGTGAGGTGTCCACGAGCAGGTATAGCTCTTGAGGTCGCCCAAAGCCATGGCTTCTACTTGGAACGAGCCTACCGTCTCTTCGCCGTTCATCAGGTCTATCGAGTAACTGTCGGCAGTTTCACCTTCGGTGCCCAGACAGGCCACGTCGATGGTAAATTCCTGCGTGTAGTTGACCATACCTTTCGATACACCGGTGAAGTCTTTGATATCGATGCGGTGCTCTTGATAAACTACTTGCGGGCCATAAACCAAGTCGAGGTAGGTCTTCTTGCTGGCAAAACCTATGTAGTAGTCGCCCTCTACAAAGTCTTCGGGCATATAGACTGCCATCGATTCCCAATCGTTCCAGTAAGAGGCATAGATACCTATCGATTTCAGGAGAGTCCAGTTCTTGCCATCGGCCGAGTAGAGTAATTCGGTGCCGTAGCCCGATGAGCTGGTGGCTTTGGCAGTGAATGCGATGGAGTCGCCGGCTGCCAGGTGGAGCAACGGAGTCACAAGCGTATCGGGAGTAGCCGAGGTGATTACGGCACTGGCTTCGCCATGGTATTTGGTACCTACGCTTCTTATCCATTCATTTTGTTTGATATCCCACAAGAGCGGGGGGAATGCTTCGCCTTCGAACGATTCGAGCAGGGCGGTTTCTGTGAGCATGGTTCCCGAAACGGCAAACTTCACATCGCCTATGCCATTGTGCTCTACTGCGATACTGTCGGAGTGGAATCCGGGAGCGGCATCGAAGGTGATTTGAATGGTATCGGACTTACTGCTGGGGATGAGGATGGGCAGTTCGGCATTTACCGAGAAGCCAGACCCTTCGGAGGGGGTGATTCCCGTAATGGTAAGGTCGCCGTTGTTGCTGCTGTTCTTGATGATATAGTCGATGGTGGTCACCTTGTTGACCATGCCAAATTCTACATCCGACAGAGAGGCTGCGCCTTTGTTGGGCTTAATCGTCAGGTTGTTACCGGTTTCAATGCCTGAGAAGTGTGTATTCTCAACATTGTTGGCTTTTACGTTGAATTTGAGCTTATTCAACTCGTCTTCACTTTCAATTAACAGATAACCGCTGATGGTCTTCTCTTCGCCGATGGCAAGGGAGGGCCCTGGAATGACATTGTCTTCGTAGAGTACCACTTCGTCGCCGTTGCTGATATAGGTTTTGTACGTAACGCCCTCTACGGGAGTGTCGTCTTCATTGCTCAGTTGGGTTGTGAAATTATAGGAGTCGGCTTCGATGGCTTGAGTACCGATGTTCTTGAAGGTGAACTGGATGCTGTTGTCGATAGCTTTGGATTCACCGGCATAGAGAGTCATCCAAGTGCTCGGACGGTTGAGCGAGCTCTTCATCATCTGTACACCTTTGGTAATCTCTTGGTGGGCAAAAGCCATGAAGTTGTCGAGATAAGAGTTGCTTATCAAGAAAGCGATACGAGAGCCTTCGGGCACCTCTTCGAGGGTGATAGGAGTCCAGTTGGTTGTGCTGGCGCCCAACTCAATTTCGGTCTTGTTGCCGGTAGCGTCGATAATATAAGCCTTGAAGATAGACGATGCCGAGTAAACTTTCTTGAAATCGAAAGTTACCTTACCCGAAACAACCGGTGAATAGATGGTGTCGAGCGACGAGGTGCTGCCCCAGTAATCCACGGCGCCGGTCAATACGCTCGATCCGTCTTCTCCCACGTTGCTTTTGATGGAGTAGGTTGTCTCGTTTCCGTCGGCGGCAATAACCCATTCGGCAGGCAGGTCGGTAGAGCTGTCAAAGGTCTCATAGTACGAGGTCGCTGGGTAGGTCTCGGCAGTCAGAGGAATGGTATCATTACCGCCATTGGTTATGATGTAAAGGTTGTCGGTAAACTGGCCAATCTCGCTGTTCGAGAAACTTACGGTGAAGGTCTTTTGCTCGTTGAACGGAATAGTGCCAGTCTCGGGCGAAACCGAGAAGGGAGAGTTTTCGTTGTCCATCGAGAAGGATACTTCCAGTTCGTTGGTACCTACGTTGGACAAAGTGAACTCCTTCGATGCGGTCTCACCTACCTTGACGAATCCCAGGTTGAGCGACTCGGTTGTATTCTCCAGTCGCGGGGTGTTGGGCAACAGTTCGATTTTGAGGTTGTCGATAGCGTTGGAATTTCCGTATTCCTGAATGGCTTCGATGATAACGAAGAAATCTTTCCCGGCATATTCGGCGGGGATGTTTACCTCTACGGGGTACATCGTCTCCAAACTTATTTCGCTACCTGCATATCTCTTGGCATGGAGTATGGGATCGACCAGTGTGGTCACGGTGTTGTTGCTGTTAATGACTATGTTTCCGTCGCTGTCGTAGTTGTAAATATCAGCTACCTCGTTGACATATACTTTGAAACCTTCGTTCTCTTTGCTGGAGCCACTGGCCCGACGCATGTAGAACGAGATTTTGGCACTGCGGTCGGCTGCAAAAGTCAGTTTGGGGCTTATCAGCAGGGCGGTGCTTGTAGCTCGGGCGTCGTTGGCTTGCAGCGATTTTCCGTCGCACACATAGGCGCTGGTCGTACAGATACTCCAATAGGTTGCGGTACTGCCCGTGGCATATCCGTTTTTCAAAGTCCAGGATCCCAGGCCCATATTAGGCTCGTCGGCATCAAGCTCGTTGAAGTCTTCGAAGATGGGAGCATCGTCGGTAATCTCGATAGCTGTGTATCCGGTGCCCGTGAGCGATACGGTGATATCGTCGGTATTGCTGTGAATGGTCATAGTGCCGGTAATCTCTCCGCTACTGCTAGGGGTAAACTTGATTTGATAAGTCTTATCTCCATCCATCGCTGCGATGACATCGGGATAGGTAATTGCCTCGGCCAGGGAGAAGTCGGGGTTGGAGAAGGTGATGTCGGTGATATTTAAATCGCCACCACCTGTATTTTTGATATTGAGCAGGGCAATCGAGTTTCCTCCCACTGATGTGAGGGGGAATTCCAGTGATGAGGCAATGGTGACGTTGGGCTCACTGGCCATCTTACTGATGGATACATTATCTATGGCTGCCGACCCTTCTCCACCGCCCCAGCTATCGGCGAAGAACATGAAGGCCAGCTTGTAGGAGCCTACTTCAAGCTCTTGCATGTAACTGCGGTTTTCCCAACTGTACATGCCACCAATCAAGGCTTTATTGGTGAGCGATATGGCTTCGCTGGGGGGCATGGGAAGATTTTCGTTTTGGCCGGCGCTGAACTGAGTATCGCCTGGTGCCAGATAGACATCGGCATAGTCATACTGACCAGAAAGAGAAAACTCGCCCAGTACATTGCAGTCGAAAGAGATGGTGTAAACTCCCGGCTCGGTAACTTCGAACGTGCGATAGGCATATACCGTACATCCCGAGTTGGTGTCGTAACCGCTGCTTGCACCTCCGTCTTGGGAGATATACAGCCCTTTGTCTCCAGTGTTTTTGGCGGCTGTACCTATACACCACTGGTTGGTGTTGTTGCCGTTGACAAATGTCCACTGTGCGTTTTCTGCATCGTCTTCAAACCCACAAAAATAGGGATAGGTTTGAGCATGAGCATTTGGTGAAAGTCCCAACAAGCTCATTATTACACCGATACAAGTGAGTAAATAAGATTTTTTCATAATTAAAACTTGTTAGTGAAGATTTATGTAAAAAATGATATTTCGATTTGTATTTTGCAAATATAAGAAAATGATTGAAAAAATGATACCGAAATGCTATTTTTTTTATCGAAATGTAGCTTTTATTGCTTGTTGGGTGATAAATATCTATTTGTAAAATTTAATAAAGACCTTGCTTTGGGCCTAGTCGACAAAATTCAGGATGAAACCAGTTGAAAAACTTCCTAGTCGACAAAATTCAGGATAATCCTCAATAATGTCTTGATATATATTCGTCAATAAGTTTCATTCTATGAGCC
>NZ_NFHZ01000019.1 GCF_002161555.1 Barnesiella sp. An55 | reverse complement strand
TGTATATCTTGTTTATTTATTTTCATACCTTCGAAGATCTCCCGGCCGAATTGACTTCGTTCTCTTTTCTCTCTTGTACTACACTTGCTTCTTTTCAGTCTTGTCAATGAACTTTATCTCCCTCGCTTTCCCGGGGCTTCGTGGCCCCTTTTCAGCGGCGAAAGTGATGCAAAGGTACACCCTTTTCCCCTTTCACTCCAAATTTTTTACCAACTTTTTTTCAAAAAATTTTCGAGCATTTTCTGAAAAAATCTACAACATTTTTATTCTCTGATTGTTATAGAAAGTTATGTCGTTTGTCATTTTTATACAAAACCCCTCTCCGACAAAAGCCAGAGAGGGGTTTATGTATCTTTTTCGGGCATTACAGCCTATTGTTTATAGCAATTTGAATCGCAACCGCAATATGCCGTCGTTGTAGTCGTGACTGATGATTTTGAATGTTCCTATCTCGGCGGTATTCTCGACATGGCGACCGATGCAGAGGCACTCGTCGTAATCGCCCACCTTGACTACGCGCACCGTCTCGGATGCATTTTGAGGCAAGCGTCCCAGATCGAAACGATCGCGAGCTTCGGCCTGGGTTATGTATTGGGTGGTTACGGGCAAATGTTCCTGGATGATCCGATTGACACAGATCTCGATTTGCTGTATCTGTTCTTCTGTGGGAGGTTGAGACAACTTGAAATCGAGTTTGCTCTTTTTCTTTTCGATATGTGCCGATACGGCACGACCACACCCGAAGAGGCGAACCATCGTCTGATTGACGATGTGCTCGGTGGTGTGCATGGGTGGATATTCTTCTTTGTTATGCTCGTTGAGTTGGGGTATATTGTCCATAGGGGGATGTATTTATTTGGGGGATTTCAACAAAAAGTCGTATCGAAACGAGAGCAGCACGCGGGTAAAGTGGATGTTGTCGTTGAGCGGGATGGATAGTTCGGGTCGCACCCATAGCTTGCGGGCTCGAAACAGGAGACCGGGTACGATGCGGTGCTCGGGCATACGATACTCGGGGATATTGGTGAAGTTTACGACAATCGACGCCTCCTGAATGATGCGACAGCCGGCATGCACCGTGTAGCAGGTGTTGTAGCCCATCTCGGAGTCGTAAAGTGCCATGGCTCCGGCTCCGAAACTGAATCGACCCAGGGTTTTGTCGAGGCCGACTTTTAAGCTGCCATCATAGAAACGACCGGCATAGTTAACGCCGGCAAAGGCGTCGGCCGAGAAAATTACGTTCCACAACCCCGTGTTCAACCGATACCCTCCGGTGGCCCGGATGTACTGCTCTTTGGGAGTGCGTGTCCACAAGGTATTCTCGAGTCCTACCGACCACGACCCTGACTGGAAGCCGATGCAGGCATACTCGTTGTTGCGCAGCCCTACGTAAATGGATTTTGTGGAGAGGGAGTCGGTCTGTGCCCAACTGTTCCACGAGAGAAGGGCGGCGAGAAGAAGTAACAGATGACGTGTTTTCATAACTCTTTCGACAATCTTACGTTGAGTATATTATATCCTAAATTATTCAAATGGAGACCGTCGAGCGAATAGTTCATGTTCAAGGCACCTTCGTATAAAAAGCTATCATAGACATCGACAAATACGCCATATCCCAATGAGGCAACCATCTGGGCAAGCGCTGTATTCAACTCTTCGATGCAGGTGTTGAAAAACTCGTCGTCGCCTTCGAAGTTCCGGGGCAAAATCGAGAGAACAAAGACCCGACGAGGTGCCAGCGTCTCGATGGTGTGCCGATACTCGGCCACAAAATCGGCAATAAACCGGGGGCGCGTCTCTTCGTTGAGAAGTTCGCCGCCCAGATTGTTTGTACCGATGAGCATGACTACGTTTTTATCCCGATAGTTGAGATTCCAGGTGAGAATATCCTCTATTCTGGCACCACTCACCCCGTCGTTATGGGTGAGATAGGTGGGAAACGACGACTTCACATCCCACCCGGCGACCAGCGAATCGCCCACAAAATACAGTTCGGAAACGCCATCGTCGGAGCACGATGTCACGAGAGCTAAAATCGCCAGCATGGCTCCCCAAATTTTAGTCCTTACCCGTTTCATTGTTCTTATTTTTTACATTTCGATAAAAATCGCTTTTCAAAATCTGGTTGATAAACATCTCAGTAAAGAGCCGAGCCCCATCGCCATTGAGGTGCATGTTGTCGTAAAACAGCTCGGGCCTTTGCGTGGAAAGACAAAGATTAGCACACAATTTACCACGGCGTACAACACCCGAAGAGCTTTCACATTCGGAGATAGTCTGTTTTCTCGAGGCCCACAATCCATGCCCCAATTGACAAATATCCCAACAAGAAAGAGAATATGTGCGCCACTTGAGACCCGGCAGCAGGAAATAGACCACACAGACTATGGGGAAAAACAGAATAAATTCTAAGGAATTGAACAGCACAATCTCGAATCTTTATTTCATCCAATGAATAATTTGACCCACAAATGTAATATTATTTTGAGAAGGAATGAGGCAATTGGGTCCAAATTTACATTCCCTGAAGCATTTACCTCAACCCCGCCTTTCTCTTATATATAAATAGAAGGGAAAGGCAAACCGGCATATCCGAGCTCGAAATTCCACAGGGATTTCGTTTGTCTCTGCACTCGCCTTTCACTATCTTTACAAAAAAATATTTGAGCGATGGAAAAGGAAAACTATTCACGCAAAGTGCCCGGCTGGTTCAAAGTATTGATACTGATAACCGCTTTGCCAATCTTCGCCTGGCCCTGGCTCATGAGCCGGGCTACCGAAACGTTTACCAACAGCGGCACCGACAACAGCCTGCCGTGGGCATTTGTCATGTTATTGCCGCTGTATGTGGTACTCTCTACCTGGATTAGCTATCGAGTTTACGCTTCACGCCGCGAGGTATCGTGGATTCTGCAGGGGCTCCAGATTCTGGTTTACATAGCCATGGCCATGCTGGTTGCATAGGGATTCGGGATCAAGGGTTATAGAGGTCGGGATTGGAGAAGTTGATAATCTCCATTACCATCTCGTAGGCTTGCCGGGCAGGGCTCTCGGGGTTGATTTCGGTAGCCTTCAGATAATTCTCGATAGCCAGTTTCCAGTTACCCTGTTTCCAGAAAAGCGACCCTTTGAGGTAATAAGCGGCATCGTCCTGCGGGTTGCCGGCCAGGCGTTCCTCGAGGTGGACGAGAGCCTGCTCCAAGTTATTTTCGCCAATAAGCTTGTTGATATCTTCGATTGAAATCATATCCTTTTTCGTTTTATCATACGGCAAAGATAGTGAAAGGCCGGTGTAGAAACAAACCGAGACAAAGGATTCACGCAGGGAAACGACTCAAGCACATCGACATCGGCATCGCCCGAATACTAACAAATTTGAGATTAAAAAGTAAAAAAGGTGTCAATATAAAAATTTGGTGTACCTTTGCCCCCAAATTCAAACACACAAAAAATTATGTCAACTTATACCGAAGACACTCGTAAAGTAACGACTCACCGCCTGATGGAGATGAAACTCCGCGGTGAAAAAATCTCGATGTTGACCGCCTATGACTTTTCCATGGCGACTCTTATAGACCAGGCCGGAATCGACGTGATTCTGGTAGGCGACTCGGCCTCCAATGTAATGGCGGGCAATGTGACCACCCTGCCCATTACCCTCGACCAGATGATTTACCACGGCAAGTCGGTCGTGCGCGCCGTCAAACGGGCCCTGGTCGTGGTCGATATGCCTTTCGGGTCGTATCAAGGTAACTCGAAAGAGGCTGTAGCTTCGGCCATCCGCATCATGAAAGAGACACACGCCGACTGCGTGAAGATGGAAGGCGGTGCCGAAATTCGCGAATCGGTAGAGCGCATACTCAGTGCCGGTATCCCCATCATGGGTCACCTGGGACTCACCCCCCAGTCGATCAACAAATTCGGCACCTATACCGTGCGGGCTCGCGAAGAGGCCGAAGCCAACAAGCTCATCGAGGATGCTCACTTGCTCGAAGAGATTGGCTGCTTTGCCCTCGTGCTCGAGAAGATTCCAGCCACGCTGGCAGCCCGGGTAGCTCAAGAGCTGACTATCCCCGTGATCGGCATCGGAGCCGGCGGCGGTGTGGACGGTCAAGTGCTCGTGATGCACGACATGTTGGGTATCAACAAAGGGTTCTCGCCCCGGTTCCTCCGTCGGTATGCCGACTTGAGCACCACCATCACCGAGGCCGTACAAGCCTATATCAAAGATGTAAAGACCCGCGACTTCCCCAACGAGAAAGAGCAGTATTAAATCGCTACGCGACAAACACATATACCCGAGAGAGACCTCCTGCCACCCGGCGAAGGTCTCTCTCGGTGTTTCATAGCCCTGCTATTTGGACTCCTGAGCCTTCAACAGGTCCCTGATCTCGGTGAGCAATTTCACCTCGGGCGAAGGCTCGGGAGGAGCCGCCTGAGCCTGGGCCTTTGCTTGAGCCTTACGCTTCTCGGTGATACGAGTTACCAGTTTGATAAACAGGAATATCGAAAAAGCGATAATGAGAAAATCGAACGTCGTCTGCAAGAAATTCCCATAGTTGAGCGTAACAGCCGCCTGCTCCACCCCGTTGACCTCGCGGGGAGCCTTCATCACCCATTTCAAATCGGTAAAGTTGATACCCCCCACCAGCACGCCCAAAACCGGCATGATGATATCGGCCACCAGCGACGAGACTATTTTGCCAAAAGCCCCACCAATAATCACACCCACAGCCAGGTCGATCACGTTGCCTCGCATCGCAAAATTTTTAAAGTCGGTCCAAAAAGAACTTTTCATAACGGTACAATTTAGTATGATCAGATAGATTACTCACATTCAAGGATATGCAAATAAAGAAATTTTTCTTTTATTTTCACATTCGCATACATTGTATTCAAAAAAAATATATACCTTTGCACTGCAATTTTAGGAGTAAAGTATAAAATTATGAAATATAAAATTGCCTTCTTGCTGGTTTTGCTCCTCCTCATGAGCAGTTGCGCAACTCCATGCGGTTGTTAAACAATAGGACAAGAGCAATTGTTTTTAAGAGAGCAAGGCAAAAGAGAAGAAAAAACGCGAGACATTATTTTTATTCAATAAACACTTAAAGTTTTATTACAATGATTAAAGTAGGTATCAATGGTTTTGGCCGCATCGGACGTTTCGTTTTCCGTGCAGCACAAACAAGAAACGACATCCAGATCGTAGGTATTAACGACCTTTGCCCGGTTGACTATCTGGCATACATGTTGAAATATGACACGATGCACGGTCATTTCGACGGTACGATCGAGGCTGATGTTGAGAAAAGTCAATTGATCGTAAACGGTAAAACGATTCGTGTTACCGCCGAAAAGAATCCTGCCGACCTGAAATGGAACGAGGTAGGTGCTGAATATGTAGTAGAATCTACGGGTCTCTTCCTGACCAAAGAGAAAGCTCAAGCTCACATCCAAGCTGGTGCCAAATATGTAGTTATGTCGGCTCCCTCCAAAGACGATACCCCCATGTTCGTTTGCGGTGTAAACGAGAACACTTACGTTAAAGGTACTCAATTCGTATCGAACGCTTCTTGTACGACCAACTGCTTGGCTCCTATCGCCAAAGTATTGAACGACAAATTTGGTATCGTTGACGGTCTTATGACGACTGTTCACTCGACTACCGCTACTCAAAAAACCGTTGACGGACCTTCGATGAAAGACTGGCGTGGTGGTCGTGCCGCTTCGGGCAACATCATCCCCTCTTCGACGGGTGCTGCCAAAGCCGTAGGTAAAGTTATTCCTTCGTTGAATGGCAAACTGACCGGTATGTCGATGCGTGTTCCGACTTTGGATGTTTCGGTTGTTGACTTGACGGTTAACTTGGCTAAACCGGCTACTTATGCCGAGATTTGCGCCGCTATGAAAGAGGCTTCTGAAGGCGAACTGAAAGGTATTCTGGGTTACACCGAAGATGCAGTTGTTTCTTCTGACTTCCTGGGCGACACCCGCACCTCTATCTTCGACGCCAAAGCAGGTATCGCTTTGACCGACACCTTCGTAAAGGTTGTTTCTTGGTATGACAACGAGATCGGTTACTCCAACAAAGTTCTCGACCTGATCGCTCACATGGCCAAAGTAAACGGTTAATCATTATCTCACAGATAATTCACAAGAAAGCCGACCCACTGCTGGGTCGGCTTTTTTTGTCTCAATCCGACAGGTACACCCTCGCTATATACCCTCAAAGGCATCCTTCTTTGTGCCACGCCACACCTCTCGGATTTACCACAAAAACACATCGTTCACACATATACAACACCATAACTCGACAAAAAGTTATTCAGCACCGGCAAAATATCGCCCACGGCCTTACCCATGTTGCCGGTCACACGCACCGGCATATCGGTATATTGCGGTTCAATGCCACAAATCATCGACACGGCCCGATGCTCCCGCTCGGCCAAACCAATCTCACACATCAGCATGTAGGCCACACCGTCAAACTCAATCTCGGTCTCATGCCGCACCCGCTTCCGCGGTGACTCGTCGCGCTCATAGGCCACCAGCCAGTGCGATACAGCCAGGGCTGCCAGGGCCGGTGCTTCCCATTCAATCGTCATCATATCATTTGCTCCTTTCTTTCGAATCCATTCTGCCAGGGTATATTCACACTGCTTTTACCTGTTTTGCCTGTGCAACTCTCCCTCTGTTTATAAATCACATAGGTAATATACCCCGGCAGAATATCATCAAATATGTTAATTATTAGTCGATTATTTCGTTTATCCAAAAAAGTTTCATACCTTTGTGTGTGGTATTAATACCACACAAATATACCACATAAAATCACAGTATGCAAATTATTAAGGGTAATTTTACCATTTAAAATTTATACCCGTATGAAGAATGACGATAAAATAATCAGAATCAAAACCTTAATCGAGAATCAAGGAATCACCCAATCGGAGTTTGCCAAACGTATTGCCATCGACGCATCCAACTTTTCGAAGCATTTGACTGGTAAATTACCCATAAGCGACTCGCTTATCAACAAAATCGTAGTCGAGTTGGGGGTCTCGAAAGAGTGGCTCTGTACGGGAACAGGCCCCATGTACAGCTCCAACATAGTTGATACGGGGAGTAACGACACCCACACCCACATACGCACCCTCACCCTTCCCTCGGGGGCCATCGTACCCGAGGTGCGCAACGGGGCCAAAGTATATGGACTCGACGTCACGGCCGGGAATCTGGGGCGCGAACGCATGTTCACCGACGACCTGGTTATCGGCAGTATCGACGTTCCCTTCATCAACCCCGACTGCAGCATCGTCAAGGTAAGCGGCGACAGCATGAAACCGGTCATCAACAACGGCGACATGATTGCCATCCGCGAAATCAAGAACCCCAACCTCATCTTCTGGGGTCAGATCTACGTCGTGCTGCTCGACGACTACCGCATGGTCAAATATGTGCGCAAGCACGAGAACCCCGACCGGGTAATCCTGCGCAGTGAAAACAAAGAGTATGACGATATCGAAATCGAGAAGCGCGACATCCGCGACCTCTTCATTGTCGAGAACATTATCCGCATCGATAACCGCATTTAACCACCCGTAAAACGACTGAATCATGCGCACCTTAAAACAGGTTATCATCGAGTCGAACGACGATATCGAACTATGGTCGTCGATTACCGTATGGGAGGGTCCGCGGCACGAGCTGGCCATCCAGCTCGAGTTTATCGACCACGACGACCACACCCGAGACCACAAAATCACGGCCACGCTCGATCGAGGCGAAGCTACCCTCCTGGCCGACCGTCTGGGAATTGCTCCCGAAGCCATACCCCAAACGCTATTCGACCGGTATGGCGACACCAGCAACACGTCCGTACCCTCGGGAGTCGAAGCGCTCTTCGAGGAGATTCTCAACTTTATCCTCGACCACGGTGCCCGCTACCGGCTCATCCGGGAGTGAGACCAATAGAGAAAAGGAGCAAGTTGGCCCGACACATAGCGGCATACCCGGGCACAATCCCCGGCAAATAAAACTTTTTTTCTCTCTCTTTTTTGTGCTATCTTTGCACCCAAATCACGAGCGGTTTATTACAGGGATGAAACAGTTACTATATATCACACTACTACTGTTCTGCGGGCCCGGTTTGCTGGCAGCCCCCTACACCTGCCGCACCGAAGCGGGCGAACTGCAAAGCCACATCGCCACCTCGGGCCAATCGATTACCCAGCTCACCGTCTCGGGCACCATCGACGCACGCGACCTGACCTACATAAGCGACTCGCTCACCCACTTGACCGATATCGATCTGCGGGAGTGCTCGATTGCCGCCTACGACAGCCGCGACACCTACCTGGGCAACCAATCGCGATTCGAGGCCAATGCCTTCCCAAGCTATACCTTCATGGGATTCCAATCCCTCATAGCGGTAAAATTACCACAATCCACGCAAGCCATAGGCTCGGCTGCCTTCGCCGGATGCCCGGCCCTGACTACTGTCGAATGGGGCGACCAGCTGCAAACAATAGGCGACATGGCCTTCTCGGGCTGCTCGGCTCTCGACTCGCCCCTCCCGGCCACCCTGCAACACATAGGCGAATACAGTTTTGCCCAATGCACCGCTTATACCAGTCTGGACCTCGAGGAGGCTCCCCTGCAATCGATCGGAGCAAACGCATTCCAAAACTGCACACGCCTGTCCTCGGCGACCTTGCCCGCCTCGTTGCAGACGATTGGCGACAAATGTTTTGCCGGATGCTCATCGCTCACAGCCATCACACTCCCCTCGAACCTGCAAAAGTTGGGCGAAAGTTGCTTTGCCTACTGCACCTCGCTGACACAGGTCGAGATGGAGCAAGTCTCACTGCCCAGCCTGCCGGCCTACACCTTCGACCACTGCACGAGCCTCACCTCGGTAGCGGCTCCCCAGACAATCGAACGAATCGACGAAGGGGCCTTCTACTATTGCACGGCTCTCGTCGAGTGCAGCCTGCCCGCCTCGCTGCGCCAGATTGGCGACTATGCCTTTGCCGGATGCAGCCGCATGATACACCTCACGTTCCTGCCCGAGGGGCTCGAACAGATAGGGCGATGGCCTTTCTACGGAATGCGGCAGCTCTACACGGCCTCGATACCCTCGACGGTAACCTACATTGGCGACCACGCGTTCGACAACTGCACACGCCTGGCAGCGCTCATGGCCTACCCCACCGAGCCCCCGATGCTGGGCGAGGCGGTCTTCTGTCAGGTGCCGCAAGCCAATTGCAAGTTGGGAGCTCCCGACGAGAGCTTCGAGCTCTATCGCACGGCACCTCAGTGGCAGGAATTCGACATCCGCCACTTCTCCGACAAGCAGGAGGTAGCCGCCGACAACTCGCTCCAGGCCTACTTCGTACACGAAACACTCGTAATCAAATCGACCACCCCCATGCGGCAAGTTGCCCTCTACACCCTCGACGGGCGCCTTGTACACCGCGGAGAGGGAGAGACTACCGAATGGAACATCGACACGACACCATACACAGGGCGCCTGTTTGTCCTCTCCATACAAATGCAATCGGGCAAATACCATCACCTGAAGGTGGGTCGATAATCCGCCGAAAAGAGCTAAATTCAATATGGGAAAAAACAAACTGAAAAAATTTGACGATCTGCAGGGTTACCCCCACGTATTCCAATACCCCTTCGCCCTGTTGAAGGAACGGGAATTTGAGATGCGAGGCAAATGGGGCGAGAGTTTCTTCAAGAACAGCAACCCCATCGTGCTCGAGCTGGGCTGCGGCAAGGGCGAATATGCCGTGGGGCTGGCCAAACGATTCCCCCAAAAGAACTTCATCGGCATCGACATCAAGGGGGCCCGCATGTGGAGCGGGGCCAAACAGGCCCTCGAGGAAGGTATCCCCAATGTAGCCTTCCTGCGCACCCACATCGAGCTCATCGATCGCTTCTTTGCCCCGGGCGAAGTGTCGGAGATATGGATTACCTTCCCCGACCCGCAGATGAAAAAGGTGCGCAAGCGGCTCACCTCGACCCGCTTCATGCAGCTCTACCAGCAGATTCTTACCCCCGACGGGCTCATCCACCTCAAGAGCGACAGTCCCTTCATGTACACCTATACCTGCGAAATGGTCAAGGCCAACGGCTACCCCGTGCAGGTGGCCACCGACGACCTCTATCACTCGGGTATCGCCGACGACATACTCGAAATAAAAACCTTCTATGAGCAACAATGGCTCGAACGGGGCATGACCATCAAGTACATACGGTTTGTGTGCCAGCCTCGCGAACAATTTGTCGAGCCCGACGTTGACATTCCCTACGACTCCTACCGGAGCTTCAACCGGGGGAAACGCAGCGGCAAACAGAGCAGTCAAGAAGATACAACCTCAAAATAACTTTATATCATGCAACTATATCCTAAACTGATACTCGACGCACTGGCCAAGGTGCGTTATCCCGGCAACGGAAAAGACCTCGTCGCCAATGGTATGATCGAGGACGACATCCGCATCGACGGCAACAAGGTGAGCTTCTCCATCATCTTCGAGAAGCCCAATGACCCCTTCATCCGCTCGGTCGTAAAAGCCGCCGAGACGGCCATCCTTACCTTCGTCAGCCCCGACGTGGAGATCAAAGGCAATATCAACGTCAAGAGCAAACAGATAGCCCGACCCAACCCCGAGAACCCGCTCCCCGGCGTGAAGAACATCATCGCCGTATCGTCGGGCAAAGGCGGTGTGGGCAAATCGACCATCGCCTCGAACCTGGCAGTGGCTCTGGCCCGGCTGGGCTATAAGGTAGGACTGCTCGATGCCGATATCTTCGGTCCCTCGGCACCTACCATGTTCGATATCGAAGATACCGATGTCTATACCGAGAACATAGGCGGCCGCGACCTCATCCTCCCCGTCGAGCGCTATGGGGTGAAGATTCTCTCCATCGGCTTCTTCGTGCGGAAGAACGACGCCGTGCTGTGGCGTGGCGGCATGGCCAGCAATGCCCTCAAGCAGCTCATCACCGACGGCGCCTGGGGCGACCTCGACTACTTCGTACTCGACCTGCCGCCGGGCACCAGCGACATACACCTCACCCTCGTGCAGACACTCGCCATTACCGGCGCCATTGTCGTGACTACCCCGCAAGAGGTGGCTCTGGCCGATGCCCGCAAAGGCATCAGCATGTTCACCGGCGACAAGGTGAATGTGCCCATCCTGGGTCTGGTCGAGAACATGAGTTGGTTTACCCCGGCCGAGTTGCCCGAGAACAAATACTACCTCTTCGGCAAAGACGGCGGCAAGCGGTTGGCCCAAGAGGCCGGCGTACCCCTGCTGGGACAAATTCCCATCGTGCAGAGCATCTGTGAGAGCGGCGACTCGGGACACCCCGTAGCCCTCGACGACTCGGTCACCGGGCTGGCCTTCAAACGGCTGGCCGAGGCTGTGGTCAAGGCTACCGACGAGCGCAACGCCACCCGCCCCTCGACCCAACGGGTAGAGGTTCACAAGTAACTCCCTGCGAGCTGTAACCCTATAAACAAGAGGCTGTCTCAAAATAGAATTGCAAAAGTAAAAATCTTATAGATTAAAACCTAGAAGTAAAAAATCTCCTGCTTTAGCCCTTGTTTATTGCAATTATAGGACTAAAAGCAGGAGATTTTTATGTTGTAGCTTATAGATTGTAAGTAACCCTATCTCTATTTTCTATTTTGAGACAGCCTCTTGCTGTTTTTTTACATTGTCTTATATTATGCCTCGCCGGCCAGCAAACGCGCTATCGTAGCCGGATAGAGCTCATGCTCGGCAGCATGCACCAGCGTGAAGAGCTCATCGATATCCTTCCCCTCATAGGGCACGGCCCGCTGGGCGATGATACGCCCGCCATCGACCGTCTGATCGACATAGTGGATGGTCACGCCATAGACCTTCACCCCATAGGCCATAGCCTGCTCCACCGCCCGGGCTCCGGGGAACGCGGGCAACAACGAAGGGTGAATGTTGATGATGCGTCCGCCGTAGCGCGACAGCAGCGTATCGGTGATGATGCGCATATAGCCGGACAGACACACCAGGTCGATGCCGGCCTCGTCGAGACGGTCGGCAATGGCACTCTCCATATCGGCCTTCGTGGCAAAAGACTTGGGCTGGAAAGCAAAGCACTCGATGCCATGGCGGGCAGCCCGTTCGACCACGGCCGCGGCCGGTTTGTCGCAAACCAGCAGGGCCACCTCGGCGTCGATGCGACCCGATTCACAGGCCGCCGCTATCGCTTCGAAGTTGGTGCCGGTGCCACTGGCAAATATAGCAAGACGTTTTTTCTGAGACATATTGGACTATCCTTTCTTGATTATAGAAATTGAAAATGGCGCTCAAAGAGTCGGTCATACCGTCGGTTCGAGCGCCATATAGGGTTTGTGGAAACCGGGAATTACTTCACCTCCCAGGTCTCTCCGCTCAACAGGAATTCATGCAGCGACTTGTAGGGAACCTTGGCGGTTACCTCTTTCACCTGGCGAGCCACCTCCTCGTCGTAGGCGGGAGCATCGACATTGCGTATCACGCCGATGGCCAGCGGCAGGTCATGGCCGTCCATCATGGCCAGACTCTGGTGCAGGAAGTTGCCGGGCGACTTGGCATCGTGTACCAGAATATCATCGAGCGTAACGCCGTTCTCGCCAATGGTTACTGCCTTAAGTTTATAACCGTCGAGTACAAGCCCCCGGTTGTGATCCTTGCCGAAAATCATCTTCTCGCCGTGGCGCAGATGGATGGTACGATCGGCACGGAACTCCTTGTCGGCCACATAGCTATGAATATTGTTGTTGAATATCACGCAATTCTGCAACAGCTCTACGACCGAGGTGCCTTTGTGACGGGCAGCCTCGACCAGCACCTCCTGAGAAACCGGCAGCTCCACGTCGAGCGACCGGGCGAAGAAGGTACCCCGGGCACCAAAGACGAGCTCGGCGGGAATGAAGGGATCTTCTACCGTACCGTAAGGCGACGACTTGGTCACGAAACCACGGTCGCTCGTAGGAGAATACTGTCCTTTGGTGAGGCCATAGATTTTGTTGTTCATCAGCACCACGTTGATATCGACATTACGGCGCACCGAGTGGATAAAGTGGTTACCACCGATGGCCAGGCAGTCGCCATCGCCCGACACCTGCCACACGGTCAGGTCGGGGTTGGCCGTCTTCACGCCGGTAGCCACAGCAGCGGCACGCCCGTGAATGGTGTGGAAGCCGTAGGTATTCATGTAGTAGGGCAAGCGCGACGAGCAGCCGATACCCGACACGACGACGGTCTTGTGCGGCGGTATGCCCAAGGTGGCCATCGCCTTCTGCAACACGTTTACGATCGAGTGGTCTCCACAGCCGGGACACCAGCGCACATACTGATCGCTCTTATAATCTTTTGCCGTATATTCTTTTTGTTCTTCCATATCTTATTCCTCCTCCAAAAGCTTTGTAAAATGGTCAATCAACTCGCTCACCATAAAGGGTTGTGCCTGAATCTTGTTGTACCGCAGGAAGGTCTTGCCGGGAACTTTGCCCGACAGATAGGCGGCAAACTGACCGTTGTTCAGTTCACACACAACCACCCGTTTGTACCGGCGGAGAATCTCCTCGGTATTCAAGGGCAGAGGATTGATATAGTTAAAGTGGACGAATGCTACCGGTTTGCCGGCGGCGTTCATGGCCTCAACAGCCGAATAGAGATGACCGTAGGTTCCGCCCCAGCCCACTACCAGGAGGTCGGCATCGGGGTTGCCCTGTACCTTGAGCAGCGGCAGGTCGTTGGCAATGTTATCGACCTTTTGCTGACGGGCCCGCACCATCTTCTCGTGGTTCACGGGGTCGGTAGAGATGGCACTGGTCTTGCTGTCTTTTTCGAGACCGCCCAGGCGGTGCATGAATCCCTCGATACCGGGTTTGGCCCAGTAGCGCACCGAACGCTCGTCGCGGTCGTAGGGTTTCCAGGCACCCAGTTGCTCGGGTTTCACATAGTTGGGTTTTATCTCGGGATACTCGTCCATGTCGGGGATACGCCAGGCCGAAGAGCCGTTGCCGATGAAACCGTCGGTAAGCAGGATGACTGGCGTCATATGCTCGAGCGCAATCTTGGCAGCCTGGAAGGCCATGTCGAAGCAGTTGGTCGGCGTCGAAGCGGCCACCACAACCACGGGGCTCTCGCCGTTGCGACCATAGAGCGCCTGCAACAGGTCGGTCTGCTCGGTCTTGGTAGGCAGACCGGTCGAAGGTCCACCACGCTGAACGTCGATAACTACCAGCGGCAACTCCGACATCACGGCCAAACCGATACCCTCGCTCTTCAGCGCCAAACCGGGACCCGAGGTTGAGGTTACGGCCAGATTACAGGCAAACGAGGCACCGATAGCGGTACATACGCCGGCAATCTCGTCCTCTACCTGAATGGCTTTCACACCCAGGTCCTTACGCTTGGCCAGCTCGTGCAAGATATCGGTAGCAGGAGTAATGGGGTAACTGCCCAGGAAGAGGGGGAGCCCCGATTTCTCCGAAGCGGCAATCAAGCCCCAAGCCGTAGCCGTGTTGCCGTTTACGTCGGTATAGATACCGGGGCGAACCTGTGCCGACTCTACCCGATAGGTCGATACCGATGCATGTATGTTGTGGCCATAGTTGTAACCGTCGCGCATCACTTTGGCATTGGCCTCGTAGATGGCCGGTTTCTTGGCAAACTTGTTCTTCAGCAAATGTTGAGCCTGCTCCAGCGGACGGTCAAACAACCAGCACACGAGACCCAGTGCAAACATGTTTTTGCACCGCACAATCGACTTGTTGTCGAGGCCCGAGTCGGCCAACGAATCTTTCACCATCTGGGTAATGGGCACCGGCACCACCTGTGCATGTGACAGCCCGGCCTCCTGGATGGGATCGTCGGTCTTGAAGGCCGCTTTCTCCAAATCGCTGGCCCGGAAACTGTCCGAGTCGATAATGACCACTCCCCCCCGCTTTACATGGCGGGCGTTTGTCTTCAAGGCGGCAGGGTTCATGGCCACCAGCACATCGGCCAAATCGCCCGGCGTATGAACGCCCCGTCCTATATGAACTTGAAAACCGGATACCCCTCCCAGCGTACCTTGCGGGGCCCGAATCTCTGCCGGATAGTCGGGGAAGGTCGAAATTTCATCTCCGATACCGGCCGAAACATTGGAAAAAATATTTCCGGCCAGCTGCATGCCATCGCCAGAATCGCCGGAAAATCGTACTACGACTTCTTCCAATACTTTCACTTTCGTTTTTTCTGTCATGTTTAGATTACATTTTTAATTCAACAGAGCTGTTTTTGATTTTATATTAAAATCATTTTGACAAAGATAGTGTTTTTTTGTAAGCATTTGAAATATTTTCATAGAAATGTGTAAGTATCCTTACCTCTTTCTATTTAAAACATGGCCATGAAAAGTGCCATGTCGTAATAGGGCAGCCCCAGTCGTATGCTCAACTCTTTATGGGTAAGTTTCCCACCAAACAGATAGACGGCGTTGCGCAACCGGTCGTCGCTCTTGATGTGTCCATAAATCATGGCGGGGTCGTTCAGCGAAACCAGCAGGGGCACCAGCAGGTTGCTCAGCGCCATCGAGGCCGTGCGGGCCACGGCGCTCCCCACACTCGAGAGGCAGTAGTGCAGCACGCCGCACTGTTCATACACCTTGTTGCAGGGAGCCTCGCTGCAACTCGAAGTTTCGAAGCAGCCTCCCTTGTCCATGCACAGGTCGAAGAGCAGGGCTCCCCGTTTCATCATCTCGACATAGTTCATGCCCAGCCGTCCCTGTTCGGGCACCTCGGTACCAATCACGACGTCGGCCGAACGCATGGCATTCTCCAGTACATGAGGATGCATATTGGAGGTGAACAGCGACGGACCCACCTCGAGCTGAGTGGCCCGCAGCCGATAGAAATCGTTGTCGAAGATACGCACCAGTGCCCCTAATCCACTGGCGGCACGAGCTGCCGCGCGGCCGGCCAATCCGCCCCCGATAATCAGCACCTCGGAGGCAGCCACCCCGGGCACACCACCCAGCAGCACACCTTTGCCGCCGCTGCGGTTGCTCAGCAGCTCCGAGGCCAGCACGATGGCGGCCCGACCGTCAATCTCGGCCAGAATGTCGGCAAAAAGATAACGGCCCTGCTCGTCGGTAACCCGATCGATAGCTACGGCCGTGACCCGTTTCTGCATCAGCACCTTGAGTACCGAAGCCGACTGGTATTGGGGTTGCAGAAGGGTGAGCAGCAGCACGCCCGGCCGAATGAGAGCCGCCTCATCGCCGTTCAACGGGGTAATCTTAAGCACCACGTCGCATTGGAACACCTCGGCAGCCTCGACCGCCTGGGCCCCCGCTTCGGTATAGTGCAGGTCGCTGTATTTGATACCTTCGCCCGCACCGCCCTCGACCAGCACGACAAACCCCTGTCGGGTGAGCAGGGCCACCCCCTCGGGAGTCAGGGGAAAACGCTTCTCTCCACCATTATGCTCGGCCGGCAACCCTATCGACAAATGTCGGCCACCGGGTTTGACGCCCAGCAACTGTTCCTGAAGCGCCACCCCCACCTTCGATTCGCAAGCAATACCACCAGCCATACGTGATTCGTTTTTAGATTTATCGGGACTAATATACAAATATACTTTGGTAAAAACCGGTTTGCCTCGCGATATTTATTCGACAGGCTCATCGCCGGCCTCTCCCCGCATCAGTTGCGAGAGTCGTTGCACCGCCTCATCGACCGAGGGGGCCGATTCGTAACGGTCGGCCTCGAACGTATAATCGGCCTGCCGATAGTAGGGTTCACGCTGCGCCAGCATCCCGGCGATGCAATCGTCCAGCTCTTCGGCCGTCTTGCCGGCTACCAGCGGACGCTTGACCCGCGCCCGCAACAACCGCCGGCTCAATGTAGGTACCGAGGCCGACAGATAGACCGTGACGCCCCGGCTGCGCATGTATGCCATGTTGTCGAAGAAGCAGGGGGTACCCCCGCCCGTAGCCACCAACACGTTGTCAAACTCGGCCACCTCGTGCAGCATGCGCCGCTCGATATCGCGGAAACCCGCTTCGCCTCGCTCGGCAAAAAGGTCGGAGACCCGCTTGCGATACCGTTCCTCGATATAGGCATCGAGGTCGATAAACTCCACATTGAGGAGTTGTGCCGCCCGCCGACCCAGCGTGGTCTTGCCGGCGGCCATATATCCGACGAGGAAAACAGGTTTCATGACTGCGTGGTATTAGAAGTACTATCGGCCGGGGCTTCGGCAGCACTCTGCCCGCCACCCACCAGAGCCTCGTGCTTGGCTCGCCACGTCTCGCCGAACTGGCTGAGCTCGAAACTGGCCAGACTTTCGGTGAGCATCTGCCTGTCGGTCTCCTTCACCGGCAGACCCGCGATAAACTCGAGGGCCTTTTCCTTGCCTTCGAGGCCCGCCACCAAAACGGTCTTGTTGAGCAGATAATCCAGATTGGCCGGCTCCTCCTGCAAATACGACTCGTAAAGGGCCAGCGCCTGCGACAACTGTTCACGGGTTTCAGCCTCGTCGCCCCGGTCATAGGCGATGAATCCCTTCACGGTATAGAAGTAGGCTTTCAACCGATTCTTCCCTTCGGGGCCAATCTTCTCGATAGCGACCGAGGCGGTATGGTAGGCACTATCGGGGCGCCACAAGTTCAACTCGTTGAGCACCTTCCCGAAATAGACATCGATATTCTCGTCGTCGGCCTCAATAGCCTGCTCCAGCAATCCCTGAGCAGCCATACAATCGGCAATCGACACATCGTCGCCGGCCAGCAGCGACACCGCCTCGTTATACAGGCGGTTACTCTCCTCGCGGTCGCTCTTCCCGGGGGCACAAGCCACAAGCCCACACAACACGACCGACAGGACGCCACACATCACGATTTTCTTCATCTTCTTCTCCTCTTTATGCCCCACCCCGAAAAGCAAGCAGCCCTACCCGCACAACGAGCACAGCGGCACTTCCTCTCCTATTGGGGCTAAGTCGTGTAAAGATACGACAAATTTCGTTATTTTTGCACCCGTCAACCAAACGATAACACAATTATGGCCAAATACAAATATTATGTCGTGTGGGAAGGTCGAGCCCGGGGCATCTTCAACTCGTGGGAAGAGTGCAAAGAGCAGGTCGAAAATTTCAAAGGAGCCAAATACAAGAGTTTCGACGACCTCGAGACGGCGACCGAAGCCTTTCGCAATGCCCCCGACGACTACTTCGACGTGCTGCGCAAAATCGGCGACCACTCGCGCGAGAAGCTCTCGGCGCCCGCCCTGCCCTCGACCGTCATCGCCGACAGCCTGTCGGTCGATGCCGCCTGTAGCGGGAACCCCGGCCATATGGAATACCGTGGAGTAGATACGAAATCGGGAATCGAACTGTTTCATGTAGGCCCCATGGCGCAAGGCACCAACAACATAGGCGAGTTTTTGGCCCTGGTACACGGCCTCGCCTATCTGCAACAACGGGGCTCGACGGTCCCCATCTACTCCGACAGCCGCAACGCCATCGCCTGGGTGAAGCAAAAGAAATGCAAAACCAAGCTGGCCCCCACCGCAGCCAATGCTCCCATATTCGACCTCATCGCCCGGGCCGAACGCTGGCTGCAAACCCACACCTATACCAATCCCATCATCAAGTGGGAGACCGAGCGGTGGGGCGAAATTCCCGCCGACTTCGGGCGGAAATAGACCGTTTCAATATTCTCCATCTCTAATACAACAGGGGCCGCCTCCGCATTGAGGCAGCCCCTGCTCATTTTATATTTTCATCCGGCCCAAGGGCCGCAGGGTCAGCGTCTCACAACCTTGGCAGTAGTCATAGTGCCCGACTCATCGACAACCTGGACAACCATGATTGCCGGAGCAGAAGCACCGAGGTCGAGCGTGAAATAGGTCGCATCTGGAGCCGACTGATGGAGCAAGCGCCCGTAAAGATCATAGACGCAGACGGCGCTTAGCATCGCATGGCTACGCACGACAAGTTGACTGTCATAGGTATAGACACGGACAGCAGCGTCATCACTCTCCTCGGTCAACTCTATACGACCGCTGGCTTGCGGGTCTTCATACTCACCTGCCGGGATAATCTCATAGAGGGTCGGGATATTGTGCTCGTTCCACTCAATGCGCACGGCAGTCACCATCTCGTAGTCACGCGTGTCGATAACCGTGCCCAGGCGGTCGAGTGTGCCTGCTTCCACCCATTGAGTACCATCATAGAGCGAGACAGTGGGCAATTCGTAGTTGTTATCAAAGGTCGTGTTGTGATAGATCTCCACAGCCTCAATGTCTATATTCTCGATGAACGTGTGCTCCACGTAACCCGCCTCTTCGGCACGATAGCTTGTAATCATGTTCTTGTCGGACAACGCCGAAATCATCGCCTGGTTATGGTCGGTAGTCTGTGTCACACGATCGGCCATGACACAACTGAACTCTGCGACTTTGAGCCAATAACTACCGACAACATTGGTGATATACAGGCGGAGATACTTACCCGTAACGCCATTGGCGTTGGTGGTGAAAGTGCGGGTGTTGGCGTTGATGCCGCCACTGTCGTAGGCGGCCACCTTCGTCCAGTTTTTCCCGTCCAACGACACCTGGAACTCTCCACTACCGATGAGCTGGTCGTTCTCCATGAAGGTAACCGTTATCTCAAAGATCGAATGAGGCTCGGCATACTCGAGTTGCAACCAATCGCCCACCTGCGGCTCGGTGTTGCTCCAGAAGTGCGTACTGGGGTTACCGTCCACGATATTGCCGATATTGTAGGTCTGGTAGGTACCAAGCGAAGTACTGGGTGTGGGTGTGCCTATCTCGGCTACGGCACCCGCCACGGAGCAGGAGAATTCGGCCAACTGCAACCAGAACGACCCCTCGACACTAGTCACCATCAGTCGCACATAACGAGCGTTGGCACCATTGGCGGCACAAGTATAACGATTATTGACCAGGCTTCCGTGGCTGTATTGAGCTATGGTAGTCCAATCGTTTGCATCGGTCGAGAGTTGGATATCTGCCGTTCCGGAAAGGATATCCTTGCCTGTAAAGACGAGGGTAACATTGTCGATGGAGAAAACATCGCCATAGTCAAGTTGAATGTAATGACCCTTTGCTGTGTTTTCACCACTCCAGAAGAAAGTTTCGGTATTGCCATCGACAGCCAGATTGAGAGGATAAGAGACATTGCCATCGGTGTAAACCTTCAGGTTGGACGAAATTGTGGGGGTAGGTACGACGACTGAACCCGACGAGAAAGATACTGTCAACACATCAAAATCGAGCGCACCAGCCTCGCCGTCGGTACTGCTGCGAATCAGACGAACGTAAGCCGCATTCTGCGACGACATGGGCAAAGTGGCAGGAGTCCATATCTTACCATTGATCGAAGTCTCCAGGGTCACGCCTTCTGGCAAAGTCATCTCGTCCACCGATACCTTCTCAATCGATCCCAGGTAGAGACCCACATAATCGCCGTCGGCCAACTCGACACCACTCAACCCCGTGAGGGTGGCTGCGGCATCCGTCACGGTCAGGTTGAATACCGCCGGGTCCAAGTTGGTGACAACTTGCGGTTGCTCGGGTTCCGGCCAGTCACCGGGAAGTTTAGCGCCCAGCGTCTCATACAGATAGTCCACAAACGGCCGAGTGTAGGAGTTGGCAGGATGCACCTCATAGCTCACCACATGCGAGTCGGTGCCGTAACCCTCAAGTTCGGAGATAAAGTACTGCGGCTCGATACCCAAACCCGTGTAGAGCGAAATGATGCTCGCAAACGACGACCAAGACTCGGAGCGACTCATCGAGTCACCGTTCTCGAGCAGGTCGAGCGACTTCTGAATGAGGATAGCGTAAGCCTTCAACTTTGCACACCATGCCTTGACATCGGTGGCAAACAAGCGGTAGTCGATGTTGTCACTGTTTGCCATCACGGTCTCGATATATTCACAAGCGGTTTGCAACCGGGCCATCTCCTCACGAATGGCAGAGCCCTCTGTGGGGAAGTTCCCTTCGCTATATTTTGTCTTAAATGCCTCGTAGAGGTCAATAATCTCCTGATCCTCATAGATGGCATCCGTATAGCGGGCAAACAGTCGCATCTGCTTGGCCGTCTCCATATCGCCAGCCTTGGCGAGGTAGTCGAAACAGTCGTTCCAGTTCTGCATCACGTCAAACTGATCGGGATTCCAGCAATAATCTGCCAAACCGAACAGGCCCACCTTGGCAGCCTGCGACTGCTTCTCGGGGTTGAGGATGACACCGCCTAACGTGCCGATGCCTCCCTTCTCGGGAACGAGGGCATAGTGAGCCGTGAGTTCACGCATATAGAGGCGGTCGTCGTTGTTGTCGTTGACCGTCGCGTTCCACCAGAACAACGGGTTGCGCCCTATGTAGCCCGCCATCGCATCACAGTCCTTCTTGTCAAGGTCGCCACACACGGCATAACCGGTAAAGCCGATGACTACGTCTTTGTCAACACTTGCCATCTGACTCAAATAAGAAGCCGCTCCTGAATACATCAGAGCGTATGTCGCAGGAACATAGAAAAGGGGAGCTATCTTCTCGTCCTCGGCCTGGCTGGGAAATTCCTCCTTCAGCCGCTTCTGCGTCTGGTCTGGCAAATGCGCCTGCATCTGCGCCGACGGATTGCGCTCCATGTCGTCGATACATACACTGAAAGCACGCACGCCAAGGTCATACATGTGGTGATATTTCTGCATCAGCAGCTCGACACCTTCATTCACCGTCGCCGTGCTGGAGAAATCCATCGACACTTGACCGCCGGGAGCAAGCCCCGGATGGGCTGCCCAAACAAAGTGCACATTGCAAGCACGGGCGGTCTCGGCCATGCGGCGCACGTCATCTTGAGTAATCCATCCCATGCGACGTTGCTCTTCACTGATCTCTGTCGGATACTCCTCGGTCCAATAGCCCAAGTGATAAGGGTCCATCTTGGGAGCATAGATGAAGACGTTCATCTTGAAACGTTTGAAGAACTCGAACAGACTGCAGTGAGCATCCACCGAATAAGGATTGCCATAGAATCCCTCGATTGCACCACGCCACTGGCAGTGTGAGTAATCCTCATAAGTCACCTCGTGCAGCGCAGCCCCTGCGGCCTGCTCCAGAATCTGCTCCAGAGTGGCGAAGGCATAGTATTCCGAACGCTCGCCATTGCCCAGCACCACAATATTACCGTCGGCAATCTGCATCACATGAGCGTCAAAACGGTTAGGCGCCTCGGTGAACACCTCCTTGGAGACACCTTGACTCGTGGCATAGGTATCTGCCACGTCGCCAGAACCAGCCACGCCCACATACAGATTGGTCAACTCGGACGAAGCCGACTCACCCAGTTGGCAGACGTAGCCAGCCTCCTCCAGCACCTCCTGAATACGTTCCTTGGTCACATGGCCAATGCCAGAGCCGCACACCACGTTGATGGTCTGCGTCAGCTCCACCGTACCACTACCCTCGGTAACCCGCTGGGGGATAGGATAAATGGAATAGGTCTGGGCATTAACCACAGTCATACCAATCAAACATGCAATTAGTAATAAGATTTTTCTCATTGGATTATAGAATTAGGTTAACATGTATTAGCCAGTTACATATATCTGCAAATTTGATGATCAGCAGAATTATTACACTTATATTATATTGATAGCCAAAGCTATATGAGTAAAGTCCGCTATAATCACTGAAGCCAAAGTTAATGAATTATTTTATATGGGTAATAACTTCGATAATTTTTTTGACACCATGATGAGCAGTTCGATCTCATCGCCCGGACCGAACGCTGGTTGCAAACCCACACCTATACCAATCCCATCATCAGGTGGAAAGCCGGAAAATGGAGAGAGATTCCAGCCAACTTCGGCCGCAAATAAGGCTCCCGAAAAGCCTCCCCAAAAAGCCTGATATGAGCCTCACAATCAAAAAGAACAGGGATGAAAAGGACTGTGCGAGGCTCTAAATTTATATAGCGAATTATTTGATTCTTTAATTTTTATTTATACTTTTGCCATGAATTGCCACTGTGCCGATTGATTTCAATCCGGCCAGAAGGGGGCTAACATATCAAAAGGCGTTTACTTTGCGCTATTGATCTTGACAATCCTGAATCTCGCAAATTCATCACCTGTCCAAGAGAGAGCAACAGTAGATGCCCGGCTGATATGTTATGGTATCGGATTTTTCAGATACTATATACATATCGGCGTGGGTTTCTGTGTTGCGAGTCCCGACAGGAATGGCAATGCGAGAGCCTAGGATTGTGGGACGAGTAACAGGTACAGACTCCCACGTCTTTTGTTTTTATAGGGATAATATATTTTATTGAAAGAGGGGGGACCTTTCAAGACGCACAAAATTCTTCACATGATGAAAAACGTATTATTGTTAGTGGTATTGGCTCTGTTTTCTCTTTCAACCTACGCCGCTCGCGAAAGTGTACTTGTAAAACCGTTCACCCACAGCACCTCTGTCAGCCAGACTTATTGCAACTCTGTACGCAACAAAGTTATGGAAGGCATCAACAACAAAGGCCGTGTCAAAGTGCTCGACAGTGCTACCGACGACGGTGCCGAAGCCGACTACACGCTCGACGGACAAGTAGTCTCCATCACCTACACCACGGGGCGCAACGACAAGGGTACCACCTACTCGGCCAAAATCAACTATCAATTGAAAGTTACTCGCATCAGCGACAACGAAATCATTGCCAATAAAACATTCGAAGCCACAAGCTCGACACTCTTCTCGACATTCTATACCAAACTCGACGCCGTCAACTCGGCCGTTGACTTCATCGACGCCCAAATTCCCGACTTCGTGGACGAGGTATTCAAATCCTACGGTACCGTCATCGAAGTAGCCGAAGTGAAGAAAGATGCCGCCAAGAAAGTTTATATCTCGCTCGGCAGCGAAGACGGAATCCTCAAAGGCCAGAAACTCGATGTACGTGTTGAGAAGACAATCGGTGGCCGCACCATCAACAAAGTAATCGGCGAAATCAAGGTAGAATCGGTAGAAGGTGCCGACATCTCGCTCTGCAAAGTAACCAAAGAGGGTAAGGAAATTCAAAAAGCCATGCTCGAAACCCCCGACGCCGTAACGGTTGTCACCAAAGTAAACACCAATATTTTTGGTCTCTAAGATCTCTATTTTACTTATCTCGTTAAGGGTGAGATATGACAATCTCACCCTTAACGGGTAATAACCATTTATCACAGGTCTAATGAAAAGAATTACATGGTTACTCCTGCTTCTCACCTCAATGGTGGCTCTACATGCAGAAGATTACTTTTCAAGGGATGTCATATACCTCGGGGGTGAGGGACCTACCATAACCCTGAAGTCCACCGCCACTTCGACCGAGAAGAAACAAGCCATCCCGATGGCCGTAAAATCGGCTATCGACACCTATTTGTTTGCCGGTATCCAGGGAGTGGACAACGGCAAACCCATCCTGAAGGAAGCAGACCGCACGGCTCACTCCTATTACTTTACACGCCTCTACGACAACAACCGATATGCCGTGTTTGCCAAGGCTCTCGACGACCCCAAACCCAAGAAAAACTACCTCGGGTTGTGGGAGGTCACCGTCACCGTGCAACTCTACAAGGATGCCTTTGACCGCGACCTGCTGCAAAACGACCTGCGGGCTCCCGAGGCTTCGGAGATGAGTGCCGAAGAGGTATCGGACAGCGGTATCAACCCCACTATCATGGTGGTTCCCTACAAACAGGACGGCGAAAGCTACAAAGAGATTCTCTCGAGCGATGCCGACAAGCGTATCGCCATCAGCAAGGTGCAGGAAGAGTTCCGCGAGATAGGTGTCACCACCATCGACTTCGAGGCCCGCTACAATGCCGCCCTCCGCTCCAACGAATTTGAATATGACAATGCCAACACGTTCGACGCCCAACTCATTCGAAGCAGCGGCGCCGACATCTATGTGAGTGTCGATATCACCAAGCGGATGACCGGCTCAAAAGGCAGCGTATCGCTCGCCCTCAAGGCCTACGAAACCGCCACAGGTAACCTGCTCTCTACCAAAAACTCATCCTTCTCGGGCTCGACCACATTCGACCGTCTGTGCGTAGGAGCCATACACAAGGTCTCCGAAGAGTTCATCGGCGAGGTAGTTGAGAGTCTGGCCAAGAGTATCGATCGGGGTACGTCCGTTACCCTGCGCGTAAGCATCGCCGGCACATCCTACAAGACCCTCGACGACGAGGTGGGAACGGCGGGCTTTGGCATCTCGGACTACATACGCTCGTGGGTTCGCAAAAATGCCGTCGGCGGACGATTCCACCAACAAGGCAAAACCGATGTGCTGCTGATTCTCGATAGCGTACAAATTCCCAACAAAGACGAAAACGGGGCGCTGCAAGATGCCAACGACTTTGCCGTACGCCTCACCCGCTACCTGAAGAAACAGGGTATCAACGCCTCCAACCGGCTCGACGGTAATACCATTTACATAACCATAGACGATTGACCATGAAACGTATTCTCGTATCATCTATATCCTTGTTTATCGGGATGGTTGCGACCTTTGCCGGCACTACACCGGCATGGGTCAAAGCCAAGCCCATCGACAACGACTATTATATAGGCATTAGCTCGGCATTGGTTACCGAGAACAATTTCCAGCAAGTAGCCCGCGACAAGGCGCTGGGCGACCTCATCGGCGAAATCAACATCGAAATCGAAAGCACGTCGCTGCTCAATCAACAGGATATCAACAGCGTGTATAGCGAGTCGTTCAACCAGGACATCAAGAGCACGGCCATCGCTCAACTCGAAGGACACGAACTGGTCGATAGTTACAACGACGGTGAACGGTACTGGGTATATTATCGACTGAACAAGAAAGAGTATGAACTGCTGATGCAAAAGCGTCTGTCCGAAGCCACCACCCGAGCCTATGACTATTGGGTAAAAGGCGTCCAGGCCGAAGACTCGGGCCGTCTCACCGACGCCATGGACCTCTACCTGTCGGGGCTTGCATCGGTCGAAGCCTATGCCAACCGCCATCTCACGGTCGATCATCAGGGTCGCACCATCGATATCGGCATCGAGCTATACAATTCGCTCAAGGCTCTCTTTGCCGACCTGTCGATTCTCACCACCCCGCAGAAGATTACGGCCCAGGCCTTCAGCAAAGAGGCCACTCTGGCACAAATCGAAGTGCTATCAAACGGGACGCCCGCAATAGGCATCCCCTTGAAAGCTCGCTTCTCGATTGGCGAAGGCTCAGTGTCGCTCGACGCCAAGACCCAAAGCAACGGGACAGCCACGCTCACCATCACCAATGTCACCTCGAAACAGCCCTACCAAGAGATTGAGTTGCGGGTCGATGTATCGGCTCCTGCAAAATTCAACACCGACTACATGAAGCGGTTGACGGCCGACCTGTTTGACCACATCCCGGTCATCAAGTTGCCTGTAGTGGTCGAGCAAGCGCCTCTCAAAGCGATACTCTATACTCAGGACAACCGCATATCGGGACTGTCGAACAACATCTCGAGCTACCTGAACGACTACTTCGATATCGTTCACGAGAAAGACAGCGCCGACCTCTCGGTCACTGTCAACTCGTCGATTCGCAAAGGCGGTATCATCCCGAGCGAGATGTATGACCTCATCGAGGTTTTCGCCTCCTGCAACATCTCCATTATCGATTTGAGTACAGGCAACACCGTTGCCAACTTCGGGCCACAAGACGTCCGTTCGCTGCTCCCGGTCAACAGCTCCAACTCCAAGATACAGGCCACCGTGCAACGCGACCTGTTCAAGGAACTGCGGCCCATGCTCGAACGCAACTTGAAAAACGCTCACTTCTCCCGCAAAGCTCAACAAAACAGCAACGCGATTGACAACGAAGCCGACGACGACACGTCGATGCCCGAAATCATAGAATAGACACATTCACATCATTATTAACACTAAAACTTTATTGAAAATGAAAGCAATCAAACTGTTACTGATATCACTGGGCGTGATATCGCTGGCATCATGTTCATCGACCAAACAAGCGGCCAATAGCGGCGAGCAGGAGGTTGAACAACTGTGCCACTTCCTCACCAGCGAAGAGTATTTCTATGCCAATGCCACGGCCGAGAGTACCGATATGCAAATGGCCAAGGACAAAGCCGTGAACTCGGCTCGTGCCTCTATCGCATCGTCGATCTCGACCGCCGTAGAAAACTTCTCCAAACGCTACCGCAATGATATCAACACCGAACTGAACGAAAAGACCGAAGAGCGTCTGCAACTTATCACCAAACAGACTCTTTCGGGTTCGACAATCGTATGCGACCGCATCGTGCGCACCGCCGACGGTAAATACAGAGCTTACATCTCGGTAGGTCTCTCCAAAACAGAAATCACCGATGCCATCGAGAAAGCCATTCTGGAAGACGAGAAACTGAAACTCGACTACCAACAGGCTCAATTTGACAAAGTAGCCGACGAAACGATTGCTAAGTCGGGCGTACAATAATCTCGATTCCACAGGGGACTTAACGTATAACAAAGCAACAGGGGCTGCCCGCATGGGCAGCCCCTGTTCATATATAGGTATTTCTCGATCAGTCGATGATATCGAAACCGCAGTAAGGTACCAGCACTTTAGGAATCTTGATACCTTCGGGGGTTTGGTTGTTCTCGAGCAATGCAGCGACAATACGAGGCAAAGCCAATGCACTACCGTTGAGGGTGTGGCACAGGTGCATCTTCTTGTCGGCACCACGATAACGACAGTGCAGACGGTTGGCCTGGTAGCTCTCGAAGTTGGATACCGAGCTAACCTCGAGCCAGCGTTTCTGAGCGGCCGAGAATACCTCGAAGTCGAACGTAATGGCCGAGGTGAAACTCATATCGCCGCCACACAGACGCAGAATGTGCCAAGGCAATTCGAGGCGCTCTACCAGACTCTGCACATGATCTTTCATCTCCTCGAGAGCCTCGTAGGAGTGGTCGGGGTGCTGTATTTGCACAATCTCCACCTTGTCGAACTGGTGCAGACGGTTCAAGCCACGCACGTCCTTGCCGTATGAGCCGGCTTCGCGACGGAAGCAGGCCGAATAGGCCGTATTCTTGATGGGCAGATCGCTCTCATTGAAAATCACATCGCGGTAGAGGTTGGTCACCGGTACCTCGGCGGTAGGAATCAGGTAGAGGTCATCCTCGTTGCAGTGGTACATCTGACCCTCTTTATCGGGCAATTGTCCCGTTCCGTAACCCGATGCGGCATTTACCACATAGGGAGGTTGTATCTCGAGGTATCCGGCCTCGCGGGCAGCATCGAGGAAAAACGAAATCAAGGCACGTTGCAACCGGGCACCCTTACCCTTGTAAACGGGGAAACCGGCACCGGTAATCTTCACACCCAGTTCAAAGTCGATCAAGTCATATTTCTTGGCCAACTCCCAGTGGGGCAGTGCATCCTCAGGCAGATTGGGCATGACACCACCAGTCTTCTCGACAATGTTATCGGCGGCGGTACGACCCTCGGGCACACCGGCATAAGGCAGGTTGGGGACTGTCAACAAAATATCGGTAATCTCTTTCTCGGCCGATACCATCGAATCCTCAAGAGCCTTTGTCGATTCTTTCAGGGCAGCCGTCTGGGCCTTCACAGCCTCGGCTTCCTCTTTTTTACCGGCTTTCATCAATTGTCCGGTTTGAGCAGCCAACCGCTTGAGTTCGGCCAGTTTGCCATCGAGCTCGGCTTGCGAAGCGCGACGTATTTTATCCAGTTCGAGTACCCGGGTTATGGCCTCTCGCCCGTCGAATTGCTTGATAGCCAACCGGCGTATCACCTCTTCGGGATTCTCTTTAATGACACTTAGTGTAAGCATAGTCTAATGTTGGTATATTGTATTCTTGTTTTTAAGACAACAGTTCTTTTACTTTGGTCGAGATGGCACGACCGTCGGCACGCCCGGCCAACTGCTTGGTGGCCACACCCATCACCTTGCCCATCTCCTGCGGTGTGGTGGCTCCCACCTGGGCAATAATAGCCTTGAGGGCAGCCGTCAGCTCCTCGTCGGTCATCTGCTTGGGCAGATAGGTCTCTATCACGGCAGCTTCGGCCAGTTCGGGTTCGGCCAAATCGGGGCGATTTTGCTCCGAGTAGATTTGAGCGCTCTCCTTGCGTTGTTTCACCATCTTGGCCAATATCTTCATCGCCGTCTCGTCCGACAGTTCACCATCGGCCCCTTTGGCGGTCTTTGCTTCGAGAAACTCTTTCTTGATACCCCGCAGGGCTTCGAGTCTTACTTTGTCTTTTGCCAGCATGGCACTTTTGATGTCGTTGCTGACCTGATCAAATAAATTCATAATCTATACTATTTTACAGGTTTCAATCAAAATTTTATGGAGCGACGGCTGCTCCCGCTCTCCTCGTGACGCTGCTTTTCGCCGCCCTCGAAGTTGTCGCGGAAGTCTTTGGGACGGTCATAGGCCGGCGCATTCTCGAGTTTGTCGATGAGCTCGTTGTTGTCGAGCTGGTCGGGACGCAGCACAATGTACTGCGACTGGGCAATGTGCTCGTCGGCATCGCCTCCGTATTCGCCCTTGAAGGTGAGGTCCGACACCTCGAATCCGGTAGCCAGAATGGTAATCTTCACCTTCTTGCCCAGCGACGAGTCGTGGGTGTAACCCCAAATTACCTTTACCCGTTTCTTGAAGCGGGTCATAAAGGCGCTCAACTCTTTCGACTCCTCGATGCGAAGCTCGTCCGACTCCTCGGGCGAGAAATAAAGGTTGAACAATACCCGCTCCGAGTCATAGATATCGCTCTCCTTGAGCAACGGCGAGATGAGGGCATTCTGTATGGCTTTGCTCATACGGTGCTCGCCTTCGCCTTCACCGGTACTGATCACGGCGGCGCCACCATTCTTGAGAGTAGTGCGCACATCGGCAAAGTCGAGGTTTATCTTACCGTTCTTCGACACCAGTTCGGCAATGCTGCGGGCGGCGTTGGCCAAGGCATCATCGGCCTTGGAGAAGGCGTTGGTCCACGAGAGGTCGGGATAAATCTTACACAACCGTTCGTTGTTGATCACCAGCAGCGCATCGACGTGTTTACGCATCTCCTCGACACCGGCAAAGGCCTGCAAGATCTTGGGCTCACCCTCGAAGAGGAACGGGATGGTGACGATACCCACCGTGAGCATACCCTTCTCCTTGGCAATGCGCGCCACGACCGGGCCGGCACCCGTACCGGTGCCACCTCCCATCCCGGCAGTGATGAATACCATGCGGGTCTCGTCTTCGAAGAGGGCCGAGATGCGGCCGTCCTTCTGCTCATACTCCTCGGCCAGGCGCTTGCCCTCCTCGGGCTCGCCTCCGGCTCCTTCGTCGCCGATAGCCACCTTGATAGGCACCAGCGAATCGCTCATGGCTTGAGGGTCGGTATTGCAGAGGGCCAGACTCACCCCCTGGATATTCTGACGGTACATGTAGTTGACGGCATTACCTCCACCGCCACCTACACCTACTACCTTTATCTTGATAGGCTCATCTTTTCTTGCATCGGCTCCGGGAACGATGAAGTCGGGCAACTGAGCGTTGTTGATATCCAATTCGTTCATGACGTTCTTCTTTTAATAGTTATCGTTTTCATCATCGAGCAGAGTCTCGGCCTTCCTGAGCATATCTTTCACCTTGCCAAAAAGACCGGGGCCTTTGGATTTTTCCTTCTCCTCCTTCTCTTTCTCCTTGCGCTCTTTCTCACGCTTCTTGGCCTCTTCGGCCTCGCGTTTGCGACGCTCTTTTTCGGCACGTTTGCGACGCTCCTGCTCCTCTTTCTCTCGAGCTTTCTGTTCTCTCGGATCTACGGGCACCTCTTCCACAACGGGTTCTTTCTCCTCGTCGTCGATCGACGATGCCTCGGTCTCGACGCAGTTCTCGCGACCCGAATAGAGCAGGCCCAGAATCTGCAGATAGTCGGAACTTTTCGATTGAGAGGCCACATCGAGCAACATATCCTGACGAAGTGCACCCTTGCGCACCTTGATGTCGCATTTTTCGGCCAACAGCTCGGTGAGGTTGGAGAGCTTAGAGGCTCCACCCACAATCACCATCCCGGCACCCAGGCTCTTGCGGTCGCACTTGGCATAATCGAAGTGGGCATTGACATTGGCTACAATCTCCTCGATACGAGCCTTGACCACCTTGGAAAGATCGAGGCTCTTGATCTCGGAGTTATTCTCGCCACGCAACGTGATATTCGACTCATCGCCCATCACCTTGGCCGATCCCAGGCGCACCTTGAACGATTCGGCCTCGGCAGCGGTTACATTCAGCGTCATAATGTCGCGTGTAATATTCTGCCCGCCCAGCGGTATGGTAGAGAGATAGCGCAAAAAGCCATCTTTATAGATCGATACCGAAGTGGTGTCGGCCCCAAAATCGACCAACATCACACCGGCCTGGCGGTCTTCGTTGCTCAAAGCCACATAGGCTGTCGAGAGGGCCGTGGGGATGTAATGCACAACACCAAGACCTCCCTGGAAACAACGGGCGGCGCTTCGCTTAAGCTCGTCGCGGGCCACTATCAGTTTCACGCCCATCTTCAGGCTCGAGCCCATCAACTCGTCTCTACCGGTGCGCAGGCGGCCATCGACCGTTACCTCGGTACGCACCACCTCCAGAATATCGGCGCCGGCGATAGGCATCTCGCGGGCCTCTTCCTGCAAGTGTTTGATAATATCCTCGGTGATGAGAGTTCCCTCGGGGAAATCACGACTTATCATGTGCTCTTCGGCATGGAGCGATTGACCGCTGATGCCGACATATACTTGTTTTATCTTTTTCGAAGTCCCTATGCGGTTGCTCAACTTAAATATCAAGCGTTTGATTTTCGCCGACACCTCATCGGGTCGCACCACGAATCCCCGTTTTACGCTTCCGTTCAACGGTTCGGTATCTACGCCAAGCACAGTAACGACCCCTTTCAGAGAGCGGGTTCCTATGGCTCCTCTTATTTTCGAGCTCCCGATCTCAATAGCTACTATGTATCTCTCCGTATCCATATCTCAATTGTTTTTTATTTCACCACTTTTTCCTACGAGTACAAACTACCTGGTCTTTGAACTTCAACGAAACGGTGTCGTACATCGACCAACCGGTCTCGTTGAAAACCTTCTTATAGACCAACATCAGGTTGTCGAACTTCGTTTCATAGTCTTGAGCCGACCCCAGCAGAATCGTCTGATCGCCTACCCGGGGCACCAGTTCTATCTCATGACGCTCATTGACATAAATTTGTTCAATCTGGGCATTCCAGAAGGGGTGCTCATATACATACCGGGCTATCGGCAACAGCTCACGATAGGTAAATACACTGTCCAACTGGCCCGTCACCAACGGCAGATGCGCCCGATATTGTCCCCCGGCAGCCATGCGCTGGCCCTCGGTATCGACATAATAGTTACTGCCGTTGGCCATCACCCGCATCACGGGGACGCGCTGGGTTACCCCCACATACAGGGTTCCTCCCGCCCGTTTATAACACTCGACCGAACCCAGCACACCGTTCAGCATGAGGGTTCGTTCTATCTTCTCGGTGTCGATCTCGCCCATGGGTTTCCCGCAAGGATCCAGATCGTACTCCTCGATATAGCCATATATGTCAGCCGGCGAGATATAATGCCGCGCAGTGCTGTCCAAGACCTCGACCTGCAAGTCTATGCACTTGTCCTCTGCCGCTTGGGAGCGGAGAATAAAGAACGAGACAAACAGGTAGGCTACCAGCACTACCATGAACAAAAATCTCAACAATGCCTTCATTTCGCCTCCACGATTGACGCTATTTGGGGGAGCAACCGGTCTATGTCACCGGCCCCCATCGTCAATAAAATGTCAAAGTTACACTCTTTTATCCGTTCTAACAACTTTTCGCGCAAACAAAGTTCTTTATCTCTGCACGTTATCTTGTCAAAAATAAGTTGCGAGGTGACTCCCGGTATGGGCTGCTCGCGAGCCGGATAGATATCGAGCAGAATCACCTGGTTGGCCATCGAGAGCGCCTCGGCAAACTGGGGGGCGAAATCCCGCGTGCGACTGTACAGGTGCGGCTGGAAGATTACCGTGAGCTTGCGACCGGGATAGAGGGCCCGCACCGAGCGGATGCTGGCCTTCAATTCGTCGGGGTGATGGGCATAATCGTCAATCATCACCCGGTCGTTGCGTTTTACCCAAAACTCAAACCGGCGTTTTGCGCCTTTGAACGAGGCCATGGCCCGCCGCATATCGTCGTCGGCTACTCCGTTCAACCGGGCAATCGCCATGGCGGCCACGGCGTTCTCGATGTTGATATCGACGGGGACTCCCAACTCGACATCGGCCACCACGCCGTCGGGGGCCACGAAATCGAACACAATCGTGCCGTTGCCCACCCGTATGTTCTCAGCATGGAAATCACCGCCGTCGCAGGCCGAATAGGTATAGACCTTCACCCCCTCCTGCACACGGGGCACCAGCTTGATACCCTTCTTGATAACCAGGCAACCGCCCGGCTGGATGAGCGAGGTGAAGTGGGCAAAGCTCTCGAGATAGGCCTCCTCGGTCCCGTAGATATCGAGGTGGTCGGGATCGGTAGCCGTCACCACGGCCATATAGGGATGCAACCAGTGGAACGAACGGTCATACTCGTCGGCCTCGATGACCGTGAATGGTGAGTGGTCCGACAGGATGAGGTTGCTGTTGTAGTTGCGCAGAATACCGCCCAGGAAAGCGTTGCAGCCAATGGGCGACTCGTGGAAGATGTGGGCAGCCATGCTCGAAGTCGTGGTCTTGCCATGCGTTCCCGAGAAACAGAGGCCCTTGCTCGACTGGGTAATGAGCCCCAGCAACTCGGCCCGTTTCACGACCTTGAAGCCCTGCTCTCTGAAATAGACCAACCCGGCGTGTGTGGCCGGAATGGCCGGAGTATAGACCACCAGCGTGGTAGCCGCATCGCGACAATAGTCGGGGATGAGAGCAACCGACTCGTCATAGACAATCTCCAACCCCTCGGACTGGAGTGCTTCGGTAAGGGGCGAAGGGGTGCGGTCGTAGCCGGCCACCCGATAGCCCTTGGCCAGGAAATAGCGTACCAGCGCGCTCATGCCTATGCCGCCGGCACCTATGAAATAGAGTGATGTATAGTTTTTCATTGCTTATCGACTATATCAAAAATTATATCGGCAATACGCGCAGCCGAATCGCGCTGGGCCAGCAGCGATATCTGCCGGCTCATCGACTGGAGTGCCTCCTCGTCGTGAACCACCGAGAGGGCACAGGGCATCAACCGCTGACGAGCCTCGGCATCACGCACCAGTATGGCGGCCCCTTTCGAAGAGAGGGCCTCGGCATTCTTGGTCTGATGGTCCTCGGCCACATTGGGCGACGGTACCAGAATGGCAGGCTTGCCCAGCAGGCAAAGCTCCGAAATGGAACTGGCTCCGGCACGCGAGATTACCAGGTCGGCAGCCTTGTAGGCCAGGTCCATGCGGGCGATAAAAGGCATCTGCTTGATGCAGGCCGGATTGCCGGCCGCTTCCATGGCCGCCCGAGCCCGCTCGTCAAACCGTTTACCACACTGCCAGATGAGCTGTACGCCGCTCTTCACAATCTCGGGTATCGACTCTACCACGGCGGTATTGAGGGTGAGGGCACCCAGACTACCCCCAATGAGCAGAATGGTTTTCTTGTGAGGGTCGAGTCCGAAAAACTCGAAAGCCTCGTCGCGAGTGAGCCTGTCGTTACACAAGTCCTGTCGCACGGGATTTCCCGTGAGCACGATTTTATCGGCCGGGAAGAAGCGCTCCATCCCCTCGTAGGCCACACAGATGGTGTGCGCCTTCGAGGCCAGCAGTTTATTGGTGACCCCCGCATAGGAGTTCTGCTCCTGGATGAGGGTGGGCACCCCCCGATGGGCAGCCGCCCACAACGTGGGGCCACTGGCATATCCGCCTACCCCCACGGCCACGTCGGGGTTGAACCGACGCACAATACCGCGCGCCATCCTCAAGCTCTTGCCCAGTCGCCACAGCACCTTGAAGTTGGCCAGCAGATTACTGCGGTTGAAGCCGCTCACGGGAAGCCCCTCGATGGGGTATCCGGCCGCCGGCACCTTCTCCATCTCCATGCGGTTCTCGGCCCCTACAAACAGAATGTCGGCCTCGGGGCACCGGGCCTTTATCGCGTTAGCGATGGAGATGGCGGGGAAGATGTGTCCCCCCGTACCGCCACCGCTTATCAATACTCTTATGGGTCGTTTCATAATTGCCTCCTTATGCTAAATTGGTGGGATTGGCGGCCTGCAAATCTTCGGGCAAGTCGCTCTCCCGCTCCGACTTGATGTTACTACCTGTATCTTTTACGGCATACCGGCTCACGCTGAGCATGACTCCGAAACCGAAACTCATCATCCAAATCGAGGTTCCTCCCTTACTGATGAGCGGCAGCGGCTGTCCCGAAACGGGGAACACCCCTACCACAATGGCCATGTTGAAGAGGGCCTGCAACACAATCATCACCGCCATACCCATGACCAGCAGGGCCGGGAAGGCTTTGGTACAGCGCCGGGCTATGAGCCCCGCCCGCGCCAGTATCATGAGATAGACCAGCAAAAGCCCTACCCCGCCGACTACAAAGCCCAAGTCTTCGATAATGATGGCATAGATGTAGTCGGAGAAGGCCAACGGCAACCGCGACGACTCCCGACTGTTGCCGGGCCCCACACCGGTAATGCCTCCGTGTGCCATGGCCATGGCGGCCCGATGCTCTTGCAGATTGTCAGGGGTGGTAGGCTTCTCATACTCGGGCGTAGGGTCGAAAAAGTCGTCCAAGCGGCTCTTCCACGTCGAGGAGCGGGCAATCACCCTTTTCTCTTTTCCTCCATTCTGCGTCACGACCTCCTGGGTCTCAGGCGATGCCTTGGCCTCGGTAATCAGGTCCTTGGCCTGCATCACCGCCAGCGCCAGGATGGCATAGACCAAAAAGATACCCAGCAGTTTATACAACTCCACCCCGCCGATAAGCATCATGCACACGCTTATCCCGATAAAGAGCAGCGTGTTGGTAAGGCCCTGGGTAAACAGCAGGCCGCTGAAGATGGTAACCAGCGCAACCACCCATATAACACCCTTCATATTCACCCCTCGCTTAATCTGGTTCTTGGCCAAGACGGTAGCCATCGCCAATACAATCGTTACCTTGGCCACCTCCGAGCCTTGCAGCGAGATACCCATTATCGGGATGGTACGCTTGGCTCCATTGATGGTCTCGCCCCAAAAGAGGATACTCACCAGCAGCACGATGGCCAGCGGTATCATCAGATAGGCCACCATCTTGAACCACTTGTAATGAATCTTCGAGGTGAAGTAGGTGATGAGGAAGCCCGAGAAGAGGAGCATCACATGCTTGATGATAGGAGAATAGACATCGCCACCCGTAATCTCGCGGCTTATCGCACTGTAAACCTCGACTACCGACACGATATACAGGATGATGATAATCCCCCAAATGTAGGGATCGCTCCTCTTGGTATTCTCCACTGTATCGACTTTCATAAGCGTCTGTTCCTCTTTTTCTTATAATGCTCTTACACAAGCCTTGAACTGGTCGCCTCTATCTTCGTAGCTCTTGAACAGGTCGAAGCTGGCGCAACAGGGCGACAGCAATACCGTATCGCCCGGCGAAGCGAGGGCATATGACTTGTCCACCGCCTCTTTCATCGAGCGCGCCTCGGTTATGTAGGGCACCTTGCCCTCGAAGAAGGCGTGCAGCTTGCTGTTATCGACACCAAGGAATACCAGTGCCTTCACCTTGTCGCGCACGAGTTGTTCGATTTCGGTATAGTCGTTTCCTTTGTCTTTCCCGCCCAGGATGAGCACCACGGGAGTCTTCATACTCTCCAGCGCATACCAGCACGAGTTGACATTCGTTGCCTTGGAATCGTTGATAAACTGCACACCCCGCACCGATGCAACCCGTTCGAGCCGATGCTCTACCGACTCGAAGTCGCTCAAAGCCTTGCGGATGGCCTCTTTTTTCACATTCAACAAGCAGGCCGAAAGCCCGGCAGCCATCGAGTTGTAAAGGTTGTGGCGGCCATGCAGCGAGAGTTCGTCGGTATTCATGGTGAGTTTCTCCTCGGGCGTGTCGATGGTGAGCTCTCCATGATCGGTATAGGCCTGGGTGCCGGGCTCGTGAGTCTCGGCAAACGGATAGCGCTGCGACTTGAGGGTTATCGTTGACAGCTTTTCGTTGATGACGGGGTCGTCGTTCCAATAGATGAAGGCATCGTCCTCGGTCTGGTTGCGGATGATGCGGAACTTGGCATCGACATAATTCTCCATCTTGTAATCGTAGCGATCGAGATGGTCGGGAGTAATGTTGAGCAGCACGGCAATATTGGCCTTGAAGTCATACATGTTGTCGAGTTGGAAACTGCTCAACTCGATCACATAGTAGTCGTAGTCGCAAGTTGCTACCTGCAAGGCCAGACTCTTCCCCACGTTGCCGGCCAAACCCACTTTCAAACCGGCACTCTTCAAGATATGATAGGTGAGCAGGGTCGTGGTGGTCTTGCCGTTGCTACCGGTAATGCAGATCATGCGGGCATGGGTATAGCGACCGGCAAACTCGATTTCGGAGATAACGGGGATATTCCTTTCCCGCAAAGCCACAATCATGGGAGCATTGGTCGGGATACCGGGGCTCTTGATCACCTCGTCGGCATTCAAAATCAACTCGGGGGTGTGATGCCCTTCTTCCCAGGCAATTCCATACCGGTCGAGCTGCTCTTTATATTTGTCTTGAATCGACGACATGTCCGAAACGAACACGTCGAAACCTTTCACTTGGGCCAACACGGCGGCTCCGGCACCGCTCTCGCCAGCCCCCAACACGACAATTCTCTTTTTCTTTTCCATATCGAAACAACCTTTCTAACGCATTTTCAGCGTAATTATGGTAATAGCTGCCAGCATGAGACCGACGATCCAAAAACGGACAACGATTTTAGACTCGGGCACGGCCTGCAGCGGTTTTTGTATTAAAGCGTTGATACCTGCATTCCCCGGTTTCTGGAAATGGTGGTGCAACGGTGTCATCTTGAATATACGGCGACCCTCGCCATACTTGCGCTTGGTTATCTTGAAGTAGGCCACCTGCAACATTACCGACAAATCCTCGGCAAAGAAAATGGCACACAAGATGGGAATGAGCAGCTCCTTGTGGATGCACAGGGCAAAGACGGCAATAATACCGCCCAAGGTCAAGCTGCCCGTGTCGCCCATGAATACCTGGGCGGGATAGGCATTGTACCACAGGAACCCGATGGTGGCTCCCATGAAGGCGCTGGCAAAGACCACCAGCTCTTCACTGCCCGGGATATACATTATATTTAAATAAGAAGCATAGGCTATGTGTCCCGACAGATAGGCCAGAATACCCAATGTGAGACCGATAATCGCCGAGGTGCCCGTAGCCAGGCCATCGAGTCCATCGGTCAGATTGGCGCCGTTGGAGACGGCGGTCACCACGAATATGGTGAGCAGGATGAAGATAATCCATCCACCGGTTTGTGCATGCTCGCCCAGGAAGGGGACCAAGTCGGCATAGTCGAGGTTGTTGTTCTTGAAGAAGGGGATGGTAGTCTGGGTCGATTTGATATTCTCCGACTCATACTTCACCACCTCGGTATCGCTACCGGGAGCCTGCACGGCCACATTCTCGCGGATAACCACATCGGGGCTCAGGTAGAGCGTGAGGCCCACGATGAGACCAAGGCCCACCTGACCTACAATCTTGAATCGTCCGTGCAGCCCCTCCTTATCTTTCTTAAACACCTTGATCGAGTCGTCGAGGAAACCGATGGCACCCAGCCACACGGTCGTGATGAGCATGAGTATCATGTAGATGTTGCCCAACCGGCCCACCAGCAGGCAGGGTACCAGGATGGCAATGATGATAATCACCCCTCCCATCGTGGGTGTACCCTTCTTGGCCATCTGCCCCTCCAGACCCAGGTCGCGTACCAGCTCACCGATTTGCCGTATCTGCAACCGGTTGATGATGCGCCGGCCGATGATGGTGGCGATAAACAACGACAGGATAAAGGCGACTACCGACCGGAACGAGATGTAGGAGAACAACCGCGCACCCGGAATATCGAACATCGATTCGAGATATTGGAATAGATAGTATAACATATTGGTCTTTGAGTTTCGGGGTTAATATCAAGCCTGCTCCTCGGCAAACAGTTTCTCTACCTCTTCCTTGTCGTCGAAGTGGTGTTTCACACCCTCGATTTCCTGGTAATCCTCATGCCCCTTGCCGGCCACGAGAATCACATCGCCGGGATTGGCAAACTGGGTAGCGGTACGAATCGCTTCACGACGATCGACCTGAGTGAGAGTCTTGCGACGCTGCTCGGCATCGAGCCCGGCCAGCATGTCGTTCAAGATATCGTTGGGATTTTCGAACCGAGGATTGTCGGAGGTGAGAATAACCCGATCGCTCAGGTTCACCGCCTCGCGGGCCATCATGGGACGTTTGCCCTTGTCGCGGTTACCGCCGGCACCCACCACGGTGATGATGTGCCCCCGGTTGCCCAGTACCTCGCGAATGGAGGTGAGCACATTGTTCAACGCATCGGGAGTGTGAGCATAGTCCACGATGACGGTATATCCGCGCGAAGAGTGCAACGTCTGGAAGCGGCCGGCTACCGGTACCAGCAGACTCATCCGGCGCAGCACCTCGTCGGGGTCCTGTCCCAGCAGACAGGTGGCTCCATACACGGCCAGCAGGTTATAGGCATTGAATTTGCCCACAAAGCGCACCTCGACCTCCTTGCCGTTTATCTCGAGGGCCATGCCGTCGATGCGGCTCTCGATGATGCGCACCCTGAAGTCGGCCATCGTGCGCAACGAGTAGGTGTGTTTCTCGGCCCGGGTATTTTGCAGCATCACCATTCCGGCCTTGTCGTCGATATTGGTCAAGGCAAAAGAGCCTTTGGGCAGCCCGTCGAAGAACGACTTCTTGGCTTTGAGATAGGCTTCGAAGGTCTTATGATAATCGATATGATCGCGGGTGAGGTTGGTGAAAATGGCTCCGTCGAAGTCGAGCCCGGCAATGCGGTGCTGTGCAGCCGAGTGTGAGCTCACCTCCATAAAGGCATACTGACAACCGGCATCGACCATCTCGCGCAGCATGCGATGCAGATGCAACGGGTCGGGAGTGGTGTGAGTGGCAGGCTCCCGCACCTCGTCGATATAGTTGCACACGGTCGAGAGCAGACCGGCCTTGTAGCCCAGCGAACGGAACATCTCGTACAGCAGGGTAGCCGTGGTGGTTTTGCCGTTGGTACCGGTTACCCCCACCAGGGTGAGTTCGCGCGACGGATTCCCATACCAGGCCGAAGCCAACAGACCGAAAGCAATCGAACTGTCATCGACCCTGACATACATCACCTCGCTGTTCAGCTCGGCGGGAAACTCTTCGCATACCACCACCTTGGCCCCTTGTGCTATGGCCTGGGGTATGAAGGTGTGGCCATCGACCGAGACACCTCGCACGGCTACAAAAAGGTAGCCCTCCTTTACCTGGCGCGAATCAGACTCCACGCCCGACACTTCTGTAACGACAGCGCCTTTGCGCTCTGCCACTACAATTTCCGATAATAACTCTTCTACACTTCTCATATCATCGTATTCTTTCTATTTCAATCTTAAAATCACCGTTGTTCCCGGCTGCAATGCCGCACCACGGGGTATCGACTGCTCATAGACCCGACCCCGGCCCTGAATATTCACATTCAGTCCGGCCCGCTCGAGCATATATAGAGCATCGCGTGCACCCATACCTATCACATCGGGCATACTGTCGCAATAGGTTTCAATGTCGCAGCAACCGCTCATGTCGCCCCGCACACCCAATTGCTGCAGTACCTCACGCGTCTCGGTGGCATCGCCTCGCTTCACGGTGGGAGCAAAGGTCAGGGTCGAGTCGGAAGGCAAGGTCATGGGCATATCGAGGCGCCCCATCGAGTAGAGCGTTTCGGCAATCTTCTTCAGCACACCGCCGCAATAATGTCCGGCCGAAGGCATACCCGGCAGATTGGGTTTTCCCAACAGCACGATACACGAGTACTGCGGTTTCTCATAGGGGAAGAAACCACAGAAGGTAATGCGGTAACGGCTCTCATATTTGCCATCGGCACCAATCACACGCACCGTACCCGTCTTGCCGGCAATCGAGACCTTGGTCGATCGGGCGCGCCGTCCCGTACCGTCGTTGTCGTTCACCACGGCATAGAGCATCGCTCTCAACTGCCGGGCCGTCTCGGGCTTGCAAGCCTGCTCTCTGATGTAACTGATGTTAAACACAGTATCGGGTTTCCCGTCGCGCAACAGCTCTTTAACCAAACGGGGCTTTACAAACTTGCCGTCGTTGGCAATGGTGTTATAGAGAGCCAGGGTATAGATGGGCGGTATCTTGGTCGTATAGCCATAAGACATACGCGTGAGGTTGATGCGATCTTGCACGGTGGGCTTCAGGTGACGTATGGTAGGACGTGCCGTACCGGGGATGCCGAGGTCGAAAGGCTCCATGAAGCCCACTTCGTAGATGCGCTGCACGAAACGGTCGGGGTCACGCTCGTAACCCCGCAGAATGATTTCAGACAAACCAATGTTCGACGAATACTTCATTGCCTCGGTGGCCGTCATCGAAGCCCGGCCGTGGGTGTCGGTAATGGGACGCACCTTGACTCCGGCCGGATAACGGAACACCCCGTTGTGACCGTTGATGACATCATTGGGGTGAATCACGCCGTCGTCGAGAGCAATCATCATCGACAACGGTTTCACCACCGAACCCGGTTCATACCCCTGCACAGCGTTGTTCACCGTCTCGAGATACTCTCCGTTGGGCAGTCGCGAGAGGTTAGACATGGCCTTGATTTCGCCCGTGGCCACCTCCATGACAATCGCCACGGCAAACTCGGGTTGCGTCTCTTCGATGGTCTCGAGCAGAGCCTGCTCGGTAATATCCTGTATATCGATATCGATTGTCGTCTTCACATCGAGCCCTCTTTGCGGCGGATCGGAAACCCAATCGACAATGCCCGACGGAATCTGTTTCTTGATGGTCCGTCCCGGCACACCATACAACAGGGAGTCGAGCGCCTTTTCCAGGCCGCTGTTGCCGTGGAAGGTCTCGTCGAGTCCGCCAATGGCTCTCGAGGCCATGGTACCATAAGGTTTCTCACGCTTGATAATCTTCTCGCGGTTGGGGTTGATATAGAAACCCGAGTAGGGTGTCGGGTAGTTCAAAAAGGGGAATGTCTTCAACAACTTATAATCGTGGCCGGTAACCTCGCGCACCAGCACGAAGTAGCGCTTCTTCTCCAAAAAGGCCTTGCGCATCCCCTTCTCATAGGCGGTCGCTGTCTTCGAAGGGAAATATTTGGCCAGCATACGGCTCAGAATCGCCACGCTATCGTTAAACTCCTCGGCCTTGAACTTGGGCACGCCAAAGTCGATGATAGCCCGATAATAAGTCATGTTGGTAGCCAGCACCTCGCCGTTCTGAGCCAGGATATCGCCACGCTCGGGCATCACCTCGTGGGTAATCGAGAGCATTTGGGCTGCCTTCTCGTTCCACTTGTCGGCATGAATAATGCACGTATCGGCCGCCTTCTTGATAATGGCGATACTGAACAAGAGCACCCCTACGATTACCAGGGCATACCGCAACAATATGTGATTCCTATTCCTTGTCTCCATCGGTCTGCATCAGTTTTACAGGAGGAGTATCGGGTATCTCGAGTCCCAAATGATTTTCGTTGACGAGCGTCATGATTCTCGAGTGGCGCACCAACCCCATGTAGCGGGCAGCAGCACGCACCCGCTCGGTCTTTGCATTGGTCAACTCAAAGCGCAACTCCTTGATAGTCTCCAACTTGGTTTGACACACATAGCGGTTGGCTATCGACAGGCAAAAAAGAAAAACCACCGAAGCGATAAAGCCCCAGTGCGATCTGAAAAAATCGAGCGAAAAAATACGCCCCTGGATAACCATTTTCAGATATTTAATGAATCCTATCTTTTCGTTTTTTGTCTTCTTTGCCATTATTCTATACCCTCTCTGCTATTCTCAACTTGGCGCTGCGCGACCGGGGATTCCGCTCAATCTCGGCCTCATCGGGGACAATCACCTTGTGGTTGACAGCCCTGAACGGGGTCTCTATGCGGCCGAAGAAATCCTGCTCGGCACGCCCTTCGACATTGCCCGTGCGTATGAAGTTCTTGACCATGCGATCTTCGAGCGAATGGTAGGTGAGTATCACCAGCCTGCCACCGGGGGCAAGCAACTCGACCGACTGCTCGAGCAACCGACGCAGGCTCTCCATCTCGCGGTTGACCTCGATGCGCAGGGCCTGAAACAGTTGCGCCAACTCTTTTTTCTCTTGCTTGCGATTGACATAGGGCCGCACCACCTCGAGCAACTGCTCGGTCGTTGTGATGGGCGACGAAGCCCGCGCCGAGACCAACGCCGAGGCAATGCGACGCGCACTCTTCAACTCGCCATACAAGAAGAAGAGATTGGCCAACTGCTCTTCGCTATACGAGGCTACCACCTGGGCGGCAGTCTGTAAAGCCCGCTGGTTCATGCGCATGTCGAGCGGGCCTTCGAAGCGAAACGAAAAACCTCGCTCCGAGTCGTCGAAATGGTGAAACGAGACCCCCAAATCGGCCAAAATGCCATCGACCTGCTCTACGCCATAATAGCGCATGAAGTTTTTCAGATACCTGAAGTTGCTATGCACAAACGTAAAGCGATCGTCGTCCAAACTGTTGCGCCGGGCATCCTCGTCCTGGTCGAGCGAAAAAAGCCGTCCCCCCTCGCCCAGATGTTCCAAAATGGCCCGCGAGTGTCCACCCCCGCCAAAGGTCACATCGACATAGGTACCATCGGGTTTGACCGCCAATCCGTCGATACACTCCTCGAGTAGTGCAGGTATATGATACACAGGCGATTGCAATTCCATTCGATCCTCGTCCTCCAACTTTACATTTTTGCAGGGTAAAGATAGGCATTAATCGCTAATCCCGCAGTGCACTTTTTCACTTTTTTCTCTATTTTTTTCTGTCACGACACAAAAATCAGAGGCCCGTGAATGAGAGATACTGTATCATTCTGTAATAAAAAGCATATTCCTGTCTGTAAAAATAAAAAAAATAGCTTACTTTTGTACACACTTTTTATGGTTAGTCATGAGTTCCGAACCTCTGAAAATCGATATTGAGAAGGTAGTCAGGGAGAAAACGCCCAAATATGCAAAACGAATCCCGGGATTCTTGTTTCGCTATCTCAAGCGGACCATCCACCAGGACGAGATAAACTACGTTCTCAGTACCTACAAGGATAGCACCGGCGTGAAGTTTGCCGACGACCTGCTCGACTACATGAATGTTCACGCCAACGTCATCGGCATCGAGAACATTCCGGCCGAGGGCCGCTTTATCTTCGCCTCGAACCACCCCCTGGGCGCGCTCGACGGGGTCACGCTCATCCGTTTCTTCGGCCACTACTACAACGGAAAAATAAAATTTCTCGTCAACGACTTGCTCATGAATATCAAGCCGTTGGCCCCCGTATTCCTGCCTATCAACAAGTACGGGTCGCAGGCCAAGGAGTCGAGCATACAGATAAACAAGGCCTATGAGTCCGACGAGCAGATGCTCATCTTCCCCGCCGGTCTCTGCTCTCGCCTGCAACACGGGAAAATATGCGACCTGGAGTGGAAAAAAACCTTTATTGCCAAAGCCATCCAGTCGCAACGCGATGTAATCCCCATCTATTTCGAGGGACAGAACTCGGCTTTTTTTTACCGATTTGCTAAAATACGTAAAACTCTCGGCATAAAATTTAATATAGAATTGATATATTTGCCCGATGAAATGTTCAACAGTAAAAACAAAACGTTCAACATATACATCGGCAAACCTATCCCCTGGCAGACATTCGACAAGTCAAAAAGTCTTCAAGAGTGGGCCCAGGTTGTAAAAGAGAAAGTCTATCAGATTAAAAATCAATAGCATGGAACCGATTATTGCGCCCGTTGACAAAGAACTCATCAAGTCGGAACTTACCCCCGACCGATTTATGCGAGATACCCGTAAGGGCGGAAACAAGATATACATCGTCGATTGTAACAATGCACCCCACGTGATGCGCGAAATAGGAAGGCTGCGCGAAATCGCTTTTCGTTACCCCGGTGGTGGCACCGGCCTCGCCCTCGACATCGACGAATTCGACACGATGGACCCACCGTGCCAGCAACTTATTGTGTGGAACCCCGAAGCCGAAGAGATTATCGGCGGCTATCGGTTCATCCTGGGCGAGAACATTCGCACCGACGAACAGGGTCGCCCCCGCATCGCCACCTCGCACCTCTTCGACTTCTCCGACAAGTTTTTGCATGACTACCTGCCCCACACCATCGAGTTGGGTCGCTCGTTTGTTACCCTCGAGTACCAGTCGTCGCGCGCCGGAGCCAAAGGGCTCTTTGCTCTCGACAACCTGTGGGACGGACTGGGGGCTCTCACGGTCGATTATCCGCAAATCGAATACTTCTTCGGGAAGGTAACCATGTATCCCACCTACTCGCACGAGGGGCGCAACATGATTCTCTATTTCCTGAACAAACACTTCCCCGACCCCGAGCACCTCGTATGGCCGCGTCATCCGCTCCAGACCAATACCGACGAAGAGAAGATGAGCCGGCTTTTCATTCACGACGACTTCAAGGAGGATTACAAGATTCTGAACCAGGAGGTGCGCAAACTCGGGTACAACATACCCCCGCTGGTCAACGCCTACATGGGACTCTCGCCCACGATGAAGATGTTTGGCACGGCCATCAACGACGAATTCGGCAACGTGGAGGAGTCGGGTATCCTCATCGCCATAAAGGATATCATCGCAGAGAAGCGAAGCCGGTATATCGAGACCTACGACAAACTGCCTCCGATAAAAATATCGTAACGGCGCCACCGTCTTTTTTATCGGAGAAAACATACTTATACTCGCATGAAATATAGTTTTCTCCTGCCCGCTGCGCTCATGCTTCTGCTGTGTCAATGCAGTGGCAACACCTCGTATATACTCACCGAGACCGACTATATCCCGGTTTTCGCCGGCGACTCCTGTCTCTATATCGACCGCGACGACGAACCTCGCTTCGTAGGCCCCTACACCAGTGCCTCGCTCTTCTACGACGATATGGCTCTGGTGCGCAACCAGGCCGATGATAAATGGGGATATATCGACGACAAGGGCGAACTCGTCTATCCCGCCGTCTATACCGCGGCTACCATCTTTCACGAAAACCGCGCCTGGGTGGTGCGCCCCAACGAGGCTCCCTGTGCCATCGACACCAAAGGCCGGCTGCAGCTCACCCTCACCCAAGCCTCGCAAGTGATGATCTTCTGCGAAGGGATGGCGGCTTTTGCCCAAAAGGAGAAGGATGGCGAACGGTGGGGATTTATCGACAAGAGCGGCAACGTGATTATCAAACCTATTTATCGCGAAGTGAAACCCTTTGCCCAAGGAGTGGCCGCTGTCAAAAACGAAGAGGGATTGTGGGGATACATCGATGCCCAAGGGGTGGAGAAGATAGCTCCCTGCTACGAATCGGCCGAGTCGTTCTCGCCCCAGCAGCAGGCCGTGGTGCAGGTAAAACCGGGAACGTTCCGCGTCATCGGGTTGCAGGGCGACTCGATTTGGCAAACCGACTGCGAAGCTCTTGTCTCAGACGGTACCCTCTTTCGCATCCAGATAGAGGAGAAATGGGGCTGGTGCGACCCACAGGGAAAGATGCTCATCGAGCCCGCCTTCGACGATAGCCGAGCCTTCGGCCAGGCCGAACTGGCTCCCGTAAAATGGCAAGGCAAATGGGGCTATATCGACCGTCAGGGCCAGTGGAAAATCAAACGACAATTTACCGATGCCCTCCCCTTCTTCGACGGATTGGCCCTGGTAGAGGCCGGTACCCTATATGGATTTATCGATACCAAAGGGCGCTACCGCATCAATCCGCAATACGACCGTGTGGCCGATGATTACCTGCAGCAGGCCCGTGGAGCAGGCAGCGCCTTCACCACAGTCAAAAGCGACCACGCTCGATACAAGTAAGACAGAAGAGAAGCCCGGGAAAGGAGACGATTATTTCCCCTCGAGCGAGCGGACCGAGAGTTCGCCCAACGAATTTTTCTTAATCTCGGGAGTTCCCCGGTAATAAACCTCGCCATTACCCGTAGCCCAAGCCGACAGTTTTTGGGTGGCATGACACCCGATGACTCCGTTGCCCGTGATGCGGCAAGTCACATCGCGAGCGACCAGCCCGTCGGCCTCGACTTGACCCGTACCAGTTACCGAGAGTTCGGCCTCGCGGCATTTCCCCGTGAGCGAAACCTTGCCGCTACCGGTCAACACCGAAGCCTTCACGATACCATAATCGATCTGGCGGCCCATAATCGAGCCGTTGCCTATCACCTTGGCCTGGAAAGCCGCGCCCGATATGGGCGATGCAATCTGCACCACACCCAGGCCGTTGTTCTCAACATACTCCAAGGCGGTGGAATAGACAATGATCGAGCCTTGCATCTGCTCCTTGTCGCAGGCCCCCTTATACTTGATGGTGAGCTGTCCCTTCTTGGCCACGCACTCGATCTTGTCGATATCGGCGGTAGCCGCCATAATCACGATGACTCCGGCCGAGTCGGCATTCTGCCTGTACGACACGTCGAAGTTGTTATACACCTTCATCTTGTAAAAATCATCGACCGCAATCTGTTTTACCGAAGTCTCCACGGCCTGCGCCCCCATAACAGAAACAAGGCACACGGCCAACATACCGAATATCTTCTTCATCATCTTTTCGTGTTTTATACTTGGTTGGGTAATATTTCATATTCAATCTTGTCGAGGATAGCCGTGAGCTCCTCTACACTGTCGGCCCGCAACATGGCAATGCGCGTCTCCCTGAAGTTGGGGATACCCTTGAACAGCGGGGTGGCTGCCAAGTGCCGGCGTATGTGCAGGATGCCCCGGTGCTCGTCGAGCCGGGCCACACTCTCGAGCATCTGCCGGCGCAGGGCCGACATCTTCTCGTGAATCGAGAGCGGTGGCAACTCTTCGCCCGTGAGCAGATAGTGTTTCATCTCCTTGAAAATCCAAGGGCAACCGAAACTGGCCCGCCCTACCATCACGGCATCGACTCCGTAGCGGTCGAACTTCTCCTTGGCTATCTGCGGGGTGGTCACATCGCCATTCCCGATGATGGGAATGTGCATGCGGGGATTGTTCTTCACCTCCCCGATGAGGGTCCAGTCGGCCTCGCCGGTGTACATCTGGCTGCGGGTACGCCCGTGTATGGTGAGGGCGGCAATGCCGCAATCCTGCAACTGCTCGGCCAGTTCGACAATGATGCGCGACTCCTGGTCCCACCCCAGGCGGGTCTTCACCGTAACGGGTATCTTCACGGCATCGACTACGGCCCGGGTGATTTTCAACATCAGCGGCACGTCGCGCAACATGCCGGCTCCGGCCCCTTTGCCGGCTACCTTCTTCACCGGGCAACCGAAGTTGATATCGAGCACATCAGGGTGAGCCTCTTCGCACATGCGGGCGGCCTCGACCATAGCATCGACAAAGCGCCCGTAAATCTGTATGGCCACGGGACGCTCCTCGTCGTGTATGTTCAGTTTGCGGGTGGTGCTGTTGATATTGCGCACCAGCGCATCGCTCGACACAAACTCGGTATAGACCATATCGGCGCCAAACTCCTTGCACATGAGGCGGAACGACTCGTCCGTCACATCCTCCATCGGCGCCAGAAACAACGGATACCGGCCAAAATCGAGATTACCTATCTTCATACCTGTTGCTTATTGAGAATACGAATATACAAAAAACTATCGGCCTCGCAGCCATAAGGTTATAAAAATTAACAAATATTCTATTCGCAAATTAACATAGACAGTCTGTCTTCGGCCAGCACCTCATTGGCAATCGCCAGCAGGTCGTCGGCCGTAATCTGCTCGACCCGGCGGGCTATCTCCTCCAGCGAGTCGAACTGTCCATAGCGTAGGAAGCTCTTGCCCAAGGCCAGCGCTACATTCTCCGAGTTGTCGGTCGATACCTCTATCTGCCCGATAAACTGACGCTTGGCCGCAGCCAGTTTCGAGGTCGAGAGACGCTGCTCGCGCATCCGCTTCAACTCTCGTCGCACCAGGTCGATGCAGCGTCGGGTATCGTGATGATCGGTACCGAAGTAGATGGTAAACAGACCGGTATCGGTATAAGAGGTAACCGACGACTCTACCGTATAGACATAGCCCCGCTTCTCGCGCAGACTCACATTCAGCACACTGTTCATGCCGGGACCGCCCAGCAGGTTGTTCAGGAGCAGCAAGGCGCGGCGACGCTTATCGTGCAGGTCGTAGGCCCGTGCCCCGATAATGACGTGCGACTGGTGCGTATCGCGATCGATCGTGCGGGTAAACGACGGGCCGGCGGATGGCAGCTGCCGGTTCATCGGCTTCGTGGGGCGGGACAATCCACCCAGATAGCGCTCGGCCAAGGCTTTGACCCGGTCGAAAGGAGTAGCTCCCATAGAGAAGAAAACCATATTCCCGGGCGTATAGTAGTCGGTGAGGAACTGCCGGGCCACGGCAGAAGTCATACGATCGAGCGACTCGACCGACCCCAGGATATTGCGGCCCAATGCACACCCCTCGAAAAGCAACGACTCAAACTCATCGTAAATCAGTTCGGCAGGAGTATCGAGATAGAGGTTTATCTCGTCGGCCACCACCTCGCGCTCCTTGTTCAGCTCCCGCTCAGGGAATTGCGAGTTGGCTACCAGGTCGCCCAACAGCTCCATGGCCCGGGGCAGATGCACACCCGGGAAAATCGAATAGACCACCGTCTCCTCCTTGGCCGTGTAGGCATTCAGCTCGCCCCCCACCACTTCCATGCGGTTGAGGATATGCGACGCCCGCCGGTGAGTCGTACCCTTGAACAGCGTGTGTTCTACAAAATGAGCCAGGCCGTTGTAGGCCTCACCTTCGTCGCGAGTACCGGCATTGACCGTAAAGCCACAATACGAGACGGCCGACCGTGTGGGTCGGTGAATGAGACGCAGCCCGTTGGACAAGGTACAAATCTGATATTCTTCCATAAATAAACCGTCCTCTGTTAGAAGCTGCAAAAATACGACATTCCCGCCCGTTCCACAAAAAACGGCGATATTATTCTGTCCCCATACAGGTGGACCCTCTTTCCGTATCCTTTTTTGAATAAGAAAGACAAGAAATTGTTCGTAGGGAGAGATTTATCATCGGTCTTCAAAAGTAATGAAACACATAACCGATTGACAAGAAGATACTCTGGCTCAACTCTCGCTTGGGCACATAAAACTTCTGCCCATTATCCAACGTAATATTCCTCCGCCCGGAATAATAGTCCAGATTCGAGACAGAATACCCGCCCCTGAATATAAAACGATCAATGGCAAAGTTGATCGAAACCCTTGCATTCCAGTAGAACCATTGGAGCCCTTTATTGGGAAATGTGCGATAATCTACGGTCTGGCTGACAGCTCCCGAAAACTGCTTGATTTCATAGGTCAAAGAGTTTCGGAAAGGGCACGCCAAACTGAGCCCCGGCTCAGCCTGAACCCAAAGACGACAGTCGTTATCCGCACTCGCCCAGATAGCTGGAGATTTAATGACCAACGACGGCTTCAATATCAGCCACCCGATGTTTCGCTCATTGTCGGCAAGCTCGGCTTCATGCCCGTCAACCACAGTCTGACGGCTCGGTTGATTATATTGACCCGTCAACTCCAACCCAAGCGCCACACCGAGATGCTTATGGAAAAGCCAGCTGACGGAAGGTTCTAATTGCCAGGCTTGTTCATTGTTCAGGTACACTCCTCCGTACAAGTCGGCCGTAAAAGCCGGAGCCTTGTCTTGCGCATACACCCCTGCAGGTCCACAGCACCATACGGAAACAAATAAAAGCGTCATATACCGGCTCAATCTCATAACAATTATATACAACTCGTTCTAGAATCATCTGTGGCAAATATATGCAAATCCTGAATTTTCCCCACACCTTGTAGCGCAATTTATAATCTCGCCTCTTATTCTCGTTTATAAAACAAGAGACCATATATCGAAAATTTCATTTTCTATTTGTCTCGATAGCCACCTTTCACTATCTTTGGATAAGATAGGATGCAGTTCGGCATAGTCAAATTTGAAAACATGGTTTTCATTTGCCTCTGCGCTCACCTTTCACTATCTTTGAAAAAACGAACGACACTATGCAAAGCATTACCGTATTTTGCTCGGCTTCCGATGCCATCGCCCCCGACTACAAGCACGAGGCCGAGGTGCTGGGCCAATGGATAGGCACCCACGGCTACCGGCTGGTCTATGGCGGGGCCAATGGTGGACTCATGGAGATTGTAGCCCGGTGCGCCCGCGACAACGGAAGCCCCGTACTGGGAGTCATCACCAGCCACATCGTCCGGTTAGGGCGATCGAGCCAACAGCCCACCGAGCTCATTACCACCGACAATATGGGCGAGCGCAAACGGCTCCTCATCGAACGGGGCGACATCATCGTAGCCCTGCCCGGCGGCATCGGTACCATCGACGAACTCTTCGACGCCATCACCACCAAGATGCTCGGCCACCACGACAAGCCCATCGTCATCTGCAATACCCGAGGCCTGTTCGCCCCTCTCGTGCAACAGCTCGACCTGCTGCGCCAGCAAGGCTTCCTGCGTTACGATCGTCCCGACCTCTACCAGGTAGTGCCCGATGCCCGAGCCTGCTGCGAACTTCTCGCGCAACAAATCCGTTAATAACCCAAACTGCCAACGATATGAAAAAAAGCAACCTCTACACCCTCACCGGCGACAAAGGCACCACCTCTCTGGTGGGAGGCCTGCGCATCTCGAAAAACGACCCGCGGCTCGAAGCCTACGGTACCATCGACGAACTCAACGCCCACATCGGTCTGCTGCGCCAGATGGGCAACGATCCCGACGACGACGCCCTGCTCCTCTTCATCCAGAACAAACTCTTTGTCGTAGGCTCCTACCTGGCCACCGACACCTCGTTCACCCAGTTGCGCGAGGCCAGCCGACTGCACCCCGACGACATCGCCCGCATCGAGAATCGCATCGACACCCTCGACTCCATCGTGCCACCGCTCCATGCCTTCCTGTTACCCGGCGGGACAGCTGCCGCCGCCCAAGCCCATGTGTGCCGCACCGTATGCCGACGAGCCGAACGCCGCATTTGCCAGGTAGCCCAAGAGGTATTGGTCGATGAAAACATCATGAAATTTGTCAATCGTCTCTCCGACTACTTCTTTGTTTTAGCGCGATTTAACAATTATGTCAAAAAACAGGACGAAATTTTCTGGGATAAAGATTGCTAATGAAAATAAATGAGCTATTTTTGCGAACATTTTATAGAAAGACCTATCAACAAGTTAAAATTTTAACACTATGTACTGGACATTGGAATTAGCATCGAAACTCGAAGACGCACCTTGGCCTGCAACAAAAGAGGAGTTGATCGACTACGCTATGCGTTCCGGGGCACCTCTTGAGGTTATCGAAAACCTGCAGGAGATGGAAGACGAAGGGGAAACTTATGAATGTATCGAAGACATCTGGCCCGACTACCCCAGCAAAGAAGATTTCTTCTTCAACGAGGAAGAATATTAGCGCGATTTTAAGCACAAAACAGCTATTAAATCCCTGTCAATCAATAAGATTGACGGGGATTTAATTTGTTTGGACAACAGCGTCTGACCGCCTCAAATGGCGCGGTTTATTTGGACAAAATACGTTTTTTCGGGAAAAAATCGGGATTTGTTTGGACAAAATTCATTACCTTTACAGAGGTTTGTGAGTATTACCGCAACCTCTGTTTTTTTAATTTCAAACATCTCCAGTATGGGACGACCGAAACGACTATATCCATTGGGACGCTATCGCCTGCATATCCGGGGTGAGATCGATCCTGCCAAACAGTATCTTGTCCAGCTTGAATACACCTGGAACCGGCAGGTGATACGCAAGGGTATGAATATCTTTGTCCGGTTGGGAGACTGGAACGAGAAAGCCAACAAGGGACGTGGCGGAGTCAGGGCGAGCTATGGCCCGGAAGCCAACCGTATCAACAGTCTGTTGCTTGCCAGGGTAGATAAGATTGACAGCCTTTTGGCCGAGTTTCAGCAGAAACATCCAAACCAGATTACGGAGCAGGTAATATCAGATCTTTTGGCCGACAAACCGCTCACACGGGAGGACAAAGGAAAGGATTTTATCGAGTTTGTTCAGGAAAGGCTTGAATCCGATTATTCGAGAAACCGAATCGGACGCAGCCGCTATGAGAACGGCAAGAGCGGCATGAATATTTTCCGTATCTTTCTCCGTGCAACAAAGAACGGTACCTATAAGCCGGACAGTATCTATTTAGGTGAAATATCGGTTGAACTGATTGACGAATACATCAGGTGGCGCCGCGAGATAAAACAGAATAGCGATGCAACAATCAACCATGCTTTGACTCCGATTCTGAAGGCGTGTGCCTATGCTTCCGAAATGAAGATGATAGACCATGCCGTCAATGCGAGGATTCAGGATATGCGTATCACCTCTAAGATATCTCTTTCGGACGAAGACAACGAGTTTGATGGCAAGTACCTTTCAAAGGAACAGATGTCTGCGCTGTTGGAATATTACAATACCTGTACAGAACCGCGCCGTAAGGAATTTTTGGAAATGTTCTTCTTTGCCTTCCATGCCTGTGGACTCCGTGTTGTCGATGTGATGACATTGCAGTGGGGCCATGTCAATTTTGAGAAGAAGGAACTGAGAAAAATCATGATCAAGACGAACAAGCGCCATGTAATTCCTCTTACAGAACCTGCCTTGCATATACTACATCGGTGGCAGGAGAAACGTGCCGGATGCCGGTATGTATTCAACTTAGTAAAGGATGATCTGGATCTTGATGATGCGGAGGCTCTGTACAAAGCCCGTAACAATGCAACGAAATGTATCAATCAGTCGCTGGCGGTTGTCGGAGGACAGATAGGGCTTCCGTTTACCCTCTCAATGCATGTGGCCCGGCATTCGTTTGCGGTCTTTGCACTGAACAATGGACTTTCCATGTCGGTTGTCAGTCGTTTGCTCGGCCATGGAAGTACGGATGTCACCGAAAAGGTATATGCCAAATTCCTGCCCGAAACGCTGTCGGCGGAAGTGGCTCGTCTGAAAGAGGATTTTGCATCTCTGGAAATTGTCTGATAATTGTAGATGGCTATTATAAACAATCATTAATTTTATATCTAAAACACTGCTGTCCGGAGAAATTTTACCATAAAGTAGGTTGCTCGACAGAACCCGCCTCCGGAACACAAACGGGAGTTGTCGGCTGATTATAAATTTCACGGATATCCGCCCTCTGGAA
>NZ_NFHZ01000018.1 GCF_002161555.1 Barnesiella sp. An55 | reverse complement strand
TGACAGAAAAGGCACAAAAAAACAGGGCTGCCTTATTGCTCCTCTACAAAACTCTTCCGCCACTTGGAGGGCGAGCACCCCTCCTTTTCGGTAAAAATCCGGGAGAAATAACTCAGCGAGAGGAACCCCGACTCCTCGGATATGACTGCAATCGTCAGGTCGGGATGCTCCACCATCTGCTGCTTGGCATACTCGATGCGCAGCCCGGCAATCCACTCGCGGAACGAAGCCTGGTAGGTGTCCTTGATGTAGGCAGAGAGGTAGGTGCGATTGGTGCCCAGCTCAAGGGCCAGGTCGCCGATAGTCAGCTTCGGGCTGGTATATCTTTGACTCCCGATCCAGGCGGCGAGGCGTCCTTCTATCTCCTTACGATACGGCTGCGGGCCCAGCGACATTCCATCCTCAACGGGGATAGGTTCGCCAATATCTTCGGGTGGTTCCTGCTCCAGGATGCTTTCCACCTGTTCGTAGAAAAGCAGGTAGTTGATATAGGAGTCAAACAGATAAATGTAAAACGGTATGGAAGAGAGCACCCACAGGAACAGATACCGGTCGGGCAGGAACGTGAGCAGCCCGCAACTGACCCCATAGATGACTGCCCACCAGGTAAAGATGGACATCCAGCGGATATAGGCCGCGATATACTCGGAGTGCGTGTCGTCGAACAGGCGCACCGCCCATCGGTAGGTACGGATAAGCCTGCGGGCCAGCCAAAGCCCATAGGCCAACAGCCACAAAGCCAGGAGCACCAGCCCAACCTGCTGCACGGGCCCCGAAGGCACGGCTATGAGAAGGAGAGCCGAAAGAGCGGTAAACAGCGCCCAGTAGCCCATGTGCCGCCAGAAGCGTCGGCGGGTCAGGTAAAAGCGGTCGAGCAAGGTGGTAAGTGCCGCACTGAACAACCAATAGGCCATGAAATAGGTGGAGAAGTTCATCAGGATAGCTTCCTGATGGTGAAAAGGCCGAAGTCCGCAAAAGAGGTGTACCGAGTAGTTGGCACTCAACACCAGCAAAGCCGCACCCATGATGCGGCGCGAACGCAGATAGTTGACGAATATGGGCTTGTCGGGAGTCTTGCCCACCAGAAAATAGAAGGCAAAAAACAGCATCAGCACCAAGGCTATGCCCAATGAATAATCGTAGAGAGCCAGATTCATCTTTTCACACTTTGCGGCAAACAGATACAAAGGTACAAGGATTTCAGTTTATTTTGTACACGTGAAGCGCACAAAATCAAAACAGAATTCATAATCTCAGGAATCGTTCCCGGAGACTTCGGCGGGGATGATGCCCATCTTTTTCATCAGGAAACAGGCGTTCATATTGCGGGCGATACCGGGTTGCAGACGGTAGGTGAAGGTGAGTTCGTCGCCCTCGATGGTGGCCTCGAACCGATAGTTGCTTATCTGCCCGGGCAGCTTCTCGGCCAGTTGTCCCAGCACCAGGTCGTGGGTGGCGATGATACCGGCGGCACCCGCCTCTACCAGTTGCCGCACCAGGGCCAGTGAGCCGGTCTGCTTATCGACCGAGTTGGTACCCCGCAAGATTTCGTCGAGGATGACAAAAAGTTTCTCGCCACGGCGCAGCCGCATCACAATCTGCTGCAGCCGTTTAAGCTCGGCAAAGAAGTACGACTCGTTGTCGGCCAGCGAATCACTGGCCCGCAAGCCGGTGAAGAGGGGCAACGGCGTGAAGGTCATGCTGCGGGCACACACCGGCGCGCCCATGCACCCCAGCAGGTAGTTGATGCCGATGGTGCGCAGGTAGGTGCTCTTGCCGGCCATGTTGGCCCCGGTAATAACCTGGAAGGTACCTTCGTTCATGGGGGCCACATCGTTGCACACGCAGCGGTCGCGGGGAATGAGGGGATGCCCCAACGCCTGGGCCTGCATCACGGGCCTACGGTCGAGCACGATATGGGGGAACGTATAGTGGGGATGGTTGTACCGGAAAGAGGCCAGCGAACAGCACACGTCGAACTGTGCCAGCACCTCGAGCCAACGGGGCAGTAGCTCACGGTTCTCGTCGAGCCAGCGATTCAAGGCATTGAGTTGTCGCACATCCCACAACAGGAATCCGTTAAGTACCATGAACCCCACAAAATTACATCGCTGGTCGAGGTTGCCAAGCAACCGCCGCAGCCGGGCAACCCGTTGCGAAACGGAGCCTGAGCCCTCGGTACAGGCGCGTTGCAAATGGCCAAGCCGCTCGCTTTCGAAACGGCTCTGCTCGATTGTCTCGAACAGGCGCACATAGTGCGAAAGGGAGGCCAGGGCTGCATTGAGCTGCTCCTGGATGCGGGTGACCCGCTTGGCCAAAATGCCGGCCACGGCCAACAGGGCGATAAAAGGCCACACAATCACACTGCCGGCAATCACACCGGTCAGCCACAAAACCAGCAAAATGAGGTAGAGCGCGGGCAGAGCAAGAATCAGGGTACCTACCACCCGTCCGGTCCCGAAACGAGGCATCCCGGCCAATTGCTCCAGCGAATGGGTATCGGCCTGGTTCTCGCCCGAACAGCCGCCCCACGCCTGAAAATCGATGCGAAGGTCGGTGCGGCGGCTCAACTCCTCGACCGCATCCTGTTGCCGGCGAATTACCTCGGCATCAAGATCGGGATGCTTCATGAGCCGGGCCAGAGCCTGTCGCCCCACGGCCGTAGCGCTGCGGTTGAGATAGGCGAAAAACGATTTCGCTCCAAAGAGGTCGAGGTCGAAACTGTAATCGTGAGCGGGGTCTATAAACTCATCGCCCCCGTCTATGCCCTCGAATCGGTAATCGAGCAGAGCCAACTCACGCCGTATGACCCGCTCGCGACTGTCGGTAAACTCTTTCTTGCGAAACCACCGGTCGTGTACCCGGGCCAAACCCAGGAAGAGCACAAGACCGACCCCTATCGCCGAACCCCAAACCCAGGCTCCGTTCCCGTGCCACAGATAGACCGCCCCGGCGGCAGCCACAAAAACCAGCAGTCGCAGCAGGCCGATGAACTGTATGTATCGTTTTATCCTTGCCGTCTCCCGGGCATTGGACTCGAGGCAGTTGAGGTAATCTTGTCGTATATCTTCCATCTGTTGGAGTGTATATTCTTCAAAAAAATTCAGGCGAAGATAAAAAATATTTGCCGAACGGCGACGCCTCTCCCGCTATTTTCCCACACGCCAGACTCTATTACAGCAGAGGGCAGGCCCGCTACACCGGTACCTGCAACAGGCCCAGATGATGTATCGCTTCTCAATCTATACCTTTTATTAGATTTTTCCATCTAAATTCCCTACATTTGCAAAGAGTAGCAAAACAACACGAACGATGAAAAAACAGATCATACTGCTTGTGACTCTCCTGCTTACCCTGTCGCTCAACGCCGGCAGCGGGAAGGCCAAGATTACATTCGATTCTCCCCGTTACGACTTCGGCTACATCCAGGAGTCGAAGGGCAACGTAACCCACGCTTTCGAGTTTACCAACAGCGGCAACGCTCCGCTCATCATCATCGATACCCGCAGCACCTGCGGCTGCACAGCTTCGCACTTTACCAAAGAGCCCATCGCCCCCAAAGGGAAAGGGAAAATCGTGGTCAACTTCAATCCCGAGGGGCGTCCCGGAACCTTCCGCAAAGAGGTTAAAGTCTATACCAATGCCAGCAAGGCTGCCGTAAAACTTATTATCGAGGGGGTTGTTGTACCTAAAAAACAGTAGTTATGAAACGTCTTATTCTGACTCTATTCTTAGGCACCTCCCTGGCCGTGGCCCTGGCTCAACCGCAAATCGTATTCGATGCCAAGAGCCACGATTTCGGCACCTTCGAGGAGGAGACGGGACCGGTCACGCACCTCTTCAAGTTTGTCAACACCGGTAACGAGCCGCTGGTGGTGACCAACGTGCGCACGACCTGCGGATGCACCGCCTCGCAATACACCCGCGAACCGGTCGCTCCCAACGACTCGGGGGTCATCAAGGTGACCTACAATCCCAAGGGTCGGCCGGGCCGTTTTTCCAAGCCGGTCTATGTCACGACCAACGCCTCGATCGACCGCGAGACCCTGCGCATCACCGGCGTGGTTATCGGGTCGAAATCGCGCCGGATAGCCAACCCCTATCACATTGGCGACCTGTCGCTGCGCAGCCTGCACATCCCCCTCTTCGACGTGCCCAAAGGGCATATCAAGACCGGGCAACTGGTGGTGCGCAACGAGGGGAAAACCGAGTTGATACCAACCTTCAAGAATATGCCCCCGCACATCCTGGCCGAGATGATTCCGTCGATGCTTCACCCCGATGAAGAGGGCATCCTCAAGATTCACTACGACCCCGACGCCATCGACGACTGGGGATTCCGCCGCGACGAGTTCACCCTGAGTCTCGACCACGGTGACACGCCCCAGTTCAACACCATCACCGTATCGGCCAATCTGCTCGACGACTTCAAGTCATGGAGCGCCGAAGAGCGGCAACAGGCCGGGCACATCATCCTCTCGAGCGATGTCATCGACTTTGGCATTATCAAGGGGAATAAGCCTCAGAAACAGGCCCTCACGATTACCAATACCGGGGAATCGAAACTAACCATACACAAGATATCCAACGAAAACCGGGCCCTGAAGGTGAAGTTGAAACGCCGCACCGTCAACCCCGGGAAATCGACCGAACTGACCATCGAGGTTGACCCTTCGATGGCCCGCACCAATCTGTTGAACTGCCGGGTCATGATAATCTCAAACGACCCCAACCAGCCGTCGAAACCCATACGGATATTAGGTTCATTTGAATAACTTCCTTAACTGTACATAACTATGGAGCATCCCGAGAACGACGCACAATACGCAGGACTTGCCGTTAACAAAGGTATCGAGCAACCGCCTATCGTCAACCCCTACTTGAAAAAGATGCGCACGGCCCGCCGCCGCTCTTTCACGGCCGCCGAATATGTCGAAGGCATTGTCAAAGGCGACACGAGTATTCTGAGCCAGGCGGTCACGCTGGTCGAAAGCAACCTGTATGAACACCAAACCATTGCCCAGGAGGTAATCGAGAAGTGCCTCCCCCACGCCTGCGACTCGGTGCGGGTGGGCATTACCGGAGTACCGGGTGCCGGCAAGAGCACCTCGATCGACGCCTTCGGCCTCCATGTGCTCAAGCGGGGAGGCAAACTGGCCGTGCTGGCCATCGACCCCAGCAGCGAGCGTTCCAAAGGGAGTATCCTGGGCGACAAGACCCGCATGGAGAAGCTCTCGGTTCACCCCAACGCCTTCATACGGCCTTCTCCCTCGGCCGGTTCGCTGGGCGGCGTAGCCCGCAAGACCCGCGAGACCATCGTGCTGTGCGAGGCCGCCGGATACAACAACATCTTTGTCGAGACCGTGGGTGTGGGCCAGTCGGAGACAGCCGTCCACTCGATGGTCGATTTTTTCCTGCTCATCCAGCTGGCCGGTACCGGCGACGAGCTGCAAGGCATCAAACGGGGCATCATGGAGATGGCCGACGGCATTGTCATCAACAAGGCCGATGGCAGCAACATCGAGAAGGCCAAACTGGCCCAGGCGCAGTTCCGCAACGCCCTGCACCTGTTCCCCCCTACGCCCTCGGGCTGGATACCCCAGGTGCTCACCTACTCGGGCTACTACGAGATAGGTATCGCCGAGGTGTGGGAGATGATCGACAACTACGTGGCCTTCGTCAAGAAAAACGGATACTTCGACTACAAACGGCAGGAACAGGCCAAATACTGGATGTTCGAGACCATTAACGAGCAGCTGCGCGACCACTTCTACCGCAACCCGCAAATCGAGAAGATGCTGGAGGAGAAGCAGGCTCGTGTGCTGAACAACGAGCAGAGTTCGTTCATGGCAGCCAAAGATGTACTCGACTACTACTTCAACCAAGCCAAATAACCGTTGCACGCCATGAAACAGGTCATCTGTCCCAAATGTGATAAAGCCTTCACCTTCGACGAGTCGCGATACGACGCTTCGAGCCACATCTCGTTCATCTGCCCGAACTGTCGCAAACGCTTCGTCATGACGCTCGACCAGATTGAAGACAGCAACGGGGGGAATCTCGACACCTCACACGGCTACATTACCGTGCTCGAAAACGCCTTCGGCTACCGGCAGGAGTTTCCCCTGCACCCGGGCGACAACCTCATCGGGCGCGCCTCGAAGGGGACCGAGGTCGATATTGCCATCGAGACCACCGACATGAGTATGGACCGCCGCCACTGCATCATCCACGTCAAGGAGAAGGGCGGACAGCTCCAACTCACCCTGCGCGACAACCCCAGCCTCACGGGCACCTTCTTGCGCAACACCCTGCTGGGCGACCGCGAGCGGGCTCTGCTCCACGACGGCGACGTGGTGTCGATAGGAGCCGCCACTTTCATCGTGCACATTCCCGGCGAGGAGGACGACGAGTATTTCGAATAGCCCTGTCTTTCACAACTCAAGAATAATACCACACATGAGAAACCACACACTTAACCCGAAACACACTAAAATTACCTATATGATAAAACGATTCACACTACTGGTGCTGCTGGCCCTGCCGCTGTGGCTATCGGCACAAGCACAGGTTCGCACCGAGACTCTGCTGGAAAAGGACTGGAAATTTACCCGCAACGACAACCCGCAGTTCAAGGAGACACAGTGCGACGACTCGCAATGGCAGTCGGTGCGCATCCCTCACGACTGGGCTATCTACGGCCCCTTCAGCATCAACAACGATAAACAGAACACGGCCATCGTACAGGACGGCCAGAAAGAGGCCATGGAGCATGCCGGCCGCACCGGCGGTCTGCCCTTCGTAGGCACCGGCTGGTACCGTCGCACATTCGACGTGCCCCAATCGATCGAGGGTAAGAAATACACCCTGATATTCGACGGTGCCATGAGCCATGCCCGCGTCTATATCAACGGGCAGGAAGCCTGCTACTGGCCCAACGGCTACAACACCTTCTTTATCGACGCCACTCCCTACCTGCGTGCCGGCGAGAGCAACACGCTGGCCGTGCGGCTCGAGAACTTCACCGAAAGCTCGCGCTGGTATCCCGGCGCCGGACTCTACCGCAACGTGCATCTGTTGGTGACCAACGAGGCTCATGTGCCGGTATGGGGTACGCAAATCATCACCACCACCCTCAACGACCGCTACGCCAAGGTAACGCAGAAAACCGCGTGGGAACTGCCCGAAGGGAAATCGATGCGGGACTATGTAATCGAGACCGCCATCATCGACCCCAACGGCAAGACCGTGACCACCGAACGCATGCGGGGTAGCGATTTCGACAACAACACCTTTGCTCAGGAGTTTGTCGTGGAGCATCCCGCCGTGTGGACTCCCGAGACCCCCAACCTCTACACTTCGGTATCGAAGGTCTATGAGGGCAATGAGCTCAAGGACGAATACACCACCACCTTCGGTATCCGCACCGTCGAGGTGCGCCAGGGCGAAGGCTTCTTCCTCAACGGCAAGCCGCTGAAGTTCAAAGGCGTGTGCAACCACCACGATCTGGGCCCGTTGGGCGGTATCGCCAACGAGGCCGGCATACGCCGCCAGATTCGTATCCTCAAGGATATGGGCTGCAACGCCATACGCACCTCGCACAACATGCCCGCCCCCGAACTGGTGCGCCTCTGCGACGAGATGGGTATGATGGTGATGGCCGAGTCGTTCGACGAGTGGGCCACCGCCAAGGTACAGAACGGCTACCACCTCGTATTTAACGAATGGGCCGAGAAAGACATCGTCAACCTCGTGCGCCACTACCGCAACAATCCCAGCGTGGTGATGTGGTGTATCGGCAACGAGGTTCCCGACCAGTGGTCGGGCGACCAGGGTCCCAAACTCACCCTGTGGCTGCAAAACATCTGCCACCGCGAAGACCCCACTCGCCCCGTTACCCAGGGTATGGATGCCCCCGATGCCGTAGTCAACAACAACATGGCTGCCGTACTCGACGTGCCGGGCTTCAACTATCGCCCCTTCAAGTATATCGAAAATCAAAAGAAACTGCCTCAAGGCATCATCCTGGGCAGCGAAACGGCATCGACCATCAGCTCGCGCGGCGTCTATAAGTTCCCCGTCGAGCGTCGCTCCATGCCCAAATACCCCGACCACCAGTCCTCCTCCTACGACGTGGAGCACTGCGGATGGTCCAACCTGCCCGAAGACGACTTCATCCAACACGACGACCTGGCCTACTGCATGGGCGAATTCGTATGGACCGGATTCGACTACCTGGGCGAGCCCACCCCCTACTACTCCGATTGGCCCAGCCACTCGTCGCTCTTCGGTATCATCGACCTGGCCGGTATCCCCAAAGACCGCTACTACCTCTATCGCAGCCACTGGAACCCCGAGGCCGAGACACTGCACATCCTGCCCCACTGGAACTGGGAAGATCGCGAGGGCGAGGTAACTCCCATCTTCGTCTATACCAACTACCCCACGGCCGAGCTCTTCATCAACGGCAAGAGCCAGGGCAAACGAACCAAAGACCTCTCGGTAACCGTACACAACAGCGGCGACTCGCTCTCGACCGCACAGTTCAAACGTCAGCAACGCTACCGCCTCATGTGGATGGATACCCGCTACGAACCGGGTACCGTCAAAGTGGTAGCCTATGACGAGCAGGGCAATGCCGTGGCCGAGAAGGAGATGAAGACAGCCGGTAAACCCTATCGCATTGAGCTCACCGCCGACCGCTCGACCATCGCTGCCGACGGCCGCGACCTCTCGTTCGTTACCGTCAAGGTAGTCGATAAGGAGGGTAACCTCTGTCCCAATGCCTCGAACCAAATCTCGTTCAAGGTGAAAGGCAAAGGCTACTACCGCGCCGGAGCCAACGGCGACCCCACCTCGCTCGAGTCGTTCCAGGAACCCCGCATGAAGGTATTCTCGGGCATGATGACCGCCATCGTCGCTTCGACCGAAGAGCCGGGCAAAATCACCCTCGAGGCTACTGCCAAAGGTCTGAAGAAAGCTACCCTCGTGATCGAGAGCAAATAACACCCCACACGCGGCAACCACCGCGCACACCTCACCACCCCGGCCTCACCCGAGCGCCGGGGTGGTTTTTATTAGCCCTCTCGCCCCACACCCCGAGGCGGGGACCAAAAAGGATTCTATTTTACATATCGAGTAGGACCATACATTCGAACCGATTTTCCAAGATACGGAGAGTGAATATCTCCTTCTTCATCTTGATGAGTAAACTCCCAACGATTAGGCCACTCGGGATTTTCAGTTCTGTGCCAAGACGGCTTTACATAAACGACTACGACCTTTCCCCGAAAAACTCCAGCTACCTGGGTAATCCTCGACAGATTCTCTTCGGCTATAGGCCAATATTTACGAGTTACTTCATAGATAGACCCTCGCTCCTTGCTGTGATATAATTTAGAAATATTTACACATAGAATTACATCACCATTTTGTGCGGTCAAAAGATTCATAATATTTCAATTCCATTGAGTACACAAATTTAATAAAGATATTCTCATCCTAAAGGCACAAAGTCAACTACTTTGGATTCCGCGTCGTAGCGCGGAATGACACAGCAAGGCATCCCCCAACCGCAAAAAAAAGGCGACAGGGGCAATCGCCTGTCGCCTTTTCCAATACATGGAATAAAGTTATTTATTTCACCACCACTTTTTGTGAACCCTTGCTTGTGCGCACCACATAGATGCCCGCATCGTCAAGCGACACGGTGGCGGCATGGCCCGCATAAACCAACTGACCTGTGGTCGTATAAACCCGATAGTCCCCATCCATATTTTCTACATGCAGCGTGCGATCTACTACATAGACCAGCATCCCGTTATCAACAAGTTCGCCCACTTCACTACTCGAGACAAACTCGGCGACCAGGTCAATCGACTCAGTTACAAATATCGTACGCGGATTATCGGTATTACCATCGCTCCACCGCACAAAACGGCAGCCCTCTTTGGGAGTAGCAGTCAGTACAGCTGTCACGCTACCCATCGTATCGTCATTCGAACCCACCGTCAACCGGCTCGAAGCCGAAAACTTGGCGGTGAGCGACATATCTTCGGTCACAGTGATCTGGCGGGGATTCTCCGTGTTCCCGTCGCTCCACGCTACAAAGTGATAACCGCTGGCCGGTACGGCAGCCAGAGTAGTCACGGTACCTTCGGCATATTCACCGCCACCCATGACGGTACCCATCGATTCGTCCGACGAATAAACTTCGACCACATACAAAGTCACACCCGTTTCCTGAATATCGGTGAAATTGCGCCAATATTTGGCTTCCTGATATTTCGATTTACACCCGGCCGGCACATAGAGCGGCATACCGTAATCATCGAATGTATTCGACCAAATCTCGGGCGGTGTTACCGCATGAATCGTCACCGACCCCAACCGGTTACACCCGGCAAAGGCATTCTCGCCTATACTGGTCACCGACTCACCTATCGTCGCCGAAGCCAAATTACTACATTCTTGAAAAGCCTGTACACCTATATTCTCTACAGAATTGGATATCATTATCGTTGTCAAGCCACTCAGTCCCCGACAAAGATAGTTGGGAATCTGCTCTACTTGAGCGCCAAAAGTAAATACCGTTATTGTATTGTTTCCGTCACCAAAAAGATTGTCGCCGATACTACATGCACGAGTATTCCAAGTGACAGCTGTTAAATTGGAACAACCTTCAAAAACTCTGCTACCGATACTCTCTACCGACTCGGGAAGCGTTATCGACGTCAAGCTTTCACAATCTCCAAAAGCATTATTCCCAATACTCTCTACCGAATTGCCCATTGTGATTGAAGTCAAACCCGTACAACCCGAGAATGCACTACTACCGATACTCGTTACTAACTCGGGAACCGTAATTGTGGTCAAGCCCGAACAGCCCGAGAATGCACTATCGCCGATACCCAATAACGAATTGGGAATCGTTATTGACGTTAAGCCCGTACAACCCTCAAAAACACTGCTACCGATACTCGTTACCGACTCGGGTAGCGTTATCGACGTCAAACCCGAACAGCCCGAGAATGCACTATCGCCGATACCCCATAACGAATTGGGAATTGTTATCGACGTTAAGCCCGTACAGCCCTCAAAAACACTGCTACCGATACTCGTTACCGACTCGGGTAGCGTTATCGACGTCAAACCCGAACAGCCCGAGAACGCACTATCGCCGATACCCAATAACGAATTGGGAATCGTTATCGAAGTCAAACCCGTACAACCCGAAAAAGCCCTCGACCCGATAATCATTACCGACTCACCTATCGTGACTGACTTCAAACTACTCATATCTATACAAAGTTCGTTGGGAACAGACACTACCTGATTGCCAATAGTAACTGTCGCTATTTGACTACAGTTATCAAAACAACTACTACCAGAATAGGATTCAATATTACAACGCCGAGCATTCCAAATTACAGAAGTTAGCCCGATACAACTCTCAAAAGCCTTATCTCTGATACGCTCTACAGACTCAGGGATCGTTATCGACGTCAAGCCCGTGCAATTCTTGAATGCATATATCCCGATACTCGTCACCGAATTGGGGATTGTTACCGAGGTCAAACCCTCACAATACGAGAAAGAAGACTCTCCGATACTCGTCACCGACTCGGGTAGCGTTATCGACGTCAAACCCGTACAACCATAGAAAGCAGACTCTCCGATGCTCGTCACCGAACTACCTATCGTCACCGAGGTCAAATTACTCATACTCTGACAAAGCTTCGCGGGGATCCGCTCTACACTGTCGCCAAAAGTAAAAGTCGCTATCTGGCTACAATCCTTAAAACAACTACTATCATAATAAGTTTCAGGATCATGATTCCGGGCATTCCATATTACAGAAGTTAGCCCCATACAATCATAGAATGCATATTTCCCGATACTCGTCACCGAACTACCTATCGTCACCGAGGTCAAACCATCACAATGAGAAAATGCATATTCCCCGATACTCGTCACCGACTCGGGTAGCGTCACCGAGGTCAAGCCATCACAATGAGAAAATGCATATCCCCCTATACTTGTCACCGACTCGGGAAGCGTTATCGACGTCAAACCCGTACAATACTCGAAAGCTCTATAAGATATGCTCGTGATCGAATTGGGCATCGTCACCGAAGTTAAACTCGTACTATACGCAAAAGCGCTGCTACCGATACTCGTGACCGAATAAGTCTTACCTTCATAAGTAACCGATGCCGGGATAACCACATCTCCCGAATAGGAGACTGAACTAACCGAAACTTCCTCGCCATTGACTCCATAATAGATCCCATCTACTTGGAAACTATACGCACTTGCCGGGAATATACCCCACAAAGCCACTAAAATCCAAAGCCATGATTGTAAATATACTTTCATATTAAATTAGTTTATAGGCCTGTCGGTCCCCTTTCGGCAGGCATTAAAATAGAAAAGCGTAGGGAACACTCTATTGATTTTAACAGGACAATACGCTTTGATAGAATAGTTCTGCAAAAATAATATATAAATTATTAAAATAGTCCTATCTGGAGTACTTTTTTCATTCTTCCGCAATAAGATGAATGGCTCCTATCGATATTCCTTGTATTCCGCATCCACAGCGCGGAATGACTCAACCTGTCACCCCACACCTCGAGGCGGGGTCCAGCAACAGGAAGAGGAGCACGGATAAAAAATACCCCCGGCCCGGAACGCTCCGGGTCGGGGGATTTTGCAAGCCGCAAGTGCGGATTTTTTTGATTAGTTTATTGATATCGGGCATGACGCCCTTTTCCTGTATCGATTAGTCGATTTTGCCGTTTTGCTCGAGCATCAGGGTCTTGGTGGGCTGGTCGCAAACCTCGGTGGGACCAAAGTATTGGATAGGACCGGGATATACATAGCAGGTGTTCATAGCCCACTCGTCGCGATGAGCGGCAAAGTATTTGAAGGGTGCACCGTCGAGGTGAACGAGAGCTTTTTGGATAACGGGTTTCATCTCGCCATGACGACGCTCCATGTTCATCATCATGGTTACAGGCACACCGCCGGCAATCCATTCGCTGGCCGGTTTGGTGGTGTTGCGTACCGACGACATGTAACCGGTGCGGCCTTCGCCTACGAGCAACGATGCGGTGTAACCCAGCGAGTAGCAGTAGTCGGCATCGAAGTTGGAGGGATCGGCGCAACGGCCTTCGTAACCGAAGAAGTGGAATTGCGTAGCGAATTTGCCTACATACTTGCCTTCGGCTTTCATTTCGGCCAAACGACGACCTACCATCTCGCCCAGCAGTTTCTCGGTCTCGATGAGCGATACCTGTACGTTTCCGTGGGGGTCGCGGTCGAGCGTGAGCTGACGGGCTACACCCTCGGGCAGACTGGCATAGATGGCCGAATTCTCGGGAGAGAGGTGTTTGATGATGTAGTTTCTTTGCTCCGATTTCTTGATCATGGCAAACTCCGAACCGTTCTCGGCCAGGTAGTCGTTGAGCTCGGCAATGAGGCGCTTCATGGCGGGGATGAACTCGATGAGGCCTTCGGGAATCAGCACCGTACCGAAGTTGAAGCCTTTGGCAGCACGAGCGGCTACGATATCGGCGATATAGTTTACGATGTCGTCGAGGGTCATTTGTTTGGCCTCAACTTCCTCGGAGATCAAGCAGATATTGGGTTGAGTTTGCAGGGCGCACTCCAAAGCGATGTGCGAAGCCGAACGGCCCATCAGTTTGATGAAGTGCCAGTATTTCTTGGCCGAGTTGCAGTCGCGTTGGATGTTACCGATAACCTCGGAGTAAACCTTGCAAGCGGTATCGAAACCAAAGGAGCACTCGATCATCTCGTTCTTCAAGTCGCCGTCGATGGTCTTGGGGCAACCGATTACCTGTACGCCGGCACCGATTTGTTTGTAGTATTCGGCCAATACGCAAGCGTTGGTGTTGGAGTCGTCGCCACCGATGATAACAACAGCCTTGATACCCAACTCTTTAATAATTTCGAGACCGCTATCAAATTGGTCTTTTGTCTCGAGTTTGGTACGACCCGAACCGATGATATCGAAACCACCCGTGTTGCGGTAGTCGTCGATGATATCGGCGGTGAGTTCCATATATTTGTGATCAATAAGTCCGCCCGGGCCCAGGAGGAAACCGAAGAGACGGCTATCTTTGTTCATGGCTTTGAGTCCGTCGAAGAGACCCGAAATCACGTTGTGTCCACCAGGAGCCTGACCACCCGAGAGGATTACGCCCACGTTGATGGCGGGATATTCTTTCTTGGGGGCTGCTTCAAAACGGAGCACCGGCATTCCGTAGGTGTTGGGGAATAACTTGGCGATAGCCTCTTGGTCGGCCACCGATTTCGTGGCTTCGCCTTCGACGATAGTTACGCCGTTTTTAATGGCTTCGGGCAGCTTGGGCTGATACGAAGCACGAGCAGTTTGAAGTGCACTTTTCTTCATTGTAATCACTTTTATTTGTGTATGTTTGCTTTATCTTTTTTAGCTGGGCAAATTTCGCATTTTTTTTTCAAAGAGCCAAATGGCTGGATATGAAATTCCCATTTCTCGTCACGAGGTTGCGCCGGGCCACCCGGCACTCACTCATCGGCAGGAGCCGACGAGAGGGGCCGGCGAGCAAAATAGTCGCCGGTAATCACCAGATTCGAGATATTCCACGCCTGCTTTTGCCGCGGGCATAGGGGCGAGAGAGTATCGCCAGCCACTCGATAATCCCAATAGACGGCACTCCGCACGGGAGTTCGCAACAGACTGTAGCCGAGCCCCTTCCAGGGATATTCGTTGGCACCCATCACATCGAGCAAGGTGGGATAGACATCGATTTGTCCGGCCACCGATTCGTACGAAACGGTACAGGGCGTGTTGAGAATGACAAGTGCTACCTCGCGATCGGCCAACGTACGCGAGTCCCGACCTTCAAACACATTCAATCCCAGTTCGTCGTGGTCGGAGACGATGGCTATCACCGAGCGGTCGTACAACCCACAGGCCTGCAGCGAGTCGATGAACTGACCCAGCTGGCTATCGAGCCGGTGAAAGGCCTCCATCGTGTTGATGAGCTCGGGCGACGAGGTGGGGTATTGCGACAACGCAGTTGGCTCAACGGGGGCGCCATTGGGTGCATGGGTCGAGAGAGTCACGAGCTGGGCAAAAAAAGGCTGGGGCGTATCGTGCAGAATCGATAGCCCACGGACAAACAGGGTCGAATCGTCGAGCATCTCGCTCGACTCGAACGAACTCTTGTCGTAGAGGGTATCGAAACCATAGGCGGGCGACGTGTGTGCCTGGTTCCAGTCCTGTGCCCGGTCACACACGATATTGAGGGTGTGGTAGCCCTTCTGTTTCAAGGCATGCCCCAAGGCTGGATAACGGTTCTCGCCATGGAGTACCGACGTAGCCCCTACCCGTGCAGGCAGAAGCCCGGTATTGAACATGAGATGCCCGTCGCTCGAGCGACCGTCTTTTACCTGAGGTATCAGATGAAGCGCCGAGAAGGTTCCCTCCCGCTCCAGCAGACGGTTCAGCCGGGGCATAATCTCCACCCCGTTGACCGTGCGGCCAATCATCCACGAGTTGAGCGACTCGACGACAATGAGAATCAGGTTGCGCCCCGGCTCCACAGCATAACGATTATCGGTATAGCGGGGTATGCCGTCGAGATAATTGGCGACGGTCGAGAGTTCGCTCTCGGAGAGTTCGTCCGACTGTACAATCGACGACACCAGCACATAACCCGTATAGGGTACCACCCCGTGATAGAGCACATACTCACGATAGTTATAAGGGGTGATAAAGGCGGTCCAGGGCGACTCCCGGTCGGACGGCTCGCGATGATAAATCCCGTAAGCTCGCGTGCCATAGGCCATCAGGACGATGACCAGCGAAATCGAGGCAGCTACCACCCGGGTACGCTGCGAAGGATAGGTCTGCATCCGTCTGAAATAGAGCAGATATCCACCCAGCAACATCAGGGTGGGGAGAAAGAGGGTAACGTCGCGCCAGCGCAACAGCCCCCGCACACTGTTGAGCAGCACATCGTTCACGTTGTCGAACAGCAGGAACGACGAGTAGGGCATCACATCTTCATAGACCCGGGCATAGCAGGTCTGTATGAGACAAAAGATATCAAAAAGGAAAAGCGGGATAAAGACCACCCACCGCCTGCGGGTAAAGAGGAAGAGCGGCAAGGCCAGCAAAAAGGCATCGCCCACCGTAGGCAGAAAATTCAGCAGCGTGTCGCCCACCGGCCATCCCCGCACCAGCAAGGTGGGCAGACTGATAATTGTCGAATACTTGAGGTCGATGTGCAGATATTCGATAGGATACATAAAGCACACTACCGCCAACAGATAGAAGAGCAGGTAGTGACCCTCGCGCACCCACGAAAGAGCCGGCATCGAAAACTTGTTCAACCTCATTTGCACTCGATTACATTCGATGCAAATGTAGTGAAATAAAAATTTATATTGTTATCCTATCATTGTTTTGTCGAGAAATAGCCGCGGGTAACCATCTGCTCCGAGACCTCCCACGCTTCGGTCTGCCGAGAGACCAGACTGTCAGCTGAGACTCCTGCCACGCTTCCATCCCACCCCACGGCGCTCTGCACCGGGGTACGCAAGATACTGTATCCAAGTCCTTTCCAGCCATAATCATTACAGCCCATCACATCGAGCAACGTAGGATAGACATCGATCTGCCCCATCACCGCTTCGTGAACATGTTTCACTCCCGCATTGGCCACAATAAAGGCTACCTCGGTATCGTTGTAGCCAGGCACGGTACAAGGCTCGAGCAATTGGTTATGATCCGAAACAATGGCTACAACCGTATTCTCATACAGTCCATTAACCCGCAACGAGTCGATGAAAGCTCCTATGCAGCGATCGGTATAGTGAATTATCTCCATATAATTGTGCACCTCGGTGGGAAACCCTTCGGCCCGCGACAGAACGGTTTTATGAGCCGGTTCCTTGAATGGCTTGTGCGAAGAGCCGGTAATCAACTGGTAAAAAAACGGCCCCTTCTCTGCCTTGATCTGCTCGATAGAGCGCACAACCAAAACACTGTCGGGAACACTGTTTCCTATATTTGAACTCCCCTTCAGCCTATCCAAGTTACGGTCATATCCATAGGCAACGCTCACCTCGGACTGATTCCAATAGTTGTTGCGATCGACCGTCATATTTACCGTAGTATAACCTCGCCGTTTCAATGCCTTGGCAATAGAATAGTAATCCAATTGCCCATAGCGGGTAGCCACTGCCCCACTACGCAACGGAAGCAACCCGGTATTGTACATAAATTGGCCGTCGCTCGAACGACCGTCTTTCACCTGAGCCAACATGTGTACGGCCGAAATAGAATTGCTGTCGTTGACGATACGGTTGAGGCATGGAGTCACCTCCATACCGTCGAAACTCTTGCCTATTACCCACGAATTAAGCGACTCGACAATGATGAGCACCAGATTTTTCTGTTCGTTAGCCGGGCAAAGGCTATTGGTATAATGGGGATAATCGTCGAGAAACGATTCGATTTGAACCCGCTCTTCGGCCGAAAGTTCAGGCTCGGGAATCAACGAGGTAACTATCTGATACAACGTGTAGCCGCACAACCCGTTTTGATCGATGTAAAGGATATTGTTGGGATAGGTCACAAATCGGTCGGTAAACGAGTGAAACACACCCAATTTTACATCACGCGCCGCAAGCACAGCATAAAAAGCTACTGCAATGCCCACGATAGCGGCAGTCGGTTTCCACTGCCGACGCCGTTCGGCTCGCACCCGTTTCTGTAAAAACAGTTTATAGACTACCCCTGTCACCAACGTGGGAAGCAACGCCAACCAGTCACACCATCGGGCCGAAGCCAACGCACTGTCGAGCAACATAGGCGACACATTCTCAAAGAGCAGAAACGACGAGAATGGTATAATGTCGAGATAGTTGCGATAGTACCACACCGCCGACAGACAAAACACATCGACCAGAGCCAACACGATGAATATGAGCCCACGCCTCTTGAACAGAAACATGGGCGACATCAACAACATGGCATCGACCAAAGTCTTGATCACATGATTGGGAACCGACGAATCGGTATTGGTCAACTTTACCATCTGAGTATATACAAGCCATATAGAGGCCGCTGCCGAGATTACCAACAATACAAAAAAAGCAAGCGTATATCTATTGTCCACAAAGAATCGTGCAATGGGGTTCTCTCGGCCTATCGTTTTCAAATTCAACACAAATTCTATTTTATTAAAACTACTATTTCGCAGCGCAAATATAATATCAATAGCAAAACATGTCTCTATTCTATTCTCCATTTTTTAGCGGCCCTACTAAAAAGGCAGCCTCGGAAGGATTCTCCCGAGGCTGCCCGATAGCCGGCAATGATACCCTTTGCCGAGGTTCAATCAGCGCACGATACTGCGCAACATGGCCGCTGCCTGATCGGGACATCCCAATATCTCATAGACCAGAGCCGCACAGGTATAGCACACGACCGGAATCAACGAGTCGGCAATTTCGTACGTCTCGTCAACAGCCTCGGGATAGGGCACATAGCGGGCCGTCTTGACACGATGCGACTCGGTGCGCGGGGGCAGGGAGTAGTAGTCGAGGCACTTTTGTCCGGTATCATCCAGCAATACACACACCGGGGTAGCTATCCCCCCGCGGGTATAGGGGTTGAACTGCAACTCATAGGCCGGCGAAGTGCGATCAATAAAGGTGGTCACAGGCTGTCGCCAGCCCTCCATGCAGAACTCGGTCATGCGCCACACGTTGTCGGGCAAGACTACCCGTCCACTCCCGTCGGGCCGGCGCTCGGGTTGCAACGACGAGGCACAGTCGGTCTGCGGCAACAACTCGGCCGAGGTCGAGGCCCATACCGAGAGTATGGCATCGGGCAGTTTCTCCCGAATATACTGTGCCACATCGACACCTACCTCCAAAACCACTACGGCATTGCGCAAATCGGAAAGTTCCTCCATGTTGACCTTTACCCGATTGACCAGTTGATCGATACTTATCTTCATCGCCTACCCCCTTTTCTGTTTCAAGAAGTTATTCTCATCGACATAGATATCGCCCTCTTCAAGGGTATCAGTCGCCTGCTTCAATTTGCAGTTAAGGCCCAAAGCCGAGAGAAAGCTACTGCTCAAGGTCTGTCCATTGCCATCGGTTCGCGACAGGGTTATCTGGTGGGGCAATATCGACAAGGTATCTGCGCCCGTACTGTCCGGGTGGGTCATCGAGATTTCTATCTGCCCTTCGTCGTTCCAGTCGATAATCAGTTCCTTCTTGTTGTTCCGCCAAAGCGAAATGCAACCATTCGGAGAAATCACCACATTTCCCTTTGTGGAAAACACTCTCAAATCGCCGGCCTGTGAGAGAAAAGTCCCCGATTCCAAATGGCGAATCTCTCCATTACACAAATCCCACGACGATTCACCACTCGCCACGCGGATAGTCTGTTGTTGATTCATCAACATTATCTGGTTGGGCAACATCTCCAACGTAGTAGCAATAGCTTGGAAACGAGGAAACGCCTCCCAATCGGAGGTGGTAGTCGGGATCTGTGTCGTAGAGCTCACCGACGGTTTTACCGCATAGTACGCCCCTTGGTAATAGACAACATCGGCAACTCCATTCATACAGCAATAGGAAGTACTTTGCATCCACATGCCCCGATACATGTAAGTAGGGCGTATGGCATCATCGAAGGTCAGCGGAGTCACGTAGCTATGCCAAGCACCGCTGTCCCACACCAGAGTAATGATGGCGGCCGAATCGGTTGTCACGCTTACGGGCGACAACCCTTTCACCCGAGGGAATGTATAGGTATCGGCATGGCCGGCAATATATACATAACAGGCCGACTCTCCGTTACCCACCGGGGGCGAGAATGTGGCCGGGTCGGATACCACCCCGCAAAACGGGGCGGGAGCCGCATGATTCGTATCGTACCACAAACGACTCGCCGAGTCCCATACCCAGATAGACTGAGTTTCACCGTTGATAAAAAATTCGCCGGCCAAGCCCCCTTCGGGGTATTCCGAGAGAACGGCATCGAGCCCATAAAAAAATCCCAGGCATCCGTTCTGGCCTCGCAAATGGCTGTGTTCTTTTACTTTCATCGTTTTTTCCCTTTTTTTAATTGTGTGAATACCAAGTGGAAACGCTCGGCTGCCTGCTCGATGAGAGCGGGGGTCGAGACCTCCTCGTCAGAGAGGCTGTACGGTTCCTTGCGCAGATAGTCCCGGGCTGCCTGCCACGACCGGATACCGGGCACCAACTGGTAGGTCTCCTGCCGGGGTTCGGGACGAGCCACCTCGAAGAGGGTGAAGCGCTTGCCATATCCCCTACTCTTCTCCAGGGCCTGTTGCAGCGGCTCATCGTCGGTCGAGAACAATCCGTTCACGCCATCGCGGGCATAAAACTGTACTCTATGGGGCACCCCGTTCACAACGACCGACGTACTCAAATTGCCCAACCGGGTCTGATATATCTTAATCATATCTATTCTCTTTCATCTAAATTAAACAATACACTAAAAAAGACGGGGCAACCGGCCCGCAAATCAACACCGGTTGCCCCGTACAATCCCCCTTGTCAGATCGTTTGCGAGCCGGGGGGGGAAGAGTCTCTCTCCGGCCTATGGTTTAGTTACCGTCGGGGACTACCGGCTCGATACGCATGTGGGCAGCCGGATAACGCAGCGTCAAACAGCTGGCCTCGGTCAACACCAGAGCATCGGTATTGCGCACACCCGATTTCTTCAGGTCGAGCTCTTGCGTGTCGAAGGGCACATGCGACCACTTCTGGATAAACTCGGGATCGAAGATAAAGCCATAGTCGCTCATGCCGCAATCGTCGAAGACCTCGGAGTAGAGCACATACAGTTTACCGAATTTCGACCGAATCTCCGAGAAGTCGATACCCCACTGTACCTTATCCTCGCGGGCCATTACCACCTTGGTCATCTCGATCTTGTTGATGCGACCGATAAACGACGAACCGCCAATGAGAATCTTGCGCTTGTTGCCACCGTTGCCCGTGAAGGCCTGGCGCATCATGTCGATGAGGTCGTTTTGCGTCATCTCTACCGACGGGTTATAGGTGTAGTGGTTGCCAGCCTGCCACCAGATACCGCCCGTGAGCATCACGTTCTCCTTCTTGCGGGGATCGAAAATCGTGTTCTTCACACCAAACATGAAGCTCTTTTCCATGCCCAGACGCATGTCATAGATGGCAGCCTCCTCGGCATCCGAGAAGTCCCACTCGACCTCCTTGTTGGCAATCTTCTGGAAGGTCGATTGCTCGATTTGCATCTTGAAAATCTGGCAGTAGTTCTGACTCTTGACAGGTAGAGCCGCAAACTGAGCCGTCTGCACGTCGAGCTCGGTAGCCGCGCGACCCATACGGATGAGAGGCGTGTTGGCCGGAATCGACGGCACACAGTTGGTTACCGTGCCAATCTTTGCCCCGTTGATGGGATAGACCGTGAGCGAACCGGTCTCCTCGTCTTTGGTCGAGATATAGAGCACCAGGTCGGCATTCGATTGCGTACCGTCGGGCTCATACCCCTTCACCCCCTGCACGAGAATCGTCTCGGACACCTCGAAGATGCTGTTGTCCACGGCATCGATCTTGGCCTTCTTGTGGGTGTCGTTGACAGACCCTTCGGCGGGTGCCGTATAGGCGGTCTTCAGGTACGACTTGGTAGGCTTCACATCGACCGAGTAGTAATCGACAATCATCGACGAAGCCTTGCGCGCTCCGTTCCAACGCGACAACTGATCAATAGGGGTGGACATGGGGCGGATGCGCACGATGCGTTTATCGACCTCGCTACGCAACAACGAGGGGCTACCTTCGCGCACGAGATCGGTCGTGAGCGGCTCGTTGGTCACGAGTTTGCCTCCCGACATACCGGGGATAATAGCGGCCAAAGCCAAGCCGCTGTCAAACAAGCTGTCCCAAAGCAGCCAGCAAACAATCAGGGTTACCACTCCCGCCAGCCACAGCAGCGGAGTTTTCCACTTCAACAAAAACTGTTTCATCTTTTCACTCAAATTTTTAATATTCAACATAAACATCGGTTTTCAAAAAAATTAGACATTCAGAGAATTAACTCACGACCCGGGCGGTGCGGCTACAAGTCCCACACACTGCGACGGCGACGATTGCCAAAGACCGGCGACAGCTCCGAGTCGGACCCGAAACTACCCCCGTTGCGCATGGGAGGCAACGAGTCGCCATCCCGCTCACGACGTTCGAAGACGATGCGTTCGTTGCGGCCCCGCACCTCACCGTCGCGCTCGGCACACGACAGGTCGCGGTCGTAATAGAGCCCTTTGAACAGCAAATTGAGCACCTCGTCATTCAATTCGCCCATGAACACATGGTTGCACAGGTGATATACCCGGTCGAGGAACCCCTCGAACTCGGCATCGGTCATTCCCTTCTCGGCCTTGAAGCGCTCCATGCAGCGGCTGCTCTTCTCCAGGTTGCTGCGCATCTCGGCCTCCAGTTCGTTGAAGCGGGCCACACGCGACAGATACTCGTCGTTGGCCCGGCGCACCTGAGCCATGCGGCTCTCGTCCTGGGCACAGTCGAGCATATCGCGACCGAAATAGCGCACACAGGCCACCAGAGCGTCGTCACCTCCAACCACATCCGAGATGAAAGCCCCCATCTTGGGGTTGGACATGAACAACTTGCACAGCTTGCTCTGGTCATCGGCCAGCCGCTCATAGCGTTCGTTGCGATACGAGTCATACTCCTCAAGCGCATCAAACAACTCATCGTCGTTGTTCAACTGCCGGGTAGGATAGCGGTTCAAAATCTTCTCCACAAGCAAATCGCGGGATTTCCGTCGATTGCGATCTCCTTTTTGATAATTCTTTTCCATAAAATTTACTGATTAGATTTCCCATATATGGTACCGCAAAGTAAGCCCCACGTTCTACCCTTTTTATGGCAGCTTCATACAAAGTAACCTGCAACCGGCACTCCTCTCTGCAAACAGCACGATCATCGTCAACGTCCAAATAAGTTCATCATCCACTATTTCCTTTTGTCACTACTTCACCTTTAACAAGATAAAATTTGCCTATGCAATCACCTTTGCTTATCTTTGCATGACACGATTACCCGGTGCCGCCCCACCCGTTGAGTCGGCGCCGTATCGACCGACAACTCAAACTAAATAACATATAACTATGGCTATCACACCGTTTAAGTATCAACCCATGTTCCCGCTGGGAGAAGATACGACCGAGTACTACCTGCTTACGAAAGACTATGTGTCGGTAAGCGAGTTTGAAGGGAAACCTATCTTGAAAATCGAAAAAGAGGGTCTCACCGCCATGGCCAACGCCGCATTCCGCGACGTATCGTTCATGCTGCGTCGCTCGCACAACGAGCAAGTGGCCAAGATTCTGCACGACCCCGAGGCCAGCGAAAACGACAAATATGTGGCCCTCACCTTCCTGCGCAACGCCGAGGTAGCCGCCAAAGGCGTTCTGCCCTTCTGCCAGGATACCGGCACAGCCATCATCCACGGCGAAAAAGGCCAGCAGGTTTGGACCGGATACTGCGACGAAGAGGCCCTCTCGCTGGGCGTTTACAAGACCTACACCGAGGAGAACCTGCGCTACTCGCAAAACGCTCCCCTCTCGATGTATGAAGAAGTAAACACCAAGTGCAACCTCCCCGCTCAAATCGACCTCGAAGCCACCGAAGGCATGGAATACCGATTCCTCTGCGTAACCAAAGGCGGTGGTTCGGCCAACAAAACATACCTCTACCAAGAGACCAAAGCCATCCTCAACCCCGCCACACTCGTGCCCTTCCTGGTTGAGAAGATGAAAACCCTCGGTACCGCAGCCTGTCCGCCCTACCACATTGCCTTCGTCATTGGTGGTACATCGGCCGAGAAGAACCTGCTCACCGTCAAGCTTGCCTCGACCCACTACTACGACAACCTGCCCACCACGGGCAACGAATACGGCCGCGCATTCCGCGATGTAGAGCTCGAGAAACAAGTACTCGAAGAGGCTCACCGCATTGGCCTCGGCGCACAATTCGGCGGCAAATACTTCGCACACGACGTGCGCATCATCCGCCTGCCGCGTCACGGCGCCTCCTGCCCCGTAGGTCTGGGCGTAAGCTGCTCGGCCGACCGCAACATCAAGTGCAAAATCAACAAAGACGGTATCTGGATCGAGAAACTCGACAGCAACCCCGGCGAACTCATCCCCGAGGAACTGCGTCAAGCCGGCGAAGGCAATGCCGTGAAGATAAACCTCAACCAGCCCATGAGCGAAATCCTCAAGGAGCTCGACAAATACCCCGTAGCCACCCGACTCTCACTCAACGGAACCATCATCGTGGGCCGCGACATCGCACACGCCAAACTCAAAGAGCGCCTCGATCGTGGCGAAGACCTGCCCCAGTACATCAAGGATCACCCCATCTACTACGCCGGTCCCGCCAAGACCCCGCAAGGCATGGCCTGCGGCTCGATGGGCCCCACGACAGCCGGTCGTATGGACCCCTACGTCGATCTGTTCCAAAGCCACGGCGGCTCCATGATCATGCTGGCCAAGGGTAACCGCAGCCAAGCCGTCACCGACGCCTGCAAGAAACACGGCGGCTTCTACCTGGGCAGCATCGGCGGTCCGGCCGCAATCCTCGCCCAGAACAACATCAAGAGCATCGAGTGCGTCGAGTATCCCGAGCTCGGCATGGAGGCCATCTGGAAAATCGAGGTAGAAGACTTCCCCGCATTTATCCTCGTCGATAACAAGGGCAACGACTTCTTCAAACAGATCAAACCCATCTGCCCCGCCCACAAATAATCCCGCGGGACACAAACCCTACTTATACCATCGGGGCTGCCTCATTGAAGAGGCAGCCCCGATGTGTTTTTTTATAAATATACCCCCAATCGTCATCAATATAGCGAACTATATTCCTATTATATAGAGTTATTTAACCAACAAAGATTCCGCTATTATTATTTGCTTAATTCAAGAATAATTTTTTTATTTGCAATATCGATTGAGCTAGACTCAATCAAAGACATTATTGGAAGAAGCGTCTATGCTTATCTTGTAAACGGAAACTTAGGAACTTTTCGATGAAGTACAAGGATAGCAGAGCGGTTCTACGTATATGCGTGAACTGTTTGCCTATTGTACTTCAGGGTTTCCTAAGACCTCCGTTTATAACGTGGCATAGCAGTCCACGCTTTTATTATATATACGCCTGACATGGACTGTGAAAGGCACAACGATATCAACCATGCCACCAAATTAATATTCCAGATTTATCTCTCATGTCCAATTGATACTTATACCCATAAATACTCACCTTAAATTGATCAAATACAAATATGAGAGCTCATAATGGCTATGCTCTCAAAAATAAAAGGGGACTTTATCATCGCAATAAGAAGCTAAAAAGGCATGATAATCAGATAAACGCACTCTACTTCCCTATATAATAGAGAAGGCCAAAACATCATTTATCGTTAATGCATCGCAATATTAGAAAGGATTAAAAACCGCTTAATAAGGCATGTATTATCTAAAAAAAATAACATATACACTATTACTATTATTTGCAGGAACCACAATTTATATATTGTTCCGGCAAAATATAATCTTTATGGAATGGCTCCCATTTAAAATTCGAGCTATTGAGATAGAGAGCGAGAATTTAGCACTACAACTATTTGCATACTCTCTTCCCGATGCTTTATGGTATGCCAGTCTATTGGTATTCATGTCAATGTTTATCAAGAATAATTATTTAAACTATTATATTTTATGCATTGCAATAGTACTACCATTTTTTTTAGAATTAGGTCAATACTTTAACCTTCTAAACGGGACTTTCGACATTTTCGACATCATCTTCTATTTTATTACTTTAATTATATGTCTATGGAAACTAAAGCTAAAAGATTTCTTATTACAAGTATTCAAGTATTAGGGCTCAGTACATTTCTTTTAATTGCTGCATCTTCTGCTTCAACCCAAAAACTCGATTATCGAGGAGCTGCCGTCGGTGCTGCTGCTGGCTATAACGGATACCTTTACATTGGAAACGCTTCATCAGAAAGTGAAGCCAAAGCCCTTGCAAAAGATAAAGGATATTCCTACTACGTATGGGATACCAAAAATGGTAATGTATATGCAAAATAGACCAAGCATTCTTATTTCCTTATCCTTGAATAGAAAAAGTAAAAGCATTTATTGCTATTAAACAATTTTTACTCCAATTCATTCAATACCGTAACATCAAAAAATCAAATGCCTATGAAACATGAAATCTAAACTAACTCACATATCATAACCAAACAAACATTTTTGCTTATTTCTGTTATAAAAAAAACAAATGGAGCAACCCGAAAAGCCACAAGTGAGTAGGGAATAATATCAAACACAAAAACAATGAAAAATTTGATTATGGCTATTATTGTAGTAGCTAGTGGAATGTTTTTCTCGTCATATGCGGGAGAACCTCTTAAAAACATATCTAAGTTCGAGACCTGTATTGCACAAAGAAAAGTTGTATTCCGCTCGACTCAACGGCTTAAAGCTAGAGATGGTCGGCAAATTTATCTTTTCAGCAATGGGAAATGCGAATTGTGGGATGGAGACAGACTCATCGTTACTACCACCTATACCCTGCAAGATGGAGAAGTAAGATTGCTTGATGAACAGGGAAACGCTGTTTACAAAGGCAGTTATCAATTGGCAAAAGACGGCCAACACATATCTACTCTTACCCTGTCTGGCACGATCTATTATCGAATATAATATGATATAAAAAGAGGACAGGCTTAATCAGTTTTGATTAAGCCTGTCCTCTTTTAATGTTTCTCCCCGATGTAGATGGTGCAGGCACCAAAAGTGAGCCGACGGCAATAGCAGTGGTCGAAACCGGCGCGGCGGAAGATGTCGAGCATCGCCTCGCCCTGCGGCACGGCAGCGACCGAACGGGGCAGGTAGCTGTATGCGCTACGGTCTTTCGACACGAGTCGACCTACGAAGGGGATAAAGGTATAGGTATAGAACTTATAAAGCTGGCGGAAGGGGAAATGCTCGGGGGTCGACAGCTCGATGACGCACAACGCACCGCCGGGCCGAAGTACCCGGTACATCTCGCGGAAGCCGGCTTCAAGGAGCTCGAAATTGCGCACCCCGTAGGCTACGGTCACCACATCGAAACTGTTGTCGTCGAAATCCATCGACAGACAATCCTGTACCTCGAAGAGGATACGGCGCTGGGCATTGCGCTTGACCGCCTTCTCGCGGGCAATCCGCAACATACCCTCCGAGAGGTCCACGCCGATAATCTGGTCGGGGTTGAGTCGCTCGTCGAGCAGCAAGGCCAAGTCGCCCGTGCCCGTAGCCACATCGAGCAGACGACGGTGGGGATAGCGGCGCAACATCTTCACGGCTACCCGTCGCCACCAGCGGTCTATGCCCACGGTCATGGTGCGGTTCATCGCATCGTAGGCCGGCGCAATGGAGTCGAACATCTCGCGCACCTGCGTGGTCTTGTCGGTCTCCTCGTTATAGGGTTTTATCTCTTCTGCCTTATAGTCCATTCGTGATATGGTCCTTTCCCCGCTCGTTTATTTCTTGCGGCTGTTCAGGAAATCGGTCACGTTCTTCTCGATACGGGCGGCCAGGTCTTCGCCTTCGGCTTTGACAAACTTCTCGCCCACGATGTGCTCGTACAGTTCGATATAGCGATCCGACACGCTGTTGCAATAGGCCTCGGTCATCTCGGGTACCTTCTGACCCTCTTTGCCCTGGAAGCCGTTTTGAATCAACCATTGGCGAACAAACTCTTTCGACAGCTGACGTTGCTCTTCGCCACGGGCCAGACGCTCTTCATACCCATCGGCATAGAAGTAGCGCGAAGAGTCGGGCGTGTGAATCTCGTCGATAAGGATAATCTTGTCGCCAATCTTACCGAACTCATATTTCGTATCTACGAGGATGAGCCCCTTTTGAGCGGCCATCTCGCAACCACGTTGATAGAGAGCCAGGGTGTATTTCTCGAGTTGCTCGTAGTCCTCGCGCGAAACGATGCCGCGGGCAATGATTTCGGCTTTCGAGATATCCTCGTCGTGACCCTCGGCAGCTTTGGTTGTAGGCGTGATGATGGGATGCGGGAATTTTTCATTCTCTTTCATACCCTCGGGCATGGTCTCGCCACACAATGTGCGGTTACCGGCCTTATATTCGCGCCAGGCATGCCCCGTCAAATACCCCCGCACAACCATCTCGACCTTGAACGGTTCGCAACGCAAACCCACAGTCACCATGGGATCGGGAGTAGCCACTTTCCAGTTGGGAAGGATATCGGCCGTAGCGTCCAGGAATTTGGCGGCAATCTGGTTCAGCACCTGTCCCTTGTAGGGAATACCCTCGGGCAGAATGACGTCGAAGGCCGAGATGCGGTCGGTCACCACCATCACCAGCAACTCGTCGTCGATGTTATACACATCGCGCACTTTACCATGATATACACTCTTTTGTCCGGGAAATTTGAAATCGGTTTTTACCAAAGCATTTTTCATTTCTGTAATACTTTTTCTGTTTATAATATAGTCGTTGTTTGTCTTCTCAAAAGACACCACAAAGATACAACATAAAAACGAGATAGTGCATGAATAACACATATTAAGAATGGCCGAGACTCAACTATCTCGGCCCACCCGGTACCACCCGGCAACCTCGTGCCACGAACGGCTCTACCCGAGAGTTCACGCCTCGCCCTTCTCCTGGGCGGCAGCACGCTCCTGCTTGCGGGCCTCGGCAGCCTTGCGCAACTTCTCGTCGTGCTTTTCATAGGCCTCGACGATGCGCTGTACCAGTTTATGGCGCACAATATCTTTCTTGTTGAACTCCACGCGGGCTATCCCCTCGACATTCTTCAAGACGCCTATCGCCTGCACCAGTCCCGAAGTCTGCGAGGCCGGCAGGTCTATCTGGGTCATATCGCCCGTGACTATCATCTTGGCGTTCATGCCCAGACGGGTGAGAAACATTTTTATCTGGTGCGTCGTAGTGTTCTGCGCCTCATCGAGAATGATAACCGCATCGCTCAACGTGCGGCCACGCATGAAGGCCAAGGGGGCAATCTGTATCACGTTCGACTCCATGTATTCCTTCAGTTTGGCTGCCGGAATCATATCTTCCAACGCATCGTAGAGCGGTTGCAGATAGGGGTCGATCTTGTCTTTCATGTCGCCCGGCAAGAAGCCCAGCTTCTCGCCGGCCTCCACAGCCGGACGGCTCAAGATAATTTTCTTCACCTCCTTGTTTTTCAGTGCCTTCACCGCCAGAGCGATAGCCACATAGGTCTTGCCCGAACCGGCCGGCCCCAGGGCAAACGTGAGGTCGTTATGGGCAAAGGCCTCGACCAGTTTCTGTTGGTTGGGTGTGCGCCCCGTGATAGGTTTGCCGTTCACCCCATAGATAATAAGGTTCTCCTGGGGCTTCACGGTCTGCGGTTCGTCTCCCTTGATAATGTCGATGATTACCTCTTCGCTCAACTGGTTATACTCGGCACAATATTTCTCGAGCTGCTTGATCTTCTGTTCGAAGAGTTCGGTCTCCTTCTCGTCGCCGATTACCTTCATCACATTGCCCCGGGCGGCGATGCGCACCTTGGGGAAAAGATTTTTAACTACCTGCACGTTGGCATTGTTCACGCCATAAAAAGTCACCGGATCGACGGCGTCCAATATAATTACTCTTTCTATCATTCGGTTGTTTCCTGTTCTTGCCCCCAACTCTTACCCCCACCGTGCATCACCCGGCAGAATCACTGCCGCACACACAGTCCCGGTACAGTCTGGGCTACTCTTGCAAAAGTAAAAAATTATCTGCTTATTTCTCAAAACAAAGAGGGATAATTCATCGACAACTTTTCGAGAAAACCCTCGGTGAGCCGCGACACGGCATAGTCGCCTATCTGTCCGACAGCAATGCGCACATAACCCGGCATGGCGGGTTCCTTCTCGGTCTCGACCACATAGAACCGGGCATGGATGATGCGGTGCGAAAGCACATGTTTGCAGGCATATACCTGGGCCGAAACACTCACCCGTCCGGCCCCGGCAAACAACGAAGCCCACGCCTCGCCCTGTTGCAGGCTATCGAGCGGCTCTTCCTCGGCCGTCTCGATAAGCGGCAGTTCATACAGGTTGCGCCAGATGTCGCGTCCCTCGCGCCGACGCAGCCACGTATTCCCCTCGTGCCGCACATAGAAGTAGTTGAAGTATCGGGGCTTCACCACCGTGCGCCCCTGCTTCACCGGAAGCTCATCGACTCTGTCCGTTGCCAGAGCCATACAGCGGTCGGCAAAGATACATCCGCCGCACTGTGGCGAACGGGGCACGCAATAGAGCGCCCCAAACTCCATCAGTGCCTGGTTGTATCCGCCGGGATTTCTCCGGTCGAGCAACTCGTCGGCCAAGGCGGCAAATACCTTTTTCCCCTCGGTCGTGTCGATGGGCACATCAATGCCATAGATGCGCGAGAGCACCCGATAGACATTGCCATCGACCACCGCATGAGGCAGCCCGTAGGCAAACGAAGCGATAGCCGCCGCCGTGTAGTCGCCTATACCGGGCAGCGAACGGATATCGTCGTAGGTCGTGGGGAACTCACCGCCAAACCGCTCGACCACCTGCCGGGCGGCAGCCAGCAGATTGCGGGCCCGGCTGTAATAGCCCAACCCCTGCCACAGCTTCATCACCTCGTCGTCATCGGCAGCAGCCAACGACCGCACATCGGGAAAACGCGACACAAAGCGGTTGTAGTATTCATACCCTTGCACCACCCGGGTCTGCTGCAAGATAATCTCCGAAATCCATATACGGTAGGCATCGGTAATGCCCCGCCACGGCAACACCCGGTGATTTTGTGCATACCAGCGATGCAAATCGGCCGCCAGCGGAGCGACCGGCTCTTTCGACAATTCTTCTCTGTTTTTCATATTTCCATGCAAAGATAGGCGTGTAGGCCTATTGAGTCAAAGAAAAGTAAATAAAATAAAGCCACACAAAAAAGAGGCTGTTCAAAACCACTTTTTCCGATTTATCGTTACATTTGCAAACACACCTAATTCTGTTTTTATGACCAACGACAAGCTACGCATATACAGCGGTGACTGGAAGACCCTCCACCCCTATACCGGGTCGGCTCCTACCGATCTCTATTACATCACCCTGTCCAACAAAGTATTGGCAGCCATCCGTCCCATCGAAGAACTGCTCGCCGATGACGACTATCGCAAGATCGACGACTCGGAGCAGAAAGAGCTCGCCTGTATGCTCACCGCCTACTTCGAAGATATCATCTCGCAAACCGGTATATTCCAGGCATTCTCCCGGGTTTATCACCGGCAATACGGGAAATACCTTCCCTTCTACACCCTCGACAGCGACTACATCCCGGGCGAAATCAACATCGAGGATATCCAGTTCCTCATCTGGCACTACCACATGCAGCTCAACAATCTCGACGTGGCCTATTCGCCCGCGCTCGATACCTTTGCCGCCATAGCCGCCGATGTCATGGCCCTGTTCGAGACCGAGTACGAAACGGCTCCCGAAAACGAAAAACTGATCCACTACTTCCAACTCGACGAGAAAGAGCAGCACAACCTCTATGCCCTGCACTCGCGCTTCCTGTGGCTCTGCACCCAGTCATACCTCTTCTCCAACAACGGATTCCTGCTTGAAGACCAGGCCGAATCGCTGGCCGACGAAGCCAAAGAGGCCGACCTCAAAGAACAAATCCCCGACATGGTCAACCAACTCTGCAACGACTTTGGCTTCAACCAGGTGACCGAGTTCATGCGCCTCACCCCGCCCCGCTGGCTGGCCGAGGTGCTGGGCGAATCGTCGCCGCTCTATGCCTCGCTCATGAGCATGGGGCACAAATATACCGGCTATTACCGATACGAAGGGGGCAACGACCAGGTGACCCGTTTCCGCCACATTGCCAGCGACCGGGTACTCGAGGTGACCAACCGCTCACTCGTGGGGTTGCCCCGAAACATGAAAGCCCCCTCGCTCATCCTCCGCACCGGCTTTGTCGAATGGAACGGCCAGTGGTGGCTCTCGGGCCAGATTACCAGCTATGAAGACAGCGAAGACCTCATCGGGCAAATCACCGGCGACGACGACGAATACAACCTCTTCGAGCCCGACGACGAGCTGCCCGACGACGAGCAACAGGTTATCCTCACCGATATCCTCGCGACCACCGAAGGCGAAGACGGACAGACTCTCGACGAGTCGGATACCGCCTGGCAAGCCCTGCTGAGCGACGAGATAGGCGAAGAATTCTTCATCGCCCAGGTACGTGCCGGCCAGATCAAAGGGCTCTGCTTCTACGACGACCCCGGCAATCTGCTGCTCGACAACCTGCGTTTTGTCACCGAATATGTAAAACGATAGACAACATCGAGAACATTATCCCAACCATACGATAAATAAAAAGAATTCATCATGAAAAGAGTTCTATTGTTACCCCTCATCCTGTTGCTCTGTATCGCGGGGCTCTGTGCCCAACAGGTCGATACCGTCACCATACACAGCAAAATGGGACGAGATATTCGCAACACAGTCGTGCTGCCCCAGAATTATAACGACTCGGAGAACACACGTTACCCCGTCGTATATCTGCTTCATGGCCACGGAGGCAACTACGCTTCCTGGTTGATTATCAAGCCCGAGCTACCCCAGTTGGCCACGCAATACCAGTTTATCATCGTCTGCCCCGACGGGCTGAACAGCTGGTATTGGAACAGCCCCCTGCACAAAGACATGCAGTTCGAAGATTATATCTCGAGCGAACTCATCTCCTACATCGATTCGCACTACCGCACCATTGCCGACCGTAGCGCCCGAGCCATTACCGGCCTCAGCATGGGCGGGCACGGTGCCATGTGGAACGCCATCCGCCATCGCGACACATTCGGGGCTGCAGGCAGCATCAGTGGCGGACTCGACATTCGCCCCTTCCCTGCTAACTGGAACATGCAAGACCAGTTAGGCAAATTCGACACCAACCAAAAACGCTGGAACGAGCACACCGTCATCAACCTTATCCCCTCGCTCAACGACGACGAACTGGCCATCATTATCGATTGCGGGGTCGATGACTTCTTTCTCGAGGTCAACCGTAACGTCCACCAGGCTCTGCTCGATCACCACATCAAGCACGACTTCATCGAACGGCCTGGAGCCCACAACATTCCCTACTGGAACAACTCCATCGATTACCAGTTGCTCTTCTTCCACAAGTTCTTTGCCCAACCACGCAAAGAGTAGGGAGTACCCAAGGCAGTCCGGCGGTGAAGCCCACTCATCCATTGCCAACGAGCTATCAAAGAATTACCCCATTGTCCAATTCGTATAAAACCCAAACTTTTATAGCTATGAACAAAAAACTAATTCTTACAGCCCTGCTGACAATCCTGATCGCAATCACCTCGGTTGCACAGGAAAAAGTCTATCAACTCTCCAGCCACATCCTCGACATCCACAAGGGGCAACCGGCAACAGGGGTCAAAATTGCCCTCTCCCGCCTGGAAGCCGACCATTCGTGGCTGCTGCTCGACGAGCGTGCTACCGATGCCAACGGCCGGGTAAAAGATTTTCTCGAGAAGCGACCCGGCACAAGCAATCAAGGAGTATATAAACTCACCTACTTCGTGGGGCCCTACTTCGAAGCCCAGGAGCAAGAGTCGTTCTACCCCTTCATCGAAGTGGTTTTCGAGATTAAAGACGACAACCATTACCACGTGCCTATCACCCTCTCGCCCTACGGATACTCTACATACCGGGGCAATTGAGCCGGTCGCACGATACGGGCAACAACAAGCCGCACGATTCACTTGACAATTTTTCCCAAGCAGCGTTAATTAGTTAATAATAGCGCTATATTTTACTATATTTACGTTAAAAACAGTTTGTTTTTAAACTATCCGTTTGGAAAATCGAGAAACTGCATCTATATTTGTACTATGTTTTTTCATAGTATTAGATTTAAGGTTTACAAATTGGCTGTCGTGAGACAGCCCTTTTTTTATATAGCCCGCCGTGTCGAGTCTTGCACGGTCACCGAGTGTGCCCGACATTCACACCCGTCACAAAGCCAACAACCCCAAGCCAGTAGAACCAAGAAAACTCAACTTCATAACACATACCATTCCTCTTTTTTTGCTAATTTTGCGGTCAAAACTCATGGCTAACGAAATGAATTATCAAATTTTCGCCCCCGCCGACTGCACGGCGACCATCGCACTGCCCACCTCCAAGAGCATCAGCAACAGAGCTTTGATTATCAATGCACTGTGCAACAATGCCATTCCCGTGGAGAATCTCTCGTCGTGCGACGACACCCGTGTCATGCGCCAAGCTTTCACCGGCAACGATCGCACCATCGACATACACGGTGCCGGGACAGCCATGCGATTTCTCACCGCCTACTACGCCCAGGTCGAGGGTAGCCGGCACACGCTCACCGGCTCGGAACGGATGAAACAACGCCCCATAAAGATACTGGTCGAAGCCCTGCGCGCCCTCGGTGCCGACATCGACTACACCTCGCGCGAAGGCTTCCCGCCCCTCGACATCTGCGGCCGGCAGCTCACCGGAGGCGAGCTCACCCTGCCCGGCGATGTGAGTTCGCAATACATCTCGGCCCTGCTCATGATTGCCCCTCGCATGCGCGACGGGCTCACCCTGACCCTCACCGGCGAAATCGTCTCGACTCCCTATATCGAGATGACCCTCGGCATGATGGCCCACTACGGCATCGAGGCTCAACGCACCGGCCACACCCTGCGAGTTTCGGCCGGGAGCTACACGCCCACCCCGTTCAGCGTCGAGCCCGACTGGTCGGCAGCCTCCTACTGGTACGAGATAGCCGCCCTCTCCCCGACCGGCTCGGTTGTACTGCCAGGACTCACACCCAAAAGTCTCCAGGGCGACGCCCGCATTGCCCAACTCTTCGAGCCGCTGGGAATCGAAACACTATTTTCTTCGGACGGAGCAAAACTAATAAAATCGGATATTCATACAACCGAATATCGCTGCGACCTCTCGGAGCAACCCGACCTGGCCCAAACCCTGGTAGTGGCCTGCTGTCTGCTGGGAATACCCTTCCATTTCACCGGACTTCAAACCCTGCGCATCAAAGAGACCGACCGCATCGCAGCCCTCTGCAATGAACTTATTAAGTTAGGATATAGACTATTATCATCGGATAACTCACTCACCTGGAACGGCGAAACCGTAGAACCGGAGGCCCATCCCGTCATCCGAACCTACGACGACCACCGCATGGCCATGGCCTTTGCTCCAGCCTCATTCCGGTTCCCCGGTATCGAGATTGCCGACACGGCCGTCGTCGATAAGTCATACCCCGACTACTGGACCGACCTCACTCGGGCCGGCTTCACCCTGTTCCCCACACAGAAAGGAGATACCACACTATGATTATACTTGTAATCGCCATCGTGCTGCTGGGCCTCGTGACCTATTATTTTCACCTCCGGGACCAGAAAAAACAGGCAGCCGCAGGCAACCCGCCCGCTCAGGACGAAACACCAGCTCCCCCGCAAGAGTGCTGCGGACAGCACCTCGTGTGCGAACGCGACAGCCTGCTGGCAGGCGTGAGCAAGACCATCGAGTACTACGACGACGAGGAGCTCGACGACTGGAAGAACACCCCTGCCGACCAATATACCCCCGAGCAGGTCGAGCACTTCAGAGACATTTTCTATACCCTCCTCCCCAGCGATGTGCCGGGATGGGTGCGCAGCCTGCAACTGCGACAAATCGAGGTTCCCGAATCCCTGCGCGACGAAATACTGCTGGTGGTCAACGAACAAAGAAATATCGACAAATAACCCGTTTACAATGGAGATTCTCAACTATACGTTTTTCCAAAATGCCCTGATGGCCCTCCTGCTCATCTCGATCATCAGCGCCATCATCGGCACCTACATCGTAGCCCGACGCATGCTCTTCATCACCGGAGGCATCACCCATGCCTCGTTCGGCGGACTGGGCATCGGCTACTTCCTGGGCATAAACCCCACCCTCGCTGCCCTCTTCTTTGCCATCCTCTCGGCACTGGGTGTCGAATGGGTATCGCGGGGAAAATCGGTGCGCGAAGATTCGGCCATCGCCGTCATCTGGACTCTGGGCATGGCCGTCGGCATCATCTTCATCTTCATGACCCCCGGCTACACTCCGGGACTCACCGAGTTCCTGTTTGGAAACATACTCACCATCACCCGCACCGACATTCTCGTCTTTGCCGCCTTTGCCCTCCTGCTCATCGCCTATACCCTGTGGCAATACCGGCACATCGTCTATACCGCTTTCGACACCGACTTTGCTACCACCCGCGGCATCAACACCCGACTCATCAACTACATCATGACCTTCTTTGTAGCCACGGCCGTAGTCCTGTCCATCCGGCTGGTAGGCATCATGCTGCTCATCTCCATCCTGTCGCTGCCACAAATGTTTGCCGAGCTGTTCTGCCACAAGTTCCGCTCCATCATCTGGCTGTCGGGACTCATCAACCTGCTGGCCGGTATCGGGGGGCTGCTGCTCTCCTACTGGCTCGACGTGCCGGCCGGAGCTACCATCGTCTTTACCCTGATTGTCATCTATCTCGTAGCCAAGATCATCGTGAGCCGTGTGCAGAAGGCCGTTGCACAAAGACAATAAAACGGCCGAAAATCAGTTTAAAAAGATGGTCTCTTATACCCATAGCGCTTGAAGAAGAAAATCACACATATCGCCACCCTGCTGCTCGTCCTGTTGCTCGTCTCCTGCTCGACCAAAAAGAATACGGCATTCACCCGTTTCTACCACAGCTTCACGACCCGCTACAACGTCTATTTCAACGGGATAGAGAACTACAAGGAGCAGATAAAAACCATGGAGGGCGAATACCAGGACAACTTCACCGACCTCGTGCTCATGCACCCCGCACAAGCCTATGCCAACCCCAAGAACCCACAACCCACGGGCAGCTTCGACCGCACCATCGAGAAGTGCCAAAAAGCCATACAGCTGCACTCCATCAAGAAAAAGCCCAAGCGCGACTCCAAAAAGATGAGCGACCCCAAGTATCGCGACTACCTCAAGCGCGACGAATACAACCCCTTCATCCACAACGCCTGGCGACTGATGGGACAGGCCCAGTACTACAAAGGCGAATTTCTCGAGGCGGCCGCCACCTTCCTCTACATCTCGCGCCACTTCACCTGGCTCCCCGACCTGGTCGCCGAGGCAAAGATCTGGCAAGCCCGTTGCTACATTGCCTTGGGATGGCTCTACGAAGCCGAAGACATACTCCAGAAAATCAATAACGACAAGCTGCCCGAGTCGCAAAACAACTGGTTTGCCACCGTCAATGCCGACTACCTCATCCACCGGGGCGAGTATCAGAAAGCCATCCCCTTCCTCGAAACCGCCATCAAGTCGGCACCCAGCAAGCAGCAGCGCATCCGCCTCACCTTCCTGCTGGGGCAACTCTACGAAAAAACCGAGAACCCCACTTTGGCCTACCAGACGTTCGGCAAGGTCATAGCCATGAACCCGCCCTACCGCACCGAGTTCAACGCCCGCATCAAACAGACCGAAGTATTCTCGGGCAAAGACATCACCAAAGAGGTGAAAAAGCTCACCCGCATGGCCTCGCGCGACCGCAACAAAGAGTACCTCGACCAGATATACTATGCCATCGGCAACCTCTACCTCTCCCGCAAAGACACCCTCAAGGCCATGGAGAACTATCGGCTGGCCAACCAAAAGAGCACCCGCAACGGACTCGAAAAGGCCATCAACCAGGTGACCCTTGGCGACCTCTATTTCGAGCGGCGCGAGTATGTCGATGCCCAGCCCTGCTATGCCGAAGCGCTGCCCCAGTTGAAAGAAGACTTCCCGCGGTACGACCTGCTCACGCGGCGCTCCACCGTGCTCGACGAACTCGTGGTCTATGCCCAGAATGTCGAGTTGCAGGACAGTCTGCAAAACCTTGCCGCCATGAGCGAGGACGAGCGCAACAAAGCCATACAGAAGATTATCGACGACCTCATCAAGAAAGAGAAAGAAGAGGCCGAAGCCCTTCAACGCGAAGAGTATCTGGCCCAGCAACAAGGGCCCCAGTTCAACAGCAACAACGCAGCCAAGAACAACGCGACCATGATCTCGGGCGACAAGTCGTGGTACTTCTACAACAAGACCATGGTATCGGCCGGTAAGACCGAGTTCCAGCGCACCTGGGGTAGCCGTAAACTCGAGGACGACTGGCGCCGCCGCAACAAATCGGGATTCTCGATGAGCGACTTTGCCGAAAAGACCGAAGGCGAACCGGGCGAAGAGACTACAGAGTTCGATGAGAACGGCATGCCCATCGAAGAGAGCCCCGACAGCGCTCAGATGGCCGATGCCGACGATCCCCACAAACCCGCCTTCTACCTCAAGCAGATACCACTCACCCCCGAGGCACTCGAAACCTCCAACGAGGTGGTAGCCGAGGGACTTTTCAACATGGGTCTTATCCTCAAAAACAAACTCGAGGACTACCCGGCCGCCATAGCCAACTTCAATCTGCTCGAGTCGCGGTTCCCCGAGAACCCCTACCGGCTCGACGTCTATTACAACATGTACCTCATGTACATGCGCAATGGCGACGAAGCCACCGCGGCCCTGTATCGCGACAAGATACGATCGACCTTCCCCGAGAGTCCCTATGCCCAGGCCATGGCCGACCCGCACTACCTCGACAACCTGCGGCGCATGAGCACCGAGCAAGACTCCATCTACGAGGCCACCTATGCCGCATACCTCGTAAACGACAATGCCACCGTGCACCGCAGCCGCCAATACATGGAGGAGAAGTATCCCCTCTCGCCGCTCATGCCCAAGTTCCTCTTCCTCGACGCCCTCGCCTATGTGGGCGACAAGCAGTACGACCAATTCAAAACCGGGTTGAGAAACCTGCTCGAGCGCTATCCGCAAGCCGATGTCTCACCCCTGGCCACCACCATGCTCAAGGGTGTAGCACAAGGCCGACAACTGGCCGAAGGCAGCGGCAACCTCAGAGGCATGCTGTGGAAAGCCCGACTCACCAACGATACCACGACCATGCGCAACGATACCGTCCGGGCCGCCTTCACGCAAGACCTCAACGCTCCGCACGTGCTCCTGCTGGTCTATGCCACCGACAGCGTGTCGTCCAACCAACTGCTCTTCGATGTAGCCAAACACAACTTTACCAGTTTCGTAATTAAAGATTTCGACCTCGAAATAATGACCTTTAACGAAATAAGTATGTTAGTTGTCAAAGGATTTAATAACTTTGACGAGTTATCCCACTATCGACGGCTCCTCGACAACAGCGAAACATTCCGCTACCCGCCGGGAGTAAGGCCCATCATGATCAGCGAGGATAACTTCAAGAAACTGCTCGAAGGATACAGTTTCGAAGACTATTTCTTATTTCTTGAAAACAATCCTCAACCCACAGAGCCTTATGAAGAACGGTAAAATACTTTGGGCCGACGACGAGATCGATTTACTCAAGCCCCACATTCTCTTCCTTCAACAGAAGGGATACGACGTCACCACCGTCTCCAACGGTCGCGACGCCCTCGAGAAAGCGGCTCACGAACCCTTCGACCTCATCATTCTCGACGAGAACATGCCCGGCTTGAGCGGTCTCGATACCCTCAGCCAAATCAAGATGGACAACCCCTCCATCCCCGTGGTCATGATCACCAAGAGCGAGGAGGAAAACATCATGAACCAGGCTATCGGAAACAAAATCTCCGACTACCTCATCAAGCCCGTCAACCCCAACCAGATACTCCTGTCGATCAAGAAAAACCTCCATCACAAGGAGATTATCCTCGAGAAAACCTCGAGCGACTACCGCCAGGAATTTCAACACATCAGCAGCCAGATCAACGACTCCTACTCGTGGAACGACTGGTACGAAGTCTATAAGAAACTGGTCTTTTGGGAACTGGAGCTCACCCAGGCCGAGAGCGACATGGACGAACTGCTCACCCTGCAAAAGAGCGAGGCCAACAGCGCTTTCGCCAAATTTGTCAAAAAGAACTACGAGAAGTGGATTACCGGCGGCGAACACCCCCTCATGAGCCACGAGCTCTTCAAGACCAAAGTGTTTCCCCTCATCGACAAGGGCGAGAAGGTATTCTTCATCCTCATCGACAACTTCAGGCTCGACCAGTGGCGGGTCATCAAACCCCTGCTCAACGAATACTTCACCGCCGAGGAAGATCTCTACTTCAGCATCTTGCCCACGGCCACGCAATATGCGCGCAACGCCATCTTCTCGGGATTGATGCCCAACCAGATTGCCCGCATGTTCCCCGACCTCTGGGTCGATGAAGACGAGGAGGAGGGCAAGAACCTCAACGAAGCGCCTCTCATCCAGACGTTGCTCGACCGGTTCCGCAAGCGCTACACCTTCTCCTACAACAAAATCAACGAGTCGGCCTTCGGCGAAAAACTCATCCAGAACTTCCCGCAAATTGAGAACAACCAACTCAACGTGTGCGTGCTCAACTTTGTCGATATGCTCTCGCACGCCCGCACCGAGTCGAAGATGATTCGCGAACTGGCATCGACCGAGGCGGCCTACCGCTCCATCACCGAGTCGTGGTTCAAGCACTCGTCGGCACTCGACCTCTTCCGCAAGATTGCCGAGAAAGACTTCAAAATCATACTCACAACCGACCACGGCACCGTACATGTGAACAACCCCATCAAGGTAATCGGCGACAAGAACACCAATACCAACCTGCGCTACAAGGTGGGCAAATCGCTCAGCTACAACCCCAAGCAGGTCTATGAAATCAAGTCGCCCGAGCGCTACGGCCTGCCCTCGCCCAACATCAGCTCGACCTACATATTTGCCACCAACCACGATTTCTTTGCCTACCCCAACAACTACAACTACTACGTGGGCTACTACAAAGACACCTTCCAGCACGGAGGCATCTCCATGGAAGAGATGATGATACCCCTGATTACTCTCACTAAAAAATAGATACGATTATGCATACCCTTGTCATAGAAAACCTCGACCAGATACACCAGGTTGCCCGCCAGTTTATCGAACTCATGGGCGACAACACCGTCTTTGCCTTCCACGGCGAGATGGGTGCCGGCAAAACCACCTTCATCAAAGCCGTGTGCGAAGAACTGGGTGTCGAAGACCCCGTCAACAGCCCCACCTTCGCCATCATCAACGAATACCGCTCGGCAACCACCGGCGAACTCATCTACCACTTCGACTGCTACCGCCTCAACAAGTTGCAGGAGGCCTACGACCTGGGAGCCGAAGACTACTTCGCCAGCGGTGCCCTCTGCTTTATCGAATGGCCCGAGAAGATTGAAGAGCTGCTTCCCTACGACTGCGTGAATGTCGAGATTGCCGAGACCGACGGCGGTGCCCGCACCCTCACCGTAGATCTCTAAATAAAATCTCCGAATCGACCATGCAGCACGCCCCGTCACTTATCCCCGCGATTATTGTCCTGAGTCTGTTTCTCATCTCGGGACTACTCGCGTTGGGTGCCGCCCTGGCCAACTGGAACTGGTTCTTCAACAGCAAGAACTGCCGTATTTTCACCTCAAGGCTCACCCGCACGCAAGCCCGCTGGCTCTACGGCATACTGGGGGTACTCATCCTGCTCATGACCGCCGTCATTGCACGCGACCTACTGGCACGGGCCACCCCCGACAGCAAGCCGCAACCTCGGCCCGCCGTCACGGTTTCGGCCACGACAAAAGTCTATTTCGACTGCAACACGTCCACAAACGACTTGGGCAACACGATATTCTCTACCCCCAAGGCCTTGGCAAACAGCGGTGCTATCTCCCGGTCCTGAAATCCGGCAATGCCGCAACCGATGCGGGTCACATAGAAACGCAGTTCCCGGTGCTCCCGGGCAAAGGCAATAAATTCATCGACATAAGGTTCGATAGTCTCCACTCCCCCCTGCATGGTAGGGATGGCATAGGACTGTCCCTGCAGGCCCACACCCTGCCCCCACACCGCACCAAAACGCTGCATGGCCACACGGGCGGCACCCCCACCGTGCATACCGGCCAGGTTGCTGCCAAAAACAAATACCTCGCCCGGTGCCAACGAAGTGATATGTTCAGGAGTAAACTGCATCGACGAGTTCGCCGATGCTCCACCGGGGACAGACTCCTCACGGTAATCTTTCTGTTTCATACCAAAGATGTATTTCTCAATAGCCAAAAATAGACAATTATTCCCGATTGACCGCACACAACCTTCCCTCTTTTGGGCAAAACCTACACCCTCGCCCGCCATCCGTTTTTACACAAGAGCCCTCAAACACGATTATCGGTAAAAACAATTCGCACAGGCTGTTGTTATATATCCACAATACTTACCAAAACCCTGTTAAACGAACATGTTATGAAAAGAATTCTGTTTGGGACAACCACCCTGCTGCTCTTGTCGAGCCTCTCGGCTTGCTGCGACGACGACAAAAAAGACGACGAACCGGCTCAACCCGAGGCGGTGCAATTAGTTACCCCCAATGTGAGCGCCCGCATTGCCGACCCGCTGAACCAGAATCCCTTCACGGGAATACTCGAAATCTATCCCTGCTATGCCGAGACCTCGACCTACTATGGCAACTACATCAACAGCAAAAAGACCGTATTCAACGGCTATTACACCATTATCGACGGCCACATCTACGGCGAATACAACCGACCGCTGCAACTGCCGGTAGGGACCTACAACATGGTCTATTGGGGCACCCCAAAATACGACGACCCCATCTACAATACCCCGGCCATCAACGAGCCCGGTATCACCCAGGATGCCGACCTCTCGACTCTCTACTTCAGGCTGCGGGCCAATACCGACGGCACCTATATGCCGGTCTATGACCTGGTACACGCCGTGAAACCGGCCAACGTAGGACAGGAAGACCTGCAGGCGGCACTCACCCGCGTGACTGCCGGCATACGGATTATTGCCAAGATGCAGGACAACTCAGAGTTCAACCCGTCCATCACCAACATACAGGCCCGCATCGGAGGCATCGCCGAGAAGATGAACTTCTACACGGCCGAGGTCGAGAATACCACCAAGGTTGTCAAGTTCGACCTCGAGCGTTCCGACGACAATACCATCATGAGCAACGCCACCGTCATGCTCTTCCCCTCGGCCGAAAATCCGCCGCTCGAGCTCATTATCACCTTGGCCAACGGTACCGAGCACACCCTCTCCAAAACCCTCAGTTCAACGCTATCGCCCAATACCAAACTCACGCTCAACATTGTTTTGGGCGAAATCCTGTCGGGCGAAACGCCGGGCGACTTCTCCATTGAAGACTGGAACGAGGTGAGCGAAACCATCGAATTCCCCATTATCAACTAAACACTTCCCCACCTCACCGATGGAGCAATCTCTCACAGACTGCTCCAAACGACAAGGCGGCCCCGTTTCACGGGAGCCGCCTTCCTATTATAAAACCCTTCACATCGGGGCTTCTCTAAAGCCATTCACCGCCGGGGCCGGGCCACTCCACCGGGCTGGCGATGCAGGAAAAATCGCGACACGCTATCCCCTCAAGCCGCAGCAGAGCCACCTTCCGGTCAAGACCTCCGGCATATCCAATAAGGCTGCCGTCGCTCCCCACGACCCGATGGCACGGCACCACGATACTCACCGGGTTGTGCCCCACGGCACCCCCCACGGCCTGCGCCGATACCCGGGCTCCACCTCTCAAGAACGACAGCCGGCGGACTATTGCCCCATAGGAGACCACACGCCCACGTGGAATCTCCTGCAACAGGCGCCACACGGCAAGTCTGAAGGGGCTACCCTCCAGCCGCACAAACGGCATCGTCCCGGGATTCCCGCCCGAGAAATAGAGGTCGAGCCACCGCCGCGTCTGGTCAAACACCGGTAGCAATCTTCTTTCGCAAGCCGCCACCCTCGACACCGGGAAATACTTCTGCCCGTCGAACCACAGGCCTGTCAAGCTCACCCCGTCGCCGGTCATCGTCATCGCGCCCAGCGGAGAATCGTAAGAGCAACAATACTGCACACTATCCATACGGCACAAGAAACAGCAATCCCGCCACACCGCAAGTCATCTTCCGGCCAGGGCGGGACTGTATATCATTCATTTATTCGGCATTATCCATTTTTCCCTCAGATTGAGCCGATTCGACTGTTTGGTTCACGGCCTCATCTACTACGACCTTCTGTTCGCTCTCCTTGATCTGCTCATACATGGCCACCATCATGAAGGCCGAGATAATGAGCGTAACCACAATACCCACAATCAAGACAATAAAGCCAATGATATTCAACACAATCATCAGCAAGAGGCAGAGAATGATTTTACCCATATTCCCATGAGTCATCGTCCAACTGCGTTGAATGGCGTCGAACACACCAATAGAGGAATCATCGACATAGGCATAAATCGCAAACATCAGGCGCAGATACAGATACAAAGAAACCAGAGAGAAGATTACGGAGACAATTCCCGACACCCCGCTGAACATCATTCCCAAAGCATACCCCACTTCATAGGGGTTGGAAAAATCGGTGACTGCCAGGCTCGTACCCAAACCGACTACCAAAATGACAAGACCGATAATCATAGGGAGCAGACAGATAATGCCTACCACCAGATTCAACCCGATCAGGCCACCCAGTTTAGGCAATATCTCTCCAAACGTCGAGAACGAGGGTTCCTCGCCGGCATAGGCATTCAGCATAATCTTATTCAGGCCCGCCCCAAGCCATATCGACAAAAGGATACTTACGATATAGAAAATCCAGTAACGAATCGATGTCATGTCATTGCCCCCCAGCAAAGAGACTATCCACGACACAACCATAACTCCCAGGAAAAGGCCGAGCATGACAATAAAATTTTTGCGGGTCAGAGCCCACCCCGTCTTCAGTGCGCCCATGGGCGACAACAATCGTGCGTTCATATATCTATTGTTTTTTAATAATATCCCGTAACAACTCTTGCAAATATAACATGATTCGCAGGAATAGGCCCTACTCGCCGATAGAAAAAAGAAATTTATCACTACCTTTGGGGAAAACTCATTATCCATGAAAACCGTCTCTATCGAAAAGGCGTTTGCCACCACCTGCCCGGCACTGCGCATCGGAGTCATTCAGGCCCGCGTAGTCAACAGCGAGAGCGACCCGGCCTTGTGGCAACTCATCGGAGCCGAAGAGTCGCACATCGCCTCGGCCTACCGACTCGACGAAATCAACAAACGCCCCGCCATACAAGCCACCCGCAAGGCCTACCGGGCCTTTGGAAAGGACCCCAACCGCTACCGGGTATCATCCGAAGCTCTGTGCCGACGCATTGTCAAAGGGATGGGCATCTACCGCATCGACACGCTGGTCGATTTGGGCAATCTCGTCTCCATACGGGCAGGCTACTCCATCGGAGCCTTCGATGCCGACCACATCGACGGCGACAACCTCACGCTGGGGGTAGGTCGCGAAGGCGAACTCTTTCACGGCATAGGCCGGGGCGTGCTCAACATCGAGGGGCTGCCCGTTTACCGCGACCACACCGGCGGTATAGGCACACCCACCAGCGACGAGGAGCGCACCAAGATCTCTCTCGACACCCGCAGCCTGTTGCTTCTCATCAACGCCTATGGCGAGGAGATGCCTCTCGACGAGACCATCGACTGGACGGTCGAGCTGCTGACACAATTCGTCTCGGCTACCGACATCCACACAACAATCGTCCCCGCCTCGCAGTTCGCACAATAACCTCATCACAACTCCCCCTCTCAAACTACCGATTATGAAAAAATTCCGCATCTCGCTTCTGGGACAGGTCCTCATCGCCATCGTGGCCGGCATCGTGCTGGGGCAATTCCTGCCGATACCCATTGCCCGCCTGTTTGTCACCTTCAACGGGCTGTTTGGCAATTTCCTCAACTTCATCATCCCGCTCATCATCATCGGCCTCATCATCCCGGCCATTGCCGACTTGGGCAAAGGGGCCGGCCGGCTGCTGCTCATCACGGCACTCATCGCCTACGGCTCCACCGTCTTCTCGGGGTTCTTCACCTACTTCACAGGCGAAGCCGTATTCCCCCGGCTCATTGCCCACTCGACCGAAGCCACAACCACCATCAGCAACACGGGCGCAACAACCCTCAAACCCTTCTTTACCGTCGAGATGCCCGCCCCCTTCGACATCATGACCGCCCTGCTCCTCTCCTTCTGCATCGGGCTGGGACTGTCGGCTATACAGGGCAACACCCTGCGCATGGCCGCTGCCGACCTGCGCGACATCATCACCCTGCTCATCGAGAAGGTTATCATCCCGCTGCTGCCGCTCCACATCTTCGGCATCTTCCTAAACATGACCCTCTCGGGACAGGTTGCCTCCATCATCTCGGTATTTGTCAAAATCATCGTAGTCATCTTCATCCTGCACATTCTTCTGCTGCTCATCCAGTTCTCGCTGGCCGGACTCATCGGCCGCAAGAATCCCCTGCGGCTGCTCAAGAACATGCTGCCTGCCTATGCCACGGCACTCGGCACCCAGTCGTCGGCAGCCACCATACCCGTCACGCTGGCCCAAACGCTTAAAAACGGGGTAAGCAAAAACATCGCCACCTTTGTTATTCCCCTGTGTGCCACCATACACCTGTCGGGCAGTACGATGAAAATCACCGCCTGCGCCATGGCCATCATGATGATGGCCGGTATGCCCATCCACACCCTCGACTTCAGTGGCTTCATCCTCATGCTCGGCATCACCATGGTAGCTGCCCCCGGTGTACCCGGCGGAGCCATCATGGCCGCCCTGGGTGTGCTCGAGGGAATGCTCGGCTTCGACGACACGGCCCAAGCCCTCATGATAGCCCTCTACATCGCCATGGACAGCTTCGGGACCGCCTGCAATGTAACCGGCGACGGTGCTATCGCCGTGGTTGTCGATCGCATCAACGGGAAAAGCGGACACCTCATGCAGCGTTCGTGACCGCTATGGCATCTTTATAGATATACACTGTTAAGTAAATTTTATATATAAAAGTCCAATATATTAACATATCGCATATGAAAAAAGGAACATGGATTATCGTGGCTACTCTCTTTTCATTAGGAGCGATTGTCGGAGCCCGAGCTCTGACCCACACATCAGATTCTATGAAACAAGAACTATCGGCCGAAGAGCAGATAAAGGTTGCGCCCAAAGATGCCCTCGACTCGGCCAGCATCGACCTGAAACGGGCGTTGGCACAACACGATGCACCAGCCGTCATTGCCTCACTCATGAAACAGTCGGCGGCCCAGTTACTCATCGACCGCGACAGTCTCCCCGCCATCATCGGCCAGACGGAATCGCTGGCCGACCGTTCGAAAAACCCCGTCGAGCAGAGTCTGCTGCGCCTCATCTCGGCCCGGTTGTACCACCTCTACCTCGAAGATAACTACCGGATACGCCTGCGCGACGAGATCGACGACTTCTCCCAGCCGCTCGAGACCTGGAGCGCCAACATGTTCATGTCCAAAATCGACACCCTCCTCACCCAGGCCACAGCCCCCGTACAGGAACTGCTGGCTACGCCGGTAAGTGCCTATCGCCAGGCTCTCACCATCGGCTGCGATTCGATTTTCCGCCCCACCCTCTACGACTTCGTGGTGGGCGAAGCCATCGACCTCTACAAGCAGGAGAGCAGCTACTCGCCTGTCCAACCGATTGCCCGCAAAGAGTTGCTGGTACCGGCACAGAAGTTTACAACCATCGCCCTGGACGGCAAGAAGCAGCCCGACGGCCGCATTCTCCAACTCTATGCCGATGTCCTCAAGGCCCATGCCGCCGAAACCGGCTCGGCCCCGCTCATGATGTGGGACCTGCAACGCCTCGAATACCTGGACGAGAACCTCTACTACAACGACGACAAAGAGGTGCTCTTCGGCAACTACATCGAGCTGCTGAACAACTTGCTCGAGAGCTATCGCGACAAGCCCTATTCGGTCGAAGTAGCCTCGACTCTTGCATCGAGACTGTGGGATACCGACCGCTACGACAGTGCCCGCCGGGCTCTCGACCTCTGTAACCAGTGGATTGCAGCCTACCCCAAATATCGCAACATCAACATACTGGTGAATCTGCGCAACACCTTCACCGCCCACGAGGCCTATACCTCCCTGCCCAGCGTAGCCTATCCGGGCGAGACCGACAGCGTGCAACTTTCATATCGCAACATCGACACCCTCACCCTGCGCATCTACCGGCAGCCTAAACCCCTCTCGATAACCGAGCAGAACACCTACTACTATACGCCTCAGAACTGGAACCGCGACGATTGTGTCTATAACCACGACTACGCCATCGGCGACACCCTCTCGCTCGTGCCGCGCCAACAAAGCATCGCCTTCCCGCAACTCGGCCCCGGCCTCTATGTAGTCGAGATGCTCATCGACGGGCAGGCCCAACAATCGACCAGCTACTACACCGTCTCGGGCGTGAAGGTCATCACACGACCCGCCTCCGACAAACGCATCGAGTTGCTCGCCGTCGATGCCCGCACGGGCAAACCTCTGTCCAAAGCCGATGTGACCCTCTACGCTTCAGACAGTTACCAAGGCAAAGACGCCACCGAGAAGGCCCGCCTCCGCACCGACAAGAACGGCCTCTGCCTCATCGATACCAACAGCGAAGGATTCCTCTTTGCCCAGGTATCGACCGCGCTCGACCGCTTCGCACCGGCCACCCGACTCTCATCGCCGGGTATCTACGACCGCGACGACAACGAAACCAACACCGAGCTCTTTACCGACCGCTCGCTCTACCGCCCGGGACAGACAATCTACTTCTCGGGCATCCGCTACATCAACTCGACCCGCGAGAGCCGCACCGTTCCCAACGAACGTTGCACGGTCACCCTGCTCGACCCCTCGTCACGCGAGGTAGCTTCGGTCGAGATTACCACCGACGCCTACGGCCAGTTCACCGGTTCGTTTGTCATTCCCCGCGGCAACCTGCTGGGCAACTATACCCTGCGCGTGAACCAGTCGTGGGGCGACCAGATTTCTGTCTCGGTAGCCGAATACAAGCTGCCCATGTTCCGCGTCGAATTCAAACCGGTGACCGAAGGTACCAGCTTTGGCAAACCCGTCACCCTGCAAGGCTCGGCCCGCAGTTACAGCGGTGTGCCGCAAGCGGGAGCCTCGGTACGATACACGATTTACCGGCAGGCCAACCTCTTCTTCCGCTTCTACCTGCCTGTCGAACGTGAGGAGATCGAGACCCGCACCACCACGGTCGATGCATCGGGCAACTTCGCTATCACCTTCATTCCCCAACGCGATGCCCTCCAAGAGAATATCAACCGCGAGCAAGCCTATATCTATCAAATCGAAGCGACCGTCACCGCCCCCACCGGCGAGACGGTAGAGCAATCGACCACCGTGCAGGTAGGAGACTCGCCCTACTTCATCACCGTCACCGCCCCCCAATACCTCGACAAGTTCAAATCGGCCGGGCAAATCAAGGCCCAGGTGCGCACCCTCAACGGGCAGAAAGTCGATCGGGCCTGTCGGCTTGTCTTCTATTCGCTCTACAACGCCGAGGATGAACCGCTCGACAGCCTCAAAATCAAGATGCAGGTAGGCGAGGTAACCATCGGCGCCGACGGCCACGCCCTCTATCCCGACTTCTCGAAATGGGCTTCGGGCCCCTATCGCATCGTAGCCTTCAGCAACGACGAGTCGAAACGAATTATCCGCTCGGAGTGCAACTTCGTGCTCTACAGCGAGAAGGACAAACAGCCGCCCTGCTTTGCCGAAATCTGGCTTCCTCGCACCGACATCACGGCCGAGGTGGGCGAGACGGTGAAGATACCCGTGGGCACCTCGCTGCGCGAAGGGTATATCTACTACTCCATCTACACCCCCGACCGCCTGGTCGAGACCCGCATGCTCAAGCTTAGCAACAGCTGCAAAACGCTGTCGGTCAAATTCGACAAGTCGTTCGGCGGCCTCGCCACCATCAGTCTGCTCACCGTGCGCGACGGCGAGATAAAGAGAGCCCAGGTGACCATACGACAGGCTGTACCCGACCGCAAACTGAATATCAAAACCGAGTCGTTCCGTAACAAACTGCAGCCGGGCAATCTCGAAAACTGGACCTTCTCGGTAACCGATGCTCAGGGCAATCCCGTCACGGCACGCTTCATGGCCGAGATGTTCGATGCCTCGATGCAGGCCATCCGCAAGCACCGCTGGGACTTCAGCGCACCGGCTCCGGTGCCTTACACCCGCATCTCGACTTACCCCACGACCGACCACCATTACAACCGTCAACTGCAAGTGGACGTTCGTCCCGACTATTTGTCCATCCCCGAAGAGACGGCCACGCAGTTCCTCTATCTCAACCTGCTGAGTGGTCGCAGCAGCCGATTCCCCATCTTCACCTCCAATGCGGTAGCATCGGGCATACAAATCAATGAAGCCGAAGCCGGACTTGCACTCGACGAAGTGGTTGTGACCAAGAGCGCCAACAACGCGATGGCCAAGGGCTCGGCCTCGACGTCGCTCGAAACCAGCGAAGAGACCGGCGGCACCCAAGCAGACGAGCCCCTGCGCACCAGCGAGGTAAGCACGGCCTTCTTCTACCCCTCGCTCACAACCGACTCGCTGGGACAGGTATCCCTATCGTTTACCGTACCCAACGAAAACACCACCTGGCAATTCCTGGCCCTGGCCTATACAGAGGGACTTTTCTCGGGCCAATACGAGGCACAGACCGTTGCCAGCAAGCCGCTCATGGTATCGCCCAACCTGCCCCGTTTCGTTCGGCAGGCCGACAAGGTGACTATCGCCACCGCCATACAGAACCAAAGCGATACCCACCAGGAGGGCACCGTGCGCTTCGAACTCTTCGACCCCTACACCGAGCAGGTGATTAACACCAGTCTATCGGCCTTCATCATCGACCCGGGCAACAGCCGCACCATCGACTACACCTTTACAGTACCCGACGGAATCGAGCTGCTGGGATTCCGCGTCAAAGCCTCGACCCTGCAATACAGCGACGGAGAACAACAGATTCTGCCCGTGTTGCCTACCCGTGTGCTGGTAACCGACAGCAAGCCCTTCTACATCCCCAGCGGTGAACAGACCACCCCCATCGTCATGCCCGGTATGGAACAAAAACTGGAATCACCCTCTGTCGAGAGTGTGCGCATGACCCTGCAATATTGCAACAATCCCGCCTGGTATGCCGTACAGGCCTTGCCACCCCTCACCGACATCGACGGCAACGACGCCATCTCGATTGCGGCCACACTCTATGCCAACAGCCTCGCCTCGACGATTGCCCGCAACAACCCGATTATAGCCCGGGCCATCGAGTCGTGGAAAGCGTCCGGCAACAAGAACCTCACCTCGCTCCTGGCTCAGAACGAGGAACTGAAGCAGGTACTGCTCTCGGCTACCCCCTGGGTGCTCGAGGCCGACAACGAAACCGAGCGCATGCAACAACTGGCCACCCTCTTCGACACCAACCGGGCCGACCGTCTCTCGCGTGAAGCCATCCTCAAGCTACAGAATCTCCAAGAGAGCGAAGGCGGCTGGAGCTGGTTCAAAGGGATGCCCGCCAGCCAATGGGTCACGATGAATATCCTCGAGAGCTTCGCCCGCATGCGTGCATTGGGCATACCCCTCGACGACAGCACCATACACGAGATGCAGACCCGTGCCATCGGGTACCTCGACCAATGCATCGAGCGGCAACGCCGACGCGAGCCCAATGCGCCACTCACCTACAACGACATCTGCTACCTACACATGCGCGCCTCCTACCTCGACATCCCGCTCGCCGGCAACATGCTCGGGCTGCACAAAATAATGGTCGAGAAACTCAAGCAATGGGTCAACTTCTCGACCATCGAGAAGGCCTACGCCGCCATGGCGCTGCAACAATACGGCTTCCCCGACGTAGCCCGCGAGATTGTCGCCTCGCTGCGCCAATATGCCGTGACTACCCCCGACAAGGGTATGTTCTGGCCCAACAACCGCTCGTCCTATGGCTATAACAACAGTGCCGTGCAGGAGCAATGCGCCCTCATTGCCGCCTTCGCCACAGTCGAGCCCGTCACCAGCGAACTCGACGAGATGCGTCGCTGGCTGCTTGCCCAAAAGCAGACCAACGCCTGGGAATCGGTGCCCTCGACTCTCGAGGCCATCTATGCCCTGCTCTACGGCGGCACCGACTGGCTGGCGGCCGACTCGACCCAGCCCATCATCGTGTGGGGAGGCAAAGAGATGAAATATACCCCCGAAGAGCCCTTCGTGGGATTGACCGAATACACCCTGTCGGGCAACCAGGTGACGGCAGCCGACGCCGAGGCCGTGATCTCGACCGGCCACCGTCAACCCTCGTGGGGAGCCCTCTACTGGCAATACTACGACGATGTGAAAAACGTATCGGCCGCATCGGTCAAAGAACTGGCTATCGACCGGCAGATACTCGTTCGCCAGCCGTCGGGCACCTACGTACCCCTCAACACCGTAGCCCTCAAGACCGGCGACCGCGTGTCCATACGGCTCACCATCACCGCCGGACAAGACCTGCAATTCGTCTGCCTCACCGACTCCCGGGCCGCTTGCCTCGAGCCTGTCGATCAGCTATCGGGCTACAACTGCCGCGAACGCATCTGCTACTACCAAGAGGTGAAAAATGCCGAGACTCGTTTCTACTTCGACTTCCTGCCCAAAGGCACCTACGTCATCACCTACGAGCTCAACGTCGATCGCCCCGGCGACTATACCCAGGGACTCTCGACCATACAATGCCTCTATGCCCCGCAACTGATTGCCCGCACCCCGGCACAGACGATCATCGTGAAGTAACACCGGCAACCGCCCGTCGCCCACACACACTCCCCGCTCGACCACCTGGCCGGACGGGGAGTCTCTTTTCTTCCCTGGCCCACCAGCCCAACCTTTCGACCTACCTCCTATTTCCACACCAACCCATCAGCCTCACACCGCGTCATAGAGAGCTCTTTTTATAAATTTCACATAGTCTTATAAAAGAGCCATTTCTATGAAAAAAATATAGATATTATAAAAAAAGAGATACCTTTGCAGTCAGAAACAGAGGATCTCTCATTGGTAAATAAATTTGATTCAATACGTTTTATGAAAATTAAAGAGTTTGTCATAAGTAGCTTATGCTTAGGACTGTTTTCCTCGTTCGCTTCATGTATCGATTCAGATTATGATTTCAGCAAAGACATCGATCTGGAAGTAAGTGTAGGAGGAAATTTGAGTTTGCCCATCGGTCAGACCGATACCATTCGATTAAGCCGAATGATTGAAGAGGGTGATGTACTCCACGTAATCGACGGGCGGTATGTAATCACCAAGTCGGACAACATCTCTGAAGACATCGACGCCATCGACGAGGTTATCATCGACGACTTCAACCCCAACTTCGATCCCTACGTGCGAGAATTCAAAGCCGCCACAACCGTGTTGCCGCAAATTCCAGGTCTGGATATCCCCGACATCGAAGTCGCCTTCGAAGCCAATATCAACACCTCCGAAAATTTCAATGTCGATACCGAACTGCCGGCCGAGGTAAAGGATGTAAAGTGCGTCAAAATCACCGACTATAACGGAGATCCCCTCCAAACCGAACTCTCCATCGACATCTCGGGCATGCCCTCCTTCCTGCCTCGTCTCTACCTGGCTGGTGTCGAACTGGTGCTGCCCGATGTAATCGACTTCGACATTGTCGAAAATGGCGAACTTGTGCGCAACGACTCCTCGATATTCATCTCGAAAACCATCGAACTGAGCCAGGGCCAAGGACATGTATCCATCCCGCTAACCATACTTGGATTCTCCAACCCCACCATCGAAAACGGCTCGATCATCCTCAAAGACGAAATCGCCTTGCGGGGTAAAGTCTATGCCGACAAGCTGACCGTAGGGGCCGAAGACCTCGAAAACACTACGGTGTCGGTACAACCCGACCTCAAGCTCTCCACGCCCCAAATTCGCATCCAAGGCGTAGCCGGGACTATCGTGCCCAATGTCAATATCAACACCTCGGTTTCACTTTCCGATCTGCCCGACTTCCTCAAGGAAGAGGGGACCTCGCTCGAGATAAAAGACCTCTCGCTCGACCTCTCGGTCAAGAACCCCATTGGAGCCCCCATCTCGGCCAGTTTTGAAATCACACCGCTCGACGAGAACGGCCAGATTGTAAACAACAACGTGGTGAAGCTGGCCATGAAAATTGCCGGCGGGGAAACAAGCACATTCCACATCAACCGCAACTCGTCCGAGATTCTGTCTGGATCGCTCACCTCGCTGCTCAGCACCATCCCCGACCAACTCGACATCAAGGTAACCGAGGTAAAAGTCGAGAGCGAAACCAACGACCAAACCATCGATCTGGGAAAAGGCGACTACAACATCGATATCGACTACGACATAAACGTGCCGCTCGAGTTTGACAACCTGCGCATCTTCTACACCGATACCATCGACAATCTGCACAAAGATCTCTCCGACGTATCCGGTAAGATCAAGCACCTCGAGGTCAATGCCGTAATCGACAACGCCGTACCCCTGGGACTCACCTTATCGATTGCTCCGCGCGATGTCAACGGCGACCCGATTACCGGGCTCACCCTCCCCAAAAGCATAGAGATCGAGGCTGCCTCCAACAGCGACGGAACGCAGCAATCCATACAATCGACCCATGTAACCCTCAACATCAAGGAGGAACGTGAAGGGGCCCTGCAAGAGCTCGATAAACTGGCTCTCAAAATCGAAGGCAGTAACCAAAACAACAACGACGTCACCCTGAGGCCCGACCAGTTTGTTGTCGTACACCTCTCGGCCCGACTCCCCGAAGGAGCCCAACTGGACTTAGAAGATTTAAAGGACTAAACGCAAAAGAAAGATGAAATACACCATAAAACATCTGGCAAGCATTGCCATCGCCTTGGTCGTGGCTACCGGAGTCTCGGCTCAAAATACCCTCAACTCCTCCTACTTCATGGAGAAGATGACCAAGAGGAACCAACTGAATCCGGCCCTCAAGACCCCCAACAACTACGTGAGCATGCCCGTGCTCAGCAACTTCTACCTGGGTGTCAACTCCAACCTGGGACTGGGTACCTTCCTCTACCCGCGCGACAACAAGCTGGTAACCTTCCTCCACGAAAGCGTTCCGGCCGACGAGTTCTTGGGCAAACTCGCTAACGACAACGCCCTCGAGCTCGACCTGGGTCTGGACATTATCTCCTTCGGGTTCTGGGCTTGGGGTGGACAGAACACCTTCAACCTCGCCCTCAAGAGCAACACCGGCGCCTACCTGCCCAAAGAGCTGTTCCAGTTCCTCAAAACCGGACAAGAACCGACCGGTGTAACCCACTACGACATGAGCAACGTGACCGTAGCTTCCAACAACTATCTGGAACTGGCCTTCGGCCACGCTCGCGACATTACCGACAAACTGGGCGTAGGCGCCCGAGTCAAGGTGCTGCTGGGTGCCGCTCATGCCGAGGCACGCATCGACCGCATGGATATCACCATGTCGCAAGACGAATGGATTATCAAACAGGCCGGACACCTGCAAGCCTCCTCGCTTCTCAATCTCACAACCGATCCCGAAACGGGCGAAATCACCAACTACAAATTGGGGAACAACTTCGGTCTGGCCGGCTTCGGTTTGGGATTCGACCTGGGTGCCACCTACAAGCTCATCGACAACCTCACCCTCTCGGCCGCACTCACCGATATCGGCTTCATGCGCTGGAACAACCTCTCCCGCGCCGAGACCGACCCCAATAAAGAGTTCCGTTTCTCGGGATTCGACAACATCGGTGCCAAAGACGACGAGAACGGCGACAACCCCTTCAAGAAAGAGGCCGACCAACTGGGCGAAGACCTCAAGGCCCTCACCAAGTTCTACAAAACGGACGCCCGGTCGGTGAGCAACTCGCTGCGCACCACCCTGCGCGTGGGTGCCGAGTATGCCGTGCTCGACAACGCCATCTCGTTCGGTCTCCTCTCCACCACCCGCTTCGTCGGTTACCGCACCTATGCCGAGGGCATGGCGGCCATCAACTTCCGCCCCCTCTCGGCCCTGCACCTCACCGTCAACGGGTCGGTATCCAACATGGGCAGCTCGGTAGGCGCCATCCTCAACATCTGTGCCCCGGGCTTCAACTTCTTCGTCGGCACCGACTACTTTGCCACGCAGTACTCCAAACAGTTCATCCCCATCAACCACGCCCGGGCCAACCTCAGCTTCGGCTTCAACATCACCTTCGGGGAGAAACATAAAATCTGAACAATACGACAATCCATATTCCAAGGGGCCATCTCAAACCGAACTTGAGATGGCCCCCGTTTTTATTACCCCCTCAAGTTCGCCAAAAATTCCCCGCTAAAAAGATTTCCGGGGAGGCGGTACACCCAGCCGCCCCCTCTGACTTTTGCCCGCTCCACCCCTCCTCTCAGACACCGGGCAGCGAACCGCCCACCACACCCATACCACACACCCGATAAAGTCTTTAACCAATATATGTTTTTTTTGCATAATAATAGATTCGTCGAAAACTTTCGCTATCTTTGTAGAAGTATAGAATACTCTCCGTATTCACAGTCCCCGAAAAGACAAACGATTATAACCTTAATATTCTAAAAACCCAAACTTAACCTATTATGAAAACCAGATTATTTATTTTAGCTGCTGTATGTAGTCTCTCTGCCAGTGTAATGGGGCAGATGAAAATAGAACAAGAGGGCAAAATCTTGGTCGGCAACTACGGTGAAAACACAATCGGTAATGCCGATATAAGTCTTTACCCCACCAATATGTCTGGAACATCCCGCATCTCTTTCAATTCGAGATATCCGGCATATCAATCCGACCTCGATGTTTTTGTGGGCCGCTACCCCGAAAGAACCGATGGTCGAGAGTCTCCACGATTGCATCTGCACGGGGCATCGGGCATAGAAATGACCTCCGATGCAGGCTCGATTATGCAATACGATGCTGATACTTACGGCGATCAGGTCTATTTTTCGTCCGATGTCATCGGTAATTTTTACAGCCTGTCCGACAGCCGATTCAAAGATAATGTAACCCCTCTCACCAATACCCTGTCCGGATTGGAACAACTGACAAGCGTTAGTTTTCGCTTAAACGCTGCGCCTTCCGATTCTACCCGGAATCGCATGATAAACATCAAAAACGACAACCGCACCCGATTTGGATTTTTGGCTCAAGAGGTCAAAGAGGTTTACCCCGAATTGGTACGAACCGATTCGTTGGGCTATATGTATGTCGATTATATGGGCATGATTCCTCTGATTGTAAATGCCCTGAACGAAATTCAAGCCAGAGTTGACTCTCAAGAGATTGTGATTACCCAGTTGCAGCAAGAGCTGGTCGCTTTGAAAAACGGCGATGTCGAGACTGCTTCTCCGCTTCACAAATCCCAACGGAATACTGCCTCGGCCGAACCGGAGAGTGCTATCGTTCCCACACTCTATCAGAATAGTCCCAACCCCTTCAGTGCGACTACTTCCATACGGTTTGCCTTGCCTTACGAAAGGTTCAGGCCGACCTGTACATCTACGATATGCAAGGGGCACAGATACGCCGAATCGAAATTGCCGAACGTGGTGAAAACCAGGTAACACTACAAGGCTCTGAACTCTCGGCCGGTATGTACATCTACTCACTCATAGCCGACGGGAAAGAGATTGACAGCAAACGTATGATATTGACCAAATAGAGCAAAGGGACGTACAATGAAAAAGTTTATATTTATTTTGCTGCTCTTTTCTACAATATATTCAGTAGAAGGGTCTATCATAAGATATAAGAATGATAGTATAAATAGTTCTCAATTAGAATCTCCAAAAAGAATTGAATACACAGAAAATAATTCTATCATTGTTGATTTCAATTTTTCCTCGTGTAATATCTCTCCTACAGAAATAAATGGAGATTTATACACAATTCCTAGAATAAAAGGATTTGGTTTAACTGGAAAGATTGGAGCTCCTGCATTACCATATTATCGAGATTATCTACCTCTATCTGATACAACAAATATAGCAATTGAACTTATTTCATCTTCTTACCAAGATTTTTCTGAATATCTGCTTTATCCAATACAAAAGCCACAAACAGATTCAAGTATAAGTTCATACTTTTACAAAGATAGTACTATATATTCTTATAATACATTTTTGCCTAATAACATCATTGAACAAGAAGGATATCAAATATCAAAAGGGATACCTATACTACGAATAGGTATTTATCCAATACAATATAATCCCGTTACTCGAACAATAAGATGCTATAATAGAATTAAATATAAAATTACACTATCACAAGAAAATTTTTCGTCAAAGGAGTTTAATAATTATAAGAATATAGAGTCACAAAAGAGTAATATATCACTAATCCGTAAAGTGACACAGCCCTCAAAGACACCTAACCTCTTAATAGTCTCCATAGATAAATATTTAAGTGCAATAGTACCTACATAAAAGGCGAGGCGGTTGACCTCGGAAGTCTCCATAGATAAATATTTAAGTGCAATAGTACCATACATCCAATGGAAAAAAACAATAGGAATTGACTATCAAATAGTATCAAAGCAATCATGGAAAGATTCTAATGAAGTTAAAGATAGTATTCATACAATATTTCATAGAAGTAAATTTGATTACTTACTTATTGTAGGAGACCATATTGATGTACCGGGGGAATTCACAACCAGAAATTTCTCTTTTGATGGATCTTTAGTTAGATTCTATACAGATTTATATTATGCATGTATGGATGGAGAAAATGATTACACTGCAGATGTCGGGCGAGGAAGAATACCTGTAAAAACATTAACTGAAGCTCAAAGTGTTTTTGATAAACTGAAAAAATATCAACTAATGCCTTCACTTAACTATTCTGATTATAAAGGATTAATGTGCGGTTATTTCCAAACAGATAATGGGAATCGAGAAAGTAGAAGATTTATTCTTACAAATGAAGAAATTGGGAATTATCTAATGAGTCAAATATATGGCGTAAGAAAAGTATATTGCACAGAACCCTATAATACTCCACTATTTTATAATTCGGGTCAATATGCCAATAATCCAATATTCCCAGAATATCTTAAAAAGCCTAATTATGCTTGGGATGGCGATAAATATGACATATCAAAAATAATAAATGAAGGGTGTTATTATGTATTTTACAGAGGTCATGGGCACTATACAAAATGGGCTGCTCCATCATTTGATAATTATGATTTGTCGCTATTACAAAATACCGTTTTACCAATTTTTTTCAGCATCAGTTGCCAAACAGGAATGTTTTCAGAAAATTGCTTTGCAGAAAATCTTCTGAAAAAAGTTAATGGCGGAGCTGCGGGAATTTTTGCAGCATCTGAAAATAGCTATTCAGGATGGAATGATGCTTTAGCTATAGGTATAGTAGATGCTATTTGGCCAAAGCCAGGATTACTACCTAACTTCGGAAGCGGAGGAATATCCAATCCCACAACAAATGAACATAGTGAAATTCATAGATTAGGAGATGCTTTGAATTATGGATTACTAAGGATGAGTCAACTTTGGAATGATAATTATAATATAAATCAATATACCAATGAAATATTCCATTATTTTGGGGATCCTACAATGGAAATATACTCAAAGAGACCAAGCCTTTTTGAAGAAGTCCAAGTTTCACAATTTGGTAACTGTATGAATGTAAGAACTGGAGTAGAAAATTGTAGGATAACCGTTTGCTCAAAAGCAGATAATGGAAAATCATACTACAAGGTTATAGAAAATTGCAGTTATGGATATTTTACAGATGTAGGTGTTCCATGTGAAATAAGTGTTACAAGACCTAATTTTGTACCCTATTTCTTTAATGAAGATGTTCATATATCAAATAATCGTATTTACGAGAAATGTGCGGTTGTCGGTAAAAATATTTTTATAACAGACCTATCTATATCAGAAAGCGGAGATATGACTATAGATGCAACTGGTGATGTTATAATACAAGGTAATTTTGAATGTGAAAAAATGGGAGCTTTACAAATTTATTAATAATAACTATGACAAATATCTATTACAAAATAATAGGAGCAATCGTACTGCTATCGTTATGTGTAGCCTGTGACAGTACAGATACAAGCACTAAAAACCGTTTTTTATCGGCAGGAATCGTGTGGGAAGAAGTGCGCCAACAAAATACCGATATAAACCTCGACAGTGTATTGGCGGTCTTACGGCCCGTACTCTCACCCGACAGTATCGAAGCCCTGGAGAATCAAATATATGTAAAATACACAGCCAGCCGATACACATTGTTACCCTCCGAAACAATCGACGGGGAACTATATTGGCCCATCGAGTACACCGTAAAACACATTTACCGATGGAACTCCTTCTCTGATGAATCGGAGAGAGAAATCTGCGGATATCTGCGGGAAGACAGCCAGGGCAGCATCTACCTAAGAAGAGGCGAACAGGAAGTCTTGTTATACACCTTTCCTTCTGATGGGTGGGAACCGGGTAAAACCATTCAATATGCCTCGTGGTGGGGCCCGGTAACCGAAGAGATTGAACCGGAACTTTTGGAGACTATTACACTAAAGGATGGAAGTAGCTGCCAAAAATACAATCTGCTGTTATATGGATTGACCTCGACATCGGGCGTATTTGGCTTGTTCGACCCTCCGTTCGATTCGCTCTATCGAACCGATTTAGTATCATACAGCCGCGACGGGATACTACTGTATAAGAATGAATATATAAAGATTCCTCATTGAGGCGGTAACCATAATCCCCCTCCACTCCCTCTACAAAAAAACTGCCGCCCGGTTGTACACCGGGCGGCAGCCTAACGAAATATAACGGGGTTATTCCTTATTTCAGAGCGTCGGCAAGAGCAGCGTTGGTCTTGTGAACGGCAGCGGCGCTCTTGGCAAATGCCTCTTTCTCGGCGTCGTTGAGTTTCAGTTCAACCACTTTCTCGATACCGTTGCGACCCAATACACAGGGAACACCGATGCAGAGGTCGCTTTCGCCATATTCGCCTTCCAGCAAAGCGCTGCAAGGAACCAGACGTTTCTGGTCGCCCAGTACAGCCTCAACTACCGAAGCCGAAGCAGCACCCGGAGCATACCAGGCCGAAGTACCCAGCAGACCGGTGAGTGTAGCACCACCTACCATCGTGTCGGCAGCAACTTTTTGCAGAGCCTCGGCGCTCAGCAATTCCGATACGGGCATACCTTTGTATGTAGCGTAACGGGTAACAGGAATCATCGTCGTGTCGCCGTGGCCACCGATTACGAAACCTTCAACTTCCGACAGGTTGGCGTTCAAAGCCTGGCTCAAATAGTATTTGAAGCGCGAGCTGTCCAAGGCGCCACCCATACCGATGATGCGGTTTTTGGGAAGACCCGATACTTTGTGAATCAAATAAGTCATCGTATCCATCGGGTTACTTACACACAGGATAACGGCATTGGGCGAATATTTCAATACGCTCTCGACTACCGATTTCACGATACCGGCGTTTACACCAATCAACTCCTCACGAGTCATACCCGGTTTACGAGGAATACCCGAGGTGATTACTACCATATCCGAATTGGCCGTAGCCTCGTAGTTGTTGGTTACACCTTTGATACGCGAAGAGAATCCTGCCGTAACAGCAGCCTGCATCATATCCATGGCTTTGCCTTCCGACACGCCCTCTTTAATATCAAGCAGAACAATCTCATCTGCAATTTCTCTGAATGCTAATACGTTTGCGCAAGTGGCGCCCACGTTTCCAGCTCCGATAACCGATACTTTAGACATAATTGTTAAGTTTATAAAGTGAATTATACAATAATAATTTTTCTCTCTTTCTGTTTCGCAAAATTACAACTATTTCGACATTATGGAAAAATTTCCACAATTAAATTTTTATAAACTTTGCATAATCCTTTAATCGCCAGTTAACAGCAGTTACACGATTATATATCAATAGATTACATTAAAGTTCAAACCTATATTTCCAACTCACCCTTCCCTTCGCGCAGCACTACCGGCTCGTCGCCTGTGCAATCGACCGTGGTCGAGGGCATGGTTCCCCCCTCGCCGCCATCGATAATGAGGTCGGCCACCGGCTCATACCGTTCGGCAATCAGCTCGGGATTGGTGCCATACTCGGGTTCCTCCTCGTCGATGGCAACCGAGGTGGTAAGCAACGGGTTACCCAGCGCCTCGGCCAAAGCCAGTGTAATGGCATTGTCGGGAATACGTATCCCCACCGTCTTGCGGTTCTTGTAGATCTTGGGCAACGAGGCACTCGTGGGCAGAATAAAGGTAAAGGGTCCGGGCAGATTCCGTTTCAGCAATTTGAAATACGAGTTGCTCATCTTGGCATACTCGCTCACCCAACTCAATTCCCGGCAGATAATCGACAGATTCACCTTCTGCGGATTGATGCCCTTGATCTGGCAAATCCGCTCCACGGCCCTCACGTTAAGGGCGTCGCACCCCAGGGCATAAATCGTGTCGGTAGGATAGATCACGATGCCACCGTCGCGCAGCACCTCTACCGCCTTGGCTATCTCGTTCTCACTGGGGTTCTCTTCATAGATTTTCAATCGCTTCATAATTCCGGCTTAAGGTTCGCCAAGATAGTCATTTTTTTATATTTCAACAATATTTAAGGCTCTATTCCTCGCCTCCCGCCCCTAAAAATAAGGAATACCCACAAAAAGGGCCGTGCCATCACTGGCACGGCCCATCAACCGGAATAGGAATTCGGGAAGAGAATCACTACCTCTCCTGAACCTTATACATAAAGTACATAATTTCTCAAATAGTTGAAGAATGCCCAGACGTACATCAATACGGCTATTACCACAAATATGACGAGGGCCAAAGCCCAAGCAACCCAATGCTCCGTGTGGTCATCATCGACCTCTTTGTGACCATCGCTGTAAGTGGTTACCGTGCGTATCGTTCTCGCCCCGGCTATCATGGCAAATACACTGGCAATCATTCCATTGGCAAAGCTACCGCCACGGGTCGAGCGCTTGTCTATCAAGAAAGCCGGCGTGCGACTGGCCAGCACATAAGCTACGGTAGAAAGCAAAATAGTAATACCCATCTGCAACATTATGAAACAGAACACGATACCCACAATGGCACCTACCCATATCAATCGTTTGGATCCGTTGAAGTAACGTTTCTCATTCGAGTTGATGACATCGGCCAGTTCGTTGATGCGGGTTACCAGCTCTTCGGAGGTGGGTTGCAGAGCAATGGCCTCGTCGAGCAACTGTACCGAAGCCTTGATCTGTTTCATCTTCGTGGGTTTACGCATCTCGGCACCATTCTCATCGGGCTCAACCACACTCCAGCTTTCAAATACACGGTCGAGCAAATCGATTACCTGGGCCTCCTCTTCATCGCTCATATTCTCGGGCTTGTTGGCCAAAACGCGAGCGGCCTTCATATCATCGACCGTAAACACCTTTTTATATCGGGCCCCTCTGAACAATTCATAAAGCATATGACCTACACAGCCAAGGAATACGAGTATAATAAGGATACCAATCACATAATCCATGACCGTGGGACCTCCGCTACCTTTACTCTCGGCCGATTCGGGCGAGATCACCGTAGCTCCATCTTGAGCAAACGTCACATCCTTGAACAGCGGAGCTCCACCCGATTGCCGAAGGATCGAGAATGACAACTTCCCGTCATTGACTTTGGCCGTGCAAGTACCTTCCGACGGATCATCTGCACCATTACGACCGCTGTTGTATCTCAACTTCACACTCTCACCGTCGTTACCCTCAATATAAAATTCGTAGGTGGACAGTAGCATGCGCTGCCCCGTCTCGGCTACGGCATAAACCTGCATGAACCCGTCGCACTCCGAAGCATCGTTATAGGGATTCAACGAAGCCGTCCGGGCCGAATTGAACTCGACCGAACAGAACGATCCACCCTGCGAGTCACTTCCGGTCCATACTCCATCCAAAGATTGTCCATACACCCGAACAATACTCATAAAAGCCAAACAAAGCAGCAGCGCCACTTTTTGCAGCACCTTTCCTTTCAAACTAAAAGTCCTCATTTTCTTGTTGTTTTTAACTAAAAAAATTAATATAAATATGGTTTTTATTGATTTTCAAACAGTTCAGCAATAAAAGACATAAGGAGATGCAGCAATAACATGAAGTTGACAGTCCCCCGATTAACATGATTATTAATTGCTATTATGTTTACAGAGGTTAAAGGTACAAAAAAAGTTTGTATCGAGAGACCTATTTTGTGGAGAAAAGCACAGAAAATTTGAGCCCGACAGTCAAACAAATGAGAATCAGTCACTCCCAACAAAAAAGCCGCTGCGACTCTGTCGCAACGGCTTTGGCGGAGTAAGGGGGATTCGAACCCCCGATACGCTTTTGACGTATACACGCTTTCCAGGCGTGCCTCTTCAACCACTCGAGCATCACTCCATAAGGTTGTTCCCTTGAAAGCGGTGCAAATATAATACAAATTTCGGGTTCGACGAAAGTTTTTTCAAAAATAGTGCGAGACCCACCTCTATCGCCATCCCCCGACAAGAGCTCCGGAAACCACCTCGCCCCCGACACTTACAGTGTGTCGAACTTGTTCTGGCACTCCCCCTTCTCCTCGGCATCGACATACAATTCGCGGGGGAGGATATGCGGATAGGCATGCCACTGGCGTATCGACATCGTGCCGCGGCCACCCGTCAGTACAAGCCCCGGGCCGTCGCTTTGGGTAAAGGTCCCCGTCACCCGACCGAAGGTCAGCGTAGCCACCGGGTTGTCGGGCACCCGGTGCGTGGCCCCCCAGGTCGTCGCATTGCACACATGGGCCTCCACCTCGTAACGGCCGTCGGCCACCTCGATAGCAATATGGTAGGTCGTGGGGATAAAGCCGTCGAGCTCCCTGAAGAAAGCCCAATCTTCGTGCGTGACTGTGAGTTTGCCCTCGGGGTAATAACGCCGGTTGACCAGGTCGTACAGAGCGAAATCTTTCATGCCCAGCCGCATGTCATACAGCGAAGCGTGCATCTCGTCAAACGCAACCCAGCCCCAGTCTTCCCAGCCACCGATCTCGGCGGCACACGAATCGACGGCTACATACCGCTCGCGAATACCCAGCCCCGAGATCCGGATAGCCCGACCGTTCAGCACAATCTCGCCCGTGACGGCCCCCGCCCAGTTATAGCCATAGGTGATGCTGTGCTGGGTGAGGTACGACGGAGTCTCCCGCCCGTACCACAAGGGACACCCCGAGGGGCGATGCCACAAATAGGCCCGATAGGTCCCATCGAGCGAGTCGAGCAGAAAGTGCCACGAGTGGTCGGCAAAACACTCCACCCGGTACTGGGGGCCGCAGCTCACCCGCACACAGTCGTCGCCCCGCTCGATGGTAAGTGTACCGGCAGGCTGGCGCCACATGCGTTCATACAGCATGCCGGGATATTCGGTCACCTTGTAAATCGACTCGGGCAACTGGCGGGCCTGCCCTTTGCCCCGGGCCACCGTCAGCGAAACTACATCAAGCTGTTCGAGGCTCATCGAGAGAATGGCCCCGCCCACCGAATAGAGTTCACCATCGTCGCCCGTCAGCGAGAACTGATGGAGCCAATCGAGAAAACCGCTGCGCACAGCTTCATCGACTCCGGCACGAGCCTCGTCGGCAAGAGTCACCTGGGGATTCGCTATCATCATGGCCGCTCCTCCTTCTCTACCGGCTCGAGAAACCGATCGACAAACTTCTTTTCTATCCGTTCATAACCTCTCACTACGCTCCTTTCGAGCCGTTTGTAGGCATCGACTACTATCACTTCGACTTTGCCCGTTTTCAATTTGTACGTTCCCATATCGTTTATGGATTAAATTCTACGGCAAAGGTAGATGCCCCATCGACCGCTTATTGGCACGAAGCAACAGAGAATTGGTATATTTTTCCTATTTATCGCCAAACAGGACAAAACAATAAAATATTTTGGTATATATTTGCCTTATGAACAAAAAGTGAGAACCATGCGAGAACCCATACCCTACCTGCAATGGAAAGAGCGAATCGACGCCCATACCCCCGGCAACTGCCGCGTGGGCAACGACTCCCTCATCGTGAAACAACCGCGCGAAACCGACTTCATCGACCAGTCCTTCCGGCTCGACATGACCCTCTCGGTATTTCTCGCCTCCGGGCACTGCACCTTCATGGCCGACTGGGTCGAGTACGAAGCCCAGGCTCCCTGCCTCTTCACCGTCACGCCCGGGCAGATATTCCAACTGATTACGCTCAGCGACGAAGCCGAGCCCTACACCATCATCATGTCCGAAGCCTTCTCGGCCAGCCTCTTCAAGGAGTACGGCAGTTTCGGCTCTCTGCACCGGTCTATTGTACGTCAACCCGTCATCGACCTCACCCACGACAGCCAGGCCTTCACCCGCTACCTCGATATGCTCGAGGCCCTGCTGCAATCGCCCTTCAACACCTTCAAGCTCGAGGCCGTCAGACACCTCTCCCTCGCCATGTTCTACAGCTACTCCTACAAGCTGCACGACATCAGCGAGGTAACGCCGGCCACCAAACAAGAGAATCTGTTCCAGCAATTCATGCTCCTGCTCAAACGCCACTATCAAACCGAGCGCGAGGTCGCCTTCTACGCGTCGCAACTCTGCATCACCCCCAAATACCTATCGGTCATTGTCAAGCAACAGACCGGCCAAACGGCCCTCGCCTGCATCGAAACCCATGTCGTCACCGAGTGCAAGGCCCTGCTCCTCTCGACCGACTTGAATATCCAGCAGATTGCCAACCGCCTGCACTTCCCCTCACAATCGGTATTCGGCAAATTTTTCAAACGGGTCACCGACCTGTCGCCCCGCGCCTATCGCAAACAACACACCCGCTTGTAATCTCCCCGTCACCCCGCACAACGATGCGGGGTCCAGCAACAGGTAGGACGTGTAGCCGGAAAAGAATACCGAGTAAAATTCCTGGATACCGCGTCGTAGCGCGGTATGACTCTCCCCGTCACCCCGCACAACGATGCGGGGTCCAGGAGATGAATGAGTGGGGAATGCCTCCTGCAGGTATTCGTCTGCCGGTATTCCTGAATTTCTCATCTCGATACGGAATGGCGGTAACGCCATGTCGTTTCTCCTGATTATCATACAAAAACCGGTTACGGCTCATAAGTTATCACCAGCACCCCAGCCCGGTTATCTCCATCTTTCCACGAGAGTATTTGAAATAGAAATCTCCCCAATCACATATTATAGTTGGGACATATTGTTGATATGTGAATCTTCTTTTTTTCCCCGTTCGTTCATATAGATATGGAGGAAGATCACCATGCCAAACAAAAAGGAAATCGTTGTATTCGAAATATCCCGTTCCATCCCTGGCTCCTGGAGAGGAGGATATCGAGAATATGAGATAATAGCTTCCATCGTCTTGCCTTTTCGATTTAACACTAAATACATCGGCACCTTCGTAGTCCAAGCAAGCGCATCCCGAATTGAAAATCTTGGAGTCTATCTCTTGTAAAAAGACCGAGTCTTTTATATTCATTTCGGGCAAATGAACCGTAATTTCTTTCACTATCTCTTCATAGGTCAGCATTTGGGCCTGTATGGTTGGTACACCTATCAGTGACAGCAACACATAAATCATACACTTTTTCATAGCCGTTAAACAGAATTTTGTTAGTCCTC
>NZ_NFHZ01000017.1 GCF_002161555.1 Barnesiella sp. An55 | reverse complement strand
GACAAACTGCTACTCAGAAAACGGGCCATTATCGAGACTGTCAATGACGAACTTAAGAATATAGCACAGGTGGAACATTCAAGACACAGGAGCTTTGATAATTTTATCGTAAACCTGTTAATTGCTGCATATTGTTGCTTTCCCAAGAAGCCGTGTATCAATGTTACAAGAACTATTGACACACAGCTCGCTTTGTTTTGAATTCGTCGAACTCACGTTATTTTATCTAATAAAGATGGCGCGAAGGCTACATCGTCCATACCGCATAAGAGCCAACAAGCATAACGAAAAGGATGACACCCCCCGGTACATCCAACTAAAAATCCTAAACATCAAGAGAAAAATCGATTTTCACAAATACGACATTTAGGACAATTATATGGCATTAACGACCTTGCAGAAGCAACAGCGCCAAGATAACTTTGCATTGTCTTCAAAAGCAAGAAATGGACCAGAGGCACAACATAAAAAGTATTTTGTTCAACTTCTCGGGAACACTCGATACCGAAGGACGCGAATGGTTTGACCTCATCTGGAAAGAATACAGAGAGACCAACATACCTGTCTCAAAGATCGATTATCTGCATGCCCACCAGTATGCCGAGGCCCAGATTGCCGAACGTAAACTTATTGAACCCGGATTTAATCTATACCTGACTCTATATACCCGACTGTCGTTACAAATCAAGTATCTCATCGATAACGGGTTGTTATCCGACAACAGTTGCACCCACAAATATCCGCAGCAGCTGGCCACGTTGTGTTACAACCGGGCCATCATGCATGTGCGACAAAACGAACAAATACTGGAACAACTGGTCGAGCGATATCGGTTGGGCATTGTATCGCAATCGTATGGCAACCTACTGGCCATATTGACCGATTTTGGACTCGCCTCCTACTTTACCGATGTCATCGAGTCGAGCGTGGTAAACCTCAACAAGCCCGATAAAAAACTATTCAAATTCTCACTCGATACCATGCACTCAGCACCCCAAGAGACCTTGTGCGTGAGCAACTCGATCAACAACGACCTGTTGCCGGCCAAAAGCATCGGGTGCCAAACCGCCTGGCTGAACCCTCGCCAAGTGCCCCCGGCCAAACGCATATCCAACTATCATATAACCTCCTTAGCAGAACTCAATTTATTGCTAACAGAACAAGAAGCAATCATAAATAAAACGGAAACTACAACTTACTATTGATTACATGTACTGTGTTGTAAAAACAAATCTAACTAAAAATATTCCTGCCGCCGTGCGAGAGCATAGCCAAGGAAGGCTCTTAGCATAAAAAGTGTATTGACTTGATGAAAGACTCGGGGCGTGATGCCCAGAGTCTTTTTTTATTTCTCTCCCCGAACCAAGAAAATTATACCTTCGAGATTTGTTTATAGAGATTATTGCTAACTTTGCACAAAAAATAAAAAGTAGTGTTTAACTAAAATGGATTGGATACAAAGTCTGCTATTTAATGACGCATCGGTAGCCCATACCGTAATCCTATACGCCTTTGTTATTGCCGTAGGAGTAGCGCTTGGCAAACTGAAGTTCTTCGGGGTCTCACTGGGAGTCACATTTGTTCTTTTCGTGGGATTGATAGCCGGCCACTTCGGTTTCTCGGCCGAAAAGAACATCCTCCACTTCGTGCAGGAGTTCGGTTTAATTCTCTTTATTTATTCCATCGGGTTGCAAGTAGGGCCCAGTTTCTTCTCCTCGTTCAAGCGGGGAGGCCTCACCCTCAACATGCTGGCCGTGGGTATTGTAGCCCTCAACCTTGTGGTAGCCCTGGTCATCTACGTCTTCAATAAAGACCAAGTGAATATGCCCATGATGGTGGGTATCCTCTCGGGAGCCGTTACCAACACCCCGGGACTGGGCGCCGCTCAACAAACGCTGTCGCAATTGAAGTTCGACGGGTCAATTACCGAAATTCCCGAGATTGCCTTGGGTTACGCCGCCGCCTACCCGCTGGGTGTAATCGGTATCATCGCCTCGATGCTGGTCATTCGGGCCATCTTCAAGGTAAGACTCGATAAGGAAAACCAACAAATCGAAGAGGAAAACCAGTCGAGCCAACTCGTGCCTCACGTGGTTACCTACAAGGTAGAGAACCGCTTGATTGTGGGCCGCACCCTCGACGACCTCACCAAACTCATCGACCGCAACTTCGTGGTATCGCGCATCAAGCACAACGACGAGGTGATTATCCCCAACTCCGATACGCTGCTGCAAGAGGGCGACCTGCTGCTGGTCGTACTCTCGCTGCAAGACGAGAGTGCCCTCGAGGCCTTTATCGGGCGACCTGTCGAGATGAACTGGGAGGCCATTCAGGCACCCGTTGTTTCGCGACGCATCCTGGTTACCCGCTCCGAGTTCAACGGTCGCAAGATAGGTAGCTTGCGGCTGCGCATGGGATACCGCCTGAACGCCACCCGCGTCAACCGTGCCGGTGTGGATCTGCTGGCCAGCCCCAATCTGGAGCTGCAAATCGGCGACCGCCTCACCGTAGTGGGCCGCATCGAAGATATCAATCGTCTGGCCGAAAAGTTGGGCAACTCGACCAAGCGTCTGCACGAGCCCAACATGATAACCCTCTTCGTAGGTATTTTCCTGGGTATCATCCTGGGTAGTATTCCTATTGCCATCCCAGGCATGGACGTACCGATGAAACTGGGTTTGGCCGGTGGTCCTCTGGTAGTAGCCATCCTGCTGGGTCGATTCGGACCCAAGATACACCTGGTTACCTACACCTCGACAGGAGCCAGCCTCATGCTGCGCGAGGTAGGCATCTGCCTCTTCCTGGCCAGTGTAGGCATCTCGGCCGGAGGCGAATTTGTCAACACCATCATGTCGGGCGGTCTCGTGTGGGTATGGTGGGGATTCCTCATCACCGTCATCCCCTTGCTCGCCATCGCCATCATTGCACGGGCACACTACAAAATCAACTACTGCTCGATTATGGGTCTGCTCTCGGGAGCCTGCACCGATCCCCCTGCCCTGGCCTATGCCAACAAGGTTTCGGGCAACGATGCCGCGTCGGTAGCCTACTCGACCGTATATCCGCTCACCATGTTCCTGCGGGTACTCTCGGCCCAGTTACTCATTCTGCTATTCTACTAAAAAGCACTTTTATTCACCTCTATCACCACGAGGGAAATCCATTGCGATTTCCCTCGTTTTTTATACCTATGCCCGAGACGGGAAAAACGCATAACTATACGACTCGATTTTATCGATAAAAGAGCCCGCTTTATCCGCAAAAAAAGGGGGTCTCTCTATTACATTTTTCTATATGGTTCATTAAATGTTAAATTTGAAGTTGAATTTAACGTATTAGTTATGAAAAATTTAATACTCTCCGTCGGGATTTTGACTCTGTGCTGCTGTATTCCCCTGCAAGCCCAGGAGAGCGACAAGTCGATGCCCGAGGTTTGGACCCTGCAAGACTGCTTCGACTATGCCCACGACCACAGCATTACCCTGCAACAAAACCGGTTGTCAATCGAAGAGAGCACGGTCAATACCAAGGAGGCCAAAGCCCAACTGTTCCCCTCGTTCGACTTCTCTACCTCGCACAACTATGGCAACTATCCCTTTGCCGACGGTTCCCAGGGAGGGAAGAACGTCTATACCGGAACCTACGGACTGAATGCTTCGTGGACCCTCTTCGACGGGAAACGACGCAATACCATCAAGGCCAACCAGCTGCAAGAACAGCAACAACAATATGCCTTCAAAGAGAGTCTCGACAACCTGCAAATTGAGATTCTCACCGACTACCTGCAGATTCTCTATGCCGAGGAGGCCGTGAACATCTGCCAACAGACCGTAGAGGTATCGCAGCGACAGGTCGAACGCTCGCGCGAACTGCTGGCCGCAGGCTCCATCTCGAAGAGCGACCTGGCACAACTCGAGGCCCAGTATAGCAACGACAAATACCAGCTGGTATCGGCCCAGGCCAACCGCGACCAACTGCGACTCAACCTCAAGCAACTGCTCGAGCTCGATATAGACGTAGAGATGAACCTGGCCTTGCCCCCTATCGACGAGAGCAAAGTGCTTGTGCCGCTGCCCGACAAGAGCACGGTCTATGCCATCGCCTTGGGATTCATCCCCTCGATACAGAGCGGCAAACTCGAACTCGAGGTGGCCGAGCTCAATATCGCCAATGCCAAAGCAGGTTACTATCCCAACCTCTCGCTCAATGCCGGCATAGGCAGCGGCCACAATACCGACAACAACGGCGGCCTGGGCACCCAACTGAAGCAGGGGCTCAACGAGTCGATCGGGCTCACCTTGTCGATTCCCATCTACAGCCGGCGCGCCAACAAGTCGGCCGTAGAGCGGGCCAAAATTCAACAGAAGATAAGCGAACTCGACCTGCAGAACCAGGAGAAGGCCCTGCTCAACGAAATCGAGAGTGCCTGGCTCGACGCCTCATCGGCCCAGTCGCAATACCTGGCCGCCCGCGAGCAACTCAACGCCACACAAACCTCCTACGAACTCACCGAAGAGCAGTTCTACCTGGGCATGAAAAATACGGTCGAGATGCTCACCGCCAAAAACAACTGGCTCTCGGCCCAACAAGAGGAGCTGCAGGCCCGGTTCATGGCACTGCTCAACCTCAAGCTGCTCGACTACTACGAGAACAAACCGCTCACGCTCGACTGATTGTCTATCGAATAATAAAATCATCATCGCCATATGAAACGTAAAAAAGTCATCATCCTCACCCTGTCGGTACTCGCGGTGGTTGCCATCCTGTGGGTCATCTTCGGGAGGAAATCTCAAAGCACAAACTACATCATCGAGACAGCCACGGCTACCCGCGGCGACGTGTCGGAAGCCGTCACGGCTACCGGCACCATCGAGCCGGTGACCAAGGTCGATGTAGGTACACAGGTGTCGGGTATCATCGACAAACTGTATGCCGACTACAACTCGGTCGTCACCAAAGGCCAACTCATCGCCGAGATGGATAAAGTAACCCTGCAAAGCGAACTCACCTCGCAGCAGGCGACCTACGACGGGGCCAAGGCCGAATATGAATACCAGGAGAAGAACTACCTGCGCAACAAGGCCCTGCACGAGAAGCAACTCATCAGCGACACCGAGTTTGAAGAATCGACCTACAACTATGCCAAGGCCAAGAGTGCCTACGAAAGCAGCGAGGCCAATCTGGCCAAAGCCAAACGTAATCTGGCCTATGCCACCATCACCTCGCCCATCGACGGGGTGGTCATCAGCCGGGCTGTCGAGGAAGGGCAGACCGTAGCCGCCGGCTTCGAAACGCCTACGCTCTTTACCATCGCTGCCGACCTCACCCAGATGCAGGTCATTGCCGATGTCGATGAAGCCGATATAGGCGGAGTGAAAGAGGGACAACGGGTCGAATTTACCGTCGATGCCTACCCCAACGACACCTTCGAGGGCACCGTAACCCAGGTGCGGCTCGAGGCTACCGAAGAGAGCAACGTGGTTACCTACGAGGTAGTCATCTCGGCCCACAACCCCGATCTGAAACTGAAACCGGGACTCACGGCCAATGTCACCATATTCATTGCCGAGCGGCGCAACGTCGTGAATATCCCCGTCAAGGCCCTGCGTTTTGTTCCCGACCCGCCGTCGGGCGAGGCCCCGGCTACCGGACAGATGCCTCCGCAAGAGGCCCCGGCCAACGACAGCCTGAAAATCATCTGGGTACAAGAGAACAATACCTGGACTCCCCGTAAAGTAAAAGTGGGCATGGACAACAGCGTGAATGTAGAAATCTGCTCGGGTTTGAACGAAGGCGAAGTCGTAGCCATCGATCGCAAGAGCAATGCCGGACTTCCCGCCGCACAGGCATCGGGTAATAAAGAAGAGAGTCCCTTCATGCCCAAGCCCCCGGGAAAAAAGAAATAAGGAAAGGATATTGACTGTATGGCAACAAAAGAGATCATACGATTGGAGAATATACGACGCAACTTCATCGTGGGCAACGAAACGGTACATGCCCTGCGAGGAGTAAGTTTCACCATCAATGCCGGCGAGTTCGTGACCATCATGGGTACCAGTGGATCGGGTAAATCGACCCTGCTCAACATCCTGGGTTGTCTCGACACCCCCACCTCGGGCGAATACTATCTCGACGGCATACCCGTGCGCAGCATGGGCAAGAACGAGCGTTCGGTCCTGCGCAACCGCAAGATAGGCTTCGTATTCCAGTCTTATAACCTGTTACCCAAAACAACCGCTATCGAAAACGTGGAGTTGCCGCTCATGTACAACTCGGCCATCCCGGCCCGAAAGCGGTACGAACTGGCCTCGCGGGCACTCGACGCCGTGGGACTTGCCGAACGCAAGAACCACAAGTCGAACCAAATGTCGGGCGGACAGCAACAGCGTGTGGCCATCGCCCGAGCCTTGGTCAACGACCCGGTCATCATCCTGGCCGACGAGGCCACGGGTAACCTCGACACCCGCACCTCGTTCGAGATACTGGTACTCTTCCAGGAGCTGCATGCCCGGGGACGCACCATCATCTTTGTTACCCACAACCCCGAACTCTCGGCCTACAGCAGCCGGAATATCGTGCTGCGCGACGGAAAAATCATCAGCGACACACCCAACGACAATCCGGCCTCGGCCCAGGAGATGCTGAAAAAACTGCCGGTAGAAAGCGATTAAGGAACAAACAACTATGAATCTTACCAACCTCACCAAAATAGCACTCAAAGCACTCAACAATAACAAGTTGCGGTGCTTCCTCACGATGCTGGGCATCATCATTGGCGTGGCATCGGTGATTACCATGCTGGCTATCGGGCAGGGCTCGAAGCGAAGCATACGGGAGCAAATCGCCGAAATGGGGTCGAACATGATTATGATACACCCCGGCAATATGGAACGGGGGGGCGTCAGGCAAGATGCCTCGTCGATGCAGACCCTCAAGCTCAACGACTACCAGGACATTCTCGACAACACCGAATACGTATCGGCCTGCTCTCCCTCGGTAAGCAGCAGCGGACAGTTCATCTACGGGGCCAACAACTACCCCAGCACCATCTACGGGGTGACCGAAGATTATCTCGAAATACGTAAATTCTCGGTCGAGGAGGGCAGCATGTTCACCCCGCAAGACGTGCTCACCTCGGCCAAAGTCTGCCTGGTAGGACAAACCATCATCGACAACCTCTTCCCCAACGGCGAGAATCCCATCGGCAAGGTGATTCGGTTCAACAAGATACCGCTCAAAATTGTAGGGACACTCACGCCAAAGGGCTACAACAGCATGGGCATGGACCAGGACGACATGGTGCTGGCCCCCTACACCACGGTGCAGAAACGGGTGCTGGCCATCACCTACCTGCAAGGTATCTTCTGCTCGGCTCTTACCGAAGAACTCACCCCTCAGGCTATCGACGAGATAACCCAGATTCTGCGCAAAAATCACAAAATCAAGGAGGGCGAAGAAGATGACTTCGAGATACGGTCGCAAGAGGAGATGAGCTCGATGATGAGCTCGACCACCGACATGATGACCATCCTGCTGGCCTGTATCGCAGGCATCTCGCTGCTGGTGGGCGGTATCGGCATCATGAACATCATGTATGTATCGGTGACCGAGCGCACCCGCGAGATAGGATTGCGCATGTCGATCGGAGCCCGAGGTATCGACATTCTGGCCCAGTTTCTCATCGAGGCGGTGCTCATCAGCGTAACGGGTGGTATCATCGGGGTGCTGCTGGGCGTAGGAGCCTCGATGGTGGTCAACCTGGTATTCAACTGGCCGGTTTACATACAGGCCTATTCGGTGATACTCTCGTTCTTCGTCTGCACGATTACCGGCATATTCTTCGGCTGGTACCCGGCCCGCAAAGCCGCCAACCTCGATCCCATCGAAGCCATTCGTTATGAATAATCATCGTTTTTTATTTTCAAATCCTTATCTTTGTACTATGGCACCCGACCGACAACATATCCGCTTCAGATGGAACCCCGTCTTTATCCACATACTGGCGTGGGCAATCGTCTTTCTCTTACCGCTCCTCTTCATCGAGCGAGTCGAGAGTATGCGACGATTGCACGAATTCAGCCTCATGAAGTTCTATATCCAGCCCATCTGTATTGCGATAATCTTCTATATCAACTACCTGTGGCTCATCGACCAGGTGCTGTTCCGCAAAAAACCGGTACAGTTTATTCTCTACAACCTGCTGCTCATCGTGGTAGCCAATGTGGTCATCTACCTGGTACACCGCATGATTATCCCCGATGAGTTCCTGCAACGCAGGCCCATTCCCCGTCCACCCCGGCCGGGGCTCATGCAGTGGCAAGACTCCATTACACTGGCCTTGATTGTGGGGTTGAGCGTAGCCATCAAAATGACCCAGAAGTGGATTGTCACCGAAAAAGAGCGCAAACAACTGGAGCAGGAGCGCACCGAGGCCGAGTTGAAAAACCTGAAGAACCAACTCAACCCGCACTTCCTCTTCAATACCCTCAACAACATCTACTCGCTCATCGCCATCAGCCCCGACCGTGCCCAAAGCGCCGTACTCGAGTTGAGCAAGATGCTGCGCTATGTACTCTATGAAAATGCTCAGGCCTATGTTCCCATGGAGAAAGAGCTGGAGTTCAACCACAACTACATCGAACTGATGCGACTGCGGCTCGCCCGCCACGTGAAGGTCGAGGTCGATATGCCCCAAGGGTTGTGCCGGGGATACCAGATTGCTCCGCTGCTCTTCATCACCCTCATCGAGAATGCCTTCAAGCACGGCACCAGTGCCACCGAGCCCTCGTTTGTAAAGATTGTCATGAGCGAACCCTCGCAGGGAGTCATCGAGTGCCACATCGAGAACAGCTGCTTCCCCAAAAACGAGAGCGACAAGAGTGGCTCGGGCATAGGACTCAAAAATCTCTCGCGCCAGCTCGAACTGCTCTACCCCGGCAAATACACGCTTCATGCCGAGAGCGACACACAAGTCTATCGCTCGTCGCTCACCATCGATTTGAACTAACCCCAAACTCACAAGACTATGATACTGAAATGCTGCATTATCGACGACGAACCCCTGGCCATAGAGCTGTTGGAGAGTTATGTCAAGCGCACCCCCTTCCTGCAACTGGAAGCCTCGTTCAACTCGGCAGTGCAGGCGGTCGAACGGGTTGCGCAGGGCGACATCGACCTCATCTTCCTCGACATACAGATGCCCGAACTCGACGGCATGGAGTTCTCGCGCATGATCGAGGGGCGCAGTCGCATCGTCTTTACCACCGCCTTCGGGCAATATGCCGTGGACAGCTACAAGGTCAATGCCATCGACTACCTGCTCAAGCCCATCTCCTATGCCGATTTTCTCAAGGCCTCCCAAAAGGCGCTGCAATGGTTCGAGTTGTCCGAGGGGAACAGTACCGCCGGCACCCCTGTACCCACACCGGCACAAAGCCCCTATATCTTTGTCAAGAGCGACTACAAACTCAAGCAGATACCCCTTGACAAGATTCTCTACATCGAGGGCCTGAAGGACTATGTGAAGATTTATCTCGAAGGCGAACCACACCCCATCCTCTCGCTGCTGAGTCTCAAGTCGCTCGAAGAGATGCTGCCCGAGGGTCAGTTCATACGGGTGCACCGCTCGTTTATCGTGCAAGGGAGCAAAATCAAGATGATCGACCGCAACCGCATCGTCTTTGGCAAGGAGTATATCCCCATCTCCGACACCTACAAGGAGTCGTTTGCCGAGTTCATCGCCCGCCACTCGCCCATTGCCGGCAAGCCGCAGAGTTGAACAGGCAAGCCCGGCTGGAGAGATATCTTATAACCACACAAGGAGCAGGCTCCCCGACAATGAGGTGTCTGCTCCTTGGCTTGTTTACTTAAATTTATTTCAGTCTCAGGAAGCGTCGTAAATCGACCGGAAGAAAGAGTTCGTCTGTGCAGCCAACAGGATACAGGCCACGGTCAAGGCTCCATACATCACCCAGGTACCGGCACAGTTCCAGCAGGGGTTCGCTGTCAGCTCGCGGGCAAAAGCTACACACAAGGCCGTGCAGATGAGCAATATCAGCACCAGAACCACCAGCGAAATCTTCGCCTCGAGGCTCCACCGCTTGCGCGGCAGTCGGTTCATCACCCGGCGGGTAAACCACCGGTCGTGCCGGGGTTGGGGAGTGTGCCGGTCGAAAAGCTCCCGCCACTGGTCGTCATTCCACTCTTTCATATCCGTTTTTCTTTAAATATTCTCCTAATTTTTGTTTGGCGCGCGAGAGGTACGACTTGATGGTCCCCTCGGGCATACCCGTCACCGCGGCGATGCGGGCGATGGCCATATCCTCGACGAAGTAGAGGGTAACGACCGTGCGCTCCTCGGGACGCAGGACCGACAGGGCCTGGGTCATGTCGAGCCGACGATCGACCGGCTCGGGCGACTGAGGTATCGCCGCCGCCCGGTCCAGAGGCTCGAAGTAGCGGTCGCCCCGCTTGCGCAACTCGTCGTAGTAGAGGTTGTAGGCCACCCTGAAGAGCCAGGTCGAGAACGAGGAGAGACCCTTGTAGCTGCGCAGGTGGTAATAGACCTTGATGAAGGTCTCCTGCGCCAGGTCATCGCTGAGCGATTCGTCGCCACCGGTGAGGCTCAGAAAGAAGCGCTTCACCCGCCCCTGGTATTTATCGACCAGCGAGGCAAAAGCCTTGCGGTCGTCCAGCAGGGCGCAACGTGCCACCCACATCATATCCTCGGTCTTCTCCATCGTGTCGAGGCCGGTTATTCGGGTTGATTATCGGTGTGATCGTTATCGGGGCGCGACGATACCCGATAGAGTATCAGTTTGCCCGCACCCAACAGAATAAAGATAGCGGCCAGACCCAACAGGAAGATTCCCACGCCATCGCCAAACTCTTCGGTACCGTTGATACTCCACAACACAATGCTCCAGATGGCAAAGCCCAAACCGATACCCAGGAATACCAAGCCCTGGTTGAGGGTCACCAGCTTGTCGGGGCGAGCCTGTCGCGACCGGGGCGACTCGAAAAATCCGTCGGGCAACTCACGCCCGGCCTCGATAGACTTCTCAATAACCTCATAGTAAGCCTTCTGCTTCTTGTTGCGGTAGTAAATATAGAAGAAGATAACCAGGAAGACAAACAGAAAGGGAACAATTATAGCCAGAGGCTCGACCATCGCATCGAGAATATCCTCGGCATCGGCCTCATAGTGCACCAAAGCCCGTTGTTTTTCCAGCTCAATCTCGGCCATACGCACCTTGTAGGCTTCGGTCTCGTTCATGTCCCCAAGAGTATCGCTTTCGGTCGTCGCCGCAGCCACGGCTGCTGTCGATTTTGAAGTCGGGTTCACATTCCCGGTCTGTGCCATTACAGTTGCGCCCGTCCACAACACGAGTGAAAGGAGCGCTGTCATTACAAATCGTTTCATCTTGCTATCTGTTTTTAATTTATGTATCGTTTTTTTGTTCATCTCTCTTTCCGGAAATTCAACCATTAGACGCAAACACACACCCCGCAGGTTGCAGACTCCCCCGATTTTTTTCAAAAAAATTTCTCGACAGGGCATCAGCCCCCCGCCCGAGGCACAACAAATTTACTCATAATCCAAGAAAATAGGGCCACAAGCAACCAATGCCCGCAAAAAAGCGGTAATTTTGCACCGCGAAACAAACAACGAAGCTATGAAACCCAAAGAGATCAATAAAGTCGAGATTCGTAATCTGCAACGCGAAGACTACGACCAGTTGGCCAGCTCGTTCACCCGGGTCTATGCCGACGGCAGCGACGTGTTCTGGACCCCCGAACAGATAGACAAACTCATCCGCATCTTCCCCGAAGGGCAGATCGTGACCGTGGTCGATGGCAAAATCGTGGGATGCGCCCTCTCGATCATCGTCAACTACAACGATGTAAAAAACGACCACACCTATGCTCAGGTGACCGGCAACGAAACCTTCAACACCCACACCCGCAAGGGTAACATCCTCTACGGCATCGAGGTATTCGTGCACCCCGACTACCGCGGTCTGCGGCTCGCCCGCCGTATGTATGAATACCGCAAGGAGCTGTGCGAGAAACTCAACCTCAAGGCCATCATGTTTGGCGGCCGGTTGCCCAACTACCACAAATATGCCGACCACATGCGCCCCAAAGAGTATATCGACAAGGTGCGCAAGCGCGAAATATTCGACCCGGTGCTGCTCTTCCAGCTCTCCAACGACTTCCACGTGCGCAAGGTGATGCGCAACTACCTGCCCAACGACGAGGAGTCGAAACACTTCGCCTGCCTGCTCCAGTGGGACAACATCTACTATCAGGAACCTACCGAAGAGTATATCTCGCCCAAAACAACCGTGCGGGTAGGACTCGTGCAATGGCAGATGCGTAGCTACAAAACGCTCGACGACCTCTTCGAGCAAGTCGAGTTTTTCGTCGATTCGGTGAGCAGCTACCAAAGCGACTTCGTTCTCTTCCCCGAGTACTTCAACGCCCCCCTCATGGCCCGCTTCAACGACGAGAGCGAATCGGAAGCCATCCGTGGTCTGGCCCAATACACCGATGAGATACGCGAGCGGTTCATCAACCTGGCCATCCGCTACAACATCAATATCATCACCGGCAGCATGCCCCTCATAAAGGAGGACGGATTGCTCTACAACATCGGCTACCTGTGCCGTCGCGACGGTACCTACGAGATGTACGAGAAACTGCACGTCACCCCCGACGAAATGAAGTGCTGGGGATTGAATGGAGGCAAAGCCATCCGCACCTTCGAGACCGACTGCGCCAAAATAGGCGTGCTCATCTGCTACGATGTCGAGTTCCCCGAGTTGTCGCGCATCATGGCCGGCGAGGGCATGCAGATACTCTTCGTCCCCTTCCTCACCGACACACAGAATGCCTATTCGCGTGTGCGCGTATGTGCCCAGGCCCGAGCCATCGAAAACGAGTGCTTCGTAGTCATTGCCGGTAGTGTAGGCAACCTGCCCAAGGTACACAACATGGACATACAGTATGCCCAATCGGGAGTATTTACCCCCTGCGACTTCGCCTTCCCCACCGATGGACGCCGCGCCGAGGCTACCCCCAACACCGAGATGATTCTCATCTCCGATGTCGATCTCGACCTGCTCAACGAGCTCCACACCTACGGTAGCGTGCGCAACCTCAAAGACCGCCGCAGCGACCTCTACGAGGTGAAGATGAAAAAGGTAAACCAGGAGTAAACACAAGATCTCCGATATAGCCTATATACACAAACGGCCCTATGATTCTTTGTGGATGAAGAATCATAGGGCCTCCTATTGAAAACCTACTCTACACGACTTAATAAGAAAATGCTATTCTCCACACGCCGCTCGACACGGCAAGAGAAACTCCTTCCGAAGTATTAAATTCACACCCCTGTCCAGGATATGGCTTCTTATCCTTGAAGACCAATCGTCCATTCAACTTCACCCGACAGACATTATCTGCTATCGGAATTATGGCCCGAGTATCTGCAGGAACCGTTAAGAGCATATCCAGTTTATGGCCCGAACGAGTCAAGTCAACCGATATTCGACCTCGGACACTCAATAATGAAGCCTCGGCATGGACAAGCGGTCCCATTTGAGGCGTAACCCGAAAGGCTTTAAAACCCGCTTCTATCGGAGATATCCCACACACCTTTTGAGACAAAAGAGTAAGACCGCCACCACTCCAGGCATGATTATATGTACCGCCGCCAAATCCTTCAGGACCTATACCCCATCCTTCAAAAAGGGTAGTGAGACGAGGATGATCGACCATCTTGCCAAATCGTTTCTTCATCCGGGCCAAGGCTTCGTGCGGACAACCCATATCAAATAATGCCTCCAAGACATATTTTTCCATATATGGGCTGGCATATTCATACCGTCCGAGCAGTTCCCGAATAGCATCATATTTCGATTCATCGGCCAAACCCGAAACAACAGCCAAAGCCTGAAGCCGATCATCGGGATCGGGTAGCAACCGATTGGCCCGATATGCATCGCCACACCAGAACACTCGGTTGAACGACTCCTTCAGCGACACCATTTGGCGACGCAACTCAATAGCATCCTCCCGTTTATCAAGGAGGTCGGCCATACGCGAGACTCCATCCAACGCCAAGTAATACCAGGCATTGAATAGTCCCTGTATATCGACATTAGTTCCCCAATCGCCCCAAGTCCATTCGCCACTACGGAATTTGACAGTACCATCTGCATTGTATTCCCAGACCTCCAAATACCGTTTTACCGCATCATACAAATCGGCAATGGTTGCCGTGTCGCCCGTATGAAGGAAATAGTTCCAGAAACCATAGTATCCTACACTGGCCAACATTTGTCCCGGGAGCTCCGTCTGGTAATTCGATGCAGGTACTGGCGAAAAAATCGTACCATCGGGCCTTTGCCACCGCATCAGTTCATACATGCCTTTCTTGATGAGTAAATGCGACCGAGGACAAAGGGCATAAAACGACTCACCCGATTCGATGACCTCGTCGCCCCACCATTGTGCCCTCTCCCGATCGGGACAATCCATGTATGTATCGCGCATGGTCACCAGAAGTGTACGCTGTGCCTTTGTCCAAAGTCGGTTATAAAAATCGTCGTTACAACTGAACGAACCGGCAAACGAGGTATCATATGAACTCTCTCGATACAGAGCCCGTGTAAGAGTAACACCTTTAGGCAAAATATAATAGACCGCATGTCCGTTTATCCATCCCAAACTCTCATACTGCTGAACACCACTCCTTGTCACATACTCGGCCCGAAGATTATTCGCACCTCCTCCTCGATAATTATCGGTACACATACCTATTGTATCACCGCCTTGTGACTCCAATTCAAAAGCAGGAGTTACCTGCATGTTATAGGGTAAATAACACACAAGTGTATCTCTGTCGATGCCCCGATGCCACTCCTGACGGTCATATGCTCGAAGCCCATAGTCTTTCCACAAGGGTATCACTCGAGGGTACAGTTTATTCCAAGGTTTGCATCCCAATAGTCCAACCTCCACAGCCGCTGGCCAAGAAGAAAGGGAATCGACCGGCATTGAAATCCACCGTTCGGAGAAACGACGAGCATCATACCCGATATTGGACTCGGGCAATCGAAAATTTGGCTGGGGACCAGCCGGTGTATAATAACCGGCATGGACCGTTGCCAACCACTGTTTGTCGCTACATAAGGAGAATGTCGGAGAAAGGCTCTCGACAAAAAGGCCCGCCTTACCGCTGGGCTGATATGAGAATCCCTCCTTCCCAAAGTACCACAGCAAAATCGCTATCGTATTGTTCCCCTCCTGCAGAAAAGAAGAGATATCAACCGTATCATAATAGGTATCTTCGGGAGTAGGGCCTCGCTTTACTGCCCCCTCAAAAACGGCCAATGTCCCATTTATCCACATCCAATATTTGCTGTCGGCGGCAATCTTAAGGTTCACACTTCCCCGAGGGAGAGTATCCAGTCGAATATCCCGCCGAAAACAAAGCCATGTATTCGTGGCACTCTGGTTCTCAAAGGCCGTAATCCAATGAGCCGCAGGAACATCAGCTTGCGCCCAAACGGTCCATAGACCAACCATAATGAGGATAACAAATTGACGAAACATATATATTATTGAATTTGCATAATGAAGATGAATGTATGGAGTTACAAAAGTCTTTGTATTCTGCCCGATAGGCCGAACCGAAAGGCTTTCAAACTCCATTACACAAATTACCCGATAATCAATTTAATCGTATGACAGTCATTCCCCATGCATATTCTCAAGAGATAGACGCCAGGGGTCAAATCGGAAAAATCGAAACAATATGAGCCTATGATATCGGCTTCGCCCTGCCGTATGCAACCACCACTTGTTGCGTACAGGCCGTAACTCATTCGGGTACCCCCATCGCCGCTTGCCTCAATATAGAAGAGATTCGTTCCTGGATTACGATAAAATTTGAATGGAACGTTAACCTCTGCTATAGACTCTATTCCCGATGGATCTCCGAAGTTCAAGTAACGAGAGACCGTCAACCTTTCATACTTGGCAGTTACCGTTCCACTCTTCTCTGGACCATCAAGCAACAAAGTTTCACCTTCGATATGTCCCAGACCGGGAGTACAACTCAAAGAAACCGGAGATAGTTCGGAGTCCACAAGGACATCGTACTGGTTATACCCCAAAACCGACAAAGGAATCTCCCGAGCCTCAATTTGCGCTTTATTCCAATAATTAAAGGACAATCGGGCAATTTTGTCATCGGCAGGCGCCGTAGTTCTCAAAAGCCAGCCATTGGTAACCGCACGCTCTTGTCCATCACTCGGCTTGTTGACTACCGCATGATTAACCACCATACCGGTAGAACCGCCTCCGTCCAAGCCTATTACATCCGAGGCCCCCAAGGCCCGCAAAATATCACACATCTCATCGGAGTACACGCCTCTCGAATGGGACTGTCGCCCGTCAATAGCAATCAGGTATAACCAACGACCGTCGGATGAACAACCAATTCCAGTTCGCGGATATAACACATTGTTATACGAGTCATTGAAATTACAATCCATAATTACCCCATTCTTCATCAACAACGAGTTACCACCCACCATCTCCTTAATCAGGGGAGCCTCTCCATCGGCTGTCTTAATAGACATATTGATTTTCAATTTCTGTCCCACAGTCAAGTTGTCCAGAAAAGCCTTTGCGGCATCAATCCCCGACAAAGCCGACTCTCCCGGTTCCAATGCATTATGCCCCTGTGTATCACGAATAATTCGAGTCACGATACAAGTCTTGGGTGAATTTATCCCCCAACTCTGGCCATCGGACAATTTGAAGAACACCTCGGTCTTTAGTTTATCACCAATATCGGCATTCTCATCCATACGAGTATAGCCACCGGCAAACTCATTATAAAAAGTCATATCGCATGAGTAGCAATCGGTACGGGGGATATTCACATCATTAAAACTATATGATGCGATAGGTGATTTCAAACTGACTACCGACCCCCCAAACTCCATGTTGTTAAGTATCGGTTTGTTGTCATAATCAATCGCGGCAAAAGCCCATGCCATACTGCGAGGTTCTCGCTGTATCACCCCTTCGGAGGCACAACCACCCCGAGGAGCGCCCAGTGGATATTCGTTGTGGCCACTGATGTTAAAGAAATCGCCATTGATACCGGCATACGCATCGGAGCCGGCCGTGGTATATCTATCACAAGCCGAAGAAACCCGCTCCAAACCATCGATAACATCATTGCCTAAAAATGTCTTCACTTGCGAATAGGGATTTTGCAAATCGAGTTTCAAAACATGGGCCTCAACAGGTAAATCGTCGATGCGGATATATGCATATTCACAACCCGGTCCCGGGACATAGGCATTCAAGGTATCCACCTCATGCAACTCACCCCGTATCATGATTTGAGTCGAAGGATCATAATTCTCTATAATCTGAATCAAGCTATTACGAAATGACTCTATCTCTTCGGAACTTTTGGTAAAGTCGGTGGGAGTACGATATACTTGACTCAATATTCGTTCGGTTTTCTCTCGGCCAATCTTTTTCTCTACGATTTTCAACAGCTCATAATCCTCCTGTCCCTCTTTCCATTGCTCCAAGCGTACCGAAGCGACAGGCTGCTCCTCTATTCCAAAAAGACTTCCCGGGAAAACCAAAGCGCCATCGCCTACCGCATCGAGACTACGATCAAAAGCAAACGGATTCAACTGATAACGATTAACTCCCCAATACAAGAAGCCGGTCTCCTGTTCTTTCCACACTCGCCACATAATGGCTCGATGATGAAACGGAGTTAGTTCCAAGAGGAAATTGGGCTGATCGCCTTTGGGATAACAGCACACATAAGTCCACCACTCCGACTGAGGCTCAATCATCTTTCTAAACTCCTCGGCCTTCGCATTTTCACCTTTGTATTCTTCGGCAGCAACAGGTAAAATTTTAACGTACTGTGTCAAAAAGTCAAATGTATAATCGTAATTCCATTTGTGATCACCATCAATCAAATAGCTCGACACCGGAACCAACATCTTCGACCCTGGCTCCAGCGACAACAGATGCGACGACTCTTCGGCAATTTGTGCATAATGAGCCTCTTTCTTAGGCTCATCCCAGATATAAAAATAGCACCGGTCAAAAACTCCTTTCTCCTTCATATCGCTACACATGCGTAAAAACGCCTCATCCTCAAGCATACAAGGGAGCGCAAAACGACAGAAACGCGGGTCTTGAAGCAAAGCTTGACTTCTGGGGTCATCCCAGGACCAAGGCGAGAAACAATTCTCCCATCGCCAAGCACCTCGATCGACAATTACACTATAATAAGGATCTATGCGACGCGACAACAGAAACTCGGTCCACAGTTCCTTTTGCCTGTCGGAACCTCCGTCGGGCATATTATCCAAATCGATACTAAACTCCGAAGGTATTGACGGGGTAAGCGGTATCTCATAATCGGCCACTCGAATCTTGAAATTTACCTTTACATTATTTTTCAGACTCTTGACTTGTACCGAATAGTCATACGTCCCTACCGAGCAATTCCGATCGGTCTCAAACGTCAACCACACTACGGTCGTACCCTCTGCCGCTTCTACCTGAGAATCAAAAGGGACCAATGCATCGTCAAAGGTATCGATTTCGCGAACAACTCTATAGCTAATATCAATACCGGCCGGAGCCGACGACGACGTAAAAGAGATGTTCTCTTTCGGTATAGTCGATAAGACAAGTTGTACATGCTCGGTCTCGCCTTTACCCAACACGACCAAATTAGATTCCTTGGCCGGGAAGTCCTGATAATTATCCAGAATTTCTGTACAAGGCATCACCCATACCTCGCCTGTATCGGCCATAACAGTACCGGGGTACATCCAAGCCATTAAGGCAATCATTGAGAAAAAATATTTTTTCATACATTTTATTTTATTGATTACTAATTATATATCTACTCTCCAAAATCTGTTTGCTGTTGCTCTACACTTTTCAACTCCTGGTTAAGACGGCTACGTTGCTCAACCTCCTCACCACTATCTCCGGTAGAGATCAATTCGCTCACCCCTGCTCGATCTTCTTCATTATAGATAGCCCCATAGGGCGCCGGCAATACCTCAAACTCCAACTCACCCTGTAGAGGCATCTGTAAACCAGGGAAATCAACAGCTGCACGCACCTTTACCTTTCCGGGGCGTAGGGTTGTACGCACCAAAACAGGTGCTGTTCCCCACTCAACGGCTCGAGGATTGGTATGTGTTGCCTCATTGGCAACCAGCCGGCCCTCTCCTTCGATTGAAAAGCGTATGTGATAATTGTTGAGTCGTTTAACCGTACCCTGCTCGTCGGTCACCGAAGCTATCACGGTAACTAAATCAGATCCGTCGGCTATCGGAGCAATGTGCTCATCATCCAACCGAAGTTCGATTTTAGCCGGACGCCTGGCCGGCATACGCTTATGCTCAGCCACCTTTACTCCATTCAGAAAGCCCTCGGCCAGTAAGAATACCTCATCGTGCCGGTTTTGGCGAGAAAGCGCCTTGTCATCCATAAACCGATAAACCTTTTCAAACCGGATAATTGGTGAAGGCATCCCCTCACTCTGTAGCTTTTTGTGATAACTATAAGTGTTGCCTCCCTTGAAAACAGTCAGCCTTACCTCATCACAATTGCTGTACACTGTCACATCGGCAGGTGAGAAAGGCGTCATTTCATGCGCAATATAAACCATTGGGCCACTATCGGCCTGAATATCCAAAGTATCGATCGGACGTTGTGCCATAAACATGTAATATGCATATTTGGGTTGTCTGAATACATCGGTCAATCCTCCATAAAAAGGATCGGGATGATATCCCCTCTGATGATCGAACGAATGCCACAAACATCCACCTACATGCTGACGGGAGGTGCGCCATAACGCATCATAACTGGTGCATACATAGGGAGGTAAGGCGTAGTGCATAGCCTGTACCAACATAGGCACTTCACCCCACGACCGCCTCACACGACTCGTCGAATTATGAGAATTCCAGTCATCAACATTATCACCCCACTCTCGGGTAAAGTAAGCGACCCGGCTATCAAACTCCTTTGTCGCAATATCGGTATCACCATTCCCCGGATGAGCATAACGAACAGAAAACTTCGAAGCTCCCCGAGCTTCAGAATCGCATACTACATGAGAATAGTGATAGGGATACTCCTCGCCAACGATTTGCACGGCACTATCGACAAACGACTCGGGATACCAAGTTTCATTTAAAATAGGTTCCCACAAGAAAACCGACGGTCTGTTTCGATCCCGACGAATCATATTTCGTATGTCGCTGAAAACACGATCTTGAAACACTGGCTCATCGTTCCAAAATTGCCATCCTGGAGTATTCTCAATGACAAAAAGGCCCAAAGCGTCACAAGCATCCATAAATGCTGGATCTTGAGGATAATGTGCATTACGCACGACCTCCAGTCCCAAAGCTTTTATCTTCATGGCATCTCTCCAATGCAGATTATTGGTCATGGCATTGCCCACTACGGCAAAATCCTGATGCCGATTCACGCCCATCAGCGGATGAGGATAAGGTTTCCCGTTTACCCACAAGCCATCCGACCCTTTAAACTCAATACTGCGTATGCCTATCTTTTTTCGATAGCCATCTATTGTTTCCCCCGTGTTCTCATCTTTGACTTCGATATACAATTGATATAACGATGGAGACGATGGAGACCACAAATAAGGTTTCTTGAGCCTGATATATGTTTCACAATTTCCCGAGCGCCCCGACAAAAGCCGCACCTGACAGCTCTTTTGCGCTACAGTTTCACCCGACGGAGCTCGCAACGTAAACAGCACCTTCCCGCTAAAAATACGAGAAGTCTCATTTCTCAGCTGCAACTTCAAATTCACATCGGCCGACTTCTCGGAAACCCGACTGTATGAAACGAATAGTCCTCCCCCACCTACTTCTGCAGCATAATTCTCATCGGTTATATACACCCGGTTATGAGCAATCAACCAACAATCGCGATAAATCCCGCCCGAATAGGTAAAATCGAGAAACTCCTGAGGTTTTCCTGGCGGATAGAGCGGACAGTTCGAGTTGTCGGTATAGACAGCGATCACATTCTCGGGCTCCAGTTTATCGGTAATATCTACTATTACAGGTAAATACCCTCCATAATGGGTCGCACACAATTTGCCGTTGACCCATACACGAGCCTCACCCATAATTGCCTCGAAATAGAGAAACAGCTTTTTCCCAGCAAATGAGTCGGACGAAGAGAAATGTTTTCTATACCAGCACACACCCTGATAATTGATGCACCCACTCGCCTCAGTAGGCAAAGTATCTATACTATGGGGAAACGATACCAGAGTCCACCTCGAGTCATCAAACTCCTTTTGCTCGGCACCAACCATATCACCTCTGTAAAAAAGCCATGATGGATTCATTGAATAGATTTCCCGCCCGACACCGTCAAGGGGATAAAATCCGGCGACCGAAAACTCGGGTTGAACTGAATGTCCCCAAAGCGTATAGCAGAAACAAAGACTTAGCAGGATTGAAACAACCGTTCTTCTCATAATCGGGATTATTATATTCTGCCGATATTTCTATCGGCAGAATATAGTTAACATTAATGTCTTATGATAATCTTAATCGCTTGGGGGGTAGTATTCCCTTTCAGCAGGACTACATAAACCCCACTATTCAGATAGTTCAAATCAATTGTAGTCTCTTCCGAAGCCACCTTATAAGTCTGTAACAATGCCCCGGTCAACGCATATACTGCAACCGACTGAATCGAAGACTGTGCGCCGGCAATAACCAGTTGATTGTTGTGGAATCGTATGTTATCAACAAGAAGTTCGGTCTCAACCGCCGAAGCATTCAATTGAACCGTTGCATCGGGATGATCCCAAGCCGTAATCGTGAGCGAGCCGGCCGAAGTCAAATCTTTCAATACATAGAGTGCTCCCGCCTCAACCGCATAATCATCGGGACTTAAAACCTCACCATCGACACTTATCTCTTTAATAAGCATTCTCCAAAGTTCATTATCGGTAAAGGTAATCGTCGTATAATCGGGGGTACACTCATCAACCGACAAAACGGGACTCTCATTCTGAGGAACCTCATCGCCATAGTAAAAAGGTATATAGTCCGATGCGGCATTATACCCGTCGTCCAACAGATATACGGCCCAATAATAGCCATCACCTGTAGCTCCCATGTTGTTGGCCGGAATGGTGCATGTACCCTCTTGCGAACCTGGATTGTCGAGATAGGCATAGGTAGTCGTATATCCACCTGGAATACCGGTAATTGCCTGTCCAAGAGGCGCTATACCGATATAATCTTTCTGATTACCAGCCCCATTGCTATATTTGACTACAATGTCCGAGCCTCTTTGAATATGGAAATTTTCCAAAGAGATAGTAACCTGTGACCACACTTGTGCCAACGAAGCAATCACACACGCCAAAAGTAAAGTTAACTTTTTCATAATAACTGATTTTTTTTAGTGAAACATAGATTTTAGATTATTGTATATACCGAGCAGCTTGCCACCGATCGATGAAGAATCTCAAAGAGCGCTGGAATCTGTCGAAATTTTTATTCTCTTGTAGAGTCCATCCCGTTTCGGCATAGGCTGCAATCTGAGGATAGACCATCTTATACATTGTTTCGGGTCGGTTAATCCACTCGCCCCACATGGCACACGAAAGGCCCAATATCAAATCCCGATCACTCTCCAACCACTCGGGAACCGGATTAAAGTCATAGGCCTTCTCCAACGAAATAGGTTTGTATCCATACTCCAACCCTGGAACAATCTTATCGTAGTTATAATTCAAATAGGTATATTCGCACAGAGTATTCACAATTTTAAGACGCCGCTCGAGGGCTTTCTTCAATATCGAGCGATCCCCTGTCCAAAACTGAACAATCGTATTAGCGGGGTCGAGTTTACTTTGCACCTCGCTATCGGGTTGAAACGCATGAAGTTTGTCGCCGGTGATATCGTTCCACCCCATCATGATTTTTCCTTTTCGACTCAAATAGCTTGAGAGTCGATTGGCAAACCAGATCTGTAACTCGGCCGGAGTCGATAGCTGTTCCTTCTCCATCAATTGTTGTATTGCTTGAGAGTTTTGCCACTCATCATATTTCACCTCATCACCTCCAATGTGAATAACCGCCGAAGGAAAAAGAGACGAAACTTCGTCCAACACATCCCGGATGAAAGTCTGCACCCGACTGTCGGCTATATTGAAAACAGCCGAAAATACTCCATAACTACAAGGTACCGATATCGGGTCTTGACTACATCCCAGCCAGGGATATGCCGCAATAGCAGCCGATGCGTGCCCGGGAAATTCAATCTCGGGAACCACCGTAATGTGGCGATCGGCGGCATAAGCTACAATCTCACGAATATCGTCTTGCGTGTAGAATCCACTCACGGGCGTGCCATCATATACGGTACTCTCATACCAGTCGAGCTGAGTAGAATCTCTATGCCCACCCACTGCGGTCAGCAAGGGATATTTCTTGATTTCAATACGCCAACCCTGATCATCGGTCAAGTGCCATTGAAACACATTCATCTTCAATGCAGCCATTTCATCCAAAAGCTTCTTTACCTCACTCTTTCCCTGGAAGTTACGTGCTTCATCCAACAGGAAACCACGCCAGGCAAATGCCGGATAATCACAGACAACCATGCACGGGAACAGTATTGAAGCCCCCTCTTCCTGAGCTACCTGCCTAAGGGTCTGGATAGCATAAAACACGCCCGATTGAGTTGAGGCACAAATGGTTATCCCATCAGAATTTATGTCCAGCATATATCCTTCGGGCTTTATCTCACTGGTATAACAGATACGAAAATCAGCTCCCGACTTGTCACAAAAGTCGTATGACAACAAACCCGCCTTGTCCAAGCCATCCATTGCTCGCCGTACCTCTTCCTTGAAACACACATCGCAATACAGAAGAGCTTTCCTCCCCATACGATATTCGCCCGACTTCCACTCTACATGATTGGGATAGGGCAATATACCGGCAAAAGAATGGGATCTTCCCAGAAAAACAATGAGAGCTATTATCACCCAAATCTTATATTTTGTCATACCTATCATATTCATTTCTTAAAAGAGAAAGTTGTTATCATAGCCGCGTGGTCCGACGGGAAACGTATCGGATGCTTGTCAAGCATTTCAGAACGAACGGCTTTCACTTTATCACCCATATAATAGATAAAGTCGATGCGATATTGCAAGTCGAGCTTCGACATGGTGGACCAGGTAAGGCAAGGATCCTTCACAGGATCGGGATGGAGTTCTCGATACGAATCCTTAAAACCTCTCTTCTCCATCAGTACACTGGTAGGCCATTTCAATACATAGCCACCGAACAGATGTTTCGCCTCCTCGGTCCAATCCAGATGAGAACCACTGTTAAAGTCTCCCGAGACAAAGAGAGGCACCCCTTTCTGGTCAAAGAAGGGTTGCATATCACCCAATATGGCCGTCAACTCGCGATAACGCGTGGGCAACTCTTGCTGTTCTATCTCCTCGACCGACAATCGTGCCCTCACTTGCTCGTCGGTGATGGGTCGGTAATCGAGCCACAGATTTACATAATTGATGACCTGAGTCTCGCTGATACGGATTGTTGCAGCACACGTGTTGAAGGGCTGAAACATATCCCAGGTCTGTTCTATGGGATACTTGCTCATAATCGAAAGATTTGAACTGCGCAAATAGAAATAATACCCCAGGGCATCGGCTATTTCGGCCCCGGCTCCGTAAGTTTCAATCATACCTATGATATCGGCATGAGACTTTTTAATCACCTCTACGACGCGATTTACGCCCACCTGCTCACCCAATTCATGACCTCCATGGAAAATATTAAACTCCATCAAATTTATCTCAGGAGTAAAATACGGTAGCCGAGCCTCTCGCCTGATTCCTGTAAACCGCTCATATTCATCGGCAATTTCAGCTTCACTCTTCACCCGATCGATAAAAGAGAAACGGTCTAAAAGGCCCTCGAAACTGTGCCATTGATCGTCGATGTGATTTCCTATATATAAAGGATTTCCCGTCGCCAAGCACTTATTCCCATTGGTGCAATAAGTAGCTACATTTAGCCCGTCGTAATACATCTTCATCTCATCTTTATCGGCATTATGAGTTACAGCAAGGAAATGCCACTTCCCATCATTAATGGGCTGCCGTTCTACAGTAGGACGATAATCCCATTGCCAATTGGTCCCATCGGTAAAATAGACGCACCACGACCCATTTTCCTGAGCCGACAACATAATGCCGGCATCTTTCATCTCATATGAACGCTTATTACTTACCAATGCTTTCAGACCTGTTTCCCGACTCGTTGTGTTGACCCAAATTCCCAAAGAAAAAGAGCCTGCCATATCGAGCGAATCAATCTGCCCCACCGTAACCGGATTGCGATGATAGGCATCGGAACTCAAATCCAGGGCTTTACCCTCGATTCCATCGACAAACCGATATTTCTCATAAAACTCAGCCGGATTATCAAATGTTACAACCACCTCCTTGGCTTGAAGCGGCCAAGCTACAAACACCAGTAACGGGATTAATATAGAATAAGAATATCTCATAATCTTTCTTTGTTAGACAATAATCTCCCTCTGAACAACCCGAAAGTTATTCTAACACAGGGTATAACCTGGGCTCCATCTTATGTCATGCACAAGATGAAAAGGAGATTATATTTAATTGGAAATTAGATAATTACCAGAAATTTGTTTCGTGTAAATTAGGATTGGTAACACGTTCGCCCTGAGGTATCGGGAAATAATAATACTTAGGCTCGATAAATTTCTTGGGACTGGTCAAATCATTTGTCAGAATAATATAACCATGATCACCTTCCGAGAGAGAAATACCGGTCTTTTCGCCATTTTCATCCTCAAGATAGTAGCATATCTTCTTTTTATAAATGGGCTTGACCGAAGCACTGTTCAAGAAAATGCCCACATCGGAAACTCCGTCACCAGTCACATCGAATACCTCGTTAATAGCCGCAATATAGGCCCCTTGTGGCATCTCGAGAAGGGTCCCTACACGCCACCGCAGAATATCATCTTTACGAAATCCCTCACAAGCCAACTCGACCCGACGTTCGCGACGGACTTCGAGAATTGCGTTTTTCATGGCACCCGAAACATTGGGATACTGTTGTTCCAAAATAGGATCGGTCACCAACTCCGACAAGATCATGTGAGGCATTCCTACCCGATCTCTCAACTTATTAATCGATTTATCGAGATCCTCTTGATTGAGTGTTCCCAACTCGGCTTTGGCCTCGGCATAGATAAGCAATATCTCACCCAGCCGCATCAAGGGAAGATCGTTATATGAGGTACCCGGCATAATCTGCTGAGCATCTTTCGATACGAACTTGATTTGAGGATACCCCCCCAAATTCATATTGGGGACAAACGGTTGTACATCGCCCGGTCGTATGTAACCGGGATACATAAACGTTTGTGCATATCGGGGGTCTCTATCGGCAAAGGTTTCGATAAATGTCTTAGTCTGGTAGTTTTCTACCGAAGAGAACGGAACAGCCTTATTCTCTTTCTTTACCAGATAACTCTCCATCAAAGCCCGACTCAAATTGGTAGTATAGGAGAATACATGATTCGAAGCATAATGCTTAATTTGTGCATCATAATCATAATCTTTGAACAGAATAATCTCCTTACACTTGCTCAAATCATTGCTGATAAACAGGTTGCGATACGAATTATCAGGACCGTCGGCATCATAAATCTCAAAGTCGGTAGTATTTGCCATGATAGCTTCACAAGCCGTAACCGCTTTGCGAAGGAACTCATCGGCAGTACTTTCCAAACCCAGTTCGGTGTGATACTTTCTGAACGTACCTTCATGCAAGGCTATACGGGCCAGCAAGCCATAGGCATACCACCGGTTGTAAACGGTTCTATTCTCAAGGTCGGTCATAATATTTTTACACCCGAAATCCAAATCTTCCATGATTTTCTCAACGACAAAGGTGCGGGAATCTTGAGGCTTGTATAGCTCATCGACCTCGGTATCTTTCAAAGCACGGTCATACCAAGGTACATCACTATATCGCTTTACCATTTCATAATATTCGCGACCACGCAACATACGCACAATGCCAATATAATGGTTTATCAATTCCTGGTCACCCTGCGCTTTACCGGCATTATCGAGGAAATAGTTCAACTCACGTATCTGGCCCCAATCCCAGCCACCAACCGTAGCAGGTGTAATATTGCCATGTATCAAATCCAACATTTCATCCTTTTCCGAAGCAACAACATTGTCGGTTCCCGGATCCCAATACTTAGGAGATTCACTTAAGTACAATTTATTGACAAAAAGCTCCAGATCGGACGGTGAGTTGAAGAAATTTTCAGTAACCAACGACGTTTCGGGCAAACGATTCAAAAAAGAATCGTTACAACCACATAACCCCATCATTATAATTACAATATATAATACTCTCGTTTTCATAATTCATACGTTTTAGAAATTAAGATTGAGGCCAAAAGAGAATACCCGTTGCATGGGATGTACCAATCCAAGCCCCTCGGGATCGACATTCTTGCAAAGTTTGGTAATCTCAGCTATATTATCTCCACTAAAATAGAACCGCACCTGATCGATTTTAATCTTACGGGTAAGCGACTGTGGCAAAGTATATCCAAAGGTGATATTCTTGATTCTCATATAAGAGGCATCCTGTAAATATCGGGTTTGGGCAATACTCATATCACCTGCGACCTCGGCCGTATAGGATTTCAACCGGGGGAAATATCCGTCGGGATTCTCGGGAGTCCAGTGGTCAAGATTGTTGGTATATACATCTGACCACGGAGCTCGATAAATTCCAAAGAACGTAAACACATTGGGATACCAGTCCTTTTTCCCTACACCTTGCAACAAGATTCTAAGGTCAAAGCCATTCCATTCGGCGTTTATATCGGCACCATAGCAATAGCGATCGCTTGTGTTCCCGATAATCGAAAAATCGCCATGGTCATCGATTGTCCATTTGCCTTTATTGACATATCCATCGCCATTCAAATCCTTGTATTTCAAATCGCCGGGAGCAAGAGGCCGGTCACCCGGATAGGCCGTAACCTCCCATTGGTCGGCATGATTCTTAATATCCTCCTCACTTTGGAAGAAACCTTCGGTCGTCAATCCCCATATATCACCGATACGCCATCCGGGATAATAATCGTCAAGCGTTCCGGTCTCATTGTTAAACTTGGTTATCACGGCATACGAATCGGAGATATTGAATTTAACCGAATATTTGAACGGTTTGGATGCCAACATAAAATGGTCTTGCCAACCAATCGAGATTTCCCATCCCTCGGTTTTCAGGTCGGCCGCATTCTGACGAGGCGACGCAACACCCAATACACCGGGAAGCGTTTTCCCTGGAGTGAGCATATCCTTGGTATTTCGACGATATACATCGCCACTGAATGTAAGTCTGTTTCTCAAGAAAGCCAGATCCAAACCGAAATCAATCGTATTTACTTTCTCCCACGTCAAGTCATCGGATATCAAATCGGGCGACCCCACTCCAATAGGCTTTTTCCCATTGAGCAAGTAGTTACACTCATAGAAGGTCATATTTGAAATATACTCATAATAGCCCACATTTTGATTACCCAGCCAACCATAAGAGGCCCTGAGTTTGGTCATATTCATCACCTCTTTTATTCCTTGATAGAAATTCTCGTTTGAGATTACCCACGCGGCCGAGAATGAAGGGAAAAATCCAAAGCGATGGTCCTTTTGGAATCGCGAAGTTCCATCGTAACGGCCGTTTGCTTCAAAAATATATTTATCGTCAAATATATAGTTCAACCGATAAAAGCCACTCCGCGTAGCCCAGCTGTAACGGGTATCGGTCAAAGTTTTATTATCGCCCGATGCCACACCAATACTGGGAGCCGAGTTACTGATAAGGCCATCTCGCTCACCGGTAAAGTATTGTGCGGTTTCGAGTTGCTGCTCAAAGCCAAGAGTTGCGCCTAACTCGTGTTTACCAAATTTCTTGTTGAAGTTGGTATATACATTAAAAAGGGTAAATCGGGAATTATCATGCTCGGTACGAGCGAAATCGCTCCATCCCAATTCCTTGGGTGCACTCTCGGGCCCATCTCTATACACGATATCTTTATCAGACTCCCAATAGTTCTTATGCTTGTTCCAAAATTTAACAGCAAGATCTCCTTTTACCGACCAAATGTTTTTAATAAGCTGGATATCAAACGAAATCTGAGTCTGAGCCAATAGCTCTTCATATTCGCTTTCGCCGCCCATTTCGGTACCGGCAATATACTTGGCTCCACTCTCGGTCCAACTTCCGTCGGGATTCTTGGGAATAGTCAAGGCATTGGCATTGTGTATCTCTTTGTACAACCAACCGCAATCGAGCGAAGAGGGTGCTTTATAGGTATAATAAGTCATCGATGTATTATTTGAAATCGAAAGCCAATCGGTCACCTGATAGCTGACATTACTCCTCAAGTTATAACGATTGTACTGATCGGTATTATACTTAAGCATACCGCTTTCGCCAAAATACTCTCCACCCAGATAATACGAGGTTTTCTCGGTAGCTCCCGACATACCGATGGAGTGTGAATGAGATAGCCCGGTATTATTATAGAGTTCGTGAAACCAGTCGGTAGCGCCCAAATAGGTATATCGGTTTGGATCAGTCGGGTCGATCATTACCGGCGACAACGAAGGATCGAGCGAACGTTGCTTGGCATACTCCAACTCCTCTTCGCTGTAAAGGTCGTACCACGGAGCTCCCATAATATCTTTATACGAAGCCTGTATATAGGGGTCTTTTACAACCTGTGGCATACGCCCCAGAGTACGCACGTTGACCGTGTTGTTGAACGTAAACCTTACCTTACCGTCTTTTCCTCCTTTTTTCGTCGTAACCAGAATTACACCGAATGCGGCCCTTGCTCCATAAATAGCAGCTGAAGAGGCATCCTTAAGTACCGATATACTCTCAATATCGGCACTGTTCATACGCGAGAAATCGGCCTCTTCGGTAGGGATTCCATCGACAAGAATCAATGGAGCTCCACCATTGGTTATAGTTGTGACGCCTCGAATATTGAAACTCGGAGTCTGATTTATCTGACCGCCATCCACACTAATATTCAGGTTGGGCACCAATCCTTGCAACATGGTTCCCACGTTATTGACCGAGCGGTTTTCAAGGACAGCTCCCGATACGGCCTCGACGGCTCCACTCAAATTTATCTTCTTTTGGGTTCCATATCCCACGACAACCACATCGTCCAGTTGTTGTGCACCATCGTCGAGAGTGATATCGAGACTGTTTTTATCGGCAATTGCCACATCCTTACTCTCCATACCCACATAGCGAATACTCAATACGGTACTTTCGTCATATTCGCCTTCGAGACTGAAATAGCCATTCAAGTCGGTCACTGTACCTTGTTGAGTCCCTTTTACCAGAATACTGGCACCCACCAATGGTTCGCCCGAATGATCCTTTATATACCCTGTCACTGTACGTTTGGATTTCTGCTCTCGCTTTTTATCCTCACGCGAAAGTACAATGTGATTTCCCTGCAATTGATAAACCACATTTTCACCTTGAAACAAGGTGTTCAATACAGTAGAAACGGGTTCCGACTTAACTTGTACCGTATATTTCTTCTGTGTATCGACTTGTGAGTTAATAATTACAAACAGATAATTGGTCTGCTTCTCAATATCGTTAAGAATAACCCGAAGGGGTGTATTGACATGATTCATAGTAACACGAGCATTTTGAGAATAAGCGTTGAAAGCAAAAATCTGCAATATGCCCACAAAAAATAAGGTACATGTGATTTTCATAATTCTTAATAATATTGAATTAGAGGAATGTTCATTCCTCAACATCAATTTCTTTTTCATACATTTGTGTGTTTTAAGATTAATACAATTCTTGTGTTAATTTTCCAAAGGGGAATATCGATTGTTTGGCGACGGTTCGATATTCCCTACTTTTTATCTGGGCTATGTCTTTCTCATGGTATTGTGTTGTGTTTTTAGTTAATATAAAAGGTTTGTGTTTCAAAATCGTGACTATACTCAAAATCTATATCTACCTGCAATACTTGTAATGCATAGTCCAGCCCATCTATACGCCGGAATTTTCCTAAACAGCGATTATCCTTGATTTGCGGATTACGAATGATAATATGAACTCCATAAATCTTCTCAAACTCTTTCATAAGGTCATCAAAGCGAATATTGTTAAAGTCAATTATCCCGCTTGTCCAACTATAGCTACTCTCGTCATCAAGAGTCTCTCTCTTTAATTTTCCACCAACAAGAACGGCTTTTTCACTGGGGTTCAATACAAGTTTATCAGATGCCGTAGTCACCTCAACTTTCCCTTCAAGTAATGAAGTCTCAAACAGATCTTTATCGTTGTATGCCTCTACATTGAACTGGGTACCCAATACCTTCACCTGTCCTTTCGAAGTCTTAACTATAAAAGGGACATCGTTCTTTTGATGCGTTACCCGAAAGAATCCCTCTCCATCAATTTCCACCTCACGATTTTTCCCGGTAAAGGCTGTTGGATATTTGAATGTTGTTCCAGAGTTCAAATATACGTTTGTTCCATCCGACAGAGTCAGATTGATATATTGTCCAAGGGGGACATCCACTTGCATCATCGACGAAGCACGATCTACCCGATTCGAAACCAACCAGGTCAATAACACGGCACAGAGAAAAACCGCAGCATACTGCCCCCATCGAACAAAATAAGAACGCTTATACCATACCGGCTCTTTCTCCTTAGACAGGGCAAAAGACTCCCGCTCACCAGTCAATAAGATAGCCGTGTATAATTTACGTTCTTTCAACAGTTCTTTCATATTCTCGGGAGCTGCATCGGCCCACTGCCTAATATCCTTCCGTTCCGATTCTGAAGCGGTCCCATTGAAAAAACGATATAGCAAATCTCTATCCATAAATTTACCCTTTACGCATATATAACTAACGAGTATAAATGTACCCTAACGAAAAATCCAATTATTTTACAAAAAGAAGAAAAAAAAGAGGCAAATAATCTTTCAGGGCAACTCTCATCACCTTCAAAGCCCGACCTATATGAAACTCTACGGTTTTAATCGAAATATCCAACTGCTCGGCAATTTCACGATTGGTAAGATTTTCCATACGACTCAACAAAAATATTTCTTTCGTCTTATCGGGAAGCGACCGAATAGCCTCGTTTACCAACCGCCATACCTCCTCTGAAAATATCTCCTGGGGATTACATGCCTCCAAAGAGGCTATTTGAAAATCAAGTTCCCACTGGTATTGACTTTTCATCGAATCGATTATCTCCTGCTCTTTACGGAGGTGGGTCAAATAGGTCAAACATTTATTCTTAAGCGATACCAATATATAGGCCGGTATATTGGTGCCTTGAGGCAATCGGCTTCTGTTCTCCCAATAAGCAACGAATGAATCGGTCACAAAATCCTCAGCTATACTCTTATCTCCCACATAAGAAATAGCCATTCTTGTGAACGGTCCTCTATACTTCTGATAAACTTCGCTAAAGGATGCCAATGCTTCTGATTTATCTATATATTCCATCGATATCGCCAAACTATTTATGTCTTTAAATAAGCTGTGCCTCTATATTTCAAGCGTGCTAAAATAGTCTTTTATTCCTATAATAAAAAAAATGTAGTGCAAGTTATCAAGAAAATCTTTCCTCTGCAAGGTATAATAAAGAATATAATAAAAATGTAATGTCTCCGATTTATAACAGGTAGCAGACTATTACACAAGCCCATATCAATTCCACGGAGGATTAAATGCGAGAGAGATAGCATCTGTTCTATCCGTTGTGCTACACCCCTTCTTCAAAGCTCGAAGGCCCTCTTCTCCAATATGAACCAGCACAAAAAAAGCCGGCTTACTGCATGCAAACCGGCTTCTCGAAGAGCGGCAAACGAGGCTCGAACTCGCGACCCTCAGCTTGGGAAGCTGATGCTCTACCAACTGAGCTACTACCGCATCTGTTTCTATGGGGACAAATGTAGCTGTTTTTTTTCGACTTTACAAATTATTGCCGTACTTTTACCCTTAAATTGGAAAATGAGAAATGGTAAAGATAGGTTTGCTGTCCGACACCCATGCCTGGTGGGACGACCGTTACGCGAAATATTTTGCCGAGTGCGACGAGATTTGGCATGCAGGCGACATTGGCTCAGTCGAGCTGGCCGACCGATTCGAAGCCTTAAAACCCTTTCGGGCCGTATATGGTAATATCGACGGGCACGAATTGCGCCTGCGCTACCCACAGCATCAACGGTTTACCATCGAGGGGGTGGATGTGTGGATGACTCACATAGGGGGCTATCCCGGCAAATATGCCCGCGAGGTAACGCCCCAGATCTATATCCACCCGCCCAAACTCTTTATCTCGGGCCACTCGCATATCTTGAAGGTACTCTACGACAAGACCTTGAAATGCCTGCATATCAACCCGGGAGCTGCCGGGCTGTATGGGTTCCATAAAAAACGTACACTGGTGCGCTTTGTCCTCGACAGGGGCGAAATCAAAGACCTCGAAGTAATCGAACTGGCCGACCGCCGACAGGGCGGCTAACGCTATCTACGACAGTTCAACTATCACACAACAACAAAATAGCATTGACGGTTAGATATTCAGCTCCTGCCGGACGGTCTCGATAAACTCCCAGAATACCGAGGCAAAGGGTTCGATAATAGAGCGCTTGGGTTCACTGGCTGGAATGAGTGCACGCAAACCGCCTTTGAAGCAGCGGATATCGATGCGGGTTCCCATTTCAATGGGCTCACCGTCGAGGTGGATGGCTCCGGGTTTCTCGCGTTTGATTACAAGAGACTCGGTAGTGAAGCTCTTGATATTGGCATCCTGGTCGATATGCTTGGTAAAGAGCAACAGAGCCAAACCGGCGGTATCGAAGGGGGTAAAGGGCATGAGTACCGTGACGTCGATTTTGCCATCCTGCATGCTGGCATGGGGGGCAATGTAGGCGTTGTTGCCATATTGCGAGGCGTTGCCGCAGGCTATAAGGAAGGCTTTCTCGGTGACAGTACCGTCGGGCATCTCAATCTGGTAGGTCTCCGACTTGTATTTGAGGTATTCGGTGAGTGCCTTGGCTACATAGGCCAGTTTGCCCCGACGTTTCCCCTGGGCAAACTTGAGACTTACCAGGGCGTCGAATCCCACGCCGCAGGTACAGAAGAAGGGACGGCCGTTGGCCGTGCAGTAGTCGAGGTCGGCAATTACCCCGTCGTTGACAATCTCGAGGGCTTTGCGCACCTCCATCGAGATGCCCAGATGGCGGGCCAGGCCGTTACCCGAACCTACCGGTACAATGGCCAGCGAGGTGTGGGTGTTGATGAGTTCACGGGCTATTTCGTTGCAGGTTCCGTCGCCCCCGACCGAGAGCACAATATCAACACCGTCGGCAACGGCTTTGCGAGTCATCTCGGCGGCATGACCGGCATACTGTGTAAAACACGTCTCCACGCTGTATTTGGCGGGGTCTATCACCTCGTCGATCAAGGCGGGTATATCCTCTTTATCTTTGGTTCCCGAGATGGGATTTATGATGGCTAAGATTTTTTTCGGTGCAGGCATAGCATCTTTTTAATTTCGAAAAATCACCTGTAAATCATTCGTGTATAGCATCTTGCACAAAGGGCGATACTGCATGTATCAACCAGATCGGCTCGACACGCATTTACAGCAACGAGGACAAAGGTAATAAATATTCCCAATTTCACACACAACGGCAACAGCTTCTGCATTACAAGCCGTTAAATAGCGTTTCATCGAGAACCTCTTTTACAAACGGCCGAGACACTCTTTTGTAAAAGAGGAGGCAATGGCCAAGTTCAGACAAAAAGAGGAAACCTCATTTTTCTTTTGCCCCAACGCTAACCTTTCGCTATCTTTGTTTCACGAAGATAGGATGCGGTTCAGCATAGTCAAACTTCGAAAACTGTGTTTTCGGTTTTCCCCGGCTCTCACCTTTCGCTATCTTTTTTGTTTACATAAAGAAAACCGATTAATCCGTAACGAGTGATATGATTACTTTTCAAAAACCATTGATTCGCATCATCGCCTCCATCGTAATAGGCCTGTTGCTCCTGCTCTATCCCAACGCCGCCCTGCCCACGGTACTCCTGATCACAGGTATCCTCATAGGCGTGCCCAGTTTATATACCATCTTGTACTATCTGTTGAGTGGCGAACAAAAAGATACAACCCCGTTTCCTGTCATGTCGGGGGTCTTGCTACTGTTTGGATGCTCCCTCATTCTGGTGCCGAGCTGGTATATCGGGGTAACGATCTATGTACTGGGGGGTGCACTCATTCTGATAGGAATCTATCAGTTACTCTATCTGCTCACGCTCAAAAAGGCCATCAAACAAAAAGCGGGATGGGTATCCTATCTGCTGCCTGTCATTATCCTGCTCATCGGTATAGAAATTTTGCTCAATCCTTTTTCGGCTACCGAGCGCATTATCGTAGCCACATTCGGTGCGGCCACACTGCTCTATGGCATCACCGACCTGTTGTTCTACATTCGTCTGAAATAACCGAGAGACGTCAGAAATCGATCGAAAGCCGCAGATTTATCTGGCGACGAGTGAGATAGTTGGGCACGGCATACTGGGCATTGGTAATGTCGGTCACCCAATAGTAGGAGTTCACGTTGCTGATGTCGAAGAGGTTGAAGACGTCGATGCCTATCCACACGCTTTTGAGATTGCGGAAGATTCCCTTTTGCAGGAGTTTGTCCTCACCTCCCACCAGGAGACGCGAGGCCCCGATATCGATACGCTTGTAAGCCGGAGCTCTGAAGTAGCCCGCCTGCCGTCCCTTGCGGGGCGACCCTACCGGTAGTCCGTCGGCCAGGATGGCCCGCAGACTGAATTTGTATTTGGGGAACCGGGGTACATAATCCTGGAAGTAGAGGCCCACGCTGTACCGCTGGTCGGTAGGTCGGGGCAGTTTCACACCCCCAATCTCCTCCTGCGTTTTCATGAGCGAGAAGGTGAGCCACGAATCGACTCCCGGCACAAACTGTCCGAAGAGTTTCAGGTCGATACCGGCCGCATAGCCCTTGGCCTCGTTCTGCCCGCTATACCACACCCGCAGGTTGTCAATCTCGTAGGGAATGAGGTTGTCGAGCTTCTTGTAATAGAGTTCGGCCGTGAATTTGAACGGCCTATCCAACGCCCGGAACGAGTAGTCGCCCCCAAGCACGATGTGAATCGAGCGTTGCGACTTGATATTGCGGTTGAGCTGCACCACATAATTGTTGGCCGCATCGCACACCGTGTCGCGCAACTCCTTGTAAAACGGAGCCTGGTAATAGAGTCCGCCGGCCAGACGGGTAGTTATCTGCTCGTTGGCGGCCGGGATAAAGGTAATCGAGGCCCGGGGGCTCACCAGGGTCTCCTTGTTGAATCCCCAATACGAGGCCCGCAAACCACCCGTGAAGATGAAGCGTCCCCACAAGGTACGCAGGCGATAGGTATCTTGCAGATAGGCCGAGAGGCGATGGCTCTCCATGTCCTGATGAGAAAAGAGGTTGTAGATCATCTCGACCGACTGGCCGGTATGCGGCAGCGAATAGCCTGCCGAGTCGCGCATCTCCCACTCGCGCACCCGGTCGTAAATCTGCTCATACTGGTGGGTCAATCCCCACTTCAGCTCATTCTGTCCCAGCTTGGTAGCACCCTTGATCGAGGTGGCAATCACCGAGGCCTTGAGGCGGTTGCGAGCGTGCTCGTGGTAGGTGCCCACACCCAGCGCCCCCGTGTTCTCGGTACCCTCGCCATCGCCCGTGTCGGCCAGCTCGTCGAGCCAATACTGCCCCGAGATGTCGTAGGTCACCAGCTCGTTGGTGACAAAAGCCGAGGTCATCAGGGCCCACTGGGTATATTTGTCGGGAAAGAAATTCAGCGACAGAGCCCCGAAATAGGTCTCGAACTTGTCGCGTTCCCCACCGTCGAAATAGACCTTGAACTGCTTGGCGTTGGTCGCCGTACCAAACGAAGTGTTGCGCTCGTGAGGAGTGAACTTGTAGTCGTTGATGGCAATGTTGCCCAGGAACGAAGCCTCCCACTTGGGAGCAAATTTATAGGTGAGGTAGGTTTGGTAATCGAAGAACGAGGGCTCATACTCGCCCTTGGTATCGAGCGAACTCAACAGGGTGGAGTTGGTCTTGTAGCGGATGCCGTGCAGCTGCGAGAACTTCTTGGTGCTCTGCCCTATCGAGGCGGTAGCCCCCAGGAAACTGGCCGACACCGACCCCTCGAAGGCTTCGGGATGCTTGTAGATAATATCGAGCACCGACGACATCTTGTCGCCATACTCGGCCGAGAAACCGCCCGACGAAAAGCCTACGGCTCCCACCATATCGGGGTTGATGATACTCAACCCCTCCTGCTGCCCCGACCGCACCGTGAGCGGTCGATAGACCTCTATACCGTTGATATAGACAATATTCTCGTCGAAGTTACCGCCCCGCACCGAGTATTGCGAGCTCAACTCGTTGCTCGAGTTCACCCCGGCAAAGGTGGTAAGCATCGCCTCGATACTGCCGCCCGAAGCATCGGGCATCAGTCTGAGGTCTTTCGTGTCGATAGTCTGCAACGTGCTGGTCTGCCGGCGGTGAGTGGCCACCACCACCTCGCTCAGCATCTTCGAATTTTTATTCAGCCGCACCGACAGCGATACATCTTTCGTGAGATTAAGCAACTGACGTTGCTCCTCGCGGTAACCCAGACACGAATAGATAACCACAATCGAGTCACTCGCAGGGACCGACAACTGGTACTCGCCCTTCAGGTCGGTCATCGTGCCCATGGTCGTACCCGCCACGCGCACCGTAGCCAGCTCGATGGGCTGATTGTCGCTGTCATACACCCGGCCCGTGAGTTTCACCCGGCCCTGCGCTGCCAGCTCGAGTACCGCACCTATCGCGATAAAAAGGAGTAATATCTTGTATTTCATCGAGGTTCTATACACACCGTGCCCTGTTTGTCAAAGGCACATTTAATAAACGCAAAAAAGCGCCGTTCAGTATATCGCCCGCCGAAAAGTATCGAAAAAAGTTTTCTCAGATTCCCCCTGGACAAATTAGGTTTTGTATCTTTGCTACTGGAAGAGACTCACACCTCGTGACCGATAATGACACGGCCAAAGCCGGTGAGAGGTACCATCCGTCTATTCAGAGATACAAACACTTAAAACCATTACCCTTATGAATAATCTGCACGACCTGTTGATTCATCGCCGAAGTATTCGCAAATATACCGACCAGCCGCTGTCGCCCGACTCGGTGAAGCTGATTCTCGAAGCGGGGCTGCTCGCCCCTTCGTCGAAACGCTGTACCCCTTGGGAGTTCATCGCCGTCGAAGATAAAGAGGTTCTCGCCCGTCTGGCAGCCTGCAAGACTGCCGGAGCCAAGCCTATCGAGGGCGCGGCACTGGCTATCGTCGTGACGGCCGACATGACCCTCACCGATACCTGGGTCGAAGATGCTTCGATTGCCGCCATACTCATGCAACTGCAAGCGGCCGATCTGGGTCTGGGTAACTGCTGGATTCAGGTGCGCAACCGATTCGGGGCCGACGACGAACCGGCCGAAGATATCGTGCGCTCCATCCTGGGCATCCCCGAGACAATGGGCGTGCTCTGCATCCTCTCCATCGGCCACAAGGACGAGGAGCGCAAACCCTTTGACGAGGAGAAGATGATGTGGGAAAAGGTACACATAGGCAAATGGGAATGATGAGCAACAACGATATGAAAATCATTCTCATCGGAGCCGGAAATCTGGCCACCCAACTGGCGCTGGCCTTGCAGAAAAAGGGGCTCACTCCCGCCTGGGTGTATAGCCGCACCGAAGAGTCGGCCCGGCAGTTGAGCGACCGGCTTCCTCACAGCCGTTACACGACCGACCTGGCCCAACTCCCTGCCGACGGCGACCTCTATATCTTTGCCGTGAAAGACTCGGTTCTGCCCGACCTGCTGGCCCGTATGCCGGCCAACACGGGACTGTGGGTCCACACGGCCGGTAGCGTCGATTGCGAAGTGTTCCGCCCTTACTCGACACGTTACGGCGTGTTCTATCCCATGCAGACTTTCAGCAAGGAGCGCGAGGTCGATTTCGACGATATCCCCTTCTTCATCGAGGCCAACAGCGAAGCCGACACCGAGCTGCTGCACCACCTGGCCTCCCGGCTTTCGGGCAAGGTCTATCGGGCCAACTCGGAGCAGCGCAAATATCTGCACCTGGCCGCCGTCTTTGCCTGCAACTTCACCAACCACCTCTATGTATTGTGCGACCGCATCCTCCAAGAGCACGGACTCCCCTTCGAAGCAATGCTGCCCCTCATCCGCGAAACAGCCGCCAAGGTAGCCGACATGTCGCCCTTCGATGCCCAGACGGGCCCGGCCATCCGATACGACCAAAACATCATTGCCAAACAGGAGGCGCTGCTCGCCGACCCTACGCTGCGCGAGATTTACAGCCTCATGAGCCGCAGTATTCACGAAACTCATAACCCCGAAAAAAAACAAGAATCATGAGCCGAACCGATTTCGACCTTACCCGAATAAAAGCCTTTGCTTTCGACGTGGACGGCGTGCTGTCGTCCGACTCCATTCCTCTGCACCCCTCGGGCGAGCCCATGCGGGTAATCAATATCAAAGACGGATATGCCTTGCAGCTGGCCGCCAAGCTGGGCTACCCCGTGGCCATCATCACTGGTGGCCGCACCGAGGCCGTACGCAAGCGCTTCGAGAGCCTGGGACTCTCGCATGTCTATATGGGCGCAGCCGTGAAAATCAAGATATTCGAGCAGTGGCTCGCCGAGTGTGGCCTGCAAGCCGACGAGGTGATGTACATGGGCGACGATATCCCCGACTACGAGGTGATGCGAGTGGCCGGATTGCCCGCCTGTCCGGCCGATGCGGCTCCCGAAATCAAACAGATAGCCCGCTACATCTCGCCCATTTGCGGTGGCATGGGTTGCGGCCGCGACATCATCGAACAGGTGTTGCGCGCTCAAGGCAAATGGATGGCCGACAAGAAGGCGTTCGGCTGGTAACCAACTGACAAAAATGATTGACTATGTTATCGAATCTGCAAAAATATGAAATACTGCTGGCGAGCAATTCGCCCCGCCGCCGCGAGCTCCTGGCCGGACTCGACATCGAATACCGCGTGACGGCTCTGCCCGAGGTGGACGAGTCGTATCCCGCCACCCTGTCGGGAGAAGAGATTCCCCTCTACATCTCGCAAGAGAAGGCGGCCGCCTATCACAACCAAATGAAGGACAACACCCTGCTCATCACGGCCGACACCATCGTGTGGCTCGACGGCCGAGTCTATGGCAAGCCTCACGACCTGGCCGATGCCAAAGCCATGCTGCGGGCTCTCTCGGGCAAAACGCACACAGTCATCACCGGGGTGACACTCACCTCGATGCAGAAACAAGTCTCCTTCGCCGTATCGACCGAGGTCGATTTCGCGCTCCTCTCCGACGACGAAATAGACTACTATGTCAATCGCTACCGCCCGCTCGACAAAGCCGGCGCCTACGGCGTGCAGGAGTGGATTGGCTACATCGGGGTAACCGGGCTGCACGGCAGCTACTACAATGTGATGGGGTTGCCTATCCAGCGGCTCTACACCGAATTGAAAAAATTCTAAAGTCCTGCCGCACCCGATGCGGCGCTTCTGTCATTCCGCGCCCCGACGCGGAATCCCAAAATACTCGGGCAGGAATACCGGTAAGAGATACTCTCCTCATCTAAAAAGAAAGGGTGCACGGTTCGTGCACCCTGTTCATATTCCCCAAGCTGGACCCCGCATCGAAGTGTGGGGTGACTCCCCTCGTCATTTATAGGGCGAGGCCCAGAACCACGCCTCGTTCGAGGTGCTGAGCGAATTGCCATAAGGTTCACCCACAGGCACGAGGGTGACGTATCGCGGCATCCGCTTCCCCTTGACATAGGTCTCGTTGTCGAAACCGCTAATATCGGAGCATTGCAGATAATAGAGGTTCTTGCTCATGTAGTAGTTCAGGTAGTAATCGGTCGTGCAAGCCATTTGATGATTCCAGTTGGCATCGTCGTTTACCGTGACAAACTGCCCCGTTTTCAACCGTTCGCGCACCTCCGAGAGGCCGAGCAGATTACCCTTCTCGTCCATCACATAAGCGCCCCAGGTGGGATCCATCCACAACCACTTGTCGAGGGTGCAGGAATAGACAGCGTTGATCACATGACAATCGTTGATAAAACTCTTGGGCAGACAGGTGACATAGCGCGACTTGAAGCCCATGGCCAGGTAGCACTCGTTGAGCATCTGCGCCATCATGCGGCAGTTGACGCCCCGGTCTTCACGCTTGCAGATTTCGTAGATGGCAATGGCATTCTTCACGTCGGGATTGTATGACGACCCGTCGTGACGGATGGTGTTGTGCACCCACAACAGCAGATTCTTGATTTTCGAGATTTCGTCGCCTGCCCCCGCAATGCTGTCGAGGTTGAAGTAGCGGCGCACCCGCACCAGGTTGCTGTCGTTGGGAGCCATATAGGTAAAGGCCGGCAGTGAGTCGGTAGAGGCAGTGTTGTCATAGCCGGGCGACTTGCGGAGTATGTAGTTGAAATCGCCCACCTCGCGCAACTGGGCCAAAAGCCGCTGAAAACGCTTGTCGCTGCGAATATTGTCCAGGTCGGTATCCTCCTGAACATGGGCATAATCGTAGTAACCGTGCCGGATAGCCTGCTCGAAGGCATCGACCGCCGCCCGCTTGCGCCCTCTGAGCGACTGGCAGCAGGCCAGGTTGTAATAGGAGTCGGATAAACACCACGAACACTGATCGACCACCGAGTCGGGCAACGACTTGCAACGGTCGAAAAACTGCCGGTAGGTCTTCTCGACCAACGCATGATTCTTCCAACTCTTCTGTATCACCGGCACTACTTGGTTCTGGTAATAACCCACCACGCTATCGGCATTCCAGTCACTCTCGGCGGCCCAGCTCCCGAAACAGAGGGGCAAAAGCAACAGCCATAAAAATCTTCTCATAGTCTCGTGTATTAATGTTTCGTATATGGATGAGACGTAAATATATCCGTATTTGTTACAACCGTCTCCCGTTTTTTTAGAAAAAATATTGGTTTACCCTCCTGGTCTCCGCATCGGGGGGGTAACACTCTGTATCATTCCCACGATACAGGGTAACATCACAACAAAAGAGAGGTGCGCCACGGGTCTCTCCTCACGACACACCTCTTTATCTCTTTTGCGTTTGCCTGGTCGTTATCGTTTCAATCCCTTGACGACGGTCACCTCACGCTCGCCCAGTACCCTGAAGAAGTAGGCTCCCGGCGTCCAGCCCGAGGCATCGATGGTTACTTGTCGTTCGAGAGGATTCAGTTCGCGCCGATAGAGCTCACGCCCGTTCTCATCGGCCACCATCAATCGACGGGAATTTTCAGGCAACTGCACCGTTACCTCCTGGTCGAAAATCGATGGACAGAGGGTTATGGGAGCCTCGGTTACCGTCTTGACGGCACTCACGCCATTCACACTTTGCGTCACCTTAATGTCGTAGGTCGATATACTGTCGTTAATCGTGAGGGTAGCTACCCGCTCGTCGATACCGTCGGGCAGACGATCATACGAGATAAGCAGCGTATCGAGGGTGAGGCCATTGGGTTTTCCCACCACGCGGCACCATTCGGCATCGCTCTGGATTGGGGTCTCGTAGCCATATATCGAGAAGAAAGGATATTTGCTCGTACCAGCCTCTTTGCCTACTACCAGCGGCTCACGATCGGTCGGGATGGGCGACATGACCGAGTGCACGATCGAGGGCATAATCAGATAGGAAGTATGATTGGCCCCGGCAGGGAAATAGGTGCTCACATCGACCCACTCGCCCTCTTTGTACATATAGGCCGTGTTGCCATGGTCGCGGAACTCGGCCATCGCAAACGACACATCCACGCTGTCGTTCTTCTCGGGGATACCATCGACCACGATAAAGAACTCGTCATCGACCACCTTGGGATTGAACTCAAAGGCGGTGCCTACCATCGTACCACCCGAGGGAGTATCCAACTCGAACACCCGCCACCAGGTCGAGTCGAGCTTCTTGCCCGGCAAACCGTTTTCGCTGGTATAGAGATGCACGCCCACATCGGCAATCTGGTCGGTGAGACTTGTGGCCGAAGCGGTGACGAAATAGACATAGGCGCCAAATACCAGAATGGGGCGCGAGGGTTTGGAGAACTTCTCGGCATAGGCCGTAATACCTATCGTGTTGGTTCCGGGGAAGGTACCCCAATCTTCCATGTCGAAGGTGGTCGGTTGGTCGCCCGGCTCGAAGTTGGTAATGAATCCGCTGTATTCGACCGACACATCGGTGGCATCGTCCGACTCACCGTGCTCGTTGGCCACCTGGAGGGCTACCGACTGCTGGTGCAGGAAGTTATAGGCCACCACAGGATTCTGTTCGGTCGAGGTTACCTGGGCATACGACTCGGGACTCACCCCACCGAAGGTCCACTGCCACGAGGTGGGATAGCCCGTCGAGTTGTCGTGATACTGCACACCCACCAGCGGAGCCACCATGGGCAAACGGGTCTCGCTGTAACGGAAAGTGGCAGGCGGCAGGATGTGGGCCACGGGGGCAACACCGGTCACCTTGACAAAGGCGGTGCGGGTCTTGGTATCGCTGCCGTCGGCATTGCTCACCGTCAGGGTCACGTCATAGACTCCGTCGCGGGTGTAGTAAACCCGGGGATTCTGCTCGGTCGAGGTCGCCGGTGTTCCACCGGGGAACGACCACTGCCAGGCCGTGGGATTCCCGGCCGACATATCGGCAAAGGCTATCTCTTCGCCAGTGGTCACCTCTACCTGCTCAACAGCTTCTACACCCGTTATCTGCAAACCGTCGATGAAGAAGTCGCCCATATAGCCACCCACGTTCATGTCGTCGTCCGAACCGGCGGTATAGGTAAAACGTATCTGCACCTGCTGCCCGGCATACTTCTCGAGCGACACGGCAAATTCGTGCCAGCGCCAGGGTTTCTCGCCGTTCTCGTCGCCGCTGTTCCACAGCAGTTCCGACGTGGCAAAGGCGTCGGTCGATACCGAGATATGCAAGCGGCAATAGTTATCCATATTTTGGCTGAAACCCACATAGCCCTTCAGCATGGCATTGGCCGGCACGTCGATTTGCGGACTGGTAGCCGAAGCAATGCCACGCCTATACATTTGTAAAGGCCCCCCGACAAAGAACGATTGCACGTCGTCGGGGTCGATAGCTGCAAAGGCCTCGTCGCCGGTAGTGTTTTTCAATTCCCAAACAATATCTTCGGTATTGGTCAGTGTCCAACCGTCCGAACCGTCGTCAAAATCTTCTTCCCACACCGTCACGGCACTGCCCGCACTCTGGCAGCTGAAGTCGGCCGTTACACTGGCCGCTGTCGAACGGAACAGATTCGGCATCGATTGCTTGCCGGCAAACGAAATGCGCGGTGCCTCTTCGGTCGGGGCTACCCGATCGTGCACGCGCTCGTTAACCCATTGCTGTGCGCCCACCGGCAGAACAGCCCAGAGCGCAGTAGTCAGGATTAGGTTTGTAATTGTTCTTTTCATACACTTACACGATTAAAATATTTGATGAATTGGATTTCATGGCAAAGTCTCTCATGCAGCAGTTCTGCCCACCATACAGCATAGATGTAGATGAAATTTTTTCATAGCTATTCTATATATAGTTGCGATTAACTATCTCACGCCACTCCATGACGAGTCGCATACTGCCTTTTACAAAGGTAGTAAATATTTACAATCTGCAAACATTTTACAGGGATAATTTTAAATTAATCCATATAATCAGTAATATTTCTGAAAAATATAAGAGAAATTGCATCTTTAATTACATTTTGCCCGATTCCCCGACGACCTTTGACATAGAGTCACACCTCCCCCCCCCTCTGGCTTGCATCGAGCTCACACTTTCACTACCTTTGCCACACGAAAACATAACAGCCGTGACTCTCTACCTCTTCAATCCCGAAAACGACCTGGCCCTGGCCTTTGGAGGCATCAACTACACGCCGCCTCCCGCCGCCCAGCATATTGCCCGTGAGCTGGCTCTGCTGCCGCTGTGGTATGCCCGCGAGGGAGAGGAGACGACGATATGTACCCCCGACCCTGTGCCCGACGATTTCCGTCGCAGCCTCGAGCCGTTGGGACTCTCGTTCTCGACCGTCGCGTTCAAACAGATTGGCGAACTGCCCATCGACCACATCGAGGTGTGGGGGTGGAACCTCGCTCTGGCTCACCGTCTGCGGCAGGCCGGCATCGATGAACGGCTGCTCCCCTCGCCCCGGCAATGCGACCTCTTGCGCCAACTTGCCCACCGTCGTCTGGCCACCGAGGCGGGACAATATCTCGCCCAACACATCGACTACCTCATGCCACCGCTGCCTGTCGAGTTGCACACCCCCGACGAAGTGCGCGCCTTTACCGAACAAAGTGACCGCAAAGTACTCAAGGCTCCCTGGTCGGGTAGCGGACGCGGACTCTACTGGAATCTCTACGGCTACGACACCTCGCTGGCTCAATGGAGCAACGGCGTGCTGCAAAAGCAGGGAGTATTGATGGGTGAACCTTTTTACGAGAAACAGCGCGACTGGGCCATGGAGTTTTACAGCGACGGCACCCGGGTGACCTTTGCCGGATTCTCGTCGTTTCTTACCGATAGCCACGGGGCTTATAAAGAGAATCGGCTCACCACCGATCGACAACTTTACGAAGAGCTTTGTGCAACCGTCGAGCCCCACATCGTCACGGCCGTGCGCGAACAGCTCGCCCGGTTCCTCACCGAGCGTATAGCCCCGGTCTATACCGGCTACCTCGGGGTCGATATGATGACCTATCTCGCCCCCGACGGCACGACCCGGCTGCACCCCTTCGTCGAGATAAACCTGCGCATGAACATGGGTGTAGTGGCCCGCCGCATCGCCGACTGCTTCCTGGCCCCGGGTGTCGAAGGGCACTATCGCATCGACTACTTTCCCCGGCCCGGCACGCTCTACCGCGACCATCAGGAGCGCCTCCACGAGAACCCTGCCCAGATTGTCAACGGACGATTCGCTGGCGGATACTTCGCCCTTACCCCCGTCCTTCCCGACAGCCAATACCGAGCCTGCATCGAAATCGATGCCCGATAAATCCAGAGAACACCCGCAAAACCGTCCGCAAGGGACTATCGCGGCCACGTCGTATCACGGTTCGCAAACAGGTCAAACAAAAGCTAAATAATTGTATATAAACAGATTATATATCAACAAGAGAGTTCGTACAGGTACAAAAAAAATTGATTGTCTCACGACAACCAATCTTTGTTAACCTTAATCTTAATCTAATACTATGAAAAACACAGTGCAAATATACGGCATTTTCTGTTATACAACATAATTTTCAAACATATTTCATGCGATTTTAATATTATTTAAACATCGAAAGGGTAACCCATACGGCCACGAGCAGGTACCCCAACGCAACCCGAGAGCCGATGCAAAGGGGGTTTGCACGATCTGGCAAGATGTCGTATCTTTGCAGCCATGAAAGAAATATCGTCACTCATCGAAAAGGCGTGCCGCAACTTGAACATCGAGTCGCTGAACGGCATGCAGAAACAAATGCTCGAAACGGCACAACGCCCCAACGATATCATTTTGCTCTCGCCTACCGGCTCGGGCAAGACGTTGGCCTTCCTGCTGCCGGTGCTGCAACGCATCGACCCCCGGATGGCCGGTGTGCAGGCGCTGGTACTGGTGCCGTCGCGCGAACTGGCTCTGCAAATCGAGAGTGTGTTGCGCAAGATTGCCGCAGGCATTAAAATCGTGTGCTGCTACGGAGGCCACTCGGTGCGCGAAGAGAGCAAGTCGCTCGAGGTGGCTCCGGCCCTCGTTGTGGGTACTCCGGGGCGCATTGCCGATCACCTACGCCGGGGACGTCTGTCGCTCGACACACTCGACACGCTGGTACTCGACGAGTTTGACAAATGCCTCGCCCTGGGCTTCCACGACGAGATGAAAGAGATTATCGCCCCGCTCGAGGGGGTAAAGAAAAAGATTCTCACCTCGGCCACCGACAGCGAATCGCTACCGGGATTCACCGCCCTGCGACGACCGGTAAAACTCGATTTCCTGGGTTCGAAGCGAAACGAGGAGGATGCTCCCAAACGGCTCTCGCTCTACCGCATCGCATCGCCCCAAAAGGACAAGCTCGATACGTTGCTGCTCTTGCTACGCAACCTCAAGCCGGGGCTTACGCTTGTCTTCTGCAACCAACGCGAGAGCGTGGAACGGGTTCAGCAATTTCTCACCAACCAAGGCATCATCGCCGAGGCCTTTCACGGCGGCATGGAGCAGGCCGACCGCGAACGGGCACTCTGCAAATTCCGCAACCACAGCAGCTACATCTGCATCTCGACCGACCTGGCGGCCCGCGGCCTCGACATCCCCGAGGTAAAATACATCATCCACTACCACCTGCCTGTCGATCTCGAAAGCTTCACCCACCGCAACGGTCGCACGGCCCGCATGCACGCCGAGGGCGAAGCCTTTCTGCTTGTAGGACCCACCGAACAGTTGCCCGAGTATGCCGCCCAGGCGACCGACTTCCGACTCGACCCCCGAGCCAATTGGCTGCAAACGCCACCGATGGCTACTCTACATTTCGCAGCCGGCAAAAAGGAGAAGATAAGCAAGGGCGATATCGTGGGGTTCCTCACCCAAAAAGGGGGATTGGCAGCCGACGAAATAGGACTCATCGAGGTAAAAGACCATTACAGCTACGCCGCCGTGGCGCGCAACAAGGCTCACGAGACGCTGCGCCACCTTCGCGACGAAAAGATAAAAGGCAAAAAGGTGAAGATTTCGTTCAGCTACTGATTGGCTCCGTGACTCTCTGTCACCCGCACTCGATGCGGGGTCTAGTCGAGTGCAAGCAAAAGAAATGTATTTTGCAGATATTTACCCAAGCCAGTATTCCTGGATACCGCGTCGTAGCTCGGTATGACGTGTGTGTGTCACCCCGCACCCCGATGCGGGGTCCAGTGACAATCTTTAGCGATAAGTCTTGCAGGTATTTTCTATCCTCCTTTATTTATCGGCCTCGACCATCTGCTCGAAAGCTTTCCACAGTTTATCGTCGGGCACAGGAGCCGTCACGCTGACAAGCTGTTTCGACACGGGGTGAATAAACTCCACATGGCGGGCATGAAGCGAGATACCGCCGTCGGGGTTGGAGCGCTCGGCTCCATACTTCAAATCGCCCTTGATGGGCGACCCCATCTTGGCCAACTGGCAGCGTATCTGGTGGTGACGCCCCGTCTTCAGATTCACCTCGAGCAACGTATAGCGGTCGCTATGAGCCAGCACCCGATAGTCGAGCACCGCCCGCTTCGCCCCCGGTCGCTCCCGGTCATAGGCCATCGACTTGTTACTCTTCTCGTTGCGCACCAGGTAGTGCACCAGTTCGCCGCTCTCCTGCTCGGGAGCCTGCTTCACGATGGCCCAATACTGTTTTTTCACCTCGCCGTTGCGGAACATCTCGTTAAGCCGCGAGAGCGCCTTACTCGTTTTGGCAAAGACCACCAGCCCACTCACCGGGCGGTCGAGGCGATGAGTCACCCCCACGAAGACATTGCCCGGCTTGTTGTACTTCTCCTTGAGCCAAGCCTTCAGCGTCTCGCTCAACGGCGTGTCGCCCGTCTTGTCGCCCTGCACGATCTCAGAGCAGGTCTTGTTGACGATAATCACATGATTGTCTTCGTAGAGTACCTCCATAGTTATCTCGTTTTGTTTTCGGCACAAAGATAGTGCAAACCCGGCGGACCGACAAGAGATTGCACTCGAGAAGCCTGTCCGAAGAGGACGAGGTGGAACTATAATAATATGAAGATTTACACCACCTTCACAATATTCCGCATAAAAAATTTTACCTTTGAGTCGTTTTTTTGTAACGAAACCCGGCGTTTTTACGTCTAAAGAGAAAAACGACACACAATGAAACTGACGCTCCCGGCCGCCCTGTTTGTGGTGGTCCTCTCTCCCTTGTGCGCACACGGTGCCACACCCAACACACCGGCCCATGCTGGCGATTCCATCGCCGTAGTCTATGCCGACACGACCGGTCTCAATGTCGATTCCATCGAGAGTTCGCTCAAGCAAGTCGATCTCGACGAGGTCACCATCGAGGCGTCGTCGTGGGTGCAGAAGGCCGACCGCAACCTGCTATATCCCAACACCCAGCAGATAAAGCAATCACGCAACGGGTTGCAGTTGCTTCAGAAGTTGCAGATTCCCGGCGTCATCATAAACCCCTCGGACCAAAGCATTGCCCTGGCCGACCAGAGCGAGGTGAGCCTGCGCATCAACGGTCGGCCCGCCGACAACAAGGAGATTCAGGCCCTCTCTCCCGAACAGATTATACGCGTCGAGTACATCGACAACCCGGGCGTGCGCTACGGCGAGGTGGGTGCCGTAATCGATTTCATCGTCAAGAACCCCACCTCAGGCGGCAGCTTCATGGGAGACATCAGCCAAAGCGTCAACCGGGGATTCGGCGAATACTGGCTCGCTGCCAAGGTGAACAGCGGCAAGTCTGAGTTCTCCTACTCGGGTTGGTGCTCGCCCCGTTGGAATATGGAGATGCTGCGCGACAATACCGAACACTACGAACTGCCTGACGGCACCCGCTACACCCGCACCGAAGAGAGTCTCGACGGGAACAAATTCGAGCAGTGGACCAACGGCCATTCGCTCAACTACAACTACCTCGACCCACAAAAGCAGATGTTCAACGCCTCGCTCAAATTCTATTATGGTCACCAGGAGAATCTTTACCGAGGCATCCTCACCGACCATTCGCCCGGCGGTACGACCAGCCTCATGCTCGACGACTCGAAAACGCACCGCATCAGACCCTCGCTGAACCTCTACTATCAATACAACTTCGACGAAGACCAACTGCTCATGGCCAACGTCGTGGCCAGCTACGAGCGGCCCAACAGCCACCGCATCTATACCGAGGACGAACTCATCTATACCGACAACGGCTTCACCACCGGCTCGTCGCTGGTCGATATCGACAACCTCATCAAGAGCCGCACCTACTCGATACTGGGCGAGGCCGATTATGAAAAGAGGTGGAAAAACAGCCGCCTGACGGCCGGTATCCGCCACACACAGTCGTGGATTACCAACGACTACGTGGAGCAGGGCATCGACGACCACATGAACCAGGGCAACAGCTACATCTTTGGCGAATACTGGATGCGGGTGGGAAAACATTTCGACTTCTCGGCCGGAATCGGCTACAGCCTCTACTCCTATGTGCCGCGTGACCGGGAATCGCACCTCTACTCCATCTGGCGACCCCGATTTACGGCCCGATACACCATCAACGAACAGTCGTCGCTGCGGTTCAACTTCGTGCGCATGGGCAGCGTCATCAGCCTCGATATGCTCAGCCCCGTGGTGCAGGACGTCGATGGCATACAGCAATCGACCGGCAACCCCGATGTCAAGCCCTATGCCACCTACAAATACGACCTGCAATACCAATACAACAACGATATCTTCTATGGCAAACTGGGGGCCTTCTATACCCATGCTCCGGGTGCCATCATGCCCGAAAAGGTATGGGTGGACGACAAAATTCTCACCCGCTACAACAACCAGCGAAATGCCGAAGAGCTGCGTTTCTACCTCGATACCCGGGTGACGGCCATCCCCGACTGGCTCACCCTCAGTGTTGGACCCGCCTGGCACCGCTACTGGATGCGGAGCAACAACTACACCCACGTCTATAACAACTTCTACTGTTATGGCGCCTTCGAACTGTCGCACTGGGGATTCTCGCTCGAGGGGATGCTCCAGACCAACTTCAACCGGTTCTGGGGCGAGACGCTCAATGGCGGGGAGAATGTGCACACCCTCAAACTCTCCTACAACTACAAGGACTGGAACTTCGGGGTGATGGTGTTAGACCCCTTCATCAACGACTACAAAGTGAAAAGCGAGAACTGGAACCGCTACGCCGGATACCAACAGGTGATGACCTCGAACATGATCAAACAGATGGTAGCCGTCAGCGTGAGCTGGAATCTCAACTGGGGCCGCCGATACGAAGCCGGCAAACAACGCATCAACAACGCAATAGGCAGCGGCGGTGTCAATGCCGTAGGCAAATAAGCCCGATTCCCCGGCCCTCTACCAACCCGGCAACCCAACGGGGTTCCGGCCAGGCACCCAACAGAAACAAAACGGGGCTGTATCGTTTGTGCGATACAGCCCCGCTCTTTATGCAGATCTCTGGATTACATGTTCATACCACCGCAGCAGTGGATAACCTGGCCCGTTACATACGACGACAGGTCGGAAGCGAGGAACGTAGCCACATTGGCCACATCTTCGGGCGTTCCACCACGACGCAGAGGAATCTGTTTGGCCCATTCGGCTTTCACCTCGTCGGAGAGAGCAGCCGTCATGTCGGTGATGATGAAGCCCGGAGCGATAGCGTTGGCACGTACACCACGCGAACCCAGCTCTTTGGCAATCGACTTGGCCAAACCGATCATACCGGCTTTCGAGGCCGAGTAATTGCATTGACCGGCGTTACCCGATACACCTACCACCGAAGCCATGTTGATGATGCTGCCGCCTTTCTGGCGCATCATGATGGGCGTAACGGCGTGGATGAAGTTGAAGGCCGACTTGAGGTTCACGTTGATGACCATATCCCACTGTTGCTCGGTCATACGCATCATCAGACCGTCGCGAGTGATACCAGCATTGTTTACCAGGATATCGATGCGACCGAAGTCCTTCACGATCTCGGCAACCACGTTGTGAGCCTCTTCAAAGTTGGCAGCGTTCGAAGCATACCCTTTGGCACGTACACCCAAAGCGGCAATCTCTTGCTCGGTAGCTTTTCCGTTCTCGTCGATGGCGAGGTCGGTAAATGCGATATCAGCTCCTTCCGAAGCGAATTTCAGGGCGATAGCTTTTCCTATACCCCGTGCTGCACCAGTAATGACAGCAACTTTTCCTTCCAGTAATTTCATAATTTTCTTGTTTATATGCAGGGTGGCGAGTTGCCTCACCGCCCCCGGTTAATATAATTATTTCCTATCGTTTTATTCCATACAAGATGAAATCCAAGATGTAGTCCTTCAGCCTCGACCGCTCGATACCCGACTCGGCAAAGTTGTCGCGGATATAGGGCACATCGAGTCCCCGCAAAGCATAGTGCAACACCGAAGCGGTTGCCGTCACGTTGGGGATGTGAAAAGCGCCCTGCTCTACCCCCTCGGTGAGAATACTCCGCAAGAGTGCCTCTTCCCGGATATCGATACTGCGCCGGGCCTTCTCGACCTTCCAGATGTCGCGAAAAAACTCGGCCCGCAATGTACCGTTACGCACAACCGCCTCTTTGACAGCCTCCAAACGAGTGTTAATGTAGTTGAGCAGCTTCTCCTCGGGGGGTAAATCGCGATTGGCCAATCCCTCGAGCCGGGCATACAAGTGCTCCGACTCGGCCTCGACTACAGCCCAATAGATCTCATTCTTGTTCTTGAAATAGGTATAGATCGTGCGGCGTCCTTTCCCCGACGCCTCGGCAATATCGTTCATCGTCGTAGCCGCCACCCCTTTGCGGGCAAACAGCTGGCGGGCCACATCGATAAGCAATTCTCGTGTACGAACCATAACCTGTCTCTTTTTCAGTTGCACATCGGTGCAAAACTTGTGCGAAATTACATATTTTTATCATTAAAAACCAAAGCAAACACTTCGTTTTTCTTGCCACTCTCCACGGCAGAAACTTTAACATTGTTAAAATCAATTGATAATCAATAGCTTAATTCTTAAATCAAAAGGTTACCTGAAAAATTACATCCAAATATTTGCATTTTCGATTATTCTCCGTACCTTTGCACTCACAAACACCGCGGGGTGGAGCAGTGGTAGCTCGTTGGGCTCATAACCCAAAGGTCGTCGGTTCGAGTCCGGCTCCCGCAACCAAGACAAAGGGTCGCAAACAGCGGCCCTTTTTTCATATATCCCTCTCCATACCCCATAGCACACACACGCACAAGACCACTAATTTTCAGAAAAAGAGACGCTTTTTTACAAAAACAGAACTTTTCAGCGACTTTTCTTATTATTTTTGTAAGACCAAACAGGAATCGATATGAAAAACCGAACTAAAAAAATACTTGCCATCACGGGTATCTCTTTGGGGTCGATCATCGTACTTTTGATTGCGGCAATTGCCATTGCCATCAATTTTGTATTTACCCCCGAAAAGCTCACACCGGTCGTACTTAAGGTAGCCAATCAAAACCTGAATGCCAAGCTCGACATGAAGAGTGTGGAGCTGACCTTCTTCTCGACCTTCCCGCGATTCGGGGTGAAACTGACCGACGGTACCCTTGTATCGAAATCGATACGCGACTCGCTTTGGCAACGTACCGATTCGCTACTCTCGTTCAAACGAGCCATCGTAGTAGTGAATGTAGTCGATTACCTGCAAAACAAGAAAATCAGTCTCAACCGGCTGCGACTCGACAGTATAAATGTCTATGCTTTCAAAAACAAAGAGGGCGTGGCCAACTGGGATATCGTGAAACCCGATACCGTAGCCGAGACCGACACGACATCGACCGGCCCAATTGCCAGCGAAATAGACATACGGCGCATCGTTGTGCGCCATGCCACCGTCACCTACGACGACCGCGAGACCCGAGTCTTCGCCAACCTGTGGGACTCGAACCTCAAACTGAAAGCGCACTGGCAACGGGGACACTCCATGCTGGCTCTCGACTTCAAGAATAAAAACGTACTCTTCTGGCAAGACGGCGAACTGCTGGCCCACCACATAGCCACTCAGTTGAAAACCGATGTCGAACTCGACCGGGCCACCCGGACCATCGACCTGCGCAACGCCTTGCTCGATGTCAACGGAGTGGAGCTCGATATCAAGGGGACCTTGCGCGGCGACACCGTAGCCAAAGCCCTGGGCATAGACCTGCAATACGGGCTGCATGCCCCGTCGCTGGAGACTGTCATGCGCATGATTCCCGAAAGCGTGGTCAAGAAGGAGGAGGTATCGGCCCAAGGCGACGTGACGCTGAACGGTATTGTCAAAGGGCTCTATGGCAAAGACAAGTTGCCCATGGTCACCCTCAAGGTCGTAATCGACAAAGCCTCGGCCAAGTATGCCCACCTGCCCTATGGCATCGATGAATTCAAGGCCGACTTTTTCGGACAGATCGACATGACCAAACAGCAACCCTCGTACCTCGACCTGAAGATTTTCCACTTCAAGGGAGCCCACACCAACATCCTGGCCGATGCCAAAGTGACCGACCTGCTGGGCGACCCCGACATCACGCTGAACACCAAATCGGTAATCGACCTGACCGCCCTGGCCAAGACATTCCCCTTGCAAGACGGCGTCTCTATCGAGGGAAACGTCGATGCCGACCTGCGGGTGCGCTGCCGCCTGTCGTCAATCAAGAAGAAAGATCTGGGACGCATCAAGGCACTGGGCAAGATAAAGATGGCCCAACTGGCCTTGCGCGACACAAACAAAAACTTTGAATTCACGAGCGACGCCTCGCTTCGTTTCTTTGGCAACGATGTACTGGGGGCACAAGCCCAAATCCAGAATATCGTGCTTCACTCACGCCAGGTAAACTCAACCATCGAAAACCTCTCGGCATCCATCAAGACGACCAATCCGCAAGACACTACACGCATAGCCGACGTGCAATGCAAGGTGAATGTCCAGAAACTGAAAGCCTCGATGCCCGCCGACTCGCTGCTGCTCTTCTGCGGCAAAGCCGACGCTACCGTCAATCTGCAACCGATGGAAAACAAACCCACCAAACCCCAAGTCCGGTTCAACCTGAAGGCCGACACCCTCTTCTGTAAACTCGGCGAAAACCGCTTGGGCATGGACAAGGCTGGTATAAAATTAAGAGCCCGACAAATAAAAGACTCGATATGGATACCCCAAGGCACCGTAGGGTTTAATCGCCTGTTTGTGCGCACCCCCATGTCGTCGCTACCCATACGCTTCCAAAAAACGGCCGTATCGGTGGGCAACCGCACCATCACCCTGCACAACGCCACCATGCGGATAGGCCGCTCGGACCTCACCGCATCGGGTTCCATACACAACCTCTACGGCGCCTTAAAACGCAACAAGATGCTCAAGGCGACCCTAAACCTCTCATCGAGAAACCTCAACTGCAACCAGCTGCTCCGGTCGATTACATTCCCCGAAGATACCGTTCAAATAGAGACCGACACCACCTCGACACCCCTGCAACTCTTTGTCATACCCAAGAACATCGATTTTGAGTTACAAACCAACCTGAGGCGAGTCCGCTACGGAAAAATGACATTCCGCAACGTACACGGAGCCGTCGATGTGCGCAACCAAGCCATACACCTCAAGGAGCTGAGCATGGAGGGACTGGGAGCCACCATGAACACCACCCTCATCTACCAGGCCCGCAATGCCAAAGCCGGATATGCCGGGTTTGACTTCAAGCTGCACAACATCAACATAGGCAAACTGGTCGATTTCATCCCCTCGCTCGACACCATCGTACCCATGCTGCGGTCGTTCCAGGGGACGGTCGAGTTCAACGTGTCGGCCGAGTCGGCACTCGACTCCTGCCTCAACATCAAGATACCCTCCCTGCGATCGGCCATACATGTCGAAGGCGACAGCCTCGTGTTGCTCGACGGTGAAACCTTCGCCGAGATCTCGAAGAAATTCCTCTTCAAGAATAAAGAGCGCAACCTCATCGACAGCATTGCCGTCAACATCAGCGTGGCCGACGGCAATGTGACCGTCTATCCCTTCGTCGTCGAGATGGACCGTTATCGAGCGGCGGTGGGTGGTACACAAGACCTCGACATGAACTTCAACTACCACATATCCATACTCAAGTCGCCCATCCCCTTCAAGCTGGGTTTGAACATCTCGGGTAACCTCGACAAGATGAAATTCGGCATGGGCAAGGCCAAATACAAAGACGCCGTCACCCCCGTCGAGATACACAAGGTCGATAGCACCATCGTGAATATGGGTGAGCAGATTGTGCGCGACTTCAGGCGAGTCATGCGACGGCAAAGTACGCCCTCTACAAGATAAACCTTCTTCACAAGAGAATACCCCGTCAATATACAACGACACGCCCCCGACTGATTTGACAGTTCGGGGGCGTGTCGTACCACCACTATTTGCCTCTCAAGGGAGGGAAAGCCCCGTCACCTGCACATCGACCGTCAGGAACACGGGGCAAGAATCATTTCATAAATACAAAATAAACGGCCAGCACCAAGCAACCGAAAGCGGCAATATGATTCCAGTGCAACGATTCGCCCTTGAAGAACACCACTGAAAAGACGGTAAAGATAATGAGCGTAATCACCTCCTGAATCACCTTCAACTGCATGAGGCTGAAAGGCCCTCCGTTCTCACGGAACCCCAACCGGTTGGCCGGCACCTGACAACAATACTCAAACAAAGCAATACCCCAGCTAAGCAGAATCACCCCATAAAGAGGCCAGTTACTGATAACCTTCATCTCCTGCAACTTGAGGTGGCCATACCAGGCCATTGTCATAAAAATATTGGATATGATAAGTAACCCTATCGCATACAATCCCTGCATAACTTTTTCTCCTTTTTCAAAAATCGGGTGCAAAGATACGCATTAAAAACAAGAAACAAAGCAAATCGCACAAGAAGCTCACAGCAAGATTAATACACACAACACTCCCATAAAGCAAAACGGTCCAAGGAAAAACCATTTATAAAAAAAGTTAATACTCCCGCCAAGTGGTAAAAATGCCCCATCTTTGCAGTCGAGAGTATCTTATATGGAGAGCAAACGCATCGTTACCAAACCCTGCCAGGTGTCACCCATGCACTATTTCGGGCGATTGTTGCGCACATGGCTATATCGAAACGGGGTATGGATTGTGCTGATTGTGGCCCTGCTCGTGATGTTGTCGATACACAATCCACTATTCATCTATGTAGGGCTCATGCTGGTATTTCTGGTCTTCCCCATGATTCTGTATCACTTGTGGTTTGCCTATGCCCTGCACCCCGACTGCCGGGCATCCATTCTGTCGAAAGAGGTTGAATTGAGCGAGCAAGGCATTACCTGCCACTTCGACGACAATCGCACCGAGACCATCGGGTGGAACCAAATTATCGATGTTAAAATCACCTCGAGCGACCTGGTCTTCTACCTCTCGCGATATCTCTTCTTCGTTCTACCCTGTGACTCATTTCAATCGCCCGACGATTTGGACTATTTTCTTAAAAAAATTCTCGCACCGTCCATGAAGTATCAAAATTAATTGTATATTTGTAAAATATAGTATATGGCTTAACATAACCATTCTGTGAGAACAAAGATTTCGGTTGGTTCTACAAGGGTCATTCGCTATATGTGAGTACAATTTTGTTACACATGAAAGCAATCAAACTATTCCTTAAATATTCATTGGCGGTTACTGTCGCCTTTTCTGTTCTACTCCCGGCGAGGGCCATAACCCTCGACGAAGCCCGCGAATTGTACAAGGCGGGGAAATATGCCGAGGCAGCTCCCGTATTCAAGGCTCAGCTGAAACGGAAACCCAACGACGGGTCGCTGAACCACTGGTATGGCGTGTGCCTCCTCCACGAAGGAAAATATGACGAGGCTGAGAAGTACTTGAAAATAGGAGTCAAACGCAAAGTACTCGAGTCGCCCCATTTCCTGGGCGATGTCTATATGGCTCAATATCGTTTCGACGATGCCGTCGAAAGTTATGAAGACTATATCGCGGGACTTAAAAAGGCGAAAAAACAGGTTCCCGATTCGGCAACCGAGGCTATCGAAAGAGCTAAAAAAGCCAAACTGATACTTGGTCATGTAGAGCAGGTACAGATTATCGACAGCCTCATTGTCGATGCCGACTCGTTTTTTGAATATTTCAAGATGACTCCCGAGTCGGGGCGCATAGGCACGAGCGAAACTTTGGGAGTCGATATCCCCGAACAGACCATTGGCTATATGCCACAACGGGGCGACAAGGTATTCTTCGGGATGAAGAGCGAAGACAAAGGCTATGAATTGTGCACGATGAACAAGCTCACCGACGGCCGTTGGAGTCGCATCAACCCGCTGCCCGAGGGGGTCAACACCGACCGCGACGAAGCCTACCCCTTCTTCCTGAACGACGGGGTAACCCTCTATTTCGCCTCGAACGGCGAGGGCTCTATTGGCGGATACGACATCTTCATCACCCGGTTGAATCTCGAGAACAACACCTATCTGAAACCCGAGAATGTGGGCATGCCCTTCAACTCGACGTTCAACGACTATATGATGGCCATCGACGAAATGCTCAACATCGGGTGGTTTGTCTCCGACCGTCAGCGAATACCGGGCAAAGTAACCATCTATCTGTTTATCCCCAACGATAGTAAACAGACCTATAATCTCGACGAAATCGACACCGACATCAAATCGCTGGCCCTCATTCGCTCCATTCGCGACTCGTGGCCCGAGGGCGCCGACTATACCGAACTGCTGCAACAGGTGAAAGAGATTAAAGAGGCAAAGGCCCAAACCCGACCCGATTTTGTCTTTGCCATTTGCAACGGAATACACTATACTTCGCTCGACCAGTTCACCAATGCCGAGGCCCGCAACCTGTTTGTCAAAGCCAACGAAACGCGCAAAAACATTGATCAACTGGAGGCGAAGGCTGCCCAATTGCGCACTCAATATACAAAAGCCCAAGGTACTACCCGGCAACGGCTGGCCGCCGAGATAGGGACGCTCGAGTCGCAACTGCTCTCGCTCTATCCGCAACCCGCCGAATATGAGAACCAGGCCCGCAAAGCCGAGCTCGATGCCTTGCAAAAAAGACATTAAAAAGAACTGTAAAAACAGATAGCCATGTTTGAGATACTGGCCATTACATTACTGATTGCAATAGCCCTTACACTGGCGATACTGGAGATTTTTTTCTTACCCGGTATCACCATTGCAGGCATCTGCTCGCTGGTGTTTTATGGAGGAGGTATCTATTATGCCCACTCGGTATTCGGGACAAACGGAGCCGTCATCACGCTACTCATCGCAGCCTTGGTAACCATTGTCGTCATCATCGGGTTCATGCGATCGCGCAACCTTGACAAAATCGCACTGCACACCGAGATAGACTCGGTTGTGCCCTCACCGATTACCCCCGATATTAAAGTAGGTGACACAGGCATCACCTTGAGCCGACTGAACCCCATGGGAAAAATACTCGTAGGACCTCACACCCTCGAAGCCCAGGCCGAAAACGAACTCATCGACGAAGAGACTCCGGTGCGCATCATCCGCATAGAACCCAACGTGGTAATCGTGAGCCGACTCGACAGAGATAAAGAATCGAACGAATTAAAGGAACAAAAATAATTACAAAACAAACTATACAACCATGATAGCTGTAGGTCTATTACTGGCGTTTGGTATCATTATCATTCTGGCCATATTCTTCTATTTCGTGCCCTTCCTGCTATGGATTTCGGCACAAGTATCGGGAGTGAGAATCTCCCTGATCCAACTATTCCTCATGCGCATCCGTAAGGTTCCGCCCCAAATCATCGTGCGGGGTATGATCGAAGCCCACAAAGCCGGGCTCAAAAACATCACCCGCGACGAACTGGAAGCTCACTATCTGGCCGGCGGCCACGTGGAACGAGTGGTTCACGCCCTCGTATCGGCATCGAAAGCCAATATCGAGCTGGGATTCCAGATGGCTACCGCTATCGATCTGGCCGGCCGCGACGTGTTCGAAGCCGTGCAGATGTCGGTCAACCCCAAAGTCATCGACACCCCGCCGGTAACCGCCGTAGCCAAAGACGGTATCCAGTTGATAGCCAAAGCCCGGGTAACGGTGCGCGCCAACATCCGTCAACTGGTGGGTGGCGCCGGTGAAGACACGGTGCTGGCCCGTGTAGGCGAAGGAATCGTGTCGTCGATCGGTTCGTCCGAATCGCACAAACAGGTACTCGAAAACCCCGACTCCATATCGAAACTGGTATTGAAAAAAGGTCTCGACTCGGGTACAGCTTTTGAAATACTCTCGATCGATATCGCCGACATCGACATAGGCAAGAACATCGGAGCTACCCTGCAAATGGACCAGGCTCAGGCCGACAAAAACATAGCTCAAGCCAAAGCCGAGGAACGCCGCGCGATGGCTATCGCCCTCGAACAAGAGATGAAAGCCAAAGCTCAAGAGGCTCGCGCCAAGGTTATCGAAGCCGAAGCCGAAGTGCCCAAAGCCATGGCAGAAGCCTTCCGTTCGGGCAACTTGGGCATCATGGACTACTACCGCATGAAAAACGTCGAAGCCGACACCGCCATGCGCGAATCGATAGCCAAACCGAGTGCAAAGCCCGAGAAATAGGTCGCAATAAACCTTATATAATCTATTGTCAAAAAAAGATTACCGAAAAAAGTCGCACAGAACGAAAAAATATGCTTATATTTGAAACCTTTTCGGTTCGACAATTGTTATATAGGAAACGAAACGAACGAAAGTCATGAGTTACCAATTGCAGCCATTGCCCTATGGGAAAAGCGATTTAGCCCCGGTTATCAGCGCCGAGACCATCGAATTCCACTATGGCAAGCACGAACAAACCTATATCGACAATCTCAACAAACTGATCGAAGGCACCCCCTATGCCGAGATGCCGCTCGAGCAGATTGTAAAAGAGACCGAAGGCACCTTGTTCAACAACGCCTCGCAGGCGTGGAACCACATATTCTATTTCTTCACCTTCTCGCCCAACGGTCGCAGAGCGCCACAAGGGAGGTTGGCCGAAGCCATAGATCGCCAGTGGGGAAAACTGGAAAACTTCCAGAAAGAGTTTGAACAAGCCGGTGTGACCCTCTTTGGGTCGGGCTGGGTATGGTTATCCAAGGACCCGCAAGGCAACTTGGTAATCAGCAAAGAGAACAATGCAGGTTCCCCGCTGAAAAAGGGGCACACACCGTTGCTGACATTCGACGTGTGGGAACATGCCTACTATATCGACTATCGCAACAGACGAGCCGAACATCTGCACCGCCTGTGGGAGATTATAGACTGGTCGGTTGTCGAGTCGAGATACACGATATAATTCGCATAGTCGCGCGTGAGCGTAACTCTATCTAGCACTTTAAAATAAGCATAATGTGATGAATTCTAAAAAAGAGATGCTGCGTGAGCAGCGTCTCTTTTTGCTTTAAAGAATTAATATTTATTCAAATTGAAACTTTTTATTGCATATTAATAACGATACAATAATTTTTTATCTATATTTGTTTACAGATAGACATAAAAATGCATTTTTATTGACAAACCGTAATACAAACAATCTTATGAACTAAAAAAATCACATGGCAACCAAGAAATTCATTCTCCCCGAGAAGGAGATTCCACAGGCTTGGTACAACATTGTCGCCGACATGCCCCACAAGCCCATGAGTCCGCTCAACCCGGCAACCAAAAAGCCGCTCACCGAAGAAGACCTCTATCCCATCTTCGCCGAAGAACTCTGCAAACAAGAACTCAACAGCACCGATTCTTGGATCGAGATACCCGACGAAGTACGCGATATGTACAAAATATGGCGCCCTACTCCGCTGGTGAGAGCTTTTGGGCTTGAAAAAGCACTCGACACCCCTGCCCATATCTATTTCAAAAACGAGAGTGTAAGCCCCGTGGGTTCACACAAGCTGAACTCGGCCATACCCCAAGCCTACTATTGTAAAAAACAAGGCGTGACCAACATCACCACCGAAACCGGTGCCGGGCAATGGGGTGCAGCTCTCTCGTTGGCTGCCAAAGTATTCGGGCTCGAGCTCGCCGTCTATATGGTCAAGGTGAGCTACCACCAGAAACCCTACCGACGCTCCATCATGCAAACCTTCGGTGCACAGGTAATCGCATCGCCCAGCATGTCAACCAAAGCCGGGCGCAAGATACTCACCGAGCATCCCAACTACCAGGGCAGTTTGGGTACCGCCATTTCCGAAGCAATAGAGCTGGCCATGAGCACCCCCAACTGCAAATACACCCTGGGCAGTGTGCTCAACCATGTGTCGCTACACCAGACCGTCATCGGACTCGAAGCCGAGAAACAGATGGAGATGGCCGGCGAATACCCCGACGTAATCATCGCCTGCTTTGGCGGAGGTTCCAACTTCTCGGGAATCGCCTACCCCTTCCTGCGGCACAAATTGCGCGAAGGAAAAGACATACGCCTCGTGGCTGCCGAACCCGCTTCGTGCCCCAAACTCACCAAAGGCGTATTCCAATACGACTTTGGCGACGAAGCCGGCTATACCCCCCTGCTCCCCATGTACACGCTGGGACACAACTTCGCCCCGGCCAACATACATGCCGGAGGTCTGCGCTACCACGGGGCAGGCACCATCGTCAGCCAACTCAAGAAAGACGGTTACCTCGAGGCCACCGATATCGACCAACTCGATACCTTCAAGGCCGCCACACTCTTTGCCCAAAGCGAAGGTATCATCCCGGCGCCCGAGTCGGCTCACGCTATCGCGGCAACCATCCGGGAAGCACTCAAGGCCAAGGAAGAGGGAACGAAACGCTGCATCCTTTTCAACCTATCGGGTCACGGACTCATCGACATGACGGCCTACGACCAATATCTGGCCGGAGACCTTGTGAACTACACTCTATCCGATACCGAGATTGCAAAGAATATCAGCGAGTTGGATAAAATCATTTAATAGCGACCGACACGCAGGAGGAGAGCCCAAACAAAAATATTTGATTTTTTAATCTCAAAAATTTGGCCAGTTCAAAAATACCGCCTATATTTGCATCACCTTTCCGAAAGGAAACAAGCTGGCGGTTTAGTGTAGTGGCCTAGCACGCAACCCTCTCACGGTTGAGACTCGGGTTCGATTCCCGGAATCGCTACAACAAGAATTGGAAACTCAAAAGCCTATCAATTAGACTTTTGAGTTTTTTTCTATCCCAAAACGGGACAAAAACGAGACAAAATGCGTTCGTGTTTGGCGAATCTCCACGGATTTGCTAAATAAAAAAATGCTAAAAAACACACCTCCCGCGCGTATTGATTTTAACAATAGCGATTCTCCCCAAAAAGCGACTATCGACGAAATCATTCGTTTCACTTACCCCAGACTTCGAGAGAACAAACCAGCCTGGTATATCGAATTCTATGCCTTCGACCCGTTGAGAAAAGTGATGCGGCGAAAGCGCATAAAAATCAACCGGCTCGCGACAAAAAGTCAAAGGAGAGAGTATGCCGCCGGCTTGATTAACCGCCTTTATCAGCAACTAATCCGGGGGTGGAATCCCTGGATCGAGAAGGAATTCGAGGTTGCGATTTTGTTTGATGATGCCATCAAACGATATGTGGAGAATAACAAGAAGATGTACTCCGATGGGATTTTCCGAAAGGAGACATACATCAGCCACGAATCGAAGATCAAAAAGTTGGTTGCCTACAATCAACAAAGGAGCGCCCCCATCACCTACCTATACCAGTTGGACAAACGATTCTGCAATGACTTCCTCGATTACATACACTTGGAACTCAAAAACTCCCCTTTATATCGAAACAACTGCCTCACTTTTATCAAGTCTTTTTGCTCCTTCTGCGTAGAAAAAGGGTTTATGAATGACAACCCGGCCAGCGGCATCAAACCCTTTAACCGGAAGCTATTCCAAAAAAGGAGAAAAGTCATTCCTGCGCCCGTGATTCAACAAATTGGCGAATATTTGAAGATACACGATAAACACTTTCTTTTATCGTGTTATCTCTTGTACTACTGCTATATCCGGCCCATCGAGCAAACCCGGTTGAAGCTCCAATATTTCAGTGTAAAAGAGTGTACCCTGACGATTCCAGCCCAAGACAGCAAGAATAGAACGACGCAAACAATCACCATTCCGAGGAAAGTAATGATGTTCATGCTCGATTTAGGTGTGTTCAACTATCCTCCCCACTACTATCTATTTTCAAATGACATCTTACCAGGCGAGGTACAGATCGATCGACGCCTTATTTCCATAAGGTGGTCTCGACTAAAAAAGGAACTGAACCTCGATAAAGATTACACATTCTATTCGTTGAAAGATACAGGAATCACCGAGATGTTGGACAAAAAACTGAGCAACATCTCGGTGAGAGACCAGGCGAGGCACAGCTCACTGGCTATTACCGACGTATATACCCGCCACCGGACCAAGGCAGACAAAGCTATTCTCGACTTAGACGGAGCCCTTTAACCTACACGATAGAACGTCCCCTTTAAGAGTTGTGACATACCATTCTCTGTAAAGGTAGCCGTAATCTTCTCACATACATACTCCTTTCCTTGTATGAAGAAATGAGCTCTCACGGGTGGAATTTCATGAGCCAAGAACTGGAAATTGTATTTTTTACTGTTGTCGATATCCATACCGAACTGGACAAAATTACTACTAAAGTCATTCAGACGCATGCTGTAATCAGTCTCGGCAAAACTCCAATCCTCATTCATCGATATTTTATCGATAATAGGCCGAGGTTGAAAACCTTTGAAATAATTCGTCCCATCCCAAAAAGCGACAAAAAGTTGAGAAAAGTATGCACCACTGTTCTCACTCTCTCCCGAGTCGAGAAGACTTAATGGCAAATACTTTGAGTTGTCGGACGTTGCTTCCCCATCGCCAAAGTTTAGCTCTAAAAACAGACATTGCCCTTTACTGGTTTCAGTATCATCTATCCAGGCGGGTACAATCCCTATTTCTATGCTATTACTATCCTCATTTGAGCCGATGCGTTCTCCAAACTGGTTTATCGGTTGAAGGATATTCACATACAAGTCGTAATAAGTATCAGATACTGAATCATAACGCCCCTGAGGTATAATCTTTACAGGTCTAAATACGAAATAGGTATTCAAACTCTCGACATATAAAATTTTGTCCAGATTTGAATTCGGATACTCAACCCCGACGACTGTCTCCTTCAAATTTTTATTTGCTTCAATCAGATCTTCCAATTTCCCGTAACTAACAATCATCTTTTCATGGTTCTTTACCAACCAATCACACGAGTAGAACTTCCACAACTCATGGTCACAATCGGCATATCGTAATGTAGAGTCGTTTTTATAAGACGATTGAGGATCCGAAGTCACTTCTACGTTGAAATCATCAACGATGTCATTCATCGTTATATAAGTATTGATCTCCGGGTCTTTATTAAGAAATCGGAAAGATATACTCTTCTTTTTATGGTCGATGTCGATAAAGGCCGACAAGAAATTTTCCAACTGTTCAAAAAACTCCGTTACCGTCCAATGAGGAAGAGCTTTGGCTATTTGGGGCATATCCCAGGCATACGGAAGCGAATTGCAGACAATGAGATGGCGATATTTCGATCTTTCCCATTCCCCGAAATCATAGCTATACCCTAGTACCTCGCAGATTTGCTTGGTAATGAATAGCAAATACGGCTGAAACGATACCCCTTTGGTGTCCGAGTGCCATTTATAGGTGCCATTCTCATATACGACCTCATTTTGTATATTCCCCGAATAGTTGTTGACCCAGGGCAAAGCTATATACTTTGTCATGCGGTCGATGCTTCGCCAAAGCCATTCTGGAGGTGTATTACTCATAATCACATACTCATAATCGCCCAATTCGAGTTCATTGATGTATATTTCGTCGAAATCACCGATGAAGTTCTGAGCGCTCATGCCTTCGAGGAATTGTCCCTTGATTTCAGACTGCGACACCTCGACGATAGCGAGAACCCCCATTTTATAGAAATTGGTATCCCGCAGTTCACAGGCAAAGTTCACTTTTTCGATATCGACATCTTTCCGATACAAATGACCGAATATCGCCCGGTTCTGAGGGCAATCGACTATCGGAAAGGTAATAGACAAAGTGTACTCATCGGCGCCAGAGAAAAGCCTGTTTTCAGCAATAAACTCGAAGGAGGAGCCTTTCTTCAAGACCGCCTCTTTCCCTTCTACAAATATTTTCATTTCCTACGTGATTTAGGGGTTTTGTTTCGTATGAGACGATCGTATTCGTCCTGAGCCTTCTTGATTCCACGATCGCCGGTAACAGTGTTGACCGTGATGAATGGCTCGTCGAGGCGGTCGTTCAGTTTCTTGAGAACCGCAAAATATGTGGCGAGTAATACGCCTGTGTCCGGGGAGTTCCCTCCGCCATCAGGCGAAGTGGTTGGCAAGCTAATCGTCCCGGGAGGAGTAGATACTCGACTGATAGAACCTATCGTGTTGGTACGCTGTGCATACTCGAGGGCATCGATGATGGGCCGGGTTACCGGCGACGTTACCAACTTCTGGCTGGCGACCCACTCGCCGGCATGGACGATACCGGCCGGCTCGTTCACAGGACCTGGGCGAGTAAAACCGCCGACAGCATATCCTTGCGCCTCAGAGGCTTGCTGTTGCTTCTTGATGGCGGCTATCTGCACGGCACCGGCAGCTACGGCCAAACCGGCAGCAATAGGGGCCATGATATACCCGACGAGCGGTATCGCGGCCGCCGAACCATAGGCTGCGATGGCGTTCTGTGCCGTTTGCGCGATGGCCTGAATTACCTGCATGGCAAACATCTTGCGGTTGGCTTCGTTCTTGGCCTTGGCAATCGCTTTCTCTTTGTCTTGCTCAATCTTCTTGACCTTGTAGGTATTTCCTTCGGCCAGCGAGATTTCCTTGTCATAGCGGTTCTCGATGGCAGCCGTCTCCATCTCCAAATTCGACTGAACGATTGAGGAGATTTGCGAGAAGATGGCCGACATTCCAGACATGATCGTACCGAAAGAGTCGGTCACAGCCCTTCCGCCATCGCTTTGCAACCATTCGGCCAGTTCGGCGTTGGCCTTCTCCATAGCATTGAAACTCTCTTCCGTAGTCTCTTCGAGATACTGCTTTTTCAGAGCCTTCTCAGCGATAGCCGATGCCTCGACGATTTTTTGCCTCTTGGCCTCGTCGGAGCCGGCTGTCTCGAGCATCTTCTTCGTCAGGGTATCCAGAGCATCGATTTGCATGCGGTACTGCTGTTCCCTCTCTTCGTCCGACATGAGCGATATTCCTTTGAAATATTCCTCATAGAGAGATTTCTGAAGGTCCTGCGTCTCTTTAAATTTTGCCAGTTTATCGGCCTGCAATTTGTCGGTAATTTGCTTTTCAATCTCGGCGCGCTCCTGGCTACCCTCGGCATACAGCTCTTTGAGACGGTTGAGATATACTACCTCCGACTCGAATTTCATTTGCTGGTAGGTCTTCTCAGAGATCTGGCTCCGCATATAACTGTCGGTGATGGCTGCATCTCGTTCCCAGCGTTCAGCTTCTATCTCCTCCTTGGCAGCATCAAGCTGCTCCTTGTTGCGCTGGGTCACCTCCTTCTCGGTAAGCTTGTTCAATTCACCGGTGATTTCGGCAATCTCCTGCTCGGTGGCTTCGGTATTCTGCAATTTTTTAAGAAGATACTGCTTGTCGAGTTCGGCCTTCTTCTCATTGTACTGGGTGTAATCGATGAGACCCGTAGCATAGCTGGCGAGAGTCTTCGACTGCTCGAGCGCCAGCCAGTCGTCCTCTGCCTGAAACTTGTTCTTCGTTCCGCTTCCAGTGTCACCGATAGAGCCTCCAGGAGCCCCGATAGTGACACCGCCAGGTCCTTGACCCGCAAATACATCGATAGAAGAAACTCCATACTCTTCAGCCAGTTTTTTGTTGGCTGCCTGGAGTTTCTCCAGCTTTTTATTTGCATCTGCATATACTTTCTTTGCGTCTTCGACAGCAGCCTTTTCGCTATCAGTGCCGGGAGCTGTCGCTTTGTTCACAAAATTAGACAAGATAGCCGACTGGTCCTGAACTGGTCCTCCAACCATTTCCGTAGGATGAATCGTATATTTTTCGATGTATTCTTTTCTCCGCTGTTTTGCCTGATTGTATGCAGCATTTGCATCAGAAATATTTTTCTTCAACTCCGGTATGGATTGTTCTATTTCGATTATCTGCTCAGAATTCTTTTTTATCAAGTCGGCAGCAGCCTTCGCTTTGGCATTCTTGAGTATCGATTCGGTGAGATCATCGTATTTAGACTTAGCCTCTCCCAGTAGAATTTGCTCGGTGGACATCTTGGCAAAATAGTCCGGGTACATAGCCTGCAATCGCTTCGCTGCCTTGATTCTCTCCTCTTTGGAATTAGCCTCATTAACCGCAGCCTGGTAAAGAGCTCTCAGTTGGGCCAGCTCCGCCTTCGATGCCGAAGCAGTTGCCTCCGACACATCGGTAATACTGCGTTCAAATTCTCGCTCCGCCTTGGCAGCTTCGGCAGCTTCTTCCCGAGCCGATTTCATTCGATCCATGTAAGATAAAAGAGCCCCAACTCCGGCCGCCAAAGCCCCTACTAATATCCCCACAGGAGACATCTTGGTGGTTCTATTGAATGCCTTCGATACTACATCAGCCTTGCGAATTTGTCCAGTAAGCCGATAGTATGAAAGCCTAAGCAACTGAATAGTTCCCCTACTCACCAAAGCGATAGCATTCCCCGTTTTCTGAGTAGCATTCCACAATTTTTGGGCAATTATTCCAGCCTTGACTGCCACTGTGTACCCGGCGACACCAGCTGTCAAAGAAATTATCAAAGTTCGATTCTCTTTCAGGAAATCGACTACAAATTTCAAAACCCGTAACATAGCCGACGCGCTCGTAATAGAATATCGCATAACGGGGAGAAGATCCTTACCAAGCGCAATTGAAATCTCATTGAATGATTTTTTCGCTTTGTCGAGTTGCGCCTGCACCGTATTGTTTTGGACATTGAACTCTGTAATGGCCGAAGTGCCTTCATCAAATGCTTCTTGAGCCAGTTTTTGCTCTCTCCGAACCGATTCGATATTACCCGCCAGCACCGACAACACACTGGCGGCGCGAGCCCCATCGAGCTTCATCGCGTCGAACATCGGGGCAAGCTCCTGCATACCACCGGCCCGGCCCAGGGTGTCGAGGAAATAGAGCAGAGCCTCGTTCGCATCTTCTTTCACCATCTGAGCAAACTGCTTGACATTGATCCCCGCTATTCGGGCTAATTTCTCCGGCTCCTTGTACATCTTCATGATTACGCCCTGTAATGCCGTTGCCGACATCTCAACTTGCTGGGCATTTTGGTCGAGTACCGAAGCATATCCCATGATTTGGGCGACAGTCATATCGGCTTGCTTTCCTACACCTGCCATGCGGTTCTCGAAATCGACCAGATAGGAGGCCGACGCGGTAGAATTCTGCGAAACCTCATTGATGGCAGCTCCTACGGCCAGCATGGCTTTGCCAAGGCCCATTCGGTCCGCATCGCCATAGATCGACGAGAGCTTACCGATATCCCGGGTTGCCCCCTCTCCCAGCTCATCGAGGGCGACGTTTATCACATCGGCCGCCTTGACATATTCAAGAACGGCGTCCTGCGATGCCAAGCCCAACATACCGGCCTCCTGGGCCAGTTTGTTGAGCTGTTCGCGAGAAGAGCGGGTGTCCATCGTCTTGAACGATTCGTTCAACTTCTCAACCTCGTCCATGGTCATACCCGTAAATTTACGAACGCTTGCCATCTCGCCCTCCATATCGGCATAACTCTGAACCGCTTTTCTTCCCGACATAGTCAAGCCGGAGATGGCTGCCACCGACATGGTAATGGCATTTCCCCAGTCAAACATTTTTTTAGAGAATCGAGTCCATAGAGACTCATGTTCTCTCATGGAATTTTTCACCGAGTTCAGTTCCCGCTGTACCAGTTTTATTTTTTCGACCTGGGCATTCCAGGCGGCTGATCCTCGCTCGATATTGTCGAGCTGCCGGCGAAGCGTGGACAATGTTTTGGAAAGCTCTTTCGGGGTGGCCCTATCGAGCCGGCGCATGACGTTCTCGGCCTGCTGGGCCGACGACGACATCTCCTTAATCTCCTTGTTCGCCTTTCTCAACTCCTTTTGGAGTTTGTTCATCTCGATTTTATCGCCGCTACTGCGGGCCCGGGCCAAAGCATTTTCAAGATCTTCGGCCCGCTGCCGGAGAGCCTTCAACCGCGCCTCCGCATTCTTGCCATTCACCTCCAAGACAATGGAGGCCGATGTTTCGTAGTTGCTCATATTCGTTCAATTTTTCACGAATATGGGTACTCCTGGCGACACCATAAAAGACACAAAAAAGCCTCGGGGAGAGATTTCCCGAGGCTCCGAAAGTATCCTATATTTCACATCAACTCCTTACAAATGGACGTGACACCCATTTGAAAAATCGGCCAATCCAATACCCGAGGGCTCCTATCGCACCTCCGAGGAAAGCTACGGAGGAAAGCCCGAATACGACAAAAGCGGCAATTAAACAGCCTGCAATAGCTAGAACCACCACAAACATAACCGCATATCCAAAGAATTCAATCAGAAACATATTCCCTCCTTTTCTCCGAAGATAGTGAAAATTTTAGGCATTCGCAAGTCTATCACACAAATTGTCGCGGCTTCATGAGCCAACCATGTCGCCCATCAGGATAATAGGCCGAGCGGAAACCGAGCGAGAGCATGGTCATCGCGACATCGTTGGGCACTAAATCGGCCATATCGTCCAGGTCGCGCAAAATATCGTCGGTGGTACGAACGACGGCCCCCTCGTCGGTGAGAGAGGCGGCCGGTGCCCACTCCTGTAAATACTGTTCTACGAGGTTCTGCAACGAAACCTCCTTCTCTTGCTTATTCATGATTCTCTCCTTCCTTCGTTAGGTGAAACATTTCGATATATTCCTCGATCATCTC
>NZ_NFHZ01000016.1 GCF_002161555.1 Barnesiella sp. An55 | reverse complement strand
TTGATGGCTACCGCAAAGTTACTGATGTTCTAATCGAAAAATTTTCTAATGCTTATAACTTATTGATGTTTAATAATTAAACCCTTGTCGGAGAATTTTTCTCCGGACACTAGTGATATTATATGAAATTGAATCACATGCTATATTAACTTAGTCTCTTCTGGTATTTTAGTATGACAAAAATCAAAATTGATTTATTCCGAACTGATTCTTTAGTTTATAGTTTTAATTTATGGTATATTTATTTATATCATGAACAAAGCAGTAGGTTTTAGCGGTAATTTTATCATATAAGATGTAACAAAAGTTACTATAATTCTTGACTTCAAATCTATTGTTTTGAATATATAGACCTAATGCAAAGCTTATGAATAGGCAAATAGCAAATAAAGTTTTTGCTTTATTCTTTTCCATATATTTTCTTGCGATAAAGAATGAAATGAATGAGATTACCAAAAGAATAGAAACCGGGAATGCCCAAGATAGTATAAATTTCTCCATAATATTATTTATTTTTATATAAAACGACAGGTGAAAATATTGTTTTTGTATTCTTCAAGCAATGTTTTAAGTTTTGTGCTTATTAGTTATCTTATTTATTTTTATTTGATTGTGAAATTTTCGTTAATTTCTATTTTGAGTCCTCTGTATAATATGTCAAAGATAATAAAAAAATAAAATCGATATGTTTTGAATAGGCTCTTTATTTTACATATGGGAGAATTTTAATATCCTCCATGACGTCTTCGTAAGTGTGGTTAGTATAGCTTTCGGTTGGATTGATTCCGCACATTTCGGGTGCATAGTGATATTCTTTAGCCTCTATACTTGTTTGACCGATGTCGATAGCGGTGGCTTGACGACGATGCGGGGATTGATGCGCAGCAGATGGTCGATAAAGACTTGTTGTTGCCGGGGCGACAGGATGAGTCTCTGGCGTTTCTCCAGCCGCAGTTGAATACGGTCCATCGAGGCGGCCGGAGCGCTCTCTAAACTAGTGGTGCGGGCGATTTCGGTGATGCGGTCGATGTCGAATTGTTTCTTGTCAAATATGCCGCATTGTACTTGGAGTGTTTTTCCTTCGATGGTGTATCGGGTATTGACCAGGGTATCGACGATAAAGACGGTGAGTATGACCAGCAGGGCGAGTCCTATCCACACCGACAGGTATATCATGAGGGCATAGACGGGTAGCAGGACGAGGGCAATGAGTGCGACCAGTCCCCAACTGATTCCTGAGCGATAGATGGTTTTCATGGAGGGGGTTAGAGAATACCGCCGCCGAAGATCAATCGCAGCAGGCCTACGATGATGGAGACGATGCAGAGTGTCTTACCGGTGTCGGACTTGAGAATGGCGCAGATGATGAGAAAGATAATGGACACGGGTATGGTAATCCAGTTGAGTATCCCCAACAGGGGGATGAAGGCGACCAGGGTGATGAGCAGGGCTATGATGCCTAAGAATGTTCCCATTGTAAAAGTTGGTTTTAAGGTGTAACAAATCGAGCGTCGCAAGGGTTGACCCGTGTGAGGTCAATCCATGCGGTTTTTGTAGTCGTTGTAGTCATATTCGCGCCACATCTCTACTGAGCCGTCGCACTTGAGACAGGCTATCGAGGGGTGGGGTATGCCGTTGAACATGGTGGTCTTGACGATGGTGTAGTGAATCATGTCTTCGAAGATGATGCGTTCGCCCACGGTGAGTTCGTGGTCGAAGTACCAGTCGCCCATGTAGTCGCCGCTCAGGCATGAGTTGCCGCCCATGCGGTAGGCATGCAGTCCGGGGGCGGGGGTGGTGACGGCTCCGCGGATGGCCGGCTGGTAGGGCATTTCGAGACAGTCGGGCATGTGGCAGGCAAAAGATACATCGAGTATGGCGGTGCGTATGCCGTGGTTCTCGACGATATCGACAACGGTCGATACGAGGGGCCCTGTCTGCCAGCCAAAGGCACTGCCGGGCTCGAGAATGAGTTCGAGGTTGGGATGCCGCTGCTTGAAGTCGCGCAGGAGCTGCACCAGGTGGTCGGTGTCGTAGCCCTGGCGGGTCATGAGGTGACCGCCACCCATGTTGAGCCATTTGACTTGGGGAAGCAGGTGGCCGAACAACTCTTCGACCCGAGCGAGGGTTTTCTCGAGATCGTAGGAGGTCGATTCGCACAGCGTGTGGAAGTGCAGCCCCTCGACACCCTGCGGCAGGTGTGTCAACTTGTCGGCCGTGATGCCCAGTCGTGAGCCGGGAGCACAGGGGTTGTAGAGGTCGGTCTCTACCTCGGAGTATTCGGGGTTGATGCGCAGTCCGCACGACACGCGGTTACCATCGGCTACCACCTGGGGATAGAACCGCTCGAACTGGCTCAACGAGTTGAACGTGATGTGGCTGCTGTATCGCAGGATGGCCGGGAAGTCGCGCTCGGTATAGGCTGGCGAATAGGTGTGTGCGGGGCTGCCCATCTCTTCGAAGGCGAGCCGTGCCTCGTGTATGGAGCTGGCCGTGGAGTAGGGGATGTATTCCCGAATGATGGGGAACGATTTCCACAAGGCATAAGCCTTGAAGGCCAGTATGATGTTTACCCCGGCTGCCTCTTTGACCGAACGGATGAGTTGCAGGTTTTGACGCAGGCGGGCCTCTTCGAGTACATAACAGGGCGATGGTATTTGCGACAGTATATCGTTGTGCATGGTTGTATCGTTGTGTGGTTTATGATTCTAAGATTGTAAATTTGGCAAATTTAAGCAGCAGTTGTTTACGGCCTACGTTGTCAAACTCGACCGTGATTTTGCTGTTGTCGCCTGTACCCTCGATGGCCGATACCGTGCCGTTGCCGAAGCGGGCATGGCAGATGCGGCTGCCCACCACGATTTGCCCGGCCGCCGTTGTAGCCGAGGTTTGGGTGGTCGCCGGGGTTTCGCCCGAGGGGCGGGCATTGATTTTGGTAAGTCGCTTGGCCGGAGCTGGAGCCGTGAAGGGTCGGGGTGCTGGGGCGCGGTCGTCGTCGCTGCTGCTTGGACGGAAGGGTTTGCGGTCCCATTCGTCCCTGTATGAAGTGCGCCAGGGAACCTCTTCGCGGGGCTGTTCCTGTCGAGCCTGGACCGGCATATCGACATACCGCGGGTCGAGCTCCTTGATGAATCGGCTGGGGGGTGACGACACCGTCTGGCCGTTGCGGTAGCGCGAGAGGGCATAGGTGATGGTGCAGTTCTCCTCGGCGCGGGTGATAGCCACATAGAGCAATCGGCGTTCTTCTTCGATTTCGCGCTCGCTCTCCTGACACATGGACGAGGGGAAAAGGTTCTCTTCCACGCCCACGATAAAGACCTGCTTGAACTCGAGCCCCTTCGAGGCGTGCACGGTCATGAGCGTTACCTTATCCTGCTCGGCTTCGTCACCGTTATCCTGGTCGGTAGCCAGCGATATGTCGGCCAAAAAGTCCGAGAGGGTGGTGTGCTCATCGCCCGCCTCCTGACGCAGGGTACAGAACTCCAGCACACCGTTCAGCAACTCTTCGATATTCTCTTGTCGGCTGATATTCTCGGGGGTACGCTCCGACGTAATGTCGCGCAAGATGCCCGATTGCTGTATGATGGTCTCAGCCAGTTCGGCGGTACTCTGGCGGGAGGCCGCGTTGCGGAAACTCTCGATGAGCTCTTTGAATCCCTTCAGTTTATTGAGAGTACCGTTGTTGACGTCGAGGTGGTGGTTCAGCGGGTCGGCAATGACACTCCACAGGCTGTGACCGCTCTCGTGAGCCCGGTCGATGAGCTTGGTGAGAGTCGTGTTGCCAATACCCCGGGCCGGATAGTTGATGACCCGTTTGAGAGCCTCCTCGTCGTCGGGATTGACGGTGAGGCGGAAGTAGGCGATGGCATCTTTAATCTCTTTGCGCTGGTAGAACGAGGTACCCCCGTAGATGCGGTAGGGTATGTTGCGCTTGCGCAGGGCCTCCTCCAGTGTGCGCGACTGGGCGTTGGTGCGGTAGAGTATGGCAAAGTCGTTGTAGTGGCAATGGGTGGTAAGGCGCAGTTCGGCAATGCGGTTCGAGACGATGAATCCCTCTTCGAAGTCGGAGTAGGCACTAATCACCTTCACCTTGTTGCCCCACTCCTTTTGCGAGAATATCTGTTTGGGAATCTGCTCCTTGTTCTTGGCTATGAGGCTGTTGGCCGTGTTGACTATATTTTGGGTCGAGCGATAGTTGCGCTCGAGCTTGAAAATCTTCAGTCCCGGGTACTCTTTGCTCAGTCCCAGAATGTTGTGAATGTTGGCCCCCCGGAAGGAGTAGATGCTTTGGGCATCGTCGCCCACCACGCAGATGCGGTTGTGACCCTTGCCCAACTGACTCACGATAAGGTGTTGGGCAAAGTTGGTATCCTGGTACTCATCGACCAGAATATAGGCAAACAGGTCGCGGTAGTGTTGCACCACGTCGGGATGGTCGCGAAACAGAATATTGGTGTTGAGCAACAGGTCGTCAAAGTCCATCGCCCCCGACACGAAACAGCGGTGACGGTAGAGGCGGTAGATCTCGTGGATGAGCGGCCGTTTCGAACGGGTATCCATCTCGATGAGTCCCCGGTTGCGGGCATAAGCCTGAGGCTCGATAAGGGCGTTTTTAGCGTTCGAGATAATCGATTGCACGGTCGAGGGCTTATATACCTTGTCGTCGAGCTGCATCTCGCGGATGATGCTTTTGATGAGCGAGAGCGAGTCGGAGGCATCGTAGATGGTAAAGTCGTGACGGTAGCCCAACCGGTCGGCATTGGCCCGCAGGATGCGCGAGAAAATCGAGTGGAACGTACCGGCCCACAACCGCGAAGCCGTGTCGATACCCACTACCTCGGCAATACGGCTCTTCATCTCGTTGGCTGCCTTGTTGGTAAAGGTAAGCGCCAGCAGCCGATAAGGGGGATACCCCATTTGCAGGAGGTAGGCAATCTTGTAGGTCAGCACCCGAGTCTTTCCCGACCCGGCCCCGGCAATAACCAGTTCGGGCCCCTCGGTATAGAGTACGGCATCGCGTTGTTGCTCGTTGAGTTCGTTCAAAAAGTCCAGTTCCACTACTTCTTATATTTTAATGCAAAGATAGTGAAAGGTGAGAGCAAAGGAAAAAGGGAAACGAAGTTTTCAACTTTTACCTTGCCGAACCGCATCCTATTTTCGCAGCATGCAAAGATAGCGAAAGGCGAGAGCAGAGACAAACGGAAAACGAAGTTTTCAGTTTGATTATGCCGAGCCGCCTCCTGTCTTCTGGAAAGATAGCGAAAGGCGAGGGCCGAGACAAACGGAAAACGAAGTTTTCAAGTTTGATTATGCCGAGCCACATCCTGTCTAAAGATAGCGAGTCCTACCGCGCCTTGACGCAGTATCCAGGAATACCATCGGTGGCACTTGTATTTTGCAGCCTTGGAGATGGACCCCGCATCGAGGTGCGGGGTGACTGGGTGTGTCATACCGCGCTTTGACGCGGTATCCATTTTTCGGGTTTCTTTATCTCAACACTCGTTTGAGCCATTTCAATTTATTGCCATAGGGCGGGAATCGGAACTCGGAGTAGAGTCGTTGGGCCGAGGTGACAACGCTGCGCTGGTGGCTGAAGGTCTCGAAACTGGTGCGGCCGTGATAGGCTCCCATACCGCTGTTGCCGATACCTCCGAAGGGAAGGTTGCCGTTGGCAATCTGTATGACGGTGTCGTTGATGCAGGCTCCGCCCGACGAGGTGTGCTGTATCATGTAGCGGGCCCGTTTGCGGCTGCGGGTGAAGTAGTAGAGAGCCAGCGGTTTCTCGCGCTGGTTGATGTACTTGACACAGTCGTCGATATCGTCGAAGGGCATGACGGGGAGTATGGGACCGAAAATTTCGTCGGTGAGCAGGGGCGACTGCGGGTCGATATCGGTGAGCAGGGTGGGGGCTATGTAGCGGTCGGTGGGGTCGCAGGTGCCGCCACAGAGGGGGGTGCCGTGCGAGAGCAGGGTAGCCAGTCGCTCGAAGTGCTGCTCGTTGACGATGCGCGAGTAGTCGGGATTATGTTGAGGGTCTGCACCATAGAGATGTTCGATCTCTTTTCGCATCAGGTCGATGAGTCGCGACTCTACTCGACTGTGTACCAACAGGTAATCGGGTGCCACACACGTTTGTCCGCAATTGATGAATTTCCCCCACACGATGCGGCGGGCTGCCGTGGGCAGGTGGGCGTCGTCATCGACGATACAGGGACTTTTGCCTCCCAGCTCGAGTGTGACGGGGGTGAGGTATCGGGCTGCCGCCTGCATGATGTGGCGCCCATACTCCACACCACCGGTGTAGAAAATGTAGTCGAACCGCTCTTGCAGCAGTTCTTCGGTTGTTTCGCGACGGGCATCGGCTACGGCGATATACTCCTCTTCGAAACATTCGCCGATGAGTTCTTGCAGAGCCTGGGCCGTGTGAGGGGCCTCGCCCGAGGGTTTGATAATGGCACAGTTGCCTGCCGCAATGGCTCCAACCAAAGGCGACAGTGACAGTTGCAGCGGATAGTTCCACGGGGCGATGATGAGCACACAGCCATAAGGTTCGTAGTGAATGTGGCTTTTGGCTCCAAAGAGGAAGAACGGGGTGGGGCGTCGGCGGTCACGGGCCCAGCTTTGCAGGTTGCTTTTGGCCAATCGTATCTCATGCAGGAGGATACCGATTTCGGTCACATAGCTTTCGAAGGGCGATTTACCCATATCGGCCTGCAATGCTTCGTTCAGTTCCTTTTCCCGAGAGGTGATACCTTCGGCCAGGCGGTCGAGGGCACACAGTCGGAAGGGAATCTCGCGGGTAATATGTTCGTTGAAAAACTCTTTTTGCAAATTGACCAGGTGATGATAGTCGTGGGTAGTCATATCGTCGTTGTTTGTAATTGGGTGATAAAGATAACAATTCACCGGCAGATACGGTTTAAAATCGTACTAAATTCTTGGGCGGGGCTGTTGAATATCCAGGTGGGTCTTCGGGAACGGTGGCCGATAAAAAGGCGGGGCTTCTCTTTTTTGAGAGAAGCCCCGCTGGTATGGAGTCAAGTTTGTTTATTACTTGCGGTAGTCGGCCATCATTTCGGGTTTGGAGTTGGCGATGAAGGCAGCGTGTTTGGCTACCTCGGCCTCACCGAAGTTGATGTAAACATCGGCCGAGTGACGGAACGATTCGTTGCGCGTGGTGTCGGCGAGCAGCAGGTGACCCATGATGATGTGACCGGCCATCTCGACCATGCGGCGAGCCTGGAAGTCGATGTATTCGTTGTCTTTGGTTTCGGTAACCGATTCGACAGCTTTTACATAGGCCTCTTTCATTGCCTTGAGACGGTCGCGCAGCGGCTCCAGTTCGGGAGCGATGGCGGCAGCCTCGTAGGCCTCGATTTGGTGGAGGAAGGTGCCGGTGGTGACGTGGCGAATAGCGGCTACGACTTGCAGCTGGGTGGTACCCTCGTAAATCGAGGTGATGCGGGCATCGCGGTAGATACGCTCGCAGGCGTAGTCTTTCATGAAGCCCGAGCCGCCGTGAACCTGCACGCAGTCATAGGCGTTCTGGTTACAGAATTCGCTCGACATGCCTTTGGCCAGGGGGGTGAAGGCATCGGCCAGTTTCTGGTAGGCCTTCATCTCGGCACGCTCTTCGGGTTCGAGCGAGCGCTCTTTGGCAATATCTTCATAGGTCTTGTAAAGGTCAACAAAGCGGGTCGTCTCGTAGAGGAGCGAACGCGAAGCATCGAGTTTGGCTTTCATCAACGAAATCATTTCGTAAACGGCGGGGAACTCGATGATGGGTTTGCCAAACTGTTTACGGTCGCGGGCATAGGCGATGGCTTCGCGATAAGCGGCCTCCGATACACCCACCGATTGAGCGGCGATACCCAGACGGGCGCCGTTCATCAGAGCCATTACATATTTGATAAGACCCAGTTTGCGGCTACCGCAGAGCTCGGCTTTGGCATTCTTGAACACGAGTTCGCAGGTAGGCGATCCCTTGATACCCATCTTGTTTTCGATGCGGCGCACCGTTACACCACCGCTGTTGCGGTCGTAGATGAACATCGACAATCCGCGGCCGTCTTTGGTCCCCTCTTCCGAGCGGGCCAGTACGAGGGCGATATTGCCGTCTCCGTTGGTGATGAAACGTTTCACACCGTTCAGATACCAGCAACCGTCGGCCTCACTGTAAGTGGCTTTGAGCATGACGGCCTGGAGGTCCGAACCGGCATCGGGCTCGGTCAGGTCCATGGCCATGGTTTCACCGGCGCATACGCGGGGCAGGTATTTTTGTTTCTGCTCTTCGCTGGCAAATTCGTAGATGGTCTCGGCGCAGTCTTGCAGGCCCCAGATGTTTACGAAACCGGCATCGGCGCGGCTCACCATATCGGCAGCCATGATGTAGGGCACGAGCGAGAAGTTGAGACCGTTGTAACGACGAGGCATCGAGATACCCATCAGCCCGGCTTTTACCAGAGCGTCGAGGTTCTTTTGTGTGCCTTTGGCATATACCACGTGGCCATCGACTACGTGGGGACCTTCGTGATCCACGTCTTCGGCGTTGGCAGCTACGATTTCGCCACTGATTTCGCCGGCGATTTCGAGTACCTTTTCATAACTGTCCATGGCGTCTTCGAAGTTGAAGGGCGCATAGTCATATTTTTCGGCATCGGAGTAGTTCCGTTCCCGTAAGGCCACCAGCTTTTCCATGAGCGGGTGGTGCAAGTGATGTTTCAAATCACTGTTGTCTAAAAAGAAATTAGCCATATTCTGTGTTTACTTTTTCATAAATGAAATGAAAACTCCTTTTTTGCCCGGTTTCCTTGAAACCGGGACTTTCCTGGGCTCGGCTATGGTTGTAGCGCGTGCGATTATTTGGAGTTTTTCTTGTAGTATTTAATGAGTTTGGGAACTACCTCTTCGACCGTACCGGTGATCACATAGTCGGCTATCGAGTTGATAGGCGCATTGGGGTCGCTGTTGATCGAGATGATAATCGAACTGTCTTGCATACCGGCGATGTGCTGGATTTGTCCCGAGATACCGCAAGCGATATAGAGTTTGGGACGTACCGTTACACCCGTTTGACCAATTTGACGGTCGTGCTCTACAAAGCCGGCATCGACGGCGGCACGCGAAGCACCTACCTCGGCACCCAGTGTAGCGGCCAGGTCGAACAACATGTCGAAGTTCTCTTTCGAACCCATACCGTATCCACCGGCTACGATAATCGAAGCACCCTTGATGTTGGCTTTCGATTTCTCCATCTGACGGTCGATTACCTCGACCACAAAGTCGGCATCGGATACATATTTTTTCGGGTCGAGTTTAACCACCTCGCCTTTGTAGTTGGGGTCGTAGATCTCTTTTTTCATCACACCCTCGCGCACGGTGGCCATTTGCGGGCGGCACTCGGGGTTTACAATCGTAGCCACGATGTTACCACCGAAGGCGGGACGGATTTGGTACAACAGGTTTTCGTAGGTCTTGTTGTTTTTCTTATCCTCGTGCGGGCCGATTTCGAGAGCCGTACAGTCGGCCGTCAGACCGCTGTGGAGCGACGACGATACGCGTGGACCCAGGTCGCGGCCAATGCTGGTGGCACCCATCAGGCACACTTGAGGTTTCTGCTCTTTGAACAGGTGAACCAGTACCGAAGTGTGGGGAATCGAGGTATAGGGATAGAGGCGGGGATCATCTACGGTATAGACCGTATCGACCCCGTAGGGGAATACCTGTTTCTCCACGCCGTCGAGGTTGCTGCCGATGACGAGGGCTTCGAGTTTACAATTGAGTTGATTGGCCAACGAACGACCTTTGGTGAGCAGTTCGAGGCTCACGTCGGCGATAATGCCGTCTTCTATTTCGCAATATACAATCAGATTGTTCATAATCGTTAGTTTTTTAGTTCATAGTACACGGGCATTAACCAATGGTATGATTGGCGATCAACTCTTTTACGAGGTCTTCGATTTCGTTGTCGGCTGCCGTGAGCTGCTTGCTTTCTTTAGCTTGGAATACCACGTTTTGTACGGCTTTCACCTTGGTGGGCGAACCGGCGAGACCTACCTGTGTGAGGTCGGCATCGACGTCGTTTACACTCCATTCATAGAGGTTCAGGGCAGGGCGTTGCTCATAGAGTTTGAGGCACTCTTCGCTGAGTCCTTGTTTTTCGCTGGGAGTCTTGGCGTATTTGTAACGTTGCACGAGTTTGGCGTTGCGGGGACGACATTCGTCGGCCGAACCGTTTACCGTAATCACGGCGGGCAGAGGAACCACTACGGTCTCTACACCACGCTCGAGACGGCGTTTTACGGTAGCTTTACCGTTCTCGATCTTGACGATTTGTTCGGCATAAGTTACTTGGGGGATACCCAGTTTTTCGGCCACTTGGGGACCTACTTGAGCCGTATCGCCGTCGATAGCCTGGCGACCGCCCAGGATGATGTCGTAGTCTTTGATTTTACGTACGGCGCACGAGAGGGCATACGAGGTGGCCAGTGTATCGGCACCGGCAAAAGCGCGGTCGGTGAGGACGATTCCGCCGTCGGCTCCGCGGAAGAGACCTTCGCGGATAATCTCGGCCGCACGGGGAGGACCCATCGTGAGCAGGGTAATCGTTGAACCCGGATTCTGTTCTTTCAGTTGCAGAGCCTGTTCCAAGGCATTCAAATCTTCGGGGTTGAAGATAGCGGGCAGGGCGGCACGGTTAATGGTTCCGTCCTCTTTCATGGCATCTTTCCCCACATTTCTGGTATCGGGCACTTGTTTGGCCAATACTACGATTTTAAGACTCATAATTTAATGTGAGATTTGTGATTTATAAATATTCTTTTGTTTTTGTGTCGTTTTAATGCTGACTTGCAAAATTACAAAAATGATTGTTATTATCAATCTTTTACCGAGAAAAAAACCTCCATGCCTCCGTGCGACAGGGGTGTATCGGGCGGTGGCATAGAGGTTTAGGTCGTGTGGCCGTGAAGCGGTGTCTATTCGTAGCTGCTGCCGTCGAAACAGTGGGTACAGATGCACTCCTTGGGCAGGCCTATCGATTCGACAAGGGTCTCCAACGGGTTGAATTTAAGGGTGGTAATCTTCAGCTTCTTGCAGATGCAGTTGACCATGCAGTTGTATTGGGGCGAACCGGTGCGGGCGTATGCCTCGACGTTCTTGTCGGGGTCGCCTTCGAGTTCGGCGATGGTGCGCCGGGTAATCAGTTCCATCTCGCTCTTCGAGGCGGTGAAGTTGAGGAACTTGCAGGGATAGAGCAGGGGCGGACAGCTGATGCGCATGTGTACCTCTTTGGCACCGTAGCGGTAGAGGTCCGACACGTTGTCGCGCAGCTGGGTACCGCGCACAATCGAGTCGTCGCAGAATACTACCTTTTTACCGTCGAGCATGGTTCGGTTGGGGATGAGCTTCATCTTGGCTACCAGTTCGCGCATGGCCTGGTTCGACGGGGTGAAGCTGCGGGGCCACGTGGGGGTATATTTGACGATTCCGCGGCGATAGGGAATCTGTTTGCCCACGGCATAGCCCAGAGCCATACCTACGCCCGAGTCGGGGATACCCGACACGAAGTCGGCCTCGATGTCGTCGTTCTTGCCCATCTCGTAACCGGTGTGGAAACGCATCTCCTCGACGTTTTTCCCCTCGTACTCGCAGGCGGGATAACCATAGTAAACCCACAGGAACGAGCATATCTGCATCTTCTTGCCGGGCTTGGCCAGGGTCTCGTAGCCGTCGGCAGTGAGGCGCACGATTTCGCCCGGGCCTATGTTGTAGCAGAGTTCATAGCCCAGATTGGGGAAGCTGCAGGTCTCCGACGACACGGCATATCCGTTTTCGCCCCGGCCTATCAGGATGGGGGTGCGGCCATATTTGTCGCGGGCGGCGATGATGCCTTGCTCGGTGAGCAACAGCATGGAGCAGGAGCCTTTGATTTTCTCCTGTACCAGTCGGATGCCTTCGACATAGTCTTTGCCTTGGCTGATGATCATCGACACCAGTTCCGACTGGTTGATGATGTTGTTGCTGTGCTCGCTGAAGTGGTTGCCGCTGGCCAGCAGCTCCTTCTCGAGCTCCTCGACATTGTTGATTTTGGCTACGGTGACGATGGCAAATTTGCCCAGGTGGCAGCTGATGATGATGGGTTGTGCGTCGGTGTCGCTGATGACGCCTATACCCGAGTTGCCCGAGAATTCGGGTAGCTCGGCCTCGAACTTCGATCGGAAGTAGGAGTTCTCGATATTGTGAATGGCCCGTTTGAAAACGCCGTTGCCATAGGTCACGATGCCGGCGCGTTTGGTGCCCAGGTGCGAGTTGTAATCTACGCCATAGAAAAGGTCGGTCACGCACGATTCTCTCTTTATAGTACCAAAAAATCCTCCCATAGTGTTGTGGTAATGGTTATGTGTTTCTTATGTTGAAAAAAGAACAGAGCGAGAGGGCGACGAGGCCCTCCCGCTCTGCGCGGTTATACTTGTTATTTGGTGTGTTGTTCAACCCATTTGCGGGCGTTAACAAAGGCTTCGATCCACGGGGTCACTTCGTCGTTCCGGCGGTCGGCGGGGTAGTAGCCGCACTGCCAGGGGAAGATGGCGCGTTCGAGGTGAGGCATCATGGCCAGGTGACGGCCGTCGGCCGAAGCGATACCGGCGATGGCGTAGGGCGAACCGTTGGGGTTGGCCGGGTAGGCATCGTAGGTATATTGGGCCACAATGTGGTAGCGATCTTTGTCGTAGGGCAATTCGAACTTGCCTTCGCCGTGGGCTACCCAGATACCCAGTTTCGAACCCGACAGCGAGCCAAACATAACCGAGTTGTTCTGCGGGATGGTGAGCCCGATGAACTGCGACTCGAACTTGTGCGAGTCGTTGTGGCGCATCTTGGGTTTCTCGGCGTGGTCGGGGGTGAGCAGACCCAGTTCGACCATGAGCTGACAGCCGTTGCAGATACCCAGGCTCAACGTGTCGGGGCGGCTGTAGAAGCGGTCGAGAGCGGCCTTGGCCTTTTCGTTCCAGAGGAAACCTCCGGCCCAACCTTTGGCCGAGCCCAGCACGTCGCTGTTCGAGAAACCGCCGCAATAGACAATCATGTTCACATCGTCGAGGGTTTCGCGGCCGCTGATGAGGTCGGTCATGTGCACATCTTTCACGTCAAAGCCGGCCAGGTAGAGCGAATAGGCCATTTCGCGGTCGCCATTCACACCCTTCTCGCGGATGATGGCAGCTTTCACACCACTGCGGGTGCGGCGGTCGGCCGAGATGCCATATTGTGCCAGTGTGCCGGTAAACGACGGGGCGAAACTGTATTGCAGGGGTTGCTCCTTGTAGTTGAGGAACCGCTCCTTGGCTGCCTTTTCGCCGCTCTGTTTGCGGTCGAGCAGGTAGGACGATTCGAACCATACGTCGCGCAGGTGGTCGATGAAGAACTGGTAGTCGGCACCATCCTTATGGATGAGCAGGTGACGCTCTTCGCAGGGACGGGCCAGTTTGATGAAGGCGACGCCGGCGTGTTTGAGAATCTTCTCCACCTCTTCGCTCTTCTCTACCTGGATGAGGATACCCGGATTTTCGCTGAAGAGAATCTTCACCAGATCTTTTTCGGGTATCTCGTCGAGCGATACTTCGAGACCGCCCTCGGTATTGGCAAAGTTCATCTCGAGCAGCGTGGTTATCATACCGCCGGCCGAGATATCGTGACCGGCCAGAATCAGCTCTTTCTTCACCAGTTGCTGCACGGCGTTGAAGGCGGCGGCAAAATACTCGCTGTCTTGTACCGTGGGCACCTCTTTACCTATCTTGTTGAGCGATTGGGCAAAAGCCGAGCCGCCCAGTTTCAGCCGGTCGAACGAGAAGTCGATGTAGTAAACGGCGCTCTCGACCCCGGTGCGCAGCACAGGCGAAACCACCTTGCGGATATCCGATACCTCGGCACCGGCCGAGATGATGACCGTGCCCGGCGAATAGACCTTGTCGTTGCCATATTTCTGTGTCATCGAGAGGCTGTCTTTACCCGTGGGGATGTTGATACCCAGCGAGCAGGCAAAGTCGCTGCAAGCCTCGACGGCCCGGTAGAGGCGGGCATCCTCGCCCTCGTTTTTGCAGGGCCACATCCAGTTGGCGCTCAACGACACGCTGTCGAGACCTTCGGCCAGCGGAGCCCACACGATATTGGTGAGTGCCTCGGCAATCGAGAGTACCGACCCGGCTGCGGGATCGACGAGTGCAGCTTGCGGGGCATGGCCTATCGAGGTGGCTATACCGGCACGTCCGCGGTAGTCGAGTGCCACCACGCCGCAGTCGCTCAAGGGCAACTGTATCTCGCCCTGGCATTGCTGGCGGGCAATCTTGCCCGTTACCGAGCGATCGACCTTGTTGGTGAGCCAGTCTTTGCAGGCCACGGCCTCGAGTTGGAGCACACGCTCTACATACTCGTCGAGCTGGCGTTGGTCGTAGGTTACATCTTTATAAGTCTCTTTGACGGTGTGGTCGGTCATGACGGTGCGGGGAGCCTTGCCAAACATGTCGTCCATGGCCAGGTCGATAGGTTTCACGCCGTCGGCCTGACGGAATACGAAGCGGTGGTCGCCAGTCGTTTCGCCCACTACATAGAAGGGGGCACGTTCGCGGTCGGCAATCTGGCGGATGCGGTCGATATCCTCTTCGTGGATAACGATACCCATGCGCTCCTGACTTTCGTTACCTACAATCTCCTTGGCCGAGAGAGTGGGGTCGCCCACCGGGAGCTTGTCCATGTCGATGACGCCACCCGTCTCCTCCACGAGTTCCGAGAGGGCGTTGAGGTGGCCGCCGGCACCGTGGTCGTGAATCGACACGATGGGGTTCTCGTCGGCTTCCGACATGGCCCGTATCACGTTCGATACCCGTTTCTGCATTTCGGGGTTGGCCCGTTGCACGGCATTCAACTCGATGGCGTTGGCATACTGTCCCGTCTCTACCGACGAAACGGCGCCGCCACCCATACCGATGCGGTAGTTGTCGCCACCCATCACCACCACCTTTTCGCCGGGCTCGGGGGTACCCTTGAGGGCGTCGCGCATGTTGGCGAATCCCACGCCGCCGGCCAGCATGATTACCTTGTCAAAGGCAAACTTCTTGCCGTTCTCGGCGTGCTCGAAGGTGAGCAGCGAACCGCAGATGAGGGGTTGGCCAAATTTGTTGCCGAAGTCCGAAGCTCCGTTCGACGCCTTGATCAATATCTGCTCGGGCGTCTGGTAGAGCCAGGGGCGGGGAGCCATGGCCCCCTCTTCCCATTCGCGGCCCTCTTCGGTGCGGGGATAGGCAGTCATATACACGGCGGTACCGGCAATAGGCAAGCTGGCGCGGCCGCCGCCCAGACGGTCGCGAATCTCACCGCCCGTACCCGTGGCAGCTCCGTTGAAGGGCTCGACCGTGGTGGGGAAGTTGTGCGTCTCGGCTTTGAGCGAGATAACCGTCTTGATATCCTTGATTTCAAAAAAGTCGGGTTGTTGCGGATTCACCGGGGCAAACTGTTCGATCACCGGGCCGGCATTGAAGGCCACATTGTCCTTGTAGGCCGATACCAGTCGGTTGGGGTTGTACTCCGATGTCTTTTTGATGAGCTTGAAGAGCGAGCTCTCTTTCTCTTTCCCGTCGATGATAAACACGCCGTTGAAGATTTTGTGGCGGCAGTGCTCCGAGTTTACCTGCGAGAAACCGAACACCTCGCTGTCGGTGAGTTTGCGGCCTATCTTGTGGCTCAACTCGTTGAGGTAGTTGATTTCGTCGGGACTCAGGGCCAGACCCTCCTGCTCGTTGTAGGCAGCCAGGTCGTCGATATAGACGATGGGGTCGGGGCGTTTGTCAATTTCGAAGATGCGGCCGTCGATACCGTGGTAAAGGCGTTGCAGCATCTTGTCAAACTCGGCCTGGTCGTTCTCGACCGGGAAGAACTCCTCGATGCGGGTAATGCCGGTGAGGCCCATGTTTTGGGTAATCTCTACCGCATTGGTACTCCACGGGGTAATCATCTCTTTGCGCGGTCCTACGAACCAGCCCGGCAGCGTGGGTTGTGCAAGCTGCTCGGCCTCTCCGAAAAGCCAGGATAACTTTTGGGTCTCTTCGGCCGAAAAGTCATGGTCGGCCTCGACCGCGATAATGTGTTGAACGGGGGTTTTGAAAAGAATGACCATTATGTCTTGTTTTTTTAGTGGCATGGTTGTATTCCCGTTTTCTCTCTCGAAAAGAGGCCGGGAAAAAGATCTATGGGTTTTCGTCGCAAAATTAAATAAAATCTCTGGAATAACCTTGCAAAAAGAGGGGAATGACTTTTAAATGGATTGAATCGAATTTGTGGACTGTTGTGTTATCTTGTGAAAGTTGGTTAGCTATGACAATTATGCTCATGTATGGCGAAGTAATAACGTGGTGTATGAGTTTGGTGCGGTATGTCACAACAGTTTAATATTGATTGGTCTATAAGGTATACGAGAGTGCTTGAAGCCAATTCGCAGCAGTAGTAAGTAGAACAGCAATGGGCGGAACGGCAGTTTTACGAAATACTGAAAGGAATCAAGTCGGAGAAACTGGAAGCAGTCAAGACGGAAGCGAAAGCCGCATTCGTAGCTAAGGTTGGTTCTCTTTTCGGTGGTGGTAAGTTGAAAGAGTTTGAACACAGGAATGAAGATTTGCAAAAGCGCATATAGGAACTTGAAAAAGAAGCCGTACAACGAGAGGAACAACATACCAAGCAGATACAGGAAATGAAGAATGTTTACGAACAACAATACCTCAAGCTGTCGGAATTTACGGATTTTGTCAAACGCTACTTCCTTCATGTGGAAAAGCTGATACCGACCATTCAAAGGTATTAAGTTGTAAATCAAAATAAAGTTCGTGATAGTTAGTGGCATATCACGAACTTTTTGTATTTTTGTATTCGGATTGGGGCAACCCTTTCCAATACATAAGAGAAAAAAGAAGAAGCGTTATGTTCATCTTGTACTTGAAAACGTAGGAAATTTTCAAATTGGATACAAGGATAGCATAGCGGTTCTCACGCTATAGCGTGGGCTGCTATTGTTACACCCGTATCCGAGGTTTCCTACGACCTTCAAGTAAGAGTGTGGCATACAGTTCACGCTTTTATTTGGATAATATGTGAAACTTATAAACAAATGGAACAGATTAAGAAACTTCTATTTATTTTCGTGTTGATACTAGTCTCATCAGCACAAGAATTATCCGCACAGATATCTCCTACTAATGTGCAAGAATTGATGTCGTATTTTGAAAGCCATATACAAAGCCTTGATCCAATAGAAGGTGTATATGATGTAAACATTGAACAGTGGGGCGAAAATGCTTACCAAGAGTTTCCATCAGAAACAACAAATCTAACAATGTTGGTATACAAAAATGTGAACGGAGAATTTAAGGTTTTTAAAAATGACCAAGTAACAATAAAAAAGATAGGGAACACATCCGTATATAACTATAATCTATTTTGGAAAGGAAGTAATGTTACAGATTCGAAACGTTTCGTTCTAAAAGAAAGTACTTTTTTTGATGTCAAATACTCTATCCCAGACAGACAACTACGCTATGATATGGGACGTAATTATCAAGCAGGTTTTAAAGTACATTTTAAATGTTCATTTATAAAAATTTATCCTACTGTTGATATGTATATAAATGACATTGAAGATGAAAATATTAAAAATCCTAAAGAGTGGTCTGGAACTGGATTTGCTTTAAACAATGGATATGTTGTAACGAACTATCATGTAATTGAAAATGCCAAATCAATATCCATTAAAGGAATAAAAGGAGACTTCACTCCTAAATATAATGCAACCATTATTGCTACTGATAAATACAATGACCTTGCATTATTACAGATTTCTGACAATAATTTTAAAGGTTTTGGTTCAATTCCCTATAATGTTAAAACTTCTGTTTCTGATGTTGGCGAGGATGTCTTTGTTTTAGGTTATCCTTTGACTAGTACAATGGGAGATGAGATTAAATTAACAACAGGCGTCATAAGCTCAAAAACAGGATTTCAAGGTGATGTCTCCTTATATCAGATTTCAGCTCCTATTCAACCTGGTAATAGCGGTGGTCCTTTGTTTGACAGCAAGGGAAATCTTATTGGTATTGTGAATGCCAAGCACAAGGATGCAGAAAATGTAGGATATGCAATTAAAACGTCATATTTAAAAAATCTAATTGAAAGTTCAATATCTAATTCGATATTACCCAATAATAATCAAATAGCAGGACAACCATTAACTGGGAAAGTAAAAAATCTAAAGAATTATGTTTTTATGATTATATGTTCAAAATGATGTATGCGCAAATTTTTACTATAGAACTATTGTAATAGTTTATGTCCATCTCAACCAATAAGTTATTCAACAATCATACTTCTGATAATATTTTTCAGGAGTTTGAACAGAGATTTAGGTCTATATTATATCAGAAATACACTCATTTAAGTGCGTTGTGCATAGATTGTTACACCGTTTCTCAATATAAACTACAGGAAAATGTTCCTCTAATCGAAGGGCTAAGCAACGACACATTTGCATATTCTATTGATGTCAAATCTGATGGAGTTCAGCGTGCTGTGTTTGTAGCAATCATTCTCTCTCCTGAACTATATGAGTTGTTTAAATTCACTGAGATGGAAAAGATGGCAGCAATTGCCCATGAAGTAGGTCACATAATTCATTATTTTAATGAAGCTTTAAGCACAGCTGGTACTATGATAATTGAAATAAAGGCTGATGAGGTTGCAGCCAAATTAGGTCTAGCAGAACCCTTAAAGTCTGTCCTTCATAAATTAAAATCATCAAAACGATATTCAAAAGAGCAATGCCAATTAATGGATTTAAGAATACAGATGTTGAATTATTACAATGTTTCTTGATTCACTCAAAATTCAATTTTAAAACTCGAATTTAAAGAAATAGTATTACCTTTCCATCAGAAAGAGTTATTTGAACGTAATTCATAGCAGAACGCTGCAAATGGCACAGTTGCCAAGTCATTACCTCAAAATCGGGAAATTCTTCCAAAGTCCTTATTATAAGGAACTAAGAAAGCTATTCTAAACTTACGGAAAATCTCTGGAATAACCTTGCAAAAAGAGGGGAATGACTTTACTCGGCCGAGTCATTTTTCCCCGACTTGTCGTCCTTCTCCTTGTCGGGCTTTGAGGAGAGTTGGTAAAACATCATGCCCAGGGCAAGGCCTATGCCCATGCCGGCCGGGATATTCTTCATGCCCGCCCCAAGGGAAAGGCCCAGCAGCATACCTATGGCGATGTAGCGGGCGAGGCGTGGGCGTTTCTCTTTTTTGTCGTTCATAAACTCCAATCGATAAGCTGGTTCGTGGGGGCATTACCAGACTGTGGTCTGGGTTGCACGGCCATTAAAGAATGATAATGATGCTTGCGAAAGTCAAAGGTAGAGAAAATCCTGCACTTCATGGATAAAAAATTGATAAAACGGATGGTAATTTTCTAACATTATCTTGTATATTTGTCCAAGGAGCAACGATGCATCCTGTCGCGAGGGGGGCAAAATAAATTTGTTTCTACCCGCGGCATGTACTATCTTTGCATTCCCGTTGCCGTTTCGACGGTCACATAGGATAGTTTTTTTTACGGTATGAATTTAGCACTATACACGATAGTCAGGGGATTGGCCATAGGCATACTGGTATCGGCGCCCATGGGGCCGATAGGTATATTGTGTATCCAGCGCACACTCAACAAAGGCCGATGGTCGGGCTTTGTCACGGGGTTGGGGGCCGCACTTTCCGATCTCATATATGCCCTGCTCACGGGCTTGGGCATGTCGATAGTCATCGACTTTATCGAGGCCAACCAGAGCGTGCTGCAAGTGTTGGGCAGCCTGGTGCTGGTCGGTTTCGGGCTCTACCTCTACCGGCAGAATCCCGCCAAGAACATCCGCAAGGCCAATGCCTCGATCAACTCCTATACGCAAGATTTCATTACCGCCTTTCTGCTCACCTTCTCCAACCCCCTCATCCTCTTCCTCTACATTGGTCTGTTTGCCCGGTTCAACTTCTTCCTGCCCGAGTCGCAGTTGTGGCATCATGTAGTGGGGTACCTCTCGATACTCATTGGGGCGGTGGGCTGGTGGTTTTTCATCACCTATGTCATCAACAAAGTGCGTTCGCGGTTCAATGTGCGCAGCATCTGGTTCATCAACCGCGGCATCGGCATCATCATCATCGCCATGTCTATTTTCGGTTTTGTATGGGGAATAAAAGATTATTTTTTGAATTAATATAAACATCATGAAAAAAGTTATTGACGTTCCTTTTGTCGCCGGTTTGAGTGACAAGCCCCTGGCCCAAGTCTCCGAGCTGCTCGAGACCCAGGGGGTGAGGCAAGCGATCGACTGTGTCGATTGGCCCGATGAATTCCCGTATAAACCCATCGTATCGTTCACGATAGCCCGTGACAAAGAGTATCTCTATATCGACTATTTCGTGCGCGGAAATTACCTGCTGGCGGTCAACAGCACCGACAACTCGCCCGTGTGGGAGGATAGTTGCGTAGAGTTTTTCGTGCAGATACCCGGTGAGAAATATTACTACAACTTCGAGTTCAACTGCATTGGTGCCGCATTGGCTGCCCGTCGCACCGGCCGCTCCGATGCCGACCACTTCTCGCCCGAGAAGATGGCTCGTATCAAACGCTATTCGACCGTGGGCAACAAACCTTTCCGCGAGATGGAGGGGCTCTTCTCCTGGGGACTGCTCGTGGCCATACCTTTCGACCTGATAGGTCTCGATGGCGAACATCTGCCCGAGACTGTGGCTGCCAACTTCTACAAGTGTGCCGATGGCTCTTCGCTGCCGCACTACCTCAGCTGGTCGCCCATCCCGGTCGAAAAACCCGATTTCCACCGCCCCGAATACTTTGGCGAACTGCGGTTCAAGTAAAATAGAGCTTTCCCAAGATAGATATAAGGTATTCTCTCTGTCGTGAGGGGATACCTTTTTTATCGGTTGAATACCGCCATCCCGTCATTCCGCACTCCTTCGTCATACCGCGCTGCGACGCGGTGCTTCCCGTCATTCCGCACTTGATGCGGAATCCAGAAATATCGGCAAAGGTAATACCCACAAGAGGCCCCTCTCTGGACCCCGCATCGTGGTGCGGGGTGACCCGGTGTGATGCGGAATCCAGAAAATACGGGCAGGGGGGGGAAATGCCCGCCAGTGGGCCCTCTCAACGGAACAGTCCCGATTGATACTCATCGATTACGCCTTGAATATATTCGGGAGTTACACCAATCTCCTCCGACAAGTCCCTCCACTGCGGGTTTTCCTGTTCGATAAGGGCTATTTTCCAAGCCCGGTTCCACTCTTTGAGTTGCTTTTCCCGGCAGATAGCCGAATAGAAATCCCGAAAGGCTTCGTAATAGACCAAGGTTTTCACGTTATACCTACTGGTAAAACCCTCGTCGATCGAGGCTTTGTGCTCGGCCACCCGTCTGGCCAGATTGTTGGTTACGCCGATATAGAGCGTTCCGTTTCGTTTGCTGGCCAGGATATAGACAAAACCCTTGTAAATTTGCATCGTTCTCTGTTTTTTTATTCTTCACACTCACACACTGGACCCCGTCACCTCGTCATACCGCGCTACGACGCGGTATCCAGGAATACGGGCAAATGAATGCCTCGCCTTTCCTCACTGGACCCCGCATCGCTGTGCGGGGTGACTCGGTGCGACGCGGTATCCAGGAATTCCCTCCCGGTCATTCCGCACTTGATGCGGAATCCAGAAATACCGGCAAAGGCACTTGTCCTTTACGGCCCCCCTCTCTGGACCCCGCATCGCTGTGCGGGGTGACCCGGTGTGATGCGGAATCCAGGAATACCGGTAAAGGCAATACCCACAAGAGGCACTTCTTTGGACCCCGCATCGGGTGCGGGGTGACACGACGCCCGACGGTTCACTGTTTCTTCAATGTAGGCAATGCTCCGGTGAGTTCGTAACGCCACTCTGAACCTGCACTCTGCAAGGCGGTGTTCATGGCATCAACGGCGTTCTGCCAGGTAATGCTTGTGCCATCCACCTTCGTGGCTCCACCGTTGTCATTGTCGGGGAGGCCGCTCCAGTAGCAGGCGGTCACGGTGGCATAGTTTACTCCCACCGCGCCGCCGACAATGTTACCGCTGACGTTGCCCGCGGCATAACAGGCAATGAGAGTGCCAGTTCCGTTCATTCCCACTATACCGCCGGCCCAGGCGTTGCTTGTACCGTCATTTTCAACGGTCACGTTGCCTGTGGCATAGCAGGCGGTCAGGGGAGTAGTACCACCATTCGTTACACCTACCACGCCGCCGGCACGCTCCGTTCCCTTCACTGTGGCCGAGGAACTGCATCCGGTGATAGAACCGACCTGTTGATAGCCCACCACACCGCCTACGTCGCTACCGCTACTACCGCTGACGCTGCCCGACACCGAGCAGTTTTCAATGTTGCCGCCAAAGCTCCATCCCGCCACGCCGCCGACGAACGTGCCACTTGTTATGTTTACTTCTGTCAGCACTACGTTCTTCACCGTGCCTTTGATGAAGCCGAACAGACCCGTATATCGGTTACTTCTCGTAACGGTCAGCCCCGTGATGGTCTTGCCATTGCCGTCGAAGGTGCCGGTGTATGCTTTGTTATCATCTTTGCCTATCGGTGTCCAGTCGATGCCTGTCAGGTCGATGTTGTTGGTCAGGGTGATATTGATGTCTAACTTCCATTCTTCGTTCACCAGTTCGGCGATGTTCTTCAGACCCTCGGCGGAGGTCACGGTGTAGTTGCCCTGTCCGTCGTCGGTATATCCCTTGTCCTTATCCAGCGTGATGTTGTAGAACTTGCCTGCCTCGGGGGTAAAGGTGGCGGAGAGGTCGCGTTCCTCAGTGCCGTTTGCCCGCAGCTGCTTGATTTCGTAGCCGGGCATCACGTTCGCCTCCCAGCAGGTGATGGTTGTGCCGTTCTCGGTGTATTCGCACTTCTTCATCTCTATCCAGCCCTCTTGCGAGCCTTGTCCGGCCTTGCCTTTTTCATAAGTACACTGTGTATAGGTATAGAGCTGGAGGCTCTGCACCTGGTCGAGTGCATCGTCCGAAGGCGTGACGCGCACCTTGGCCAGACGGTGGGCAAAGGTCAGCGTGACGGGGGTCTGGTAGTCGCCCGTGCCCGTGGCGCCCAGCAGGTAGGCAAGACTTTGGCTTTGGTCGCCGAGGTCGAGGGTGCCGTCCGTGGCGGGATACCAGGCGGTGACGGTGTGGTCCTCGTCCCTGTCGCTCCAGTACAGGGGTATTTCGGCTTCGGCGGAACCGTCGTCCTGCACGGTGTAGGTGCCGACCTCTCCCTTGTCGTCTATCTGTACGGCGAACGGGTCGCCCGCGTCAAACTTGCTGCTGTTGCCGTCCTCTTTCTCGCTGATGCGCGTCGCCGGTGCGCCCCAGGGCTGTGCCTCGCCGCCCTCCACACTGAGGGTGATGCGGGCTATCTCCAGCGGGTATTGTCCTTCGGGCAGACGGTCACCGTCCGCCAGTTCGTCCTTCGTGCAGGCAGCCGTGGCAAGGAGCAGTGCGGCTGCGGCAAGAAGCAGATGGATGGAATGTCTTTTCTTCATATCGGGTTGTCTTTTTATTTGTTTTCGTTTTGTGCTGCCGCCGCCTGCGAAGGCGGCCGTCGCACCATAGTGTCTATGGGCAGCTCCGGCTTGACGCTTGCGCCGGGGCAGCGGTATGTAGGGCTTACAGCGTGATGCTTACATTGTTCGAATCTCCGGGTTCCCACGGGGTAATCTCCGGTTCTTCCACCGTGATGCCATTGTTGCTGAGCGTGATGTTGTAGGTGTAGGCATAGCCTGCGGAGAACTGATTCGCTTCGGGCTTGGATGGATTCGGCAGTGTGGTTGTATAGTTCAGTCCGTTGAAAGACACTTTAAGTTCAAGAGAGGAGGTCACTTCCTGCGGGAGAATGATGACTTGCGAAGTGGTGGCACCGCCCAGCTGCATGGTAATCGGCGATTCGGCGGCTGCGGTTACGGCAGTCGTGCCGGTAGCCGTGTCGAATGTGCCTTCGTGCTTCAGCCCGTCCAACGTGTAGTCAGCAGGTTCCATTCCGTTGAAAATGATGCCATCGCCCGCCTTGAAGGTGAATTTGATGAGACTCATGCGGTGGTGGAAGGAGTTGTCTTCACCGCCTTTGTCGGTTTTGTCGGTGAAGCTCACCGTCGGGTTGTGGGTGTCGCCCGTGGCTCCCGAGGCAAAGAGGAAGTCGATGCCGGGGCCCTGCTTGTCGGCTGCGGTGCTGACGGTCACCGTTCCGCCCTCAGCCTGATACGGATAGTAGGCATTGAAGGTCTTCGTTTCGGTGTCATCGAAATAGATGGTTGTACCGTCGGTCACGAACTTACCGTTCTCTCTCTTGTAGGGCACGTTGGTGAAGCTTGCGCCGGTGACGCCGATGCGGTCGCCGTCGGTCCAGTCGGTTCCTTCCGAATTGACGCGGGTAGCGGGCGTAATGTCGGCGATAAACTTGGCGGCTACCGGGCCGTCATTCAGGTTCTCGTTGTCGTTGTTACAGGCGGCAAGTGTCAATGCCAGCGCTGCGAAAGCAAAAAATCGGGTTTTCATTCTGTTTATTTGTTTATATATTTCTTTTCTTCTCGGTCATTCCGCACTTGATGCGGTGCTCCACGTCATACCGCGTTGTGACGCGGTATCCAGGAATACTGTCTGCGGCACTTGTCCTTTGCGGCCCCTTTCTGGACCCCGCATCGTGGTGCGGGGTGACTCGAGCGGTGTGTGGAATTTACAGCGTGGCACTGGCATTGCCTCCTTCCACCTCTTCCCATCCGGTAATCTCGGCGTTGCATTCCTCCATGCCGACGGGGGTTTCCAGTGTTCCGGTCACACGGTAGGCGGTGGTCATATCGCTGTTAAAGTCTGCAAGGGCTTCCGTCAGGTCGACCTCTGTGCGCTGTGTGCGTCCGCCATCGGTAAAGACGATGTCCAGTACCAGCGCCTGCACGTCTCCCATCGTACCCAGCAGGCGGGCGTCGGCCGTGAGCTTGCTGCCGTCACGGGTGAAGGAGAAGACCGTGGAGGTCGGTTCGCCGATGGTCTGTCCCTTCTCCATATCAAAAATTCCGGCTATGCCGCTGAGGGTGGCGGTCACGCTCTGTATCAGTTCGGGGCGTCCCTGCGTCACTTCCAGTTCCAGTTGCAGGTCACGTACACGCTGCATCGGAACGGCATTGACACGCAGCGTGTCGTCAGCTGTTACGGTTATCTCCTGACTGACGGTCTTCAGATAGCCCGGCAGGGGGATTACGGATGCACCGTCCGCACGGCTCTTGCCATCAGGGGCATTGACCCGTGCCATTCGTCCGTCGAAAGTGAAACCTTCCGCACGGTTATAGATTACCATACTGTGTGTTCCCGGATTGAGCAGGTCGGGATTGGTGAATGGCGAACCTGTAATGTCGGCCGCCTTCCCGTCCATGTCGAGTACATAGTTATCGTCTGCCGACACTCCCGTCAGGCTGATGGTGACAGCTCCCTTGTCGGGATGCGGCGTGTCATAAAGCGTGTCCTTCACGCAGGAAGAGAGCAGCACGGCGGCTGCCATTCCCATCATATTTATATATTGTCTTGCTTTCATATTCGATTCCTCCGAGTTAGAATAACTTACATAAATTGGGCTGCGCCTCGGCATTCTAAAGTAAACTTTAATGCGCTCGGCTTGCACCAATTTTCCATACCAATGTCACACCGGCATTGATGGGGCCCCACCAGTCCTTTGTCTCGTTGCCGCGGCATACTCGCACACCGTCAATGACCTCATATTTCTCATAGTCGGCATTCAGGTAGCCCAAGCCGAGGTTGAAATCAAGATTCAGTGCCTTGTTCAGCCGCAGCTGATAGCCGCCGGTGATGCCGCCACCCATCAGGTCGCCCTGCTTGCCCGTTTCGGAGAGCTTGTAGTTGAACTGTCCGGCCTTGAACATCGCACCCAGATACCAGGCTTTCTTCTCGCCCATGTAGTAACGCACTTCCGGAGCCACTTCCCACAGAGCGTAGCGGCGGTCCTTGTCGCTCCATGTCCAAGAAGTCCACGAGCCGTTTACGGCAATGCCCCACGACGGGCAGATGCGCCATTCAAGTCCTAAATCGGGTGTCAGGGTAGCCCAGCGCAGCAGGTTGGCACGCAGGGAGAGATGATAATCAGTTGGTGTTTTGGTTTCCGACGGCATGTCGGCAAGTGTATTTTGTTGAGCGGCTTTCTCTGCCTCTGCCTTTTCAGCGGCAAGTCGGGCTTCTTCCGCCTTGCGCTGCTCTTCGGCAAGTCGTTCCTGTTCGGCACGCTTCTCGGCTGCCAGTCGTTCGGCTTCCGCCTTGCGTCGTGCTTCCGCTTCCGCATCCGTCGCGGCTGTTTCCTTTACCGGTACCGTCATGCGCACAGTGACAAAGTCTCCCTCTGTCGCATGGTTGCGGGTGATAAAGTTTTCTTCCTTGATTTCCGCACGGATAATCAGTTCGGATTTCACACGGTTGGCACGGATCTTTGCCGTGGCAAGGTTCTCGGCTTCACTGCCCAGCGAGTTGCAGTAGCCGTCAACCAGGATGGGGATGGAGCCGGCAAGTATCGCCTCTTTGTTCTGTACTACGCACGAGAGCAGACGGGTCAGCTCGGCGCGGTTGTCCTGACAGGCGGTATAAAAGCCGTTCTCTCCCGGCTCGAACCGAAACTGGTAGATGGTGTCGCCCTGCGTTTGTGCCATAAGTGGAGAGATAATACCCCATAGCACGAGGGAGATCAAAAATTTTTTATACATATTTTATATAGGATTGAATATTGTCGGAGAGGAATGTGTTTCAAATATAATATTAAGAAATGAATTATACAATCGGTGATTCTTAAAATAATTAACTATCGAAACATTGTATTATTAATATTTAACTATAATTGTTGATAGAGTAAAAAAAATTGTTGATAGAGCAAATTTTCGGCCTTGATCTTTAACATTCGAAATGCTGGGTTTTGCTATTTTTTTTGTTTCGAAACCCTGTGTTTGTGACCCATAAGAGGCCCCTCGCTGGACCCCGCATCGTGGTGCGGGGTGACTCCCTCTCTGGACCCCGCATCGGGTGCGGGGTGACCCGGTGTGTGGGGGTGACCCGATGCGCCGCGACGATTTAAAAAAAGGCGGGGGCATACATCGTGTATGCCCCCGCTATGGGTAGAAGGGCAAGAGCGAATCTTGCCCCGATGAGGTTCTTGTTATTTAGCCTCTTCTACGACACCAGTCATGACTACCTCGATGAGGTTCTTTCCGGTGAAGAGTCCTTTGGCAAAGGCCTTCATGTCGTCGATGGTGATGCTGTTGAGTACCTCCTCGTAGTTGGTCTCGTTGTCGCCATAGCCCAACTCGTAGTCAGAGATGATACCTCTCCAGTAAGAGTTCTCACGCAGGTTCTGGGCATGTTTCTTGAGCATATACTCTTTCACCTTGGCGAAATCTTTCTCGCGAGGACCTTCGTTTACCACCTTCATCAACTCGGCGTGAGCCCGGTCGGTGAGGCGCTTCTCGTCTTGCGGGTTGGTATCGAAGCCGAAGAGGAACAACCACGAGTTGTCGAGCGATGAGAAGTTGGCCATGGTACCTACACCGTAGGTTCCACCCTCTTCTTCACGGATGGTCTCGGTATATACGATGTCCATTACCTGGTCGAGGATGCTGAGCATAAGGTCGTTGCGCAGGTCGTATTTCTCGTTGCCCGAGTAGATGGCATAGACGGTCGATTTGGCCGTTTCCATGGGTTGGTTGTAGTGGTTCGTGACAATACCCTTTTGAGTCTCGATCAGTTTGCCTACTTTTTCGCGGCTCTTGTTGGCCGGGAGCGAAGCGATGTATTTCTCTACGTAGGGTTTGAGCGAGTCTGTGTCGAAGTTACCTACGAAGATGAAGGTATAGTCGGCGGCATTGGCCAGGCGCTCCTTGGCAATTTTGAGAATACGGTCGTAGCTGATTTGGTCAATGTCTTCGGCTTTCAACTGACGACGCAAGGGATTATGGTCGTAGAGGGTAGCCGAGAGCGAGTCGCTGAAGATGTATTGCGGCGTGTTGGCATAGTTGATGAGAGCGGCTTTCGATTGCTCTTTCCAGGCGGCAAATGCCTCGTCGTCGCGGTGCAGGTCGGTGAAGGTGAGATATACGAGTTGCATCATCGTTTCGAGGTCTTTCGTGGCGCACGAAGCGAATACCGATTCCTGAGCCTCGCTCAAGGAGAAGCTCGACGATACCTTCTTACCGGCCAGGGCTTTCATCAGGTCGGTCTTGCCGAATTGACCGAGGCCACCCAGTTCAACGATTTCGTTGAGCGATTTCAGGTCGCGGGCCAGAGCCGGGTCGTTGGTGTTGTAGAGCGAGTATCCACCTTTGCTGACAGCCAGCATGGTGATTTCGTCGCTCTTGAAGTCGGTGGGTTTGAGCACCACTTTGGCACCGTTGGAGAGAGTCCACTCGGTGGTGCCGAATTTCTTACCGGCAGCACTCTTTTTCACTTTGCCAGCTACGGGCTCTTTCGAGATGAGGGGTTCGTTCGATACCTTATCGACATAGGGGGCAACCTCTTCGGCTTCTACCTCTTTAATGGCAGTCAGTACCTGGTCTTTGTCGGGGTAGGTGACACCCTCTTTGTCGGGACCGGTAAGCGAGATAACCATGTTGTCTTCGCTGATGAGCGATTTTACATATTGGTTCACCATATCGACCGTGATAGCGGGCGACATCTGTTTGATGAGGTTGTATTCCATTTCGATGCCGGGGATGTAGCCGCCGTCGATGAAGTGACGGATGTACTCTTCGGCATAGTCAACGCTCTTGCGGTTGTTACGCTCGTTGTAGAGGTTTTCGTAGTTCGAGAGCATCGTGGCGCGTGCCCGGTCGTACTCCGAAGTGGTGAACCCGTAGCGGTCGATACGCTCGGCTTCGCGGATGATACCTTTGATGGCGTCGATGGCACCGTTGTCTCTACCCAGGGCGATGAGTGTGAAGGCGCTTTTGGTCTTCGATACGAAGAAGTCGCCGTCGAAGATGGCACCGGCAATGAAGGGAGCATCGGGTTTCTGGGTAATCTCGGTGATGCGGTCGTTGAACATGATCCCGATTACGCCGTTCATGTAATTGGTGATGGCACCGTTGATGGTACCGCGCATTTCACGAGGCATGGGATCGTGTTTCATGTAGATGTCCACACGGGTGTAGGCGGCCTCTTTGTCTTTGTGGAAAGCGAAGATGGGCTCTTTGTTGTCGGGCACGGGATAGTAGATGCGCTCGGCAGCGTTTTCGGGCATTTTGATTTTGCCGAAGAGCTCCTTGATTTGAGCCTCCATCTTGTCGGCGTCGAAGTCACCGATCACGATGATACCCTGTTGGTCGGGGCGATACCATTTGTGGTAGTAGTCGCGCAGAGCCTGGTAGGGGAAGTTCATCACCACCTCCATGGTGCCGATAGGCATGCGGTTGGCATACTGGCTGCCCTCGAACATGACGGGCACAGTAGCCTCCCAGGTGCGCCAGTTGGCATCGGCACGCGTACGCCACTCTTCGTGGATAACGCCGCGCTCTTCGTCGATGTCGCTATCGTTGAGCGAGATGGCGCAAGCCCAGTCGTAGAGCACGAGCAGGCAGGAGTCCACCAGGTTTTGATTCTGTGTGGGGACGTTGGAGATGCGATATACCGTCTCGTCGAAGCCGGTATAGGCGTTGAGGTCCACACCGAATTTGATACCGTTGTTCTCGAGGTAGTTGAGCATCGTCTTCCCGGGGAAGTGCTCGGTGCCGTTGAAGGCCATGTGCTCGAGGAAGTGGGCCAAACCGCGTTGGTCTTCGTTCTCGAGAATCGAACCTACCTTTTGGGCAATGTGGAATTCGGCACGGTTCTTGGGGGTTTCGTTGTGGCGCACATAGTAGGTGAGACCATTGTCAAGCACACCGTAGCGCACGTTGGGATCGATGGGCAATGCTTCCATCTGAGGAGCTTGCTGTGCCGATACCCATTGGGCAACGGCCAGAAAAGCAAGTACTAATCCCGATTTTACCATTCGTAAATTCATTGTGTTTTGATTTAATGATAAATATTGGTGTTTGTGTTATTTTGTTGTCTCTTCGTTATCTCCCTGGTATTCGAGTATGTCGCCGGGCTGGCAGTTCAACTCTTTGCAGATGGCCTCGAGGGTCGAGAAGCGTATGGCTTTGGCCTTCCCGGTCTTGAGAATCGAGAGGTTGGCAGGGGTGATATCGATCTTGCCCGAAAGTTCGTTGAGCGAAATTTTTCGTTTCGCCATCATGATATCAAGGTTCACAATAATCGGCATAGGCAATGATTTATATGGTGAGGTCCAGCTCTTCGCGTTGTTTGTGGGCTATATTCAGAATCTCGGCCAGCAACAGCAGGATGAATGCAATGGTGACCGATGGGCTCAACTCGGGATAGCACAGGGTATTGTTGCCCAGGTCGAGGTGCGAGCGGTAGTATCCGGTTGCGATAAAGAGGTCGATATAGCTGATGAAGTAGAAGATAATCATGTAGTAGGAGAGGCGACGCAGCCGCTTGATGTTCTTGCTGTTCATCAATCCTTCGGCGGCTACCGACCGGATGAGCTTGACCAGCATCACAATCATGGCAATGAGCGAGGCCAGTGAGAGGATGGTGAAGACCGCAGCACTTATTTTCAGACCGGTGGGTACCATCGAGTCGGGTATGTAGAGGATGCCGTCGGTCGATAGGGTGAGAGCCGGTATCGAACCGAACTCGCTCAGTTGCAGGTTGTCGGGCTTGATGGTACTTATCTGCAATGACGATTTTCCCAGCCCGTTTTCAAAACCGATGAACGAGGAGTTGAACCCGATGGTGAATCCTTTGGAGAAGTCGAGCACGATGGGGATGAGTATGAGCAATGCAATTAACAGGTTGAGTAATTGTATTTTTCTCTGGGTTTGCTTGTCGTAAAACATATAGACCTTGTTGTATTGGTAAGACAAAGGAAAGAAAAATTTTCGAGGAAAACAAGAAAAACAGTATATTTTTATCGAAAAACGATAAAATAATAGGTCTGAGAAGAAAATCGGTGGGTCGAATTACTTGTTGTCGATGTCGGATATGTAGCCGTTCATCATGGCATAGAAGCTGAGGCCCGAGACGGTTTTGATACCCAGTTTGGATGTGAGATTCTTGCGGTGGCTGAGTACGGTATTGATGCTGATATTCAGTTGGTCGGCAATCTCTTTATTCATGAAACCCTTGGCTACCAGTTTCAACACCTCGGTTTCGCGGGGCGACAGGTCGTGCGACAGGTTCTCGGCTTGCCGGTCGAGCTGTTCGACGAAACTTTCGAGCCGTTCGATGAGAGCCTCTTCGTCTTCATGGACCGGTAGCACCGGGGCAAACGGGGCGGTAGGGTTTTCGTGACTTGCGGTGAGCAGCATGATGCGGCTCTTGCGGGGAAGGAAGAAGTCGCTGTATGCCATCAGGGTATCGGCGAAGAGCAGATAGGCGTCGAACTGTTCGGGGGTGTCGTCGAAAAAATCGTCCACCCGGTTGTAGAGCGCAGGCGATATGTCGAAGTACCGTTGAAACAGATGCTTCAACCCGAGGTTCAACAGCGTGTGTGGAGTGATGACGGCGATACGCATGGGGCAGGATCTTATTCTTTTTCGTGGCAGGCCTTGAGCATGGCATCGGCAATAGGCCGCAGGATGCGGTTGCGTATGCGGTTGTGCTGCTTGATATCTTTCTCGAGACTGTACAGGGCAAAGATGACACCGTGGCACAAGTTGAGGTCATACTCTCCACGCAGATGAATGATGAAAAGGCTCTTGAGGTCGTCGAGCTTCTCTTCGAGCGAGTCGGGCTCGTCGTGGTCGTAGCGTATGTGCTCGCCATAGTATTCTCCGCGCAGTTTTTCGGCCGCGGCTCTGATGGAGGGAAACCAACTGGTGCGGTCATGTTCGATGCGTGAGAGTAGCTCTTTTTTCAACTCTTCGAAAAACTGTTTCATCAGCTCGAGGTTGTTGTTGTCGCTGTCGCTCTGGTTGATGAGCGAGTTGAAGTGCCGCTCGATGTTGGGAATCTGGAACTGCTGGTAGTAGGCGTTGGTTTGGGTGAGGTAATCGACAATCTGGGTGGCGCAGAACGATTTGAGACGATTCTCGGGGAAATAGTCTTCGTTGATAAAGGTATTGAGAATCGTGACGAAAAACTCGCTGTCGAGTTTCTTCTCCTCGCATACGGTGCGTATGCTCTTGTCGCCTACACCCAGGATAATGCCAAATCGGTTAATGACCGGGATGAGTGACGGTTCGTTCAATATCACGTCGCAAAGTTTACACTCGGCGTTTATCAGTGCCATAGTTCGTTGTCTTTATAAATAATGTTATTCTCGGTTACGATAAGATCCATTTTTATGTCGTGGGGTTCGGCGGGAATTTCGTCGAGCAGTTGCAGCCCGTAGCAGATGCCTATCTTTCGGGCCGAGATCTGTTGCAAAAGTCGGTCGTAGTATCCCTTGCCCCGTCCCAGCCGGTTCATTGCCCGGTCGAAGGCTACCCCCGGCACCACAATCCACTCGAGTTGCGACGGATCGATGGCGGTTGCATCGGCCGGTTCCCAAATGCCATAGGCTCCCTGGCGCACCGGCCCACGACCGTAGCGGGCCACCACGATATCATCGCCGTTTACCACGGGCAGATAGAGCTGCTTGGTCTCGCTCCATCTCGAGAGGAGCCATTGGGTATCGACCTCGTCGGGCAGAGCATGGTAGAGCATGAGGTGTGATACCCGGTCGAAGCCGGGCAACGACTCCACGGCCGCGCAGATGCGTTGCGAAAGCGACTCCCGCTCGGCGGGTGTGAGAGCTCGTTTCAACTGCTTGATCTCCTGTCTCAATTGCCGTTTGTCGTGCATAAGGGGGCGCCGGGTTTAGTTTTCGTTGCTACTGCCGCTCAGCAAGCGGTTGTAGGTATTCTCATCGGCCAGTACCTCTTTGGCTTTCCGCAGGGTTTCGTCGTCGCGCAACAGCAGTTTGTAGAAAGCCTCTTCGCCCAACATGTTGCGGGCGATATAGGCTTGCAAGGTATTGACGATGAGTTTGCGCGAGATGTTGATATAGACGGGCCGCGGGCGTATCCCTTTCTGGGCGGCATATTGCACGAAGTCGGTCAGCAGGGTGTTGGCATCGAGCATGGGCAGCAGTTTGTCGAGCGTCTTGGCTTGTGCCAGTTTGTCGCGGTTCTTGTCGGTATAGGCAAAGGCATACTGGTAGATGACGCCCTCGTTGACCACGTTGTTGAAATAGGAGGTATAGCCGGTCGTGTCGCGAGGCACGAAGATATCGGGCATGATACCGCCGCCGCCATAGACTTCGCGACCGTTGACGGTATGATATACCAAATCTTTGTTTTGCTTGATGCTGTCGGCATTGAAGAATTCGCCATGCTTGTAGCGGTTGACAATGTCCATGCTGTAATCGTCGGCTTTGCCCAATTCATACTCTTTCTGGATGCAGCGCCCCGAGGGGGTGTAGTAGCGAGCCACCGTGAGGCGCACGGCCGAACCGTCGCGGAACGGAATTTGCTGCTGTACCAATCCTTTGCCGAAAGTGCGGCGACCAACGATGAGTCCCCGGTCATTATCTTGAATGGCTCCGGCAAAAATTTCGCTCGACGAGGCCGACCATTCGTCGGTGAGAACGATGAGCGGGGCATCCTGGAAGGTGCCTGTGCCGTTCGAGATGGCGTCCTCGCGCTCGAAAGCCTTGCCCTCGGCATAGACAATGAGCCGGTTGGCGGGGAGCAGCTCGTTGGCCATGTTGATGGGAATATCCATCAGACCACCGCTGTTGCCGCGCAGGTCAATAATGAAGCTTTTGGCCCCCTGGTTATTCAGTTTGGAGAGGGCATTGATAAACTCGTCGTAGGTAGTGCGTCCGAATTTGCTTACTTTGATATAGCCGGCACCGTCGTCGAGCATGAAGGCGGCATCGATGCTGTTCACGGGGATATCGCCCCGGGTTACTTCGTAGGTGAGGGGTTTCTTGGCGGTCTTGCGCAGAATCTCGAGTTTGACAACCGTGCCTTTGGGGCCTTTCAGGTTTTTCATCACGCTCTCGTTGCTGATGCCTTTGCCTACAAAAGCCGAGTCGTTGACCGAGATGATGCGGTCGCCGGCCAGGATACCCACCTTCTCAGAGGGTCCGCCCGGTATGACACTCACTACGTTGATGGTGTCGTTGAGGATATTGAATTGAATACCGATGCCGCTGAACGAGCCTTCCAACTCTTCGTTGACACTCTCCAGATCTTTGGCCGGGATGTAGGCCGAGTGTGGATCGAGTTCGCCCAAAATCTTGGGCATGACGTTTTCGATGAGTTCTTCCTGATTGACGGTATCGACATACTCCTGTTCGATGCATTGCAGCAGGCTCTCGATTTTGTCGTACCGTGCACTGCGGCCGAACGGATTTTGAGTAGAGAAGAATCGTCCGATTAAAATACCTCCCACGATGGCGACGGCCAGGAGCAGGGGAATCCAGACGAAGCGAGCTTTGTTGTTGTTCATAATCGGTGCTGATATTTAAACACGTTCTTTTTGTTATAGAAAAACATATGGTAAAAGAGATTGCTCACGGCGTGGGGGAGGTGTTTCCTCTGTCTATTCCGGGAGCTTTCGTCTTTGTCGTTTCTTTTTTCGGAGAGGGCAGGAGGCGACTTTGACCACTTGATCGCAACCTGTGATTAATATCCTCCGTATTATTGACCCTTGTTTTGAGATGACTCTTCGTCGGCCTGCGGGTTGATGAAATCGACCGTTATCCCGGCTTTGCGCAAGAGCTCTATGCCGTCTTGCAGACGATAATACTCCGAGAAAACCACTCGTTTGATACCCGACTGGATAATCAGTTTGGCACATTCGATGCAGGGCGATGAGGTGACATACAGGGTGGCACCGTCGCTGCTGTTGTTGCTGCGGGCTACCTTGGTGATGGCATTGGCTTCGGCGTGCAGAACAAAGGGAAAGGTGTGCCCGGTTTCATCTTCACAGCAGTTTTCAAAGCCGGCCGGTGTACCGTTGTATCCGTCGGAGATAATCATTTTGTCTTTGACAATCAAGGCTCCCACCTTGCGCCGTTGGCAGTAGGAGTTTTCGGCCCAGATTTGCGCCATGCGTATGTAGCGTTTGTCCAGCGTCAGTTGTTTGTCGGCATTATTTGGTTTCGTATCCATATATCGGCGATAATGATTCACAAAAATAGCTGTTTTGCGGGTATTTATTCTCTTTTTTATCAAATAATAACGCAGAGCTTGTAAGAAAAATCGAGAGGGCTTTCTGTCGAATACGAAAACGGGGTGTCGAATTGCTGCGACACCCCGTTCTTGTCAGTCGATAAATCTCTGTAAAATACCGTCGTAGGCATCGATGCGGCGGTCGCGCAGGAAGGGCCACCAGCGCCGCACGTTTTCGCTGCGGGCGAGGTCAACTTCTACCACCTGGCACCACTCGCTGTCGCTGGGTGCTGCGGCCAGTATCTCGCCTTGAGGACCGCACACAAAACTGTGCCCCCAGAACTGGATGCCGCGGGTCTGTTGCGAGGGGTCGGGCTCGTGACCCACACGGTTGACGGCAATCACCGGCAGCCCGTTGGCTACGGCATGTCCCCGCTGTGAAATAATCCAGGCATCCTGCTGGCGTTTTTGCTCCTCGGGTGTATCGGAACTCTCCCAGCCGATGGCCGTGGGGTAGATGAGCAGGTCGGCTCCCTGCAGGGCCATGAGTCGGGCAGCCTCGGGGTACCATTGGTCCCAGCATACCAGAACTCCCAAGGTGCCTATCGAGGTCTTTATGGGTTTGAAGCCCAGGTCGCCGGGCGTAAAGTAGAATTTCTCGTAATAGGCAGGGTCGTCGGGAATGTGCATCTTGCGGTATTTGCCGGCAATGGAGCCGTCGGTGTCGAACACGACGGCGGTATTGTGGTAGAGACCGGGTGCCCTGCGCTCAAATAGCGAGGTGACCAGCACGATATGGAGGTCGGCAGCCAGTTGACCGTAGAAGTCGGTCGATGGCCCCGGTATGGTCTCGGCCAGATCGAAGCAGTCGGTCGATTCGGTTTGACAGAAGTAGAGACTGTTGTGCAACTCCTGTAACACGACGAGCCGGGCACCTTGTGCTGCACATTGCTCGATGCTGTGTTTCAGGCGGTTCATGTTATCGGCGATGTTATCGCTATTGTGCTGTTGCACGAGTCCGACTTTTATTTTCTTTTCACGCATGGAGTTTATGGTTTATTGTAATACATTCTCGGGATATTGCATGGTTACGCAGTGTAGCGAACCGTGTTGACGGATGAGCGGTGAGCAATCTATTCCCACGATTTCCCGGCCGGGGAAAGCGGTTTGCAGCACCTCAGCGGCGGCCCGGTCGTTGGCTGGCTGTCGGTAGGTGGGGTAGAGCACGGCTTTGTTCACGATTAAGAAGTTGGCATAGGTAGCGGGCAGTCGCTCTCCGTTCTCGTCATAGACTGCATCGGCCATGGGCAGAGGCAACAGCCGGTAGGGTGTACCTTGGATGGTCGTGAAGGTGCGCAGTTGCTCCTCCATGAGGTGCAGTGCCTCGTAGTGCTCGTCGGTCGGGTTGGTGCATTGCACATACACGATGGTATCGTCGGGGGCAAAACGGGCCAGAGTATCGATGTGGCTGTCGGTATCGTCGCCGGCCAGATAGCCGTGGTCGAGCCATAAGACCCGTTGCAGACCGAGAGTCTCTTTCAGATACTCTTCGATGCGGGTTTGCGACCACTCGCCGTTGCGGTTGGGCGACAGCATGCACTCGCTGGTGGTGAGCAGGGTACCTGCGCCGTCGCTTTCGAGAGCACCGCCCTCGACGACAAAATTGAGCCGGTTTTCATACCGGGCATTAAACAGCTTCTGCCGGTAGAGGCGCGAGGTGATGAGGTTGTCGTGGTTGGCTGCAAACTTGAGTCCCCAGCCGTTGAACTTGAAATCGCAGATACAGGGTGCCCCGTCGCGAAAAAGGGTGATGCCGCCGTGGTCGCGGGCCCAAGTGTCGTTGGTGGGGCAGGAGGCAAAGACGACAGAGTCGGTATCGACTACTCCTTGCAGCAGCTGTCTCACTCGTTCGGGTTCGGGTGTGACGATGAGCAATCTCTCGCGTTTGGTAATCTCTCGGGCAAGATTGATATAACAGGCCGTAACCTCGTCGAGCATATAGGCCCAGTCGGTCCCCTGGTGAGGCCAGGTGAGCTGGATACCCGATTGTGGATACCATTCGGCCGGGAAGAGGATCGAACGGCTCATGGTTTCGGCGTTTGGGGTTTACGGTCGAAAAACGGACTCTTGGACGATACGCTCATGGCTATGGCAATCACCTGCCGACAGCCGGGCAGTAACTCCATCTCTTGAGCCGTGGCACCGGCCGAGAACATCACTCGGGTGTCGATGCGCATATCGGCTGCCTTTGAGCAGGCCGACCCGATGGCGATACCCACGTCGATCGAGTTGATGGCGCAGGGGTTGGCTTGGGGATTCTCGGCACAGGTGGGATAGCCGCAATAGGCACAGTTGAGCCCTTGAACCTGGCGACGGGTCCCGATGAGGATAACCGCATCGGACTGCTCGATGTTGCCGGCATCGCGCAGGAAAAACTTCATGCCGCGTTTTTCGCCGGTCAGTCGCATCTGGTTGGCCAGGGTCAGCAGGTCGTCACCCGTGACGGTAGCAATTTCGATAATATCCACCCCTTTTCCTTTGGGGGCGGTACGAGCCGCCATCATAATCTGTTTGGCAGCTTCGCACACCATCTCTTTACGAGTATCACGTTCGTTATATATCATAGAGTCATAAGGTTGTTTTAGTGGAAGCAAAGATAGCGAAAGGCGAGGGCAGAGGCAAATGAAAATGCATTTTTCGAGATTGATTATGCCGAACCCAGTTCTATCTTCTACAAAGATAGGTTGCATAGTGTATAATTCCAATAATATTGCTAAAGGATATAAAATATATTTAGTAATTAAAATATGATTAGTTATTTTTGTGTACTATTTTGATTGTATGACGTGAAATACATAATACAAATAGTTGAGGTACAATTTGTTGTCAAATGGAATAATTATGAAACGGTCGATTATACAAGATGCGATGTTTCCCACTTGCCCGGTGAGGAATATACTGTCAAGAATCTGTGACAAATGGGCTCTGTTGGTTATATACATATTAAGTATGTCGGGCAAGGAGAGCATGCGTTTTATGGAGTTGAAGCAACAGATGCCCGATATTTCTCAACGTATGTTGACAATGACTTTGCGAACTTTGGAAGACGACGGATATGTGAGCCGGACTGTTTTCCCAGAGATACCTCCGCGTGTAGAATACGCACTTACCGCAAGAGCTCGGTCGTTGACCCCCATCCTTACTCACCTGCTGGAATGGGCCATGGAAAATGGGGCCGAGATTATGGCCGACCGTAAAAAGTCGGTGCGAGAGAACGAAATATAAATCTATCTATAAATGCCATCCATATGGAAACAATGAAAGTTGCACAAATTAATCGTTATTCAAAGCATATAGAAGCCACTGTGAACGACATCGAGATACCCGGATGTGCCGACGACGAGGTTTTGATTCGGGTAAAAGCCGCCGCTGTCAATCCGCTGGAGATATTGATTATGACAGGGAGTGTGCGGTTGATTCAAGATTATGCCATGCCGCTTACTTTGGGAAATGAATGTTCGGGAATCATCGAAAAGGTAGGAGCCCATGTCACTCATTTCGCTATAGGCGACCGGGTTTATACCCGACTGCCATTGAAAAGGATAGGGGCTTTTGCCGAGTATGTGGCCGTAGATTATCGGGCCGTGGCGAAAATGCCTGCCGGGTATGAGTTTGCTACAGCCGCAGCGATACCCTTGACCGGTTTGACAGCCTATCAAGGGATTGTAGAGGAGTTGGAAGCTCGACCGGGAGAAACCCTGTTGATACCGGGCGGATCGGGTAGTTTCGGGCAAATGGCAGTACCGATAGCCCTCTCTTTGGGCCTGAGAGTTGTTGTAACAGGTAATGAACGAGCCCGTGACCAGTTCCTGGCCATGGGTGTCGATAGGTATATCAATTACCGAAAAGAGAACTATTGGGAGGTGTTGTCGCAGATCGATTATGTAATAGATACTTTGGGAGCAAAAGAGTTTGACCATGAATTGTCGGTATTGAAAGAGGGCGGACGACTGTTGAGCCTGAGGAATGTTCCCAACAAGACATTCGCCGTTCGTAATCACTACTCCTGGTTGAAAAGGTTGTTGTTCACGTTGGCCGGGAGCAAATATGATTCCGCCGCCAAGAAGCAGAGCAAGGAATATCGCTTTATGTTTGTACGCTCCGATGGTGAACAGCTCCAAAAAATAACAGAAATTGTAGAGAAAAAACACATTACTCCGGCTGTCGATTCCCATGTATATACCTTGTCGCAAGTCAACGAGGCGCTGCAACGGATGGCGCAGGGCGGTCTCGACGGAAAAATAATCATTCAAATGTAGCAAGCAGGTGCTCTCAATCGAATCTGGCTCTATTCTATTCTGTCTCAATCTATAAGGGAGAGAACCAAGAAGGTCAAATTTGTTTTTTCTTTTTTATCTTGTTTCAATCACTTTTTATAAAAGATTCGTTATATTTGAACCAAGATATATATAATGTGTTTTATTTGATAAATAGGAATGCCATGAATAATGATATTACAGCTACATTTGATGATATTATTAAGCAGTATCGCACTCTTGATTTATCGGAAGAGATGTTTCGATCAATGCTGGAGGCTGATAAGCAGTTGGAAGCCGATTATCAAGAATGGTGTGACACAGTAGGGGTCTCGGGACGAAAAGGTTTTGCTACTTATTACGAAGAATATATCGAGCAGCAAGACTCGGTGTGGGACAGTCTCGAGGATCACGACGAGTAACCTCCATGAGGTCGATATACCTTTTTCAGGTTTATATATAATAATAGTATAATAAATACGGCTTGGCATAGCCAAGCGACGAAATGCTATTTTGTGTGCTACTGTCTCCTTTTTTGTTTACCTTTGTAAAAGGTAAGAGGCGGTTTTGGATAAAAAATATCTGAATCTTTGTTTCGATATTTTATTCAATGCTCGCTTTGGGCTATTTTTGAGAAAAATTTAGTCGGTGACTAATTTGTAGTTATGCTTATTATTAGTTTATAATCAATGGGTTGATAGGTGCATCCTGTCTTTTTCTCCTCCCCCTTTTTCTCCTAAAATAGGCATAGGGTAAGAAAGTATCATTATCGGATAAAAAAGTACTTTTTTGCTCTGCTTTTTTGCTGTTATTTTGTATTGTAAATTTAATACCGTGATTATGCTTAAAAGATATCTATTCACACTCTTTGTATTATTGGGGTTTTCTGTCTCGGCTTTGGCTGTCGATCCGGTGAAACTGTATGGTCAGCTTCAGGTAAAAGGAAATCAGTTGTGCAGTCAAAGTGGAGAGCCTGTCGTGTTGCGAGGTGTTAGTTATGGTTGGCACAATTTGTGGCCCCGTTTTTATAATAAGAAATCAGTAAAGTGGCTGAAGGAAGATTGGCGGTGCACCGTATTGCGAGCAGCCATGGGTACATGTATAGAAGATAATTATCTGGAGAATCCCGATTTTGCACTCGATTGTATCAATACGGTCGTAAAGGCTGCTATTAAAAATAATGTATATGTCATAATCGACTGGCATACCTATTATCCGCAGAAAGAAGAGGCCAAGAAGTTTTTTTCGATGATGGCCCAGAAGTATGGAAAGTATCCCCATGTAATTTATGAAATCTACAACGAACCTATGGAAGACACATGGGAGAGCGTAAAAGAGTATGCTACAGAAATCATTACCGAGATACGTAAGTATGACCCTGACAATATCATTTTGGTGGGTAGTCCGCATTGGGATCAGGATTTGCATTTGGTAGCAGCCGATCCTCTGGAGGGATTCCACAACATTATGTACACGCTTCATTTCTATGCTGCTACCCATAAACAAGAGTTGCGCGATCGAGCTACGGCTGCCTGGGAAGCTGGGATACCTATCTTCGTATCGGAGTGTGCCGGTATGGAGTGCACGGGCGATGGCCCGCTCGATATTGAGGAGTGGACTCGTTGGGTCGAGTGGATGGAGAATCACCGAATCAGTTGGGTAAACTGGTCTATCTCGGACAAGAACGAAACCTGCTCGATGTTGTTGCCGCGGGCCGACAAGAACGGAGGTTGGGACGAGTCGCTCATCAAACCGGCCGGGCGCCAAAGCCGGAAGTTTATAAGACACTACAACGAGCCGGTGTATAAAGCAAAAAAGATAAAGAAATAATATTCAAAAATAAGATTGTTAATTTTAAATTTATTACAGATGAAAAGAAACTTGTTTTCTTTCCCACGCTCTCAAATGGTGGGTAAAGGGCTCAGGACCATGTCGCTGGTTGTGGCACTGTTTTGGGCAACGACTGCTGTGGCAGATGTCGTGGTGAAAGGTGTGGTCACCGATGATGCCGGGATTCCTATTCCCGGAGCCAATGTTACCGAGTTGAAATCGAGTGGCAATGGAACGATTACCAATATCGATGGCCAGTATTCGATTGTGGTAAAAGGTGCAAAATCGGTATTACGCTTTTCGTTTATGGGTTATACCCGCAAAGATGTGACCGTGGGCGAGAAGAAACAGATTAATGTGAGACTGGAGGAAGATTCTAAATCGCTCGACGAGGTTGTGGTAATCGGTTATGGTACGATGAAGAAGAAAGACTTGTCGGGTGCTGTTGCTTCGATCAAGAGTGAAGATCTTATGATTGGTAACCCTACCAGCTTTAGCCAGGCATTGCAGGGCAAGCTGGCCGGTGTGCAAGTCAACTCGAACGATGGTGCTCCGGGTTCGGGCATGAGTATTACCATTCGAGGTGCCAACTCTTTCTCTACCAGTTCGCAACCTTTGTATATTGTCGATGGAATCCCGTTCGAGACGGGCGATACTCCTACCAGTGGTGCCAATGAAAACAACAACACGACATCCAATCCCTTGGCGTTGATCAACCCCAACGATATCGAGTCGATCGATATCTTGAAAGATGCCTCGGCTACAGCCATTTATGGTTCGCGAGGTGCCAACGGCGTGGTGCTCATTACGACCAAAAAGGGTAAGGCTGGAGCCGCTCGGGTAGAGTTCTCGGCCAACTTCGGTCTCTCGAAAATCTCGAAAATCGTAGAGAGCCTCAACGCTTATGAGTATGCCAATTTTGTGAATGAAGCAACCATTAACAATGCTTTGTACGACAATACCCCCTATGCCTATCTGCCTTATCGTGGCGACTGGAACTATCGTCGCGACGAGAACAACAATATTATACCGGCATCGGGTGAGTATGAGCCTACTCCCGAGGATTTCCTGAATCCCGGCTGGCACGAAGATGAATATGGTAACCGCCAGTGGGTCGAGGGTACCAATTGGTTGGACGAAATCTTGCAGGATGCCTTCACGCAGGAATACAACATCAGCGTGTCGGGTGGTAGCGAAAAGAGCACCTATGCTTTCTCGGCAAACTATACCGACCAAACCGGTATTATCCGCAATTCGGGATACGATCGTTTTGCCGTGCGCGCCAATGTTGGCAGCCAGGTGAAGTCGTGGCTCAACACCGGGTTGAATATCAATTTTACCAAATCCAATACGCGATTTGCCAAATCGAATGCTTACGATTACAGTATCATACGGTCGGCCATGCTGTATCCCCCTACGATTTATGTAGGCGACAATACCAAAGACGATGAATACTTCTGGCTGTCGGCCAATCCCCGTACTTATGTCAATACGGCCAAGGACGAATTGAAATCGATCAACGTGTTTACATCGGCCTTTGCCGAGATTACGTTTACCGACTGGCTGCGTTTCCGTCAGAATTTTGGTATGAGCTATACCGACAACGAGCGCTCTACCTATTATCCACGGGAAACGGGTGAGGGAAAAGGCTATAACGGTCGTGCCGGTAAGAGTGATAACTTTTGGCAGAATGTGACGGCCGAGTCGATTTTGACTTTCGACAAGACCTTTGCCGATATTCATCACTTGAATGTGGTGGCTGGTTTTACTTATGAGAACTCCAACTGGGGAGGCAAGGCTATCAATGCTTCGAATTTCCCGACCGATATTACCGAAGACTACGACATATCGCAGGCTCTTACCATCGACACGCCCACCAGTAACAGAGGTGAAGCCACTTTGATCTCTCTGTTGGGACGTGCCAACTATATGTTGAAAGACCGGTATATCTTTACCGCATCGTTCCGTCGTGACGGTTCGAGCCGTTTTGCTCCGGGCAACAAGTTTGCCAACTTTGCTTCGGGTGCTTTTGCCTGGGTTCTTTCCGAAGAGGAGTTCATTAAGAAACTGGATGTGTTCAGCAACCTGAAGTTGCGTCTCAGCTACGGTCAAACCGGTAACCAAGGTATAAGCAGCTATCAAACGATGGCCTCGTTGGGAACCGCCAACTATCCTCTGTTGGGTATTACCACGAGCGGTTTTGCCGGGCAAACTTACAAAGGGCCGTTGAACAAAGACTTGAAGTGGGAGACGACCGATCAATACAATGTAGGTCTTGACCTGGGTTTCTTGAAAAACCGTATCGCACTCTCACTGAACTATTACTACAAACGCACCAAAGACTTGTTGCAATATGTATCGATACCCTATTCGACGGGCTATACCAACATGTGGACCAACTTTGGGCATGTAACCAACGAGGGTCTCGAGATCACCGGGCAGTTCTATGCCATCGATACTAAAGATTGGGGCTTGAATTTCGATGCCAATATCACATTCAACCGCAACCGCATTGGTGGCCTCACCGCCGATCAGTATGCCAACAACCTGTGGTACAGTGCCAAAGAGGTATTTATCCAACGCAACGGATTGCCCATTGGAGCCATTCTGGGTTATGTAGAAGACGGTTACTATGACAATGTAGCCGAGGTGCGGGCCGATCCTCTGTATGCCAATGTATCGGATGTGGAAGCTCAGCGTATGGTGGGCGAAATCAAATATCTCGATGTCAATGGCGATGGTGCCATCACGACCGAGGACAGGGCCATCATTGGTGATACCAATCCCGATTTTGTCTATGGTCTTACCGGTAATTTCCGCTGGAAAAACCTCACCTTGAGTCTCTTCTTCCAGGGAACTTATGGCAACGATATCTTCAATGGTAACCTCACGAATATTACCATGCAAAGTGTGAGCAACATACCCAAGTTTGCCTATGAAAGCCGTTGGACTCCCGACAATACCGAGAATGCAAAATGGCCTCGTGCCACCATGGCTCAAACTCGTGAGTGGAAAATCTCCGACCGCCATGTCGAGGATGGTTCGTATTTGAAGTTGAAAACCATCAATCTGGCCTATAACTTCGGGTCACCGGTAAAAGGAATAGAAAATCTCACCGTGTTTGGTACGGTAAATAACGTGTTTACCATCACCAATTACAGTTGGTATGATCCCGATGTGAATGCCTTTGGCGAAGATGCATCCCGTCGAGGAGTAGATATCTATTCTTATCCGGCAAGCCGCACATTTACGTTAGGAGTTAAATTAACATTATAATCGGGAAAGACAATGAAAAAGATAAAAATATCGATATATGTGACCATGTTGGGGTTGGCGATGGCAGCAGCGCCGGTCTTTACTTCGTGCGAGGATATGCTCGAAGAGAAACCCTATGATTTTATCAGTCCAGACGATGTCCCCGACTCGGACGAAGGGGCCGATATGTGGGCGACAGGTGTTTACGAAACGTTACACTCGGCCATGTTCCGTTATGGCAACATGCCGCGACCGCTGGACTACGATTGCGACTATGTGTCGGGAGCTACCTGGCAGTTCGATCAATTTGGGAACGGAAACTTCCAAGGCTCAAACAATCACTGCGATGTGATGTGGACCGGTATGTATTCGCTCATCAACCGGGCCAACGAGGCTATTGCCGAGATAAACAAAATGGAGAATCTCACTCCTGCACATCGCAACAACGTGTTGGGCGAGTGCTACTTCTTGAAAGCCTGGGCCTATTTCATGCTGGTGCGTGCCTATGGCGATATACCGGTTTATTCGGTAAGTGTGAATGAGTCGCAGCAATATACAAGCAGTCCGCGTATCCCTATTAAGGATGTTTATACGCAGACGATCATTCCGTTGCTTCTCGACGCCAAAGATATGCTGTACACAAATACCGATACCGGGTTTGAGCCCGGGCGGGTATGTGCCGCTTCGGCAGCCGGGCTGTTGGCCAAGGTCTATGCGACAATTGCTTCGGCCGCTCTGCCTGCCGGTGAGATTGTGACGGTAAGAACCGGTAAACAGTTTGTCATGCAGAATATCAACGGTACGGATACCAAAGTTTATACCGAGCCTGTGCCCAAAGATTTTGCAAAAGATCAAGTAGCAGGATATGAATCGTTCGATTCGCATGAATATTATCAGTTGGCCTATGATGTAGCCTCGGATGTGAAGAAGGGGCTTTACGGAACTCACAATCTGGAACCCTATGATCTCGTTTGGTCAAACGAAGGAAAAGGATGCAGCGAGCATCTGTTCAGCCTGCAATCCAAATCGGGCGACGAACTCTACGGTACACTTTTCTCGTATCACTATTGTGGTAAGTATAATGCCGAGGGGCATATCGATAACAGCCTGACGGTGGGTAACAGCAAGCACTGGTATCTGCTGTTCGACGAGGACGACTACCGGGTGGACAAAGGCGTGCTCCACTGCTGGATACGCGAAGGCTCCGACACGAGTTGGGGTGGTGGTTCCTACTTCCCCAATTTCGGGAAATGGCAGCGTATGGTAGAGAATCGTGAGGCTCCGTTCAACAATCCCGAGGTTACCGCCGGCTGGCGATGCGACGAGGGCGGTTCGGAACAGTTCTTTGCCTTCACGACCAAATACAGTCAACAGGTTACCGACCAGACCTTGCAACGTACCGATGCCAACTATCCGTTCTTGCGCTATGCCGATGTAATCCTTATCATGGCCGAAGCTTCGAACGAGTTGAAAGGGGCCAACGAAGAGGCTATTGGCTTGCTCAACGATGTGCGCAAGCGAAGCAATGCCGTGCCTCGTGAACTCAAAGACTATTCGACCAAGCAGGCTTTGCGCTCGGCCATTATCGAGGAGCGGGCTATGGAGTTTGCCATGGAAGGCGACCGTCGTTGGGACTTAATACGCTGGGGTATCTATTTGCAGGCCATGAATGCACTGGAGGGTACCGACGTGTGTGGTAACGTGAAGACTCGTTCTAACAAGCACTTGCTGTTCCCGTTGCCTACGCTCGAGATCTTGACAAACCAGGCTATTTCGAGCAATAATCCCGGTTGGAGTTAATAGGAGTTTAACCGAAAAAAGAGATAAAGATGAAAAATATGAAATACATAGCGGTTTTGGCCGCATCGCTGTTTGCCTTCTCGGCCTGTCAGGATATCGTGGAGGTGGACGAGCTCAAAGAAAAAGAAGAGATTCCCTCTACGGGAGCTCCCGAAATTATCAGAATTGTAAAGGCTACCGATAAAGAGTTTGAAATCGATGGCGCCGATTTTGAAGACATGGTGCGTATCGAGGGTAAAAACCTCGGGAATGTGGTTTCGGTAAAGTTCAACGATATTGAGGTTGATCCTAAAGAGATCTATTCGCGCTACGATATGATTATCGCTCCCGTTCCCCGGGAGTTGCCGGGCGAGGTGACCGACATGCTTTACGTTACTACCAAAAACGGGTCGGTATCGAGGCCCTTCACAGTGTCTATTCCTCAATTGAAAATCGATGGACTGCAGAACGAATTTGCCAATCCTGGCGATACGACTATGATTTCGGGCGATAATTTCGACCTCTATGGCATCACCGTAGAGCAGGCCGATGTGCGCATTGGCGACGCATTCTGCAATGTACTGGATGCAACCCGCACCAATCTGATGTTGCAAATTCCCAATAATGCGCAGCCCAACTCCGAGTTGTCGATTTTGGGTGCCAACATGACCGAGCCGGTGAAAATCCCTTACATGAACAGCGGAGCGCAAATATTCGATTTCAACAACTGGCCGGGGACAGGCGCCTTTACACATGCGAGCCAGTTCCCCGATTGCACCACCAACTTCCTGTGCGACGGGACCGAAGGTGAGGGATATCCCGAACCCCTCAACGAAGGTATGAAATACATCCGATTCCACGGGAATGTGGGGGCTTGGGGATGGATGGTTTTGTGGGCCGGATATATTCAAGTTCCAGCCGAGGTAGCCGCCGATCCTTCGTCATACAACTTGTGTTTCGAACTTTGCAATAATGCCAAGTATCCGTTAAGTTCGACCGTACGCATCCTCTTTGGCAACTACATTTGGTTGCCGGCCGAGAGCGGTTTGGCCGTGAATACCTACGGAGCCTGGCAGACCATGCGGCTCGATCTCGACTCGTTCAATGAAGGTACGATATTGCCTTCGCCCTGCAATGCCGCGCCCAACAATACCGAGTGGAAAATCATCTTTTCACCCACGGCTGCGACCGACTTTGACTTGAGCATGTGCAACTTCCGTTTTGCAAAAAAGATAGACTGAAATAATTAATTAGGTTATAAGCCGGGAAGGGGTTTCTCTTCTTGGCTTATAGCCCTGATAAATCACCCTACACACTATTTATCTATGATGACTAAAAAGATTCTGACATTCGTTTTTGCCTCTGTATTGATGGCCTCTTGTAGCAATGGCGACGAGCCCGGTGGAACCGGAGGAAACGGTGGAACCGAGCACACCGAATATTTCGGTGTAAACATGTCGGGGGCCGAGTTTGGTAACGTATATCCCGGAGTCGATGGCACACACTATGGCTATCCTACCGAGAGTGACTTGCAGTATTTCAAGAACAAAGGCTTGCGCATGGTTCGTTTCCCGTTCCGCTGGGAGCGCATACAGCGCACCATGAATGGTGAACTCGATGCTACCGAGTTGGCCAAGATGAAAAAATTTGTGCAGGCGGCAGAAGATCTGAACATGAAAGTGCTGCTCGACATGCACAACTTCGGTCGTTATTGTATCTATTCCAATGGAGTGAACTCCGAAGACAATCAGTTTGCGATTATCGGTAATGCGCGTTGTACGGTCGATAACTTCTGCGACGTGTGGAAGAAACTGGCGGCCGAGTTTAAGGACTATAAATGTATTTGGGGATACGATATCATGAACGAGCCCAATGCCATGCTGAAGACGACGCCTTGGGTCGATATCGCTCAAGCCTGTATCAATGCCATTCGTGAGGTCGATACCGAAACCATGCTGGTAATCAGTGGCGACGAATTCAGCTCGGCCAGCCGTTGGAAAGAGGTGAGCGACAATCTTAAAACCTTGGTCGATCCCTGCAACAACATGATTTTCCAGGCTCACGTCTATTTCGATTCCGATGCCTCGGGCAACTATGTCAAGTCGTATGACGAGGATGGTGCTACCGTGCAAACCGGTGTGATGCGGTTGAAACCGTTTGTAGAGTGGCTCAAGGAGAACAACAAGCGAGGATTCGTAGGTGAGTATGGTGTGCCCGACGACGACGGTCGCTGGCTCGATGTGCTCGATGCCGCTTTGAAATATTTGCAAGAGAACGGAGTAAACGGTACTTATTGGTCGGCCGGTCCTCGGTGGGGCGATTATAAACTGGCGGTTCAACCCACCGATAACTATACGGTCGATCGTCCCCAGTTGGAGACCTTGTTGAAGTATAAAACAACGGTACAGATCTATTAACCTAATCACTATGATAAGAAAAGAATTTGTCGCAAGTTGCTTTTTCTCGATGATTGCTATTTCGTCGGGATTTCCCGCTCATGCCGGGAAATCCCTGGACGAGATAGATCGGGAGAGTTTCTCGGCCAGCTATGTGCTGAGTGAGTTGCCGGGTAAAGCTTTGGTCCGAGTCGATTCCATAGCCTCGGTGCTGAAACCTCACGAGTGGAGTCTCGACGGGGTTTGGCTCATGGCCGAAGGGGGGACCGAGCAGTCTCGTCTTGGAACAACTTGGCCCGATGCCATAGCGGCAACTGTGCCGGGCAGTGTGCACACGGCATTGGCGGCAAATCATATAATTCCCGATCCCTATATCGGGAGGAACGATTCGATAGCCGAGCAACAAAGTTATAAGACCTGGTGGTTCTGTCGGACGTTTTCCCTGGATGAGGTACCTGCAAATCCGGTTCTTTCGTTTGGCGGGGTTGCCAATCGTTGTACGGTATGGCTCAACGGACATAAGTTGGGTTCTCACGAAGGAATGTTTGGAGGTCCCGATTTCCCGGTAAAAAGATATTTGAAAAAAGAGAATACCCTTGTGGTAAAACTCGACCCAATTCCCCAGATGTTTTTAGGGAATTGGCCTCCTAATGCCAACGAGAGTTGGAAATATACGGTGGTGTTCAACTGTGTTTATGGTTGGCACTACGCTCAAATTCCGGCGCTGGGAATCTGGCGTACGGTGAAATTGATAGAAGAATCACCCGTAGAGATAGAGTCTCCGTTTGTAGCGACGCGCTCTTTGGCGGGTGATATGCGGCTGGTGGTGACACTCAGGAGAGTAACCTCACCCGTGAAGGGTAAATTGCAGGTCGAGGTATCGCCCAGGAACTTCGAAGGCACCTCCCAGTATTTTGAGTATGAAGTCAATTCGTCGAGGAAGGCCGAGCAGCTTTCACTCGATTTCAAGATAGACAATCCCCATCTTTGGTGGCCCAACGACCGGGGAGAGCAATGCCTGTATGATATGGCAATTTCGTTTGTTCCCAATCGGGGAGTCTCGTCCGATGCAGTACAGACCTCGTTTGGCATACGTACCGTCGAGATGGCTCCGCTACCGGGCGGAAAACGGGAGGATCGTTACGACTGGACCTTTGTAATCAATGGACAGCCCATGTTTGTAAAAGGAACAGGCTGGTGTACGATGGATGCACTGATGGATTTCAGCCGTGAAAAATATGACCGCCTGTTGAGTATTGCCAAAAGCCAGCACATACAGATGCTGCGGGCATGGGGTGGGGGAATGCCCGAGACCGACGACTTTTACGATTTGTGCGACCAGTATGGTATCTTGGTGATACAAGAGTGGCCCACAGCCTGGAACAGTCACAACACACAGCCTTTCGATATGTTACAGGAGACGGTTGTACGAAATATGAAGCGAATCCGCAATCACCCTTCGCTGGTGATGTGGGGCGCCGGCAACGAGTCGGACAAACCCTTTGGCCCGGCCATAGACATGATGGGGCGTTTAAGCATCGAACTTGACGGTACCCGTCCCTTTCATCGGGGAGAGGCCTGGGGGGGTAGCGACCACAACTACAACTGCTGGTGGGACGATGCTCACTTGAATCACAACTTGAACATGACCTCATCGTTTTGGGGCGAATTTGGTCTCGCCTCATTGCCTCACATCGAGAGTGTGGAGCGCTATTTGGCCGAGGAGAAAGCCATTTGGCCACCTCGGTCGAACGGCTATTTCGCCCATCACACTCCTATCTTTGGGACAATGGGCGAAATGGGAAAACTGGCCCAGTATTCGGGCTATTTTATGCCCGATACGACCATGTCCGACTTTATCATCGGATCGCAACTGGCTCAAGTAGTGGGGGTGCGACATACCTTGGAGCGAGCTCGCACCATGTGGCCCGCGACTACCGGAGCACTCTACTATAAGCTCAACGATAACTATCCGGGAGTCTCCTGGTCGAGTGTCGATTATTATGGCGCTATCAAACCGATACACTACTTTGTGCAGAAGTCATTTGCTCCGTTGACCGGTGTATTGCTGTTCGACCGCACGAATTTATCGAGTCAGGAGGTTTCGTTACCCCTATATCTGCTCGACGATTGTAATCGATTGAACGGCAACGAATATACTGTGGTCGTGACGGTTTATAACGATCGTCTGGAACATGTCGTACAGCGGGAATTCAAAGGGCAGGGCGATACTCGCACGGTAGTCCCCCTGGGGAGTATCGATTTGAGTCGTTCGCAAACCAAGTCGTCCATGCTTTTCTTCGTTGTCGATCTCTTTTCGGGAGAGAAACGTCTGGCTCGTAATTACTATTTCACCAATTACGAGGTACGTCGGGGTGTAATTATGACCATGCCTCGCACCCAGGTCGATTTTGTGCGGGAGGGGCAGTATGTGACCCTCACCAATACGGGTGATAAACCGGCCATGGGAGTCTATGTCGAATCGCCGGGGCATGCCCATGAGTTTGTGGCTTCGGAGAATTATTTGTGGCTCGACCCCGGAGAGTCTCATCGGATAACGGTAAATGTCGATTTCCCCGTAGTTGTGAAAGGTTGGAATATAGATTAAGAAACAAGATAGTATATGAGAAAAGTAGTTTTAGCCTGTTTGTTGGGTGTGGTATTGGGTGGCTGCACCGGTAAGTTGGCCCAGTCTGGAGGCAAGCCCTATGGAGTGAATATGGCTTGTGCCGATTTTGGTTCCAATTTCCCGGGAGTGTATAATACCGATTATACTTATCCCGAGGCCTCTGATTTGGATTATTGGAATGAAAAAGGATTGAAACTGATACGTTTTCCCTTTAAGTGGGAACGGTTGCAGTATGAATTGGGTGGCGAGTTTAACCAGCACGACCTCGAGAAGATGAAGGCTTTTGTCGCCGCTGCTGCCGAGCGCGATATGGTAGTATTGCTCGATTTGCATAACTATTGTCGCCGCTACATGAATGGCGAGCAGACGATAATCGGTACCGGTGGGCTGACACCCCAGCATTTGGCCTCGTTCTGGAAAGCCCTGGCAAAGGAGTTCAAGTCGTTTGACAATATCTATGCCTATGGGTTGATGAATGAGCCTCACGACTTGGATCCCGGTACAACCTGGTTCGAGATGGCTCAACTCTGCATTGATTCCATTCGCGAGGTAGATCGCGATACTCGCATTATGGTGGGCGGAAACCATTGGAGTTCGGCCGAGCGATGGCTCGAATGTAGCGATACGCTTAAGTATTTGAAAGACCCTGTCGGGAAACTGGCATTCGAGGCCCATGTCTATTTCGACTCCGATGCTTCGGGAGCCTATAAGCGGGGATATGATGCCGACTCGTGCAGTATAGACCGAGGGGTAAATCGGGTGCGTCCCTATGTCGAGTGGCTCAAGACAAACGGCTTTGAGGGTATTGTAGGCGAGTATGGAGTTCCCGATAACGATTCTCGCTGGAATCGAGTGCTGGATAAGTTTCTCGCTTATCTGCAAAAGAATGGCATAAACGGTTGCTATTGGGCTGCCGGCCCGTGGTGGCCCCGCGATGAGTTTATGGCAATTACTCCGGTCGATGGCAAAGATCGGCCGCAGATGGAGGTGGTAGGTAAGTATAAGACAACAAAGAGATAGATAGTATGACGTTTCGAGTCTCGTTTATAGGGTTAATGATTGGAGTCTCCTCCTTCTTGGTTCAGGCTGAAGAAGGGTGGACAGGTCGGTCGGTCGATTTTTCGCACGGCGATTTGCAGGTAGCTCCCAACGGTCGTTATTTGCAGCATGCCGATGGGACCCCTTTCCTTTATTTGGGCGACACAGCTTGGCAATTGCTTAGCCGGTTGAACGAACAGGAGGTTGCCCGGTACATGGAGAATCGTCGCGACAAAGGCTTTACGGTGATACAGACCGTTGTTTTGGCCGAACTCACCGGGAGGAAGGGGTTGGCCTCTCCTTTGATAAACGGTTCGCCGTTGACTCCTTCGCCCGACTATTTTGCCTGGGTCGATCGAGTATTGGCTTTGGCCGAAGAGAACGGCCTCTATGTGGGGTTATTGCCTACATGGGGCGACAAGGTGGACAAGCAATGGGGTACGGGGCCCGAGATTTTCGACGAGACAAACGCTCGGGAGTATGGCCGCTGGTTGGGACGCCGGTATGCCGATGTACCTAATCTGATCTGGATTATCGGAGGCGATCGCAGTGGCGGTGGCCGTAACTTCTCTATCTGGAACGCCATGGCACAAGGTATCAAGGAGTGTGATCACAGACATCTGATGACCTATCATCCGCAGGGCGAACACTCTTCGTCGTTCTGGTTTCACCGGGAACCCTGGCTCGATTTCAATATGTTTCAAAGTGGGCATGCGCAAAGCGACTATGCCATTTATCGGCGCCTGTTATTACCCGACCGGCAACTTCTTCCGGTGAAACCGGTACTCGACGGGGAGCCCCGTTACGAGAATATACCGGTCGATTTCAAGTCGCAGAACGGACGGTTCGACGATGCCGATGTACGGGCAAGTCTTTATCAGAGTATGTTTAGCGGAGCCTGTGGTTATACCTATGGTTGCAACGAAGTGTGGCAAATGTACACGGCCGAGTATGAGCCTATGATTGAAGCCCAACGGTCGTGGACCGAATGTCTCGATTTGCCGGGAGCCTGTGAGGTGATTCACTTCAGAAGATTGATCGAGAGGTTCGATTTTTTTCACGGAGCACCTTGTCAGGAGCTGATTATAGCCCCCGAGCAGATCGATGCCGACTATGCCGTGGCTTACAGTGGTGCCGATTATGCTTTGGTGTATATGCCTTTTGGCCATAGCCTGACGGTAGCCTGGCCGGCCTGGGCACGGGGAAAGACAGTGCGACTGGAGTGGTTCGACCCACGCACAGGCAAGACAGATTTTTATAAGAATATTCGGGGGGATGAGTCTGCCGAGGTGACTCCACCGACACAAGGGAGAGGAGACGATTGGGTGCTGATAGCCCGTCCCCAATAAGAGAGATTCAACAAGATTAATTCTTAAAGATATTATAATATGTTACAAGTGTTGGAAAACTTGAAGAAAGAGCACGAGGCTCTTCTTGCAAGAAAAAACGAAAAGAGCGATAAAAACAACGGGGTTTATGTTCGTTACAAATATCCTGTGTTGACGGCCGAGCATACACCGTTGATTTGGAGGTATGATTTCGACAAGAGTACCAATCCGTATATGGAGGAGCGTATCGGCATTAATGCAACGATGAACTCGGGTGCGATTAAGTTGAATGGAAAATATTACCTGGTTGTGCGGGTTGAGGGTGATGACCGCAAGTCGTTTTTTGCCGTGGCCGAAAGTGACAGTCCCGTGGATGGCTTTCGCTTTTGGGATTATCCTGTTCTGATGCCCGAGACCGAGATCCCAGACACAAACATGTATGATATGCGACTTACGGCACACGAGGATGGTTGGATTTATGGTATCTTTTGTGCCGAGCGCAAAGATCCTAATGCTCGGCCCGGCGATCTGTCGGCAGCTGTAGCCTCGGCTGGGATAGCTCGTACGAAGGATTTGAAAACCTGGGAGCGGCTGCCCGATTTGAAAACCCGTAGCCAGCAGCGGAATGTGGTTTTGCATCCCGAGTTTGTCAATGGAAAATATGCTCTTTACACCCGGCCGCAAGACGGATTCATCGATGCCGGTAACGGTGGCGGTATAGGGTGGGCCCTGGTCGATGATATCTGTCATGCCGAGGTGCGAGATGAGGTTATCATCAATAAACGGGAGTATCATACTATCAAGGAGGTGAAAAATGGCGAAGGCCCGCATCCCATCAAAACCGAGCAAGGTTGGCTGCATTTGGCTCACGGGGTGCGCTGTTGTGCCGCCGGGTTGCGCTATGTGCTCTACTTGTATATGACTGCGCTGGAAGATCCCACCCGGGTTATTGCCGAGCCTGCCGGTTACTTCATGGCGCCTGTTGATGAGGAGCGAGTGGGCGATGTGTCGAATGTGCTTTTCTCCAATGGCTGGATTGCCGATGAGGATGGCAAGGTATATATTTATTATGCTTCGTCCGATACCCGCATGCATGTAGCCGAATCGACCGTAGATAGGTTGGTCGATTACTGCCTGCATACACCGGCCGACGGTTTGCGCTCGATAGAATCGGTTCGAACCATTATCGCAATGGTAGATCACAATAAAAAAATTATGAAGTAGTATAATACCATGGAACAGGTAAAATTAAGAGAAAAGATAGGATATGGTTTGGGTGATGCCGCTTCGTCGATGTTTTGGAAGTTGTTCACCATGTATCTGTTGTTCTTTTATACCGATGTGGTAGGAATCTCGGCTGCGGTAGTGGGGACGATGATTCTGATTACCCGGATATGGGATACCTTTCTCGATCCCTTTATCGGCATCTTGGGCGACCGCACCTATTCCCGGTTTGGTAAATTCCGTCCCTATTTGCTTTGGGGAGCGATACCGTTTGGATTGTGTGGAGTACTCACGTTTTCGGCATGGGGTGGAGAGTCTGAGATTTCGAAGATTGTCTATGCCTATATCACCTACACGCTCATGATGATGGTCTATTCGTTTGTCAATGTGCCATATGCATCGTTGCTGGGAGTCATGTCGTCCGATCCTCAAACGCGCACTTCATTGTCGTCCTATCGAATGACCTTTGCTTTTGGCGGTAGCATTTTGTCGCTCTTTTTGATAGAGCCGCTGGTCGATATATTCAGCAAGATGAAGCTGGTCGATGGAGTCCCGTCGCAGGCTTTCGGTTGGCAGATGGCTGCCGTTGTCTTTGCGATATTGGCAGTTATCATGTTTTTCCTTACCTTTTCGTGGACACGGGAACGGGTAAAACCTATTAAAGAAGAGAAAAGCTCGCTCAAGAACGATGTAAAGGATTTGGCTGTCAACAAGCCCTGGTGGATATTGTTGGTAGCCGGCATCATGGTCATCGGGTTCAATTCGTTGCGCGATGGATCGGCAATCTATTATTTCAAGTATTATGTCGAGGCACCCGATGCCTTTACGTTCACATTCATGAATGCTTCGATTACATTGATTACCATTTACCTGGTTTTGGGTCAGGCTGCCAATATATTGGGCATCATGTTGGTACCTGCACTCACCCGGCTGTTGGGCAAGAAATACACCTTCTTGTTGGCGACAGTGGGGGCCACACTCTTTAGTATCATTTTCTATTTCTTGCCTGAGGACGGGGTCTATGGTATGTTGGCTTTGCAAGTTGTCATCAGCATTTGTGCCGGCATTGTTTCTCCGCTGTTGTGGTCGATGTATGCCGATATATCGGACTACTCGGAGTGGAAGACCGGGCGCCGGGCTACGGGCCTTATCTTCTCGTCGTCGTCGATGTCGCAGAAATTGGGCTGGACTTTGGGCGGCTCTTTGACCGGGTGGCTATTGTCTTACTTCGGATTCAAGGCCAACCTCATGCAGTCTGAGGCGGCATTGACCGGCATTTGCTTGATGATGAGCATTTTCCCGGCTATCGCTACGGCCATATCGGCACTCTTCATCTCGCGCTATCCCTTGAATGAAAAGCGACTGACACAAATTTCGACCGAATTGGAAAATCGTCGTAAAGTAGTCGCAGAACAAAATGCATAATACCAATTGAACCATGCTAACCAGAATATACAGTTACGGATTGGCCCTCTTGTCGGGGGGTATTTTGCTGGCCTGCCAGTCGCAACAACAGTTGCCCTATGCGTTGCATTGCGAATATCTGACCGAGCCGTTGGGTGTAGAGACTCTTGCGCCTCGGTTGTCGTGGAAGATTCCTTTTGTCGGCGATGATTCGATTGCGGCTTGTAGGGTGTGGGTAGCTGCCGACAGCGTTGCATTGGCCAACGGTGCAGCATCGTGTTGGAAAAGCAATGACTTGCCGGGCGATACTCGCCGTATCACTTATGCCGGCAATAACCTGCAACCGTGGACGAAGTATTACTGGAAAGTGGGTTATCGAATTGCGGGCCGTGATAAGTACGTTTATTCTCCCATCACATCGTTTACCATGGGAATCGTCTCGCCCGATGACTGGAAGCGCTCCTGCTGGATTAGCGATGGCCGAGATAAGGACTATCGTCCGTCGCCTTATTATCGGAAGAGTTTTGAGGTAAATGGCGATGTGAAGCAGGCTTATGCCATTGTTGCCGCAGCCGGTTTGTACGAACTGTCAATCAATGGTGAACGCCAGGGAGATCATTTTCTGGATCCCATGTTTACTCATTTCGACAAGCGGATATTGTCGGTGATGTATGATATAACCCCGGCCTTGACACAAGGCGAGAATGTAATTGGGGTGCAATTGGGGAACGGATGGTATAACCATCAATCAACGGCCGTTTGGTTTTTCGATCAGGCCGCTTGGCGCAATAGACCATCGTTTACGGCTCAAGTACGTATTGAATATACCGACGGTAGGGTCGATACCTTGGTTACCGACAAATCTTGGTTGACGACCGACAGCCCGGTAATATTCAATAGCATTTATACGGCCGAGCATTATGATGCGCGGCGCGAGATTGCCGATTGGAATCGACCGGGTTGCGACGTGTCGTCATGGGCGAATGTTGTGGTCGTGCCGGCACCTACTTCGCGCATAGAGGCACAGATGACGGTGCCGGTGCGTATTGTAGCCCGTTATAAAGCTTCGCGGTTTGAGGCCATAAACGATACTTGTTATGTATATCATTTCCCCGAGAACATGGCAGGTACCGTGGAGCTTTCGGTTGTTGGCAAAGCCGGTACTGTCGTGAGACTGAAACATGGCGAGATGCTCAATGCCGATGGCACAGTGAACCAGGCCAATATCGATTATCACTATCGGCCAACCGACAATAGCGATCCGTTTCAAACCGATGTCGTGATTTTGAAGGAGGGGCGTACCTGCTTTACCCCCAAGTTCAATTACAAGGGCTTTCAATATGTCGAGGTCACTTCGTCTGAGCCCGTGGCTCTCGATGCCAACAGTGTAGTGGCTCTGAAGATGCACAGCGATGTGCCCGAGGTGGGGCGTTTCGTTTCCTCTTCCGATCTGCTGAACAAGATATGGCAGGCGACCAATAACTCATATCTGGCCAATCTTTTTGGTTATCCTACCGATTGTCCCCAGCGCGAGAAAAACGGATGGACGGGCGATGCCCACATTGCCATAGAGACGGCACTCTACAATTTCGATGCTATTACCGTTTATGAAAAATGGCTGGCCGATTTTATCGACAGTCAACGTAGCGACGGGGTATATCCCTGCATTGTGCCCACCTCGGTCTGGGGATTCGACTGGGCCAATGGTGTGGACTGGACCAGTGCCGCCATCATTATACCGTGGGAGATTTATCGTTTCTATGGCGATACGACTCTTCTACGTCGCATGTATCCATCGGTTGTGAAGTATGTCGATTATATCCGCTCCATAGCCCCCGACAATCTAACCGATTGGGGGCTTGGCGACTGGATTCCGGTGCATAGCAAAAGCGATGTGACATTGACCACCTCAATCTATTATTATGTTGATGTCGATATTCTGGCCAAAACGGCCGCGCTGTTGGGCTACACTTGCGATGCGGCTCTTTATGGCGATTTGGCCAGCCAGATAAAAGAGGCAATCAATAATCGTTATCTCGATAAGGAACGGGGCATTTATGCTTCGGGAACTCAAACCGAATTGGCTATGCCATTGTACTGGGGCATTGTTCCAGAGGAGCATCGGGCCCGGGTAGCCGAGCAACTTAACCGTCGGGTAATAGCCGATTCGTGCCACCTTGATGTCGGTTTGCTTGGAAGCAAGGCATTACTTGGGGCCTTGTCGGACAACGGCTATCCCGAGACGGCTTATCGGGTGGCTACCCAGCAGACTTATCCGTCGTGGGGATATTGGATTAAAAACGGAGCAACTACCCTGCACGAAAACTGGCGTATCGATGTCGTTGTGGATAACTCTTTGAACCATATTATGTTTGGTGAAATAGGCGCTTGGCTATACAAGACCTTGGGCGGTTTGCATATCGACGAGTCTCGTCCCGCTTTCGGTCATGTATTGTTGCGTCCCTATTTCCCCGACGATTTGGACAGCCTCGAGGTGGAGCATGAATCGCCCTATGGGCGTATTGCAGTCTCTTGGCATCGCGACAAGCAGGGGAACATTGATTATAAATTCGAGTTACCCCAAGGAACCACGGCAACCTTTTTGCCGTTGGGTGATAATATGGTGTATGAGGGGACTGAAACTACCTTTTCGTCCGGTTCTCATCGGCTTATGTTAAAATCAAAGGCTCAATAAATCAGATGAAGAAATATCTTGTAATCTTAGTCGCAATGCTGGGGTGTGGATTGTTGCCGATGAATCTTGGTGCAATCTCCATGCCTCATATATTTGCCGATCACATGGTTTTGCAGCGCGATGCCGAAATCGCTTTGTGGGGTAAGTCGGCTCCCAAAGAGCAGATTACGGTTGAACTGAATGGCGTGAAGAAAAGAGGGTTGGCCAATGCTTCGGGACAATGGAAAGTTGTTTTGCCGCCAATGGAGGCCGGAGGACCATACACGTTGACGGTAAGTGGAAAGAGCGATACACTCTCGTTTGTCGATGTCTTGTTGGGCGAGGTATGGATATGCAGCGGACAATCCAATATGGAGTTTCGGTTGTCGTCGGCCATGAATTCGGCCAAGGAGATTGCCGATGCCGACAATTATCCCGGGTTGCGTTCGTTTCATGTCGGGCAAGTCATGTCGCATGTTCCACTCAACGATGTAGAGGGAGAATGGCAATGTTGTACATCGGCGACTGCCGGTGACTTCTCGGCCGTAGGTTATTTCTTCGCTCGAGAGTTGTATCGACGGCTTGGAGTTCCCATAGGTTTCATCAATACCTCTTGGGGAGGAACCGATATTGAGAGTTGGATGAGTATGGAAGCTATCGAGCAATTTCCCAAATACAAACGGTTACAAGAGCGCATGCGTTCGCCCCGGTTCGAGGAGTATGTGCAGCGTAGCGATGAGAACCGGGCAAAATTTGTCGAGTCGATGAAAGAGGAACCGGGCATGGCAGAGCAATGGTACAGCACTTCATACCCCAAGGATGATTGGAAAGAACTGGTTGTGCCGGGCCTCTGGAGCAACGACGACCTTGTTGCTATCGATGGTGTAGTGTGGCAAACCTGTACTCTGGAGTTGCCCGAGGAGTATGTGGGCAAAGAGGCAATCTTGAGCCTGCATGTTATTGACGACGATGATATTACCTGGATTAATGGTCAGAGAGTGGGAGAGACTGCCGGTTATGATGTGCGTCGGTTATACCACGTGCCTGCCGGGGTGTTGAAAGAGCATAATGAGATAACGCTTAAAATATCTGATTATCGAGGCGGGGGAGGTCTCTATGGCCCGGCCCATGAGATTTACTTGAAGATAGGTGATAAAACCTGGCCTTTGTCTGGAACTTGGCGGTATAAAGTATCGGCGTCCAGTAGCGATTTCGACTTTGTCGAGTATGGCCCAAATGCCTATCCTTCGTTGCTTTACAACGCCATGGTAAATGCATTGACAGGCTTGAGTATGCGAGGTGTTATTTGGTATCAGGGTGAAAATAATACCAATCGAGCATCCGAATATTTCGATCTTTTCCCGGCGTTGATTAACGATTGGCGGGAAAAGTGGGGAAAGGAATTCCCATTTTATTGGGTTCAGTTGGCCAATTACATGGAGCCGGTAGCCGAGCCGGGTGAAAGTCTGTGGGCTCAGGTGCGTGCTGCTCAGACTCAGGCGCTTTCGTTGCCTCATACCGGTCAGGCTGTAATTATCGATATAGGCGAAGCCAACGATATCCATCCCAAAAACAAGCAGGATGTGGGCCTCCGTCTTGCCCGACATGCCTTGCATAAGGACTATGGCTTCAGTGATGTGGTTTGTGAAAGCCCTTTCGCAGATACTGCTCACCGAGTAGGAGATAAAGTAATCGTACAGTTTGCACATGTTGCCGAGGGACTGATGGTAAAAAACAAGTATGGCTATTTGATGAGTTTTGCCGTGGCCGGGAGCGATGGCGTGTACAAATGGGTACAGGCCAAGGTTGTCGGTAAAAACAGGGTTGTTCTCTCATGCCCCGATATCTCGACTCCCGTATCGGTGCGCTATGCTTGGGGTGATAATCCCGATGATGCCAATCTGTACAATTCGGCCGGGTTACCGGCAACCCCTTTCGAGATAGAAATAGAATAGAGAATTTGGATTAAAGGGGATGAGAGAGCTTCCGTAAAATCGGGAGCTCTCTCTTTGTCTTGGAATATGATGATATACTATTGAGCACAGAAAAATAGATAATCGGGGGCATTGTGGGGAAAATGAATAGAAACTTCTGTATCTTTGTTCTTCAGAAACCAAATGTGTATGAACAAAGTCTGTTACTGGATATTGCCATTGATGCTGTTGGCCGGTTGTCAGCGCAGTGCTGACACTTCGTATGTGATCGATGGTCATGTGAATAATGTCAATGCCGATGGGAATATTGTCTATCTTTCCCATAGCAATGGCGATGAATTGGTCAACCTCGACAGTGCCATTGTCGATGGGGGGCATTTCTCCTTTCGGGGAGAGCAGGAGGTGCCTATCATGGCTTATCTGCGTTTTAACCGTTCGCTCGACTCGTTGGCTGTGCCGGTACTTTTTGTTTTGGAAAATGGTTTGATCGAGGCTACGCTCGACACGCTGTTTTCGACTGTTACAGGTACCGAACAGAATATGGCTTTCGAAACCTATAAGGTGGAGACGCATCGTCTCGACTCGTTGCGTCGCTCGTTGCACGACCGGTATCTCAAGCTGGTGGCCGATAGCCAGATGAACGCCGATCTCGAGTCTTCGATGTATAGACAATATGGACGGTACGACGCCGAGGAGGTGGATCGGGCCTATCGGTTCATTCGCAAGAATCGTAACTCGCCGGCCGCACTTTGGTTGCTCGAGTCGATGCAGAGCCGGTTCAGCGAAGTGCAACTGGAACAGTTGATGTCGGAGTTGGGTGGACGGAATAAGAATGCTCAGGTGCTGACCGATATCGCCCAGCGGCTGCGCAGTGCCGACAAGATTGAACCGGGCAGCCCTTATGCCGATGTGCAGCTTGTCGATATGTGGGGGCGGAATACCGCATTGTCGGGGTATGTGGGCTATGCCCGCTATGTGGTTGTGGGGTTCTGGCAATCGAGTAGCGCTCCCTCGTGTAGGGCGATGGTCAAGATGGGCGAGCTGTATCGCGAGTATGGATACCGGGGAGCGACTTTCCTGTCGATATCGCTCGATAGCGATGCCAATTTGTGGCGCGAGCAGGTACAGGCGTTGAAGTTGCCGGCACACCAGTGTATCGCTGCCGATCCTGATGAGGTGGAGTCGCGTTATGCCTTGGCGGCAGTCCCCGGTTTTATACTTATCAACCCCGATGGGACCATGCATGCCCGCAACTTGACGGTGGAACAATTGGAGAGCCGGCTGAAAGAGTTGTTGCCTTACCGCATGCGCAGGGATACGGTCAACCGGGTGGAGGTCAAGCCCGACAGTCTGATGTAATTGTGGTTTTGTTTTTTTGCCTGCGGGGCAAATGGATAATCAGAAATGAAGTATTGACATAAAAATAAAAAAGCGCTCGATAACATCGAGCGCTTTTTCGTATCATAGATTCGTCGATTATTCAGCAACGACTTCGAAGGGGATTTCTACGCTAACCTCTTTGTGGAGTTTGATAGTAGCTTTGTAGTGGCCCACTTCTTTTACAGGGTCTTTGATAATGATTTGTTTGCGATCTACGGTGTGACCCAGTTTCTCGAGAGCTTCGGCAATTTGGATATTGTTAACCGAACCGAAGATTGTACCGGTCGAGCTGGTTTTTGCACCGATGGTGAGCGAAACACCTTCGAGAGCAGCGGCCAGAGCCTGAGCGTCGGCTTTGATTTTCTCGAGTTTGTGAGCACGTTGTTTCAGATCCTCTTCACGCATTTTCAGAGCCATGGGCGAAGCGATCACTGCTTTCCCTTGCGGGATGAGGTAGTTACGACCGTATCCGCTTTTTACTGTAACGACATCGTCTTTGTAACCGAGGTTGGCGACGTCTTCTTTCAATATTACTTGCATGCTAAAATTCCTCCTTCGTTTAATTATTTCATCAAATCAGTTACATAAGGGAGCAGCGCCAGGTGACGGGCTCTTTTCACAGCTTGTGCAATACGACGTTGAAATTTCAACGAAGTTCCCGTGATGCGACGAGGCAGGATTTTGCCTTGTTCGTTCAAGAATTTTTTCAGGAATTCGGGGTCTTTGTAGTCGATATACTTGATACCGTTTTTCTTGAAACGGCAGTATTTTTTCTTTTTGATGTCAACCGACGGGGGGGTCAAATATCTGATTTCGGATTGTGCTTGTGCCATTTTTTAGTTCTCCTTTACTTCTACTTGTTCTTTGTTAGACGATTTAACACTTCTTCTCTTTGCAGCGTATTCGGCAGCAAATTTGTCCATTCTGAACGTCAAGAAACGGATTACACGTTCGTCACGACGGAATTGAACTTCCAATTTGGCGATGACAGAAGGGTCGGCGTCAAATTCCAGCAGGTTGTAAAAACCGGTGGTTTTCTTTTGAATAGGATAGGCCAGTTTGCGCAATCCCCAGTTCTCTTCATTCACGATTACGGCACCTTGCTCGGTGAGAATCGTTTTGAATTTTTCTACCGCTTCCTTCATCTGTACATCAGACAAAACGGGAGTTAAAATGAAAACGGTTTCGTAATGGTTCATACTCGTTTAGTTTAACGTATTGGTTAATAGTTTTTTTAATTTGCGGGGCAAAGGTAGGTATTATCTTGCAATTATACAACCTTTTGCCTCTTTTTTATGCTTTTGCGGGTACTCTTTTTGACCGGTAGCTCTTCGTTAAGCTCTTTGAGGCTCATATTTTTTATAGAAGATGGTAAGCAATATGAAGCCTACGAGTGCCAACGGTGCTCCAATGAGGGCGGGGTAACGGTAGCCGAGTCCGGCTTCGAGGGGCAGACCTCCGAGGTAGGCGCCTATGGCGTTGCCCAGGTTGAAGGCTACCTGCACGCAGGCGGCACCCAGCAGTTCACCACCCTTGGCAAAGTGGATAATCGAGATTTGTTGGGGGCTCGATACGGCAAAAAGTCCGGCCGTGCAGAGGCACATAAGCACCACGGTGAGCCAGCCCACTTGGGCGACAAAAAAGATGGCGAGCAGTGCCACGAAGAGTATCAATTGGGTAGTAGCAGCCACACGTCCGGGGGTGTAGCGGTCGGAGAGGCGGCCTCCCAGCAGATTGCCTACTACCATGCCGAACCCCGCTAGTACCATCAACAGGGTGATGCTTTCGGCCGAGAAGCCCGATACTTGGGTGAGCAGGGGATTGATATAACTGTACCAGCAAAATACACCTCCATTCCCCAGCAGCGTAGCTCCCAGTATCAGCCAGGGGGCTTTGCTTTTTAAGAATCGGAACTGACTTTTGAACCCGTTGTCGGGAATTCCCTCGACCTGGGGTACCCATTTCCAAATGAAATAGAGTACAATCAGGCTCCATGCGCCTACCAGCAGGAAGGTGAGTCGCCACGAAAGCAGGGTACTGAGCGAGGTGCCCAGCGGTACCCCGAAGAGGTTGGCGATGGTCATGCCGGCAATCATAATCGAGACGGCTTCAGAGCCCTTTCCCTTGTCGGCCAACTTCTCGGCCACAATCGACGATACCCCGAAGTAGGCCCCATGGGGAAGCCCCGAGATGAAGCGGGCTACCAGCATGGTCCAGTAGTTGGGCGCCACCGCGGCAAAGAGGTTACCCACCATCATGATGGTAGCCAGTCCCAACAGGATATTCTTCAAGGGGCGGTGGCGAGCCAGCGTAAGTAGTGGCGCTCCGGCACATACGCCCAGAGCATAGGCCGAAATCATGTGTCCGGCTGTAGGAATACTGATGTGTAGATCGGTGGCTATATAGGGGAGGATAGCCATCATGACAAATTCGGCAATGCCAAGTCCCAGTGTGCCGAATGCCAGTGCAATAAGACTCTTTTTCATACGATACCTTAATAACCTATTGAACACAGGGAGGTGCCCCATTGCAGGCCCTCCCTGGAAAACCGGGTGCAAAGGACGCAAAATAGAATGGTTTATACAAGCCATGCGGCCTGTTTTTTTGGATAATCGGGCATAAAAAAAGGCCGCTGCCTTTTTGTGGGCAGTGGCCTCGCTGGGATTGCTCCCGAAATCGTTTACTTAACTTCGATCGATTTTCTTGTACCGACGTTATTTTCAACAGGCAATTTGGGAAGTTCGACCGACAAAACGCCATGTTCGACATGAGCCGAAATTTTGTTTTTATCGACATCGTCGGGCAATATCATGGTCTGTTGGAATTTCGAGTAAGAGAATTCGCGACGCAGATAGTGCTCTTTTTTCTTCTCGTCTTTGTTCTCAGATTTCTTTTCCATCGTGATTACGAGGTTGTCGTTCTCATCGACGTGAACCTGGAAATCATCTTTCGTCATACCCGGAGCAGCCACTTCTACGCAGTAGTCGTTTTCATGTTCGATCACGTTGATAGCAGGTGCTGTAGCGTTGGCTCTTTCCATCCATTCGTTATCAAAGAAATCATTGAAAATGTCGGGCAACCAACCTTGGTTTTTTCTCATGGGTACCATAATTATAATCTCCTATCTTTAAGTTGTTTATTATCTGTTTTTGGCTTCGGCTCTCTTTCGATTACCGAAATCACCTATCTACTTGCAAACGGTGTGCCAATGCCATTTGACTCTTGTTTTATCCCATGCAGCGTGACAGGAGTGCGCCGAAGTGGACAAACTTGCGCCGAAGTGGTCTATTTGTCATTTGCCGCACTCTGTATAGGCATGCCGTCTGGTGTTGACAAGGCTCTGCTGGGTTGGCATAGTTTAACTCGGAAACTCGATTTTCCTGTTGTTTCGACCTGGGGTTTGTCGTATCTTTGTGTGATTATATATAAAATAGGTGAGATGAAAACCATACGAGAGATATATCGCATAGGGTATGGCCCTTCGAGCAGCCATACGATGGGGCCGCGCAAGGCCTCGGAAATGTTTTTGGAACGTCACCGCGATGCCGCTGCATTTGAGGTGACGCTATATGGTAGTCTGGCGGCTACGGGTCGTGGTCACTTGACCGATGTGGCTATACTCGACACGCTGCGGCCACAGGCTCCGGTCGAGATTGTGTGGAAACCTACGGTTTTCTTACCATTCCATCCCAATGGCATGACCTTCCGCTCGAAGAACAGCCAGGGCGAGGTGACCGACGAATGGACGGTGTTCAGTATTGGCGGTGGTGCCCTGGCCGAGGAGGGCAAGGAACTCGACGAGTCGCCCGAACTGTATGCCATGAACCACATGACCGAGATTCTTAACTGGTGTGAACGCACGGGGCGCAGCTATTGGGAGTATGTGCAGGAGTGCGAAGACGGCGATATTTGGAACTATCTCGGCGAGGTGTGGACGGTCATGCGTCAAGCTATCGACCGGGGACTCGACCAGGAGGGTGTGTTGCCCGGCCCGTTGAATCTGCGGCGGAAAGCCTCGTCGTATTATATCAAGGCCAAGGGGTATAAAGACAGTTTGAAGAGCCGGGGACTGGTTTTTGCCTATGCCCTGGCCGTGAGCGAGGAGAACGCCTCGGGTGGGCGCATTGTGACGGCTCCTACCTGTGGCTCGTGCGGGGTAGTGCCTGCCGTGTTGTATCACTTGCAAAAGAGCCGCGACTTCAGCGATATGCGCATCCTGCGGGCGCTGGCTACTGCCGGTCTGGTGGGAAATATTGTGAAACAGAATGCCTCGATCTCGGGTGCCGAGGTGGGATGCCAGGGCGAGGTAGGTGTGGCATGTGCCATGGCATCGGCCGCTGCGAGTCAGCTCTTTGGCGGTAGCCCTGCACAGATTGAGTATGCTGCCGAGATGGGGCTCGAGCATCACCTGGGCATGACTTGCGACCCGGTGTGTGGGCTTGTGCAGATACCCTGTATCGAGCGGAATGCCTATGCCGCGGCCCGCGCTCTCGATGCCAACATCTATTCGGCTTTTACCGATGGCAACCATCGGGTCTCTTTCGACAAGGTAGTGGCCGTGATGAAGCAGACCGGGCACGACCTGCCGTCGCTCTACAAAGAGACCGGTGAAGGAGGTCTGGCCAAAGATTACGAGCAGATGTAGTGGGGGAACGATCTCACCGCAGGGGCGATGGCTTTCGTTATAAAATAGTAGCCTCTTTTTTGCCAAGGATGAGCAAAAAGGAGGCTAAATTTGTTTTTGTTGTATAGTTGTGTTACCTTTGTAGTTGTTTAAGCAATGATTAATATATGAACTTTTCGGAACTGAATATAGAGATGCTCTTTGCGCTGATGAGCGGGAAGCTGTCGGCCGCAATCAATCGAAAACTGCACCGCAGTTTTCGCAAACGCTCGATCGACATTACCCCCGAGCAGTGGACCGTGTTGTACTACCTGTGGTCGCGCGATGGGGTAACGCAGCAAGAGCTGTGCAACGTCACCTTCAAAGACAAGCCGAGCATGACTCGGTTGATTGACAATCTGGAGAAACAGCAGCTTGTCGTTCGTTCGCCGGCTGTGAAGGATCGCCGCATCAATCTCATACACCTCACCGACAAGGGGCGGGAACTTGAGGATTCGACCAAACCGTTGGTCTCGGCCATCATGCGCACGGCACTCGAGGGCTTCTCCGATAGCGAGGTCGAGATGGCCGGTACGATGCTGGCCAAGGTATTTGGCAACTTGAAAAACTCGTTGGACGATTGATTCTTTAAAACGGTAGTGATGTGTAAGCATGTAAAATTTCTTTTGGTAACGGTGCTCCTGTGGATTTCATCAGGGGCATTTCTCTCGTGGGCCCAGTATGAACCCGACCGCTTGGGCGAGGGGTTTGAATCGAAGCAGTTGGCTATGCCCGACGATTACAGCGGGCCGGTGGTGACGACGCTCGTTCGCAGCCTGTCGGTATGCAGCGAGGTGCATCGGGCCATACTCTATGTTCACGGGTATAACGACTACTTCTTTCAGAAGTCAATGGCGCAAACCTTTACCGACTCGTGTTTCAATTTCTATGCGGTGGACTTGCGCAAATACGGGCGTTCGCTGCTGCCCGGACAGACTCCCTTCGAAGTGCGTGACCTGAAGGAGTATTTTGCCGATATCGATACGGCGTTGACGATTATCAGGGAAGAGGGCAATACCGAAATTGTTCTGATGGGGCATTCGACGGGAGGGCTCATTACCTCGCTCTACTGCGAGGCTCATCGCGACAGCCTGCCGGTGCAGGGGCTCATCCTCAACAGCCCGTTTCTCGACATGAACATGAGTGGTTTTTACGAGAAGGTGCTGGTTCCTATTGTTTCGGCCTGGGGACGCTGTTTCAAGAATACGAAAATCAGCCAGGGCAACTCCACGGCCTATGCCGAGAGTTTGCTGAAGGAGTATCATGGTGAATGGGAGTATGATACGAATCTGAAGTTTATGGCTTCGCGGCCGGTTACTGCGGCTTGGGTGCGGGCCATACACCAAGGACACAAGCAGGTACACAAGGGGTTGCATATCCCGTGTCCCATTTTGCTGATGTATTCGAGCCAGTCGGTACAGGGCGACCAGTGGACGCCGCAGCATCAGTCGGGCGATGCCGTGCTCGATGTGAAGGATATCGCCCGCTACGGTCGCACGTTGGGACCTCGTGTCACCGAGTTTGAAGTGCAGGAGGGGCTACACGATTTGGTATTGTCGAAGCCGGCGGCTCGCGCCTCGGTCTATGCCGAGATTTTCCGCTGGATGCACGACAACGGGTTGGACCGTTGAATCGGTCGGTTGGGATAATAGAACGGCCGGGGGTGAAAACCTCCGGCCGTTCTATTATTTTGTTGGGGAATAGGCAGTGAATTAATTGGACCCTTTTTGCTGTTTCTCCAGTTGCATCACCTGTTTGTCGGCCAGTTCGAGCGTGCGCACATTGAGCAGGTACTCGCGGTTGAGGTCATCGACACTACGTATGAGATTATAGAGGTGGCGCGTTGCCTTGACGGCTTCGCGGGTCAGGGGGTCGAGCGTGAGGGTGTATCGGCTCCCTCCCAGATAGGTGAGGGTAATGTTCTTGTCGGTGTTGTCGGCAATGAGCGAAGCTACCGCCGAGCATTGACCGTCTTTATAGGTGACAATCTCGGTATATTTCCCGTTGTCGGTAAATCGGTAATTATTGGCTCCGTCGTATCCGATGGCCAAGGTCTCGGCCTTGCTTTTGTCGGGGAGGGTAACCCGTATGGAGCTGTGTTTCAAGGGGGCGCTTCCATAATAGACACTGGCCAGTTGCATCTGCCCGTGTTCGGTTACCAGCACTTTCAGCTGGCTGCGGGTAATGGCCGATTGCTTGGGCAGCTTGTTATAGACGTAGTTGCCTTCGGTTTGATATTTGGCATCTTTTTCGAAGCGGAAATCTTTCTTGGCCGTCTCGAGTTCCGATTGTCTCACTTTGAGCACACTATCGATATAAAGCAGATTGCGTTCGCTCTCTTTCTGCTTGATGCGGCACATCAGCAACATGCCCTCCTTGATCTGTTTGAAGGCTTTGGGGTATAGTTGCTCGATGCTGTCGATGGCGTTTTTGGCGCTTTCGTATTGGCCGGCCTTAAAAAGCTGCAAGGCCTTTTCATATTGCGTGCTGGCATCGCGACTGCTGTCGCCGCAGGCCAATAACAAAGTTACACAACTACATAACCAGAGGTAAAGGTGTTTTGCCATATATAATTGTATTTTTTATTCTATTCGCTTTAGCAGTTAATCGAACTTCGTTGCACGTCTTTCACGCCTTTCACGGTCTTGAGCTTTTTGATAAGGCTGTTGAGGCTCGAGGTGTCATCGACCATAACGGTGATGTGCCCTTGAAAGAGTCCGTCGTTGGAGTCGATCGAGATACCCCGCATGTAGATGTTCTTCTCTTTCGAGATAATCGAGGTGATGTTGGTCACGATGCCGATGTCGTCGTTGCCTACCACCCGCAGGATGCAGGCATATTTCGAGCCCATCTTGCCCGACCAGCGGGCGTTGACCACCCGGTAGCGGTAACGGCTGTATATGTGGCGGGCGTTGGGACAATCCTTGCGGTGTATCTTGATGGTACCTTCGGTCGAGACGAACCCGAAGATATCGTCGCCAAAGATGGGGTTACAGCATTTGGCCAACTTGTAGTCGATACCTTTCACGTCGCCGCCGATGATGAGCTCGTCCTCTTTCGAATCGTCGGGCTCGCTCGGTTGCAGGGTGAACTCTTCGGCCGTGCGGGCTTCGTACTGTTCGCCGTTCTCCTTATGCTCGATTTCGAGATAGAGGTCGATGACCCGGTTCACGTCGATGCGCTCGGCTGCCAGCTCGTTGTAGAAGTCGGTGACCGTCTTGTAGCCCATTTTTTTGATGAGTTTCATCATGATGCCGTCTTCCATCTCCATCTTGCGGTTCTTGAACCGACGTTGCAACAGCTCCTTGCCATATTCGGCATCCTTGTTCTGTTGCTCGTTGAGGGCCTGTTTTATCTTCATCCGACCCTTGGCGGTAGCGGCAATGTTGAGCCAGTCTTGCTTGGGGGTCTGATTGGGCGAGGTGAGCACCTCGATGGTGTCGCCGCTCTTGAGCTTGTATTTGATGGTTTCTATTTTCCCGTTCACCTTGCCGCCCACGCATTTGCATCCCAGCCCGGTGTGGATGAGGAAGGCAAAGTCGAGCAGGGTGGCACCCAGAGGCAGCTTGTAGAGGTCGCCCTTGGGGGTAAAGACAAACACCTCCTTGTCGTAGAGGTCCATCTTGAAATCGCGCATGAGTTCCAGCGCGCCGCCATGTTCGGCAGCTTCGAGTACCTCGCGCACGTTGTTCATCCAGTCGTCGAGCCCCGATTCGCTCTTGATGCCCTTGTATTTCCAGTGGGCCGCCAGTCCGCGTTCGGCGATTTCGTCCATGCGTCGGGTGCGTATCTGTACCTCGACCCAGCGTTGCCCGGGCCCCAGCACGGTGATGTGCAGCGATTCGTATCCGTTCGATTTGGGTATCGACAGCCAGTCTTTCATCCGCTTGGGATTGGGCTGATACATGTCGGTGACAATCGAATAGACTTTCCAGCAGTCGGCCTTCTCTTGATCGAGAGGCGTCTCGAGAATGACACGAATGGCAAACAAGTCGTAGATGTCCTCAAGATCGGCCTTCTGTTTTTTCATCTTGTTCCAGATGGAGAAGATTGATTTCGTGCGGCCTTTGATTTCGAAGTTCAACCCCTCGGCCTCGAGCTTTTGTTTTACCGGCTCGATAAACTCGGTGATGTATTTGTCACGGCTGCGTTTCGTCTGGTTGAGCTTGTGGGCTATCTGGTCGTAAATCTCGCGGTTGGTATATTTGAGCGAGAGGTCCTCAAGTTCCGATTTGATGGAGTAGAGTCCCAGCCGGTGAGCCAGCGGAGCATAGAGGTATGAGGCCTCACAAGCCACGTCGTAGCGATATTTTTCGTTGGGGTGGTGGTTGATCATCTTCATCACGCACAGGCGGTCGGCAATCATGATGATGATAACCCGTATGTCTTCGGCAAAAGAGAGCAGTAGTTTGCGGAAGTTTTCGCTCTCGACCGCCGCTTGCTTGGCATAGAGACTGTTCGATTTGATAAGTCCCCGGACGAGTTGCGCAATATCGTCGCCGAACTCTTTCTGCACTGCTTCGATTGTGAGAAACTCGCTCACCACCAGATTGAATAGCAGTATCGAGATGAGCATGCTGCGCTCTACACCTACCCGGTCGCACAGGATGAGCGCCGTGTTGAGGTTGCGTACGACTGGATTGATGCCCTGTTTGTTTCGCTGGTAGTGCCCCGTAGATACCGCTTCGGTGATGAGTTTGCGCATGCGGGTAAAGTCCTCGATTGTCATCACCGGTTGGCTGTGACGCAACAATTGGCGGTAAACCGAAAGGACATTTTCTTTTTCCTCGGGGGTGAAATAGCTTTTTTCGGGCATAAGGTGTGACTGTTATCAAAAAATAATGTCTCAAATATATATTTTTATAGTTAAAAGTGCGCTTTTTTTTAGAGCTTTTTGTAGTTTTGGGAACAGAATTAAAATTCATTATTTATTATAGATATGTTTACAACAGAGGATTTAAACTTGTTTGCCGAAAAGGGTATCGACATACGGGTAGTCGAAGACCAGTTGGCATCTTTCAAAAGGGGATTCCCATTCTTGAAAATCGCTTCGTCGGCGTCGGTAGGGAATGGCATTTTGTCACTCGATGAAAAACAGGCTCAATACTATCTCGATTTGTGGGAGGGGTATTTGAAGGACGGTCACAAGGTGGTGAAGTTTGTTCCCGCATCGGGGGCTGCGAGCCGTATGTTCAAAGATTTGTTCAGTTTCCTCTCGGCTGAGTATAGCGAGCCGAGAACCGATTTTGAAAAGAAATTTTTCGACTCGATCGATCATTTTGCCTTCTATGCCGATCTCGATGCTGCCTGTGTGAAGAACGAGGGGAAAGGTATTGCCGATCTCGTGGCCGCCGGTAACTACAAGGCTGTCGTGGCAAATTTGCTCGAAGCCAAGGGGCTCAATTACGGGGCACTGCCCAAGGGCTTGCTCAAGTTCCATCACTATGCCACGACCGACCGCACGGCCATGGAGGAGCATTTGACCGAGGGCGCTCTCTACGCCGCCAGTTCCGATGGCGAGGTGAATATTCACTTCACGGTTTCGCACGAGCATCTGCCCCATTTCAAAGAGTTGGTGGCTGCCAAGAAGGCCGATTATGAAAAACGCTACGGTGTGCGCTACAACATCAGTTTCTCGGAGCAGAAACCCTCGACCGATACCATTGCCGTCGATATGAACAACGAGCCTTTCAGAGAGGATGGCAAACTCTTGTTCCGTCCCGGAGGTCACGGTGCGCTCATCGAGAACCTCAACGATATCGATGCCGAAGTTGTGTTTGTGAAAAACATCGACAACGTGGTGCCCGACCGCCTCAAAGAGCCTACCGTGCGCTACAAAAAGATTATCGGCGGTGTGTTGGTTGCCCTGCAAGCCGAGATTAACCGTTACACGGCCATGCTGAAGAGCGGCAAATATACCATCGACGATTTGCGTGAAATGGTTCAGTTTCTGCACAAGAAACTCTTTGTGCGCAACGAAGAGACCAAGAATCTCGAGGATGCCGAGTTGGCTTTGTATTTGTTGCGCAAGTTCGACCGCCCCATTCGGGTGTGCGGTATGGTGCGCAACTCGGGTGAACCGGGTGGCGGTCCGTTCGTGGCCTATAACCCCGACGGTACAACCTCGTTGCAGATTCTCGAAAGTTCGCAAATCGATATGGCCAATCCCGAGGCCAAGAAACAGTTCGAGTCGGGCACACACTTCAACCCCGTCGATTTGGTATGTGCCGTGCGCGACGGGCAGGGAGCCAAGTACGATTTGCCCCGCTATGTCGATAAGAATACCGGCTTTATCTCGCACAAGTCGAAGAATGGCCGTGACTTGAAAGCTCTCGAGTTACCGGGCCTGTGGAACGGTGCCATGAGCGACTGGAATACGGTATTTGTCGAGGTTCCCGCCGAGACCTTCAATCCGGTAAAGACGGTCAACGACTTGCTGCGTCCTCAACATCAGTAAGAAAGAGGCGGCGGCATCGTCGCGGAATAGAGGGCGATATGCCATGGCATATCGCCTTTTTTTTGTAACTTTGCCACCGAATAAACGACAACGACCCGGGGAAATGAGGTCTTGATGGCTTGTGATTCCCCGTCGCGGAATGAATTGCTAAAGAAAAATTTAAGGAAAAAAGATATGACATTTGAAGAATTCGGATTGTCGGAAGAGGTCATGCAAGGGCTCGACGCCATGAATTTTCAAGAGGCGACCCCGGTTCAGGAACAGACCATTCCCGTGATTTTACAAAGAAGAGATTTGATAGCTTGTGCCCAGACGGGTACGGGCAAAACGGCTGCCTATATATTACCCTTGTTGAATCTGCTCACGCAATATCCGGGCAGTGGTGACAAGGTGCGGGCCATTATCGTAGCTCCCACTCGCGAATTGGCCCAGCAGATCGATATGCAGTTTGAGGGCTTCTCCTATTTCCTGCCCATCTCTACCGCCGTGGTTTCGGGTGGTGGCGACGGTTCGTCGTGGGAACAGCAGAAGCGTGGTCTCACCATGGGTGCCGATATCATCATCGCTACACCGGGCCGGCTCATCTCGCACTTGAATATCTCGAATATCGACTTCTCGGGTGTGGCGTATTTCATCCTCGACGAGGCCGACCGCATGCTCGATATGGGTTTCTACGACGACATCATGAAGATTGGCAAATGTCTGCCCGAGAAGCGGCAGACCATCATGTTCTCGGCCACCATGCCGCCCAAGATTCGCCAGCTGGCCAAGAATATCATGCACGATCCCGTAGAGGTGAACGTGGCCATCTCGAAGCCCAACGAGGCCATCGACCAGTCGGCCTACGTCTGCTACGAGACTCAGAAGATGGGCATTATCGACTTCCTTTTCAAGGAGCCTACCGGCACCAAGACCATTATCTTCTCGTCGTCGAAGCAGAAGGTGAAGGAACTGGCCTTTGCACTCAAACGGAAAAAGTACAAGGTGGCTGCCATGCACTCCGATCTGGAGCAACCCGAACGCGAGGCGGTCATGCTCGATTTCAAGAACAACAAAATCGACATTCTGGTGGCTACCGATGTGATTTCGCGAGGTATCGATATCGACCAGATAGGGTTGGTTATCAACTACGACGTACCTCACGACCCCGAGGACTACATTCACCGCATAGGGCGTACGGCTCGTGCCAATGCCGAGGGTACGGCCATTACTTTTGTGTCGGAGAAGGAGCAGGGTAAATTCCACCGTATCGAGTCGTTCCTGGGGTATGAAATTGCCAAACGTCCGATGCCCGAGGGGCTGGGCGAGGGGCCTGTTTATGCTCCCGGACAAGAGAGCGGCGGTCGTCGTGGCCGAGGCGGAAAAGGTGGAGGCGAAGGTCGCAATGGTAAAGGTCGTTCGCGCAATCGTCGCCGGGGCGACAAGGGTGTACCCAAAGATAATGCTTCGAAGGGTGGGGCTCCCAAGGAGACTCAGGTGCCGACTGCAACCGAAAATCAGGCTAAGGAAAAGGGCGAAAATGGGACTCAGCAAAACCAGCGTGGAGCTACAGCCCGGCGTCGCAATCACCGGCGTCGTAAACCCCGTTCGGGCAATAACGGAAACAGCGCTCCAAGCCAGGCCGGCCAATAATGTGTGGCATTTATAAAGTATAAATTTATCATAGATTTATAATATACAATATATCAAGTCGTTATAAAACTATGTAACAAAGGGCGAATGTATGGCGTTTGTTGATAGACAAGCGCCATTCGCAAATAAATGCGGTTATATTTTATCTATAAGATTGATTTGTATCTATTTGATAATCAGTATAATAAACGGAATTACTTGTATGATATTAAAATAAAATATTAAATATCATGTATATTATATTGTAAATCAAATTGTTGCAATTGGTTGCGTAGATACCCCTGATAGGGTGGAAACCATTACGGTAGAATGTTGTTTTTAACAGAAAAACCATTGGATGACCATGAATATTCTGGAGAAAAAAGCCGGTATCAGAGCGTTGTGGCAACTCTGTTTTCACGACGACGAGCGTTTTGTCGATCTCTTGTTCGACCACTTGTATCGGGATGAGAATGCTCTCTGTTTCGAGGAGCATGGTGTGTTGACCACGGCTTTGCAGATGCTGCCATATCGCCTCACCTACGGTTCGTCGGTATTGGGTGTGAGCTATATCTCGGGGGCAGCTACACGACCCGAGTATCGCAACCGGGGATTGATGAGCCGGTTGCTGAAGCAGTCGTTCGAGGTGATGCGCTCGCGTGGTATTCCGCTGTCGGCGCTTATCCCGGCCGAGCCGTGGCTGTATGGCTACTATGCCACGAAGGGATATGCCCCGGTCTTTTTTCGGCGAGAGTGCGACTTTACGTCGGTACATCGGTTCGAGGGCGCTGGGTATCGTCGAGTGAATCTGTCGCACGACGAACTCTATCGATTTTTCGATGCGCAAATGCGACGTCGTTCCTGTTGCCTGTTGCACGAGCCCGACGACTTTGAGGTGATATGCGGCGACAATCGTCTCGATGGGGGTGAGGTGGTTGCCTTGGCCAACGAGGTTGGCGAACTCTCGGCTTTGGCTTTTGTCGTGCCGCACGACGACCGCACGGTCGTGAAAGAGTTGTTGGCTGTGAGCGATGAGGCTCATGATGCGGCTTTGCACGAGGCGATGCAGCTTTTCCCCGGTGTGCCCCTCACGGTAATGGCGCCGCCCGAGAGTGAGGAGGGAAGCCTGCAGCGTGTGGGCATGATACGTATTGTCGATGTACCGGCCATGCTGTCGGCTGTGGCACAGAATCACCCCGGATTACAGGTTGTTGTGCGGGTAACCGACCCGCTGTTGCCGGGGAACGATGGAGCTTACCGACTGGGCGATGGTGAGTGTCGTTGCGTCGAAACCGACTCGTGCGACCTCGATGTCGATGTGGCCGAGTTGGCCCTCGTGATATTTGGCGATTCACATCAGGCTTCGCTCATCGACTTCCCGTCCATGCGTCCCTACATGAGTCTGATGCTCGATTGAGAGTATGTTGTGCTACAAATAGAATCGATACCCCATAGAGATTCCCACGTTACGCCCTTCGTAGGCGCTTTCGACGTCGCGCAGGGAGTGGGTGAGGCCCCAGGTGTAGCGGGCATCGACAAAGAGTCCTGAGTCGAATTCATATCCCAGCCCCACGACCACGCCCAGTTCGGCCCCTGCCGGTTGCTGAAATTTCTCCACTCCTTTCCACGAATCGGTAAGGGCACACCCGATACCCAGCTGCGGCCCTGCCTGAATGTTGAGCCCGGCCACAGGGAAGAACTTGACCAGCAGTGGAATATCTATGTAGTGGATGTGGCACGAATACCCATTGTACATCGTGTTGCCTTGTTCGTCGTTATAAACAAGGGTTTTGTCTTTGTAGCCGTGTGTGGCGTAGAGTAATTCGAGTTGCAAGTCGAAATAGGTATTGCACTGATAGGTCGCTACGGCACCCACTTGTCCGCCCACGACAAAACCGGCCTTGTCGTTCAGTATGTTTTCGGGGTACCTTACCGTAGCCCAGTTGACTCCCGCTTTGCCGCCTAAGCTCCATTGGGCCCGTGCCGGGATGGCGACCAGGCACAGCAACAACAGTCCGATGGCGTATGGGAGACAAAAGCTTGGAATCGATATGTGTGGTGTTTTCATGTGGGGCATCTTGTTTTGACATTCAAGACAAATGTAGCCCATTTCTTTTGTTCGGTAAAATTATTTTTCCCTTCTTTGCATTGGTAACTTTAATCGGTATCTAAACTTTTGTAACTATGGCTACGCTGGAATTTATTTTGCTCTTCATACTCATTCCAGGACTATTGGGAGGAATTTTTGCCCCTATGGTGGTGAAGGGGTGCAAGCGATTTTATACCCGATGGCGTAATAGAGAAAGATAGATTCTGTTGTGTTGGATAAGACGAAGGCGAAATTGAATTTTATTATTTCTACTCTTTATTTTCTGTCGCGTAGAAGCGGGGGTGGAGAATCATACCGGATTGAAAGCTGCACTTTCATCGGTTTCCGCACTTATACCTTTCTATATCTTTTTGTATCTTTGCAGCCGATATGCGTGAGCATGGTTTCAAGAAAGGTAAAAAGATGAAACAGGAAGAGGAAGACAAGATTGTAGGAGATTTGAATTGGGACGGTCTGCATCGCCCGCGTATATACTATGCCATGACAACGACCTTTTGCGGGCTGTTTCTGTCGGTCCTCGACGGTTCCATTTGCAACGTGGCGTTGCCCAGTATAGCCCAGGAGTTACACGTTTCTTCGTCCGATTCCATTTGGATTGTCAACTCTTTTCAGCTGATTATCATGATGACCTTGCTGCCCTTCTCGTCGATGGGCGAGCGTTGGGGGTACAAGCAGGTCTATTTGCGGGGAGTGGTGGTCTTTACTATCGGGTCGCTGCTCTGTGCCTTGTCGCACAATCTGCCGTTGTTGGTAGCCTCGCGGGTATTCCAGGGATTTGGCGCTTCGATGATTATGAGTGTGAATACCTCGCTTATCAAACTCATCTATCCCAAACGTCGGTTGGGCGAGGGGGTAGGGCTCAATGCCACGGTGGTGGCTATCGCTTCGGTTACCGGCCCTACACTGGCGGCTGCTATCCTGTCGATGGCTTCGTGGCCCTGGCTTTTTGCCATCAATGTACCGGTAGGTATCGCTACTTTTATTCTGGGACGCAAATATTTGCCCGATAACGCCGTGCGACGTTTGGGGCATCGCTTCAATTGGAAAGAGGCGCTGCTCAATGCTGCCACCTTTGGACTCTTCATCGGGTGTGTCGAAGCCTATTCGCACGACGTGCCGGTGCGTTGGGTGTTGTGTGGCGTGGTACTGTTGGCCGTGGTGGGCGCATGCAACTCGGTGAACGCTATCCTATGCTTCCCTTCGACTTGCTCAAGATACCCATCTTCTCGATGTCGGTCATGACGAGTATTCTATCCTTTACGGCTCAGATGATGAGTTTGATTGCCATGCCCTTCCTGTTGGTCAACACCTTTCACTACGATGCCGTAGGCACCGGGTTGCTGATGACTTCGTGGCCGCTGGTCATTGTCTTTGTAGCGCCGTTGGCGGGCATACTCATCGGAAAGATACACCCCGGAATTTTGGGCGGGGTAGGGTTGATTATCATGAGTATCGGCTGTTTCAGCCTCTCGTTCGTACCCACCGATACCAACCACTTCGGGCTGGTGTGGCGGTTGATGCTTTGCGGTATGGGCTTCGGGTTTTTCCAGTCGCCCAACAATCACATGCTGCTCACCTCGGCACCTCCGCAACGCACCGGTAGCGCCAGTGGCATGCTTGCTACCGCCCGCCTTACGGGGCAGACCATCGGGGCTGCTCTCGTTGCCTTGCTTTTCCATATTTATGGCGATACCGCCCCTCACGATGCCATGCTTCTGGCTGGTATTCTCTCCCTGTGTGGAGCCCTTTCGTCGGCTCTTCGTCTGCGGGTAAGCCTGCCGAAGTAAGAAAGCAGATCGGGCGATGATGGGACTTTCGTCCTGTCGATATTAGGGAAATTTCAAAAGAATATTGATTCGAATTATTTTACGTCGCGAAGTCTGGGAATACTCGCAAAGGGAGCTGTCTTGTCCTTTTGCCGGAGGAGCTTGGAAAGAGGAACAAAAAAAGAGCAAATCGCGTTGGCTGATTTGCTCTTTTCTGCGGAAAGAGAGGGATTCGAACCCTCGGTACCCGTAAGGGTACAACGGTTTTCGAGACCGTCCCGATCGACCACTCCGGCATCTTTCCAATGGTCTGTCGTTTTTGACGGGGGCAAAGGTATGGAAAAGATTCGACACGCGGCCATTTTAATTGTAAAAAAATCTAAAACCGGCGGATTATTTTTCCTCGTCCCAGGTTTTGTAAGGCTTTCGAGCCAGGCAGGAGTTGTAGTAGCGGCTGTCGCCAGTCACTTCGCGTCCGATGAAGGGGGGGAGTTCCACTGATTCCGATTCGGATTGCAGTTCGACTTCGGCCACGATCAAGCCGTCGTTGTCGCCCATGAACTCGTCGATCTCCCATGTGTGTCCGGCATAGGGGTAGAGGTAGCGTTTTTTCTCAATGATCCCGGGCAGGCACAGCGAGTCGAGCATTTGGGTGGCGTCGGTTACGGGAACGGGGTATTCAAACTCTTGTCGGGAGCAGCCGGTTGTGGTACCTTTGATGGTGATGAAAGCCTGGTCGCCGGCGATGCGGATGCGCACCGTTCCCGAGGGGGCAACCGAGATATATCCCTGCTTGTAGTAGGTGCAACGGGTGGAGCCTTGTCGGTAGGAGGTATCGGTTACCCGGTATTTACGCTCAATCTCTACATTCATGATTTAACAAAAATAAATAGGAGACCGAATATAATACATTTATTTGGTTTAAGAACCGGAATAAAAACGCAGTCTTTATTAAACATTGTTAAACCGGTGAACTGTTGCCGATAAAAGCCCCGAGGCCGGTAGTTTTTTTGTACTTTTGTCGCCAGAAAGATTCGAGAGAGTCGAATGGTGGTACCGGTTACTAAGTTCAGTTTTTGAGACTTTTATGGCAAAAAAAATATATGTGGCATTGGCCCTTTGTGTGTTGTGCATGGGGCTCCCTGTTTCGGTTATGGCTCAAGCGGCAACGGTGGTAAAGGGGATTGTGAGGGACTCTATAACCCATGAACCTATATCCTATGCTTCGGTTTTTTTTGTAGGGAGTGACAAAGGGGTCATGACCGACGATGAGGGTAAGTTTGCCGTGTCGGTGCGCGACAATTTTTTGAATGTGCGCATCTCTACGCTGGGTTATCGCGAAAAGACGGTTTTTGTAAAAAAAGGAACAGAGAATAACCTGGAGATCGATTTGGTACCCTCGGACTATACCTTGCAGGAGGTAGTCGTAAAACCCAAGAAAGAGAAATATAGTAAGAAGAACAACCCTGCGGTTGAGTTTGTCAAGAAGCTCATCGAGCGCCGCGATGTGGGAAATCCCAAACATCACGATTTTTTCAACTACGAGAAGTATGAGAAGATGACTTTTGCCCTCAATGAGTTTTCGGAGGAGCAAAAGAAGAAGTGGTTGTTCAAGAAATTCCAGTTTATATTTGACTATGTAGATACGTCGGAGGTCTCGGGTAAGCCCATTTTGACTGTTTCGATCAAGGAGAAGATTGCCGAGAACTATTACCGCCGCAGTCCCGAGACCGAGAAGTCGATTGTGACGGGTATCAAGCGGGCCGGCATCGACGAGATATTCAACGAAGAGAGTGTGCAGATGTTGTGCGACGACTTGTTCCGCGAAATCGATATCTTCGGAAACGACATTACCTTGTTGAACAACCGGTTTGTGAGCCCGTTGTCGAACATCGGTACATCGTTCTATAAATACTATCTGCTCGATACCATCGCGGTGGACGGGGTGAGATGTATCGACCTGGGGTTTGTTCCGTTCAACTCCGAATCGTTTGGTTTCACGGGGCATATCTATGTGCCCGAGGGCGACTCGACCTATTTCATCAAGAAAGTAAAGTTGAACGTGCCCCGCGACATCAATCTCAACTATGTCGAGAATATGTACCTCGAGCAGGATTACAAACAGTTGGACGACGGGACCCGCATCAAGACCAAGGATGATGCCATCATCGAGTTCAAGATAATGCCTTCGACACAGGGCCTGTATGCCCGGCGCATGACTACCTACGACAAGTTCTCGTTTACGCCACCCGACGATTTGTCGGTCTATGATTTCGAGGGACGCGAGCGGGTAGAGGTCGATGCGCAGGCCAAGCCCGAGGAGTTTTGGGTCGATAATCGCCATGTGCCGGTGAAGAAGAAAGAGGGCGCTGTCGATAAACTGTTGGCCCGGTTGCGTGAGGTGCCGGCTTTCTACTATACCGAGAAGTTCTTGGGTATTCTCATTGGTGGCTATATAGAGACCAGTGAGGATAGCAAATTCGATTTCGGTCCCATGAATACCACCATCAGTGCCAACGAAGTGGAGGGTGCCCGTTTCAGGGTGGGTGGTGTCACTACGGCACAACTCAATCCCCATTGGTTTGCACGAGGCTATGTAGCCTATGGTACGAAGGATGAGAAAATCAAATATTCGGGCGAGGTAGAGTATTCGTTCAACAAGAAGAAATTCCATGCCAAGGAGTTCCCCATCCACTCGATCAAGTTGAATCACACCTACGATATCGATCAGTTGGGGCAGCAGTACATGTACACCAACAAGGATAATGTATTCTTGTCGCTCAAGCGCAAATCGGACAACAAAGCCACCTATCTGCGCAAAACCGAGTTGTCATACCTGCAAGAGCGCAAAGGCGGTTTCTCTTTCGGCTTGGGTGTGCGCAACGAGATACAGCAGATGGCGACCGACCGTATTGCCTTTATCGATGGCTATGGCAAGGAGGTGAAAGATTACATGCAGACCTACTTCGACGTGAAGTTGCGGTTTGCCCCCAACGAGAAGTTCTACCAGACCCGCAGCAACCGTTATCCCATCAACCTCGATGCTCCGGTGCTCACGCTTTCGCATACCTTTGCCTTCAAAGATGTGCTGGGTAGCCGCTACTCCTACAACCGCACCGAGTTTGGTATCCAGAAACGGTTCTGGTTCTCGGCCTTCGGTTATTTCGACGGTATTGTCAAGGCCGGTAAGGTGTGGGACAAGGTACCTTTCCCCATGCTGCTGCTCCCCAATGCCAACCTCTCCTATACGATACAACCCGAGTCGTATGCCTTGATGAACGCACTTGAGTTTATCAACGACCAGTACGTCTCGTGGGACTTTACCTACAATGCCAACGGTGCCTTGTTCAACCGTATCCCGCTGCTCAAGTACATGAAGCTGCGCGAGGTATTCTCGTTCCGCGGACTGTATGGTTCGCTCAGCAAGAAGAACAACCCGCTCTACAATCAGGATCTCTTCGTATTCCCCAAAGGTAGTACCGAGATGGACAAGATGCCCTATATGGAGTGTGGGGTAGGTATCGACAACATCTTCACCATCTTGCGGGTCGATTATGTGTGGCGGTTGACCTATCGCGACAATCCCAATGCAAGCAAGAGCGGTGTGCGCATTTCGTTGCACTTCTCGTTCTAAGCGGGGAAGTCAGTAAGCCTGGTGACGAACTTACTTATATAAAGCAAGGGCTGTCCCGTGAATCGGGGCAGCCCTTAATAGTTTTCGTCCGATTATCTTTAGGGGGGACATCTGGCTATTTTGCAACTATGGGACGACAGTCTGTTTAGGGTCTTTTAGTGAACCTGTGCAGTCTCGAGGGTAGAGAGGTTGCACCTTTCTCCGCACGATAGAACAGCTCTATCGGCTTGCCGGGGGTAAACCGCATGATGCAAGTAGATAAAAAAACAACGGAGCTCGCAGGGTGCGGGTCTCCGTTGTTTTGTATTTTGTGCGAGACGTGAGGCTTACTTGATAATGCCGTCACGACGCATGAGGGCTTCGATTGTAGGCTCGCTGCCTTTGAAACGTTTGTAGAGCGTCATGGGATTCTCGGTACCGCCGCGTTTCAAGATATTGTCACGGAACGAAGCAGCCGTGGCCGGGTCGAAAATACCGTGGGCCTTGAATACGGCGAAGGCATCGGCATCGAGCACCTCGGACCATTTGTAACCATAGTATCCGGCTGCATAACCACCCGAGAAGATGTGTCCGAATTGAGGAGCGATGAGCGTACCCTCTACATCGGGTAATACCAGGGTTTTGGCGATAGCCTGTTTTTCAAAGGCTAAGGCATCATCGACCGGGGCCTCGATGGTGTGGTAGGCCATGTCGAGGAAGCCGAAGGTGAGTTGGCGCACGCACAGGTAGGCGGCCAGATATTGGCTCGATGCCTTGATCTTCTCAACCAGTTCGACGGGCATCTTTTCGCCGGTCTTGTAGTGAACGGCAAAGCTGTCGAGGAACTCTTTTTCGGAGAGGAAGTTCTCGTTGAACTGCGAAGGCAGCTCCACGAAATCGCGATATACGTTGGTACCCGAGAGGGTCGAGTAGGTTACGTCGGAGAGCAAGCCGTGCAGGGCGTGGCCAAACTCATGCAGGAAGGTCTCTACCTCGTCGTAGGTGAGCAGGGCGGGAGCGTCGGCCGTGGGACGCGAGAAGTTCATCACGATGGTTACTTGCGGACGGCTGTCGGTTCCGTCCTCCTCTTTCCATTGTCCTTTGAACTCGGTCATCCAGGCACCAGCACGTTTGCCGTCGCGAGGGAAGAAGTCGGTGTAAATTACACCCACATAATTGCCATCGTTGTCGGTTACTTCGAAAGCCTCGACCTCGGGGTGATATACGGGAATTTTGGGGTTCTTGGTGAAATGCAGACCGTAGAGACGGGTAGCCAGACCGAATACCCCCTTGATGGTGTTGTTTACCTCGAAGTAGGGGCGCAACATCTCGTCGTTGAGGTCGTATTTGATGTGCTTGAGTTGTTCGGAGTAGTAGCTGAAGTCCCAAGGCATGAGTGTCATGTCTTTGCCTTCTTTACCGATGGCGAAGCCCTGAATCTCCTTTACCTCTTGCAGAGCCGTGGGTTTGTAGGCGTCGAGCAGTTGGTTCAGCAGGTTATATACGTTGGCGCTGTTGCCGGCCATGGTGGTTTGCAGGTTATACTCGGCATAGTTGGGTTTGCCAAAGAGTTTGGCCATTTCGAGGCGAACCTCGGCGATGCGTTTCAGGATGGGGATGTTGTTGTATTCGCCCGAGATGTTGCGCGAGTTGTAGGCCCGATAGAGTTTCTCGCGCAGGTCGCGACGCGACGAGTATTTCATGAAGGCGCTGTAGCTGGGATAGGAGAGGTTGACCATGTAACCCTCTTTGCCTTTGCTCTTGGCCAGGGCGGCGGCAGCGTCGCGAGCGCTTTGGGGCAGGCCCTCCAGTTCATCCTCGGTAAGCATCATCGAGAAGAGGTTGGTCTCTTTCAATACGTTTTGACCGAAGTCGAGGGTGAGCTGGCTCAACTCCGACGACAGTTTGCGATACTTCTCACGGTCGGCACCCTTCAGTTCGGCACCGCTCAGGGCAAACGACTCGTAGGTCTCTTTGAGCAGCATTTGCTGTTCGGGGGTAAGATCGAGCTGGTCGCGGCGGTCATATACGAATTTGATGCGCTCGAAGAGCTTTTCGTTCAGGCTGATGTTGTTGCTGTGTTCCGACAGCATGGGTTGTACGCGTTGCGAGATTTCCATCATCTCGTCGTTACCCTCGGCACTGAGTACGGCAAAGAATACGTTGGCCACACGGTTGAGCATCCGGCCGCTGCGGTCGAGAGCTTCGATGGTGTTTTCGAATGTGGGAGTCGAACGTTGGTTTACGATAGCGTCAATCTCTTTTTGATTCTCTTCAATGGCTTTCTTGAAAGCCGGTTCGTAGTGCGACAGTTTTATCTTGTCGAACGGAACTGTTTGGTGGGGCGTCTTATAGGGCCCGAAAAATGGGTTAGCAGCTTGTGCCATGATTGCAAAAACAGTTAAGGCTGATAATAATAAAATTTTTTTCATTACTACTGTGTTAGGTGATACAAATGGTAATTTTAACAAAGGTCACGATTTATAATCATTCTAACTAATCTTCGACCCTTAATAAATATTAAACAAATCGTTTCATAGATTTAATTTCATTCCCGAGGGCTTTTTTGTATTACTTTTACACGTCCTAAAATTAGCCGAATATGAAACAACGCATCTATTTCCTGGTGGCCATATATTGCTGGTTTTTTATCATGTTTGTCGTGCAAAAGCCCCTCTTTATGCTGTATCATTGGGATTTGTACGGGAATACTCCCTTGTCGCAATGGTTGGCGGTGATGTGGCACGGACGGGGCCTCGACTGCTCGATGGCTGCCTATATTACGGCTCTGCCGGCTCTGCTCACGGCCGTGACCGTCTATTTGCGGGGGACGTGGTGGAAACCAGTCTTCCGCACCTATTTCGTGTTGATTGCCCTGGTGGTGTCGATCATTACGTTGAGCGATGCGGTGTTGTACAGTTTCTGGGGATTCCGCATCGACGCTACGCCGCTTTTCTATCTGGCTTCACCGGCCGATGCCGTAGCCAGTATCCCGGCATGGCAGACGGTGGTGATTCTGCTCCTTATCGTGGCTTATGCCGTGTTGCTCGTGTGGCCGCTGTGGCGTTGGTCGGGTAGGGTGGCGAAGTGGGAAAAGCCCCGCAAACCGCTGCTCTCGTTGGCTGTATTGTTGCTGCTCACGGCGTCGTTGTTCATTCCCATTCGGGGTGGCTTCACGGTCTCTACCATGAATGTGGGCAAGGCCTACTTCAGTGATCGCATGGAGTTGAATCATGCAGCTATCAACCCGGTGTTCAGCCTGATGTCGTCGCTCTTCAAATCGGAGGATTTCTCTTCGCAATACCGCTTTTTTGAGCCGGCCGAGGCCGATGCCCTTTTCGAGCCTCTGCGGGGTGGAGGACCGTCGGTCTTTCCCGCCGATTCGGCTCAATGGGTGAAGCCCGGTGCCAATGTGGTGCTGGTGGTTCTCGAGAGCTTTTCGGGGGCAGCCATGGAGAGCCTGGGCGGTCTGTCGGGGGTGATGCCCAATCTCGAGCAGATTGCCTCGGAGGGTATCCTCTTTACCCACTGTTATGCCAACAGTTTCAGAACCGACCGGGGCCTTACTTCTATCTTGAGTGGATATCCAGCCCAGCCTACGGCCTCGATTATGAAATATCCCGCCAAGTCGCAATCGCTCCCGGCCATCTCCAAATCGTTGCGCAACAAAGGTTACGACACGCAGTTTATCTATGGCGGTGATGCCGATTTTACCAATATGCGTTCCTACTTCATTTCGATGGGCATGGACAATATCGTGTGTGACCGTGATTTCCCGTTGAGTCAGCGGCTGAGCAAGTGGGGCGTACCCGACCATGTGACGTTCGACGAGGTTTATCGGCTCATCGCTGAACAGCCTGCCGACAAGCCTTTCATGAAAATGTTTCTCACACTCAGCAGTCACGAGCCGTTCGATGTGCCCATGCACCGGCTCGAAGATAAATACCTGAACTCGGTGGCCTATACCGACAGTTGCCTGGGTGACTTTGTGGCCCGGCTCAAGAAGCTTCCGTCGTGGGAAAACACATTGCTGGTATTCGTGGCCGATCATGCCTTCCGCTACCCCTATAACGTGCAGAATCACGATATCGAGTATCACCACATTCCGCTCGTGTGGGCCGGTGGTGCCGTGTTGGCTCCGCGGGTCATCGACGACTATTTGTCGCAGATCGACTTGGCGGCCACGCTGCTGGCGCAGTTGCATATCCCTTACGACGACTTTGCCTTTAGCAAGAATTTGGCCGATCCCACCCGGGAACGTTTTGCCTACTATACCTTCCCCGACGGCTTTGGTTATATCGACCGGGAGGGTGCAGCCGTCTATGACTGTGCGGCCCAGTCGGTTCTCATTGAACAGAACGACAGCAGTGCGTTGAAGTTGAACTGGGGAAAGGCCTATTTGCAGAAACTCTATGACGACCTGGCTTCGCGATAAACAGGAGAGAATGGTTTATGAAGATAAGAGCAACGACAACCGCCGATATCGAGCAGGTGATGCCCGTGTTTGAGCAGGCCAAGCGTTTCATGCGGCAGAACGGGAACTATCGTCAGTGGACGGGCGGTTATCCCTCGCGCGAAATTCTCGAGGCCGATATCGCCGACAACAGCAGCTTTGTGTGTCTCGACGATGAGGATATGATTGTAGGTATCTTTTGTTTCCGTTATGGTTCGGCACCAGAGCCTACCTACGCTACCATCTACGACGGGGCATGGCTCAACGACAAACCCTATGGCGTGATACACCGCATTGCCTCGACCGGCAAGGTGGGTGGTATTTTTGCGGCTACTCTGGCCTGGTGTCGTGGCTATGTCGATAACATTCGCATCGACACCCATCGCGACAACAGGGTGATGCAGGAGTTGCTCGTGCGGCACGGCTTCAGCCGGTGCGGTATCATCTACCTGGCCAATGGCGACGAGCGCATAGCCTTTCAACGGTATTTTTCCCGATGATTCGGCCTAGTCGACAAAATTCAGGATGAAACCAGTTGAAAAACTTCCTAGTCGACAAAATTCAGGATAATCCTCAATAATGTCTTGATATATATTCGTCAATAAGTTTCATTCTATGA